>CAYYTU010000067.1:0-14601 GCA_964474655.1 uncultured Anaerolineales bacterium
TTGTTAAGGTACACGACGTCGATCAGATAGTTGAAAAGAGTTATGCAACACTCTGGAACTTTAAGAAAATAATCCGGTAATAGATTCCATTCGCTCGCCAACGGTTGAAACCGCTGGCTACTACGAGAAGTGCGTTGAAAACGCACTGAAACGGCGTGCAGAACCCGTTTTCAACGGGTTTTCCGTGTTAGCCGTCGAATTCATTCGTCGGCAAGGACGGCTGCCTATCTTGACAATGGCATAGTTACCAACCCAGACTTCCGAAGTCTAGAAAGTGGCCTGGAACCACATGAAAAGTCAGCTTTCATAAAGACTCAACCGGTAAAAAAGCCTCTTGAAGACTTCGGAAGTCTGATGTGCCATTGCCGAACTATACCCAGATTAAATTTTCAATCTTCATCAAACCCCGCCAGAGCACTATCCCTGAACGCTTACTATTTATTTTCCTTACTGAAACGGATCAGATTCCTTACTGAAATGGGTGAGGGGCCCGCGACTTCAGGCGCCGGCGATCAGACGTGAGCGCTCTCCCGGAGCGCCGCCAGGTCGTCATGACCGTGCCGCTCCATAAAGTCCGCCAGCTCCTCGCACGTCTCGCGGAAGACCTCCAGACCGCGAAAGTGAACGGCCGAGCCGATACTGACCGCCGTGGCACCGACCATCAGCATCTCCACCACATCTCGGCCCGTCGTCACGCCGCCCGTCGCCACCACCGGCACATCGACCGCCTGGCAGATGTCGCGCACGCAGCGCACGGCGATGGGCCGGATGGCCGGGCCGCTCACGCCGCCGGTGCCGTGCGCCAGCACCGGATGGCCGGTCTCGATATCGAGGATCAGTCCCGGGCCCAGGCTGTTGATGGCCGTGATGCCATCGGCGCCGGCCTCCACCACGGCCTTGGCGATCTTCACGATGTCGGTCACGTTGGGCGAGAGTTTCACCAGCACCGGGATGTCCGTCTCGCGCTTCACCCGCCGGGTGACCTGACCTGCGACGTACGGATCGGCGGCGAACATCTGCAGGTACTGATCGTCCAGATTGGGGCAGGAGATGTTGACCTCGATCAGGTCGGGCTCGCCGTCGGCGATGAAGCGCGCCGTCGGGCCGAAGTCGTACATCGTGTCCGCGAAGATGCTGGCGATGATCGGCACGCCGAGCGGCGCCAGCTGCTTTTTGGCAGCCCGAATCTCCTCCACCATCACCTCGACGCCCGGGTTGGAGAGGCCCACGGCGTTGATCAACCCGGGCCCCCAATCGAGTACGGTTGGGTTGTGGTAGCCGGGGCGAGGCTTGAGGCTACAGGATTTGGTAGTGACCGCGCCGGCGCCGGAGCGCCCCACCCGCGCCAGGACACCGTGGCTCAACCCCAGAATGCCAGAGGCGAGCACCGTCGGATTGGGTAGCTGCACGCCGCAGAGATCAACGCTCAGGTCATGTTCATCCATTTCATCCATTCAGGCCTACGATCCCTTCAGATAATCGAGTACCTCAGCGTGCTTGGCCGCCGTGATGCGCCCGCTCGCCTTTAGCGCGTCCAGCACTTGGCTGAGCGTGCAGACGGTGTGGAGGCGATACCCGCGCTCGGCGAGATCCTTCGCGCCGCCCTGCTCGCGGTCGATCAGAACCAACACATCGCGGACGGTCAGCTCGGCGCCTTCCAACACCTCAATGGCCTCCAGCTTGCTGCCACCTCGTGTGATCAGATCGTCGACCAACAGCGCCGTCTCCTGGGGCTCAAAAGGGCCCTCAATGGCCCGTTTGGTGCCATGCTCCTTCACCTCGCGGCGGGGATAAATCAACGGACGATCCATCGCCAGCGCCAGCGCCACACCGAGAGGCAGACCGGCGTAGGGGATAGCGGCGATGCGGTCGAAAGTCAGCTCGCGGGCCTCCTCCGCCAACGCTCGAGCCACGTCGCGCAGCAGCGGCGGATGGCCGACCAGCAGCCGCAGGTCGATGTAGATCGGCGAGGTGAGGCCGGACTTGAGCGTGAAGGCGCCGAACTTGACGCAGCCGGCTTCGAACAGCGCGTTAGATAGCTCCTGGATCATTGGGCCGCCTCCCGTTGCTGATTGATGCGGTTCCGAAGGTCCCGTGCGGCGCGGCGCGAAGCCTCGGCGAAGTCAGCGCCCGACCCGGCGTAGATGATGCCGCGCGAGGAGTTGATCACCGGGCCAACCCCCTGAGCCGTGGGGCCGTGTGCCACAGCCTTCGCCAGATCGCCGCCCTGAGCGCCGATGCCTGGTATTAAGAAGGGCAGCTCGGGCGCCAGCACGCGCAACCGAACCAGCTCATCGGGGTACGTGGCGCCGACGACCAGGCCACACGTCCCGGCCAGCTCATCGGCCCATCGAGCCGCCAACCTGGTCAGCGTCTCATACAACGGCTGCCCATTCACCTTCTGATCCTGCAGATTCGGGGCCGAGGGGTTGGACGTACGCGCCAGAAGGAAGACGCCGTGCGCCTCGTCGCCAAGGAAAGGGCGCAGCGTATCGACGCCCAGATAGGGGTTAGCGGTCACGGCATCCACGCCCAGTGTCTCGAACGCGGCGCGAGCGTATGCCTCGGCGGTATGTCCCACGTCGTTGAACTTGCCATCGAGGATGACGGGGATCTGCTCGGGGATCTCGGCGACAAGCGTCTGGAGCGCCTCGATCCCGGCCGGGCCTTCCGCCAGCCAGAAGCCCAGGTTGGGTTTGTAGGCACAGACTAGGTCGGCCGTCGCCTCGACAATGGCCCGTCCAAACGTCAGGAAGGGATTATCGGCGGCGGTGACTGCCTCCGGCAGCCGCTCCATCACCGGGTCCAGTCCCACACAAAGCCACGAATTATTAGTCGCTTGAGCATTTTTCAACTTGGATGTGAATGTCATATTACCTCGTCTCTCAGTCTATGTGATCGGTATGAAGTGGATACGGCCCTAATGTCGTTAGTATAATCGGAAGTGGGAGGGTTCTCCGGAACGCAACTATCGCCGTCTGGCATAGGGCCGTAGGGGCCTACGCCACTACGGGGGGCCGAGATACCTCCTACATCATCGCTGTCTACCACTACGGAGAACAACGGGTTGACTCTTGCGCTACTGCTGACATTGGATACGGCCTAATTGTACAGTACCCACACGGGATTGTCATCTCTACGGCTGGCCTTCGCGAAGCCAGAGTGGCAAAAAAAGACCGCGCTAACAAGAGCGCGGTCGTCGCAGGCGAATCCAACCATCAAGCCTTCCATATAAGTGCGAATATCAAAGTGAATAGCTACCCGTCTGAAGCTGAGCGAGCCCAACTCGTCGATATGCACGCAGCGGTCAACAATCAGTATAAAATCCCAGGCCGACGGTGCCCGGTCCGGCGTGCGCGCCAATGACAGGACTGACGGCCGATTGGTAAACCCGATCGGGGTGGAAGCGCTCGTCCACCCGCTGGGCCAGCTCACCGCCCTCTTTTGGCGAGTCGATGTCCACGACGCACGCCTCGACCATTGCATCTCCGTTTAAGCGCTCATCGGCCACATCCAGCAGGCGCCTGACGGCCCGGCGCTTGGTGCGCACCTGACACAGCGGCTCGACGCAGCCAGACTCCAGATCGAGCAAGGGCTTGATATTGAGCGCCGACCCCAGAAGCCGCTTGGCGCCACCGATACGTCCTCCGCGATGGAGGTACTCCAACGTATCGACCACGAACAACACCGTCAGGCTTTCCTGCACTTTTCTGGCAGCGGCGACGACTTCATCCACCGATCCGCCGGAGGCAGCGATGCGAGCGGCCGCCAGCGTGACGAATCCCAGCCCCATCGCTGTGGTTCGCGAATCGATCACGGTGACATTAAGATCGGAGATCTGCTTCTTGGCTGAGCGAGCGGCGCTGACAGTCCCGCTGATCCCGCTGGAGATAAAGGCCCCGACGATGGTATCCGTCTCCATCTCCTCGGCGACGCGATGGTAGAAATCGACGAACTCGCCCACAGAGGGCTGGGATGTGGTGGGAAAGGACTGGGCATCTTGCAAGCGCTCATAGAAGGTCTCGGGGTCGATATCCACCCCATCCCGGTAGCGCTCCTCACCCCAGATAAGCCAAAGCGGAATCACCGGCACGCGAAGGCCATTCAACGCTTCCTGAGACAGGTACGCCGTGCTATCCGTCACCACCGCGACTTGCTGTTTGCTCATATGATGCCTCCTTTTGACAAGATCGCTGCCGCACATCTCCCTCGACCGAGCGTGCGCGGACATTAATAAATCCCTACTTGATTGCCAATAAGTAAAACACGCCAGGCAAGCAAGCGTTGCGGTTTCGGAAGGGAGGAGTCTCACCGGAAGGTGTTACACCTCAGTAGGCAGCAGCCAGTTGATCGCGATGGCCACGAGGCCAGCCACCGTGGTCCGAACCCCATAGCCTATCAGACTGCGACCGGAGATGTTACCCAGAAACACCCCCAGGCCAAAGAGGCTCAAAAGAGCAATCACCATAGAGATAGCGTAGCTGATGATAATATCGCCGATCAGCGGGGTGAAAAACAGCGGAATCAGGACGATCAGCGAGAAGACCAGAGGAGACAAGCCATCGACGGCAGAGACAATGAAGACCGCCATACGGGATGCCCGGCCAATCTTCGTATCACTCAGGTCCGTGAGCGAGATGCGCTCCAGCTCGGTCAGCTCGCGTCCGCGCTCGGCCGACTCGGCCAGATAGGCGCCCCAGAGGCCAGAGACGCCGATCGATATGGAGGTGGCCACACCAATGCGAATGACGAGGATCGCATCGTGGACGTTGCCCAGGTAGCTGCCCATCAAGACGCCGATCATCGTCAGCACACCGTCGAAACCGTTGTTCGCCAGCGCGCGACGGGCGATTTTCCAGAAACCGGTGATGCGACCGTATTCCTGTATCTCCTCCACGCGCCGGGCCAGTTGTTCTCTAGGGTTGTTCATCATTTTGATAATTACTTACCGCTATTCTCGCCAATCGTCGCCCGCAACCAGCTGGGGCTGCTTCTTATCTTCAATCTCCCCATCGGACGGCGAACTTTCCGCCTGTGCTGAGGAATCACGCTCCTCTCGCCCCCCCGGTATCACCAGCACTTTGTCGATCCGACGACCATCCATATCGATGATCTCGAATTGCTGATCGTGAAAACTGAAGCGCTTACCCTCAGTGGGAAGACCATCCAGCTCGGCCATCACGAAGCCGCTCACGGTCTGATAGCCACGGTACTCCTTCTCCATCTCGGCTTTGAGGTTGAGGATGTCCCAGAGGCGATTGACGTGCAACATGCCATCGACGAGCCAGGTGCCATCGTCACGCTGTTTGGCCTGCGGCTCCTCTGGCTCCCCTTCCGCTGGAATCTCCCCGGCAATGGCCTCCAGAATGTCCATATCGGTGACCATGCCCTGGACACTGCCGTATTCGTCCGTTACCAGAGCGATATGCCGGCCCTCTTGCTTGAAAATCTCGAGTACTCGCAGCGTTGACATGCTCTCTGGGACGAAGAGGACAGGGCGCAGAGAAGCCTTGATATTGAAAGGCTCACCCTTCAGCTGGCGTACGACCAAGTCCTTGGTATAAAGGATGCCGATTGTGTGATCTGGATCACCTTCCATCACTGGGAAGCGGGAATGTTGGGCTTCGAGAAGTCTGCCCCGGGTTTCTTCTTCCGGGTCCTCCACGTCGATCCAAGAGACCTGCGTCCGGGGGGTCATAAAGGCGTCGACGCGCCATTCATCCAGCCGAAGGACGCTCTCGACCATGTCGCGCTCGTATTTCTCGAAGACCCCCAGTTCGGTTCCGTGCTCCACCATGACCTCAATTTCCTCGGTGGTGATGGAGGGTTCTTGTGAGGGGGTGACTCCCAATAGACGCACCACGGCTTCAGTGGAAACACTGAGCAACCAGACGATGGGTCGGGCGAAGACCGAGAGGGTCTGCATAGGCTTGGCGATGATGGAAGCTACACCTTCGGCGTCATTTAGCGCCAAGCGCTTGGGTACCAGCTCGCCGATCACCAGAGAGATATAAGTGACACTCACCACCACGATGCCGGAGCCAATGGCCTTCGCATAGGGGGCCAGGATGGGGATCTGGGATAATCCTGATGCGATGCTCCGCGCCAACGTCGCCTCTCCAAAAGCGCCGGCGAAAATGCCGACCAGCGTGATGCCGATCTGGACGGTGGAGAGAAATTGCGTCGGATCGTCCGCCAGTTCCATAGCCGCCTGAGCCCGTTCGTCTCCCGCCTCGGCCTTCTGTCGCAGCCGGGCATGTCGGGCCGAGACGACGGCGATTTCTGACATCGCCAGGATTCCATTGAGAATGGCAAAGAAAAGTATGGTCACAATTTGCCAAACTGGATTCATACTATCTCCTATTACTACCTTGACTCCTGCACTTTTCAAATTTTTGAGGAGCAGAGACTTCAGAAGTCTGGAATCGCTAAATTGCAGGAGTTAAGTTATTACAACGAGACCTTGATATGGCAAGCATCTCAAGACTGTCGAAGGGTATGGTTTTCGCCAAGCCGTCATCCTTCGATAGGCTTCGGCGTGAGCTCAGCCGAACGGCTCAGAATGACTATCGAGGGATCAACTTCGTTGAAATCTCATAAATGATTTTTCCCTTCGTCTGGCAAGGTTCCTGCGTCATTTGAATTTGTCCAGGATGGAAGGCACTTTTGCCAGTCTGGTGGCACTCTCGCCAGCTCAGTGCTGATAGAGGCCCTCATCAACTAGAAAAAGTGTTCTTGCTGTGCCCAAACTGACTGTTGCGGCCACCTTTTCTGCAATCATAACAATTTCACTTCGCTTTATTGGGATTAGCATTGGCACTTTGCGGTTTAGGTTGCTAATCGCAATCAAGTTGATGGCCGGGAAAGGGATTTTGGTGACAAAATCAAATGACGCACATTGTAGCCCGAAAATCATTTATGAATCTCGTTGTAGTACCAGGGAGTCCGTCCCGGATCACACAATTCGGCATCTTAATTTGCCCAACCCCACATCTGGGTTATTTTGACAAATTAAACCCATATATGGGGTAGCAAAATCAGATAACGCGATTTCTAGATTTGCCGACGAACTTCCTGAGTAAAAATCTGCGAAATAAGATAGAGGGATTCGTAAGCCTATCGAACTGAACGCTCGCTGTAGTTTTAGTCCTGCGGAGTAATCACATCCTCGATAAGTACCTTCCCCGCCGCCACCTCGTCGATGGAGTGTACGGCGCCACCGTTCTCCTCAATCACGTTGATAATGCCCTCATAACCAAGGTCATGTCCTTCGATGGTGATTTTGGCGTTTTCGACGCGACGATCGATCTCGTAGATCGATATGTTGACGCCGTCAACGCCCTCCACGCAGGCCAGCAGCTGGACCAGATCGACGATGCTCGGTTCCAGTGGCTTCAATACGTCAATCACCAGTCGGCGCAGATTGCCCATATGTCTTCATTCCTCCGTCGGTAAGAATGTCCGTGCGAAAATCAAGTAACCCGTGTGCGGCACTAGACGATCTTCAGGGCGCAAGCGGGCGGGTATCGTCTTATAGGGCCTGAGCAGCAGCTCCTCTACCTCGATCCTACCGAAGTGGTGATTATCCAGGGCGCGGAGCAGACGGACCACCTGGTTGGCGGTCGGCACAAGGCAACCGAAAAACCCGCCGCCCACGAGGGCCTGATGGACCTGCTGAAGGTAATCCCAGGGGGTCGGCAGATCGAGGAAGACGGCGTCAACGTCGCGTTCGTCGAAGCCCTCCACCACATCGCGCGTCTTGAACGTAACGTGCTCGTCCAACTCCACTTGCTCCAGGTTCTGACGAGCCAGCTGTTGCATCTCCGGTCGATGGTCGTAGGTAAAGACACGCCCCGTCTTCCCGACAGCGTTGGCGAAGACGAGAGTCAAGCCCCCGCTCCCGGTACCAGCTTCGATCACGCGGCAGCCCGGCCCCAGATTCAGCTTCACCAGAATATAACCCGCGTCTTTGGGATAGACGATCTGCGTGGAGCGCTTGAGATTGCACACCAGATCATCAAGAGAAGGACGAAGCAAGAGAAGAGGAAAGCCCAAATGGGTGGAGGAGTCTGTCCCCCAGGGGCGACCAATCAGGTCGTTGTGGTTGATAGAGCCTCGATGTGTGTGAAAATCGGCTCCAGGCTCCAGCCGAAGGACAAACGATTTGCCATCGCGTCCAACGAGCAGAGCCAGGTCACCGGGTTGGGCAGCTTTTCTATCGTCGTTCGTACTCAAAATACCCTTGTGCGTGTGAACCTTTGAGGTTTCTGACACATCTCAACCACCAGAGAATGCCGTAGAAGATTCAGGGTTGATGTCTCTCGCTCTTCACGCACAGCAACAATTATATCGTACTCCAAGAGGTATGCAACTCTCAACCCAACCAGGGCAAACGAAGCTGGGGTTGATACGCTCGGTAAACGCACCTGTAGGCAATTTAATGCGTCTAGGGTGCTTTGGAATTGCTTCGTTTGCCCTTCCCTCCCGCCGTTTGACTTGGGGACAAGATGGTGGTACACTTTAGCTCGGTAAGGACATACTGATCCTGACCCAGGATCGTACGAGGAAGAACTACGCGACGCGACGGCACCTTCTCAATAGTCGGCCTCAGGAGTGAAAGGGATCGCGCGTTTCCTCGAAGGTAGATATGGGGCGGGCCTTCTCGAAACCTCTAGCAGGAGCTAACTGAACACGATCCCCTGAAAGTCTTAACACGCTCTATGGGGTACTTGAAACGGTTAAAATTCACATTGTCGGATCAGTAACGTCTGAGAAAAATAGCCCGGCGGATCTGGAAGATACCCTTCCCCCAACGTCAATCAGCATCTGACGCCTCGTCAGATCATCGAAAGACCGCAACCAAGGAGGAATCCGAATGGCGGAGGAAAAAAAGGTCGTTGTCTGTATCGAAGACGAACCTGAAATGATCGACCTGGTTAAGCTCATCCTACGACGCTCTGAGTTTAAGCTGGTGGGTGCTGTTGGGGGGCGCAACGGCATTGATACGGTGCGCGAGCTCCAGCCTGACCTGGTGTTACTAGACTTGATGATGCCGGATATCGACGGCTGGGAAGTCTACCGCCAGATGAAAGCCGACGAAGACCTCAGAGATATTCCAGTGATCGTCGTCACCGCCAAAGCTCAAAGCATCGACAAGGTGTTAGGCGTCCATATTGCCAAGGTGGACAACTACATCACGAAACCGTTCAGCCCCCAGGAGCTCCTAGAAAGCGTGGATAAAGTTCTAGCGAATCAGATCTGACGTTCACATAACTTTTCAGACATAGCCGATCGACGGTGCATGCGGTGGCTCGGGCAGGTCCCCGACCATCGCTGCTTGGCTTATATCGGAGGTAAATGATGGAACTTGAGGTGGTTCAAATTGAAAAACCAGAGGCACTGAACATCATCTTGGGCCAATCCCATTTCATTAAGACAGTGGAGGACATTCACGAGGCTCTGGTAGGCACAGTACCGGGCATCGACTTTGGCCTGGCTTTTTGCGAATCCTCAGGGCCGGCCCTGGTGCGGACGACAGGCACGGATGATGACCTGATCGAGATGGCGACGAAAAACGCCCTTGCGCTGAGCGCGGGGCACAGCTTCATCATCTTCCTCGGCGAGGGGTTCTACCCCATCAACGTGCTCACCGCCGTCAAGCGCGTCCCCGAAGTCTGTCGCATCTTCTGCGCCACCGCTAATCCAGCCGAGGTGATCGTGGCCGAGACGGGGCAAGGACGGGGTATATTGGGCGTGATCGACGGCGTCAAAACCAAGGGCGTTGAGACAGAAAAAGATGTCGAGGAGCGAAAGGCCCTGCTCCGCGCGATCGGCTACAAATTGTAGCACTGCCCCCCACAAGATTGGACACAGGTTTTGTCAGCTAAAATGGCCCTGGAAGTGTGGAACGCCTCGCGCGGTGAACAGATCCTGAGGCGCGTACGCCGCTGCGAGACCTTTCTCTGTCACCTGCGCGGGTTGACCTTCCGGCGTTCCTTGAAAGACGACGAGGGGCTGTTGCTCGTTGGCGAGCGCGAAAACCGCCTTGATACAACCATACATATGTTTTTCGTCTTCTTCCCCATTGCAGCGATCTGGCTAAATAGCGACGGGCGCGTAGTGGACGCCAAACTGGCGCGTCCATTCCGGCCCCTTTATGCGCCTCGCGCCCCAGCGCGGGACGTACTTGAAGGACCGCCCCGCCTGCTCGATCGCGTGGAAGTGGGAGATCATCTTCGCTTCGATGGAGGGCTCCGGGATGACTAGAAGGTCGATGATTGCCCTGGTTCTGGTCGCCACACTTGCTCTGACCTCGTTGGGCTTTGCGCCCACTCAATCGGCCGAACCGCCGCACGTACACGTGGTAGAACGCGGCGAAACGCTCCAGACCATCGCCCAGCGCTACGGCTTGACGGTGGACGCCGTCACACACGCTAACGGCCTGCCCAACCCGCGCAGCATCTACGTCGGGCAACGACTGACCATCCCCGGTGAACGCAATGAGGTCGATCGAGAGGCCACGGCCCCTTACGTCGTACAGGCCGGCGATACGCTCAATGCTCTTGCCCGCCGCTATCACACGACCTGGCGGGCCCTGGCCCAGCTCAACGGTATGCTTTCCCCCAATGCCATACACGTGGGACAAGTCATCCGCGTCCCGGAACGTGACCTGAACAGCGCAGAGACAAAAAGCGGCATCCACCTGGTGCGTCCCGGCGACACGTTATTTCGCCTTGCATCCCGCTACGGCATAACCCCGTGGGCGCTGGCCAAGAGGAGCCACATCGCCAACCCGGCCCTGATCTACGTCGGTCAATTACTTAGCGTGCCCCAGGGAGAAGAGAGATCACTGCCCGATCCCTTTCTAGCCGTGGACGTGCGCCCGCTGCCGGTAGTTCAGGGAAAGACCATAGTCGTCACCGTGCGAACCACAAAACCCGTCACGCTGGAGGGCCAGCTATTCGATCAACCGCTACGCTTCGGCGAGCAAGATGGCGTCTACTACGGTCTGATGGGCGTGCACGTCTTCACAGAACCAGGGCTTTACGAGCTGACCATCACCGCCACCGATGGAGATGCACAGACCACGGAGATCACAGCGGACGTGGTGGTGGAGGATAAACGCTTCGGCTACGAACGCATCGACGTATCGGCGAGCCTGCTCGATCCCAACATCGTTGCGATGGAGAAGGAACGCCTGGACGCCGTGCGTTACACCTTCTCGCCAGAGCGGCGGTGGGATACTACCTTCGGGAAACCATGTGCGGGCAACGTCTCCTCCTATTTCGGATCACGTCGCTCCTACAACGGCAGCCCCTACACAAGCTACCACTCCGGGGTGGACTTCCGAGCGCCAGGAGGCACGCCGGTCTACGCGCCGGCCAGCGCTACCGTCTCTCTGGTCGAGCCGCTGACTGTGCGAGGCAACGCCATCGTTCTCGACCACGGCTGGGGCGTGCTGACCGGCTACTGGCATCTCTCGTCGATGGCGGTTGAGGTGGGCCAGAAGGTCGAACAAGGCGAGATCATCGGCCACGTGGGTAACACCGGCCTCTCCACCGGCGCGCACCTCCACTGGGAAACGTGGGTCGGCGGCATTAGCGTCGACGGCACCCAGTGGTGGGATTCGTTCTACCCCTGGCCGACGTCAAAAGACGACCAGCCGCATGGCCTGCAACAATTAATTGATGAAGACTGACTTGAGGAGGTAACCGATGGAATTTCTCGATCTGATCGAAGCGCGATACAGCGTGCGGGCTTACAAGCCCGACCCCGTCGAAGAGGGGAAGCTACAACAAGTGCTGGAGGCGGCCCGACTGGCGCCAACCGCGGCCAACCGCCAGCCCTTCCAGCTAATCGTGATTCACACAGAAGGACGCAAAGAGGAATTGGAGCGCGTCTACGACAAAGAGTGGTTCGTGCAGCCGCCGCTGATTATCGCCGCCGTCGGCCTGCCGACGAGAGCCTGGACGCGCCGGGAGGATGGAAAGAACTACGTCGACGTCGACGTTGCCATCGTAATGGATCACCTGATCCTGGCAGCGGCCGATCTGGGGTTGGGCACGTGCTGGATCGGCGCATTCGATCCCGATGCTGCGCGCGAGGTGCTGGACCTGCCCAATAATGTAGAACCGATCGCTTTCACGCCGCTGGGCTACCCCGACGACGAGCCCAAACCGAAGAAACGGCGCGACATGGGCGAGCTGGTACGGCACGAGCGCTGGTAGGGGGTATGAAACCATCGACCATCGCGATTGACGGCCCGGCCGCATCGGGCAAGAGCACCATCGGAGAGCTGCTGGCCCAAAGGCTAGGAGCTCTCTACTTTGATACCGGTGTGATGTATCGCGCCGTGACCTGGGCGGCACTGGATCGTGACGTGACCATCAATGACGAGGAAGCCATCACGGCCCTGGCGGAGCGTCTGCACATCGACGTCACCGATCCTGACGTCGACGACGGGCGTCAGTATACTGTCTTGGTCGACGATGAGGACATCACCTGGGAGATCCGGAAGCCGGCGGTGGACGCCCACGTCTCGCGCGTATCGGCCTACCCCGGCGTGCGGCGCGCACTGGTCGCGCAGCAACGGCGCGTGACGGCGAAAGGGCCGGTGGTGATGGTAGGACGCGATATCGGCACCGTCGTGATCCCCGACGCCGACCTCAAGATCTACCTCGACGCTAGCGTCGAGGAGCGGGCACAGCGTCGCTGGCGAGAGCTGCAAGCGCGCGGCAAAGAGACTAACTACGACACCGTGTTGAGCTCTATGCGCCGGCGCGACACCATCGACAGCAACCGCGAGGCCTCTCCCCTGCGCGTCGCCGCCGACGCCATCGTGGTCGATACGACCCACCTCAGCATCGAAGAGGTCGAGACCAAAGTCGTGCGCCTGGTCGAATCGCAAGGATGCCCGCCGGCCTGATCGAAGCCGTCCACCCGCATAGTCTGGCGGAGCGGGCCGGGCTGCGGGCCGGCGACGCGCTGCTGGCGATCAACGGGCACCAGCTGCGCGACGTGATCGACGTGCGCTTCTACGCCGCCGAGCCCTACCTGGCGCTGGAGGCGCGGCGAGCGAGCAAGACGTTCACCCGCCAGGTCGAGCGGCGCTTCAATGAACCATTGGGGCTCTCGTTCACCGAACCGACCTTCGATGGCATCCGCCGTTGCAACAACCGCTGCGAGTTCTGCTTCGTGGACCAGATGCCGCCGGGGTTGCGCCCCTCGCTCTACCTCAAGGACGACGACTACCGCTACTCCTTCCTCCACGGCACCTACATCACATTGACCAACCTGACCGCAACCGACTGGGCCCGCATCGAGGAACAGCACCTCAGCCCGCTCTACGTCTCGGTCCACGCCACCAAGCCCGCGCTGCGCCGCCGCTACTTGCGCAACCCCGACGCGCCGGACGTCCTGGATCAGCTACGGCGCCTGACCGAAATCGGGGTCGAGGTCCACACACAGATCGTGGTGCGCCCAGGCATCAACGATAGGGCTCATCTGGATCGCTCCATTGCCGACTTGGTCGCCTATTACCCGGACGTGCGCTCTCTCAGCGTGGTGCCGGTGGGGCTGACGAAGTACCACCGCGGCGATTGCCGCCTGCTCACCCTGGACGAGATGGAGGAGGTCTCCCAGCAAGTGCTCGAATGGCAAACGCGGCTGCGAGAGGATCTGAGCGCCGCCTTCGCCTATCTCTCCGACGAGTGGTATCTGCGCCTGGGCGAAACCGTGCCACCGCTGACGGCCTACGACGGGCTCGACCTGACCGAAAACGGCGTCGGGCTCGTGCGACGCTTTCTGAATACGGAGGTCGATCAGCTTAGAGATTCCCATTCCAGCTCACCCGCTACCCTGGTGACCGGCACGCTTTTCGCCCCCACGCTGAGCGCTGCCCTGAAAGATACACCGGTCGAAGTCTTCCCGGTCGTCAACCGCTTCTTCGGCCAGACGGTGACGGTGGCGGGGCTGCTGACGGCCCAAGACGTGATTGAGCAGCTGCCGGCAAAGCGTTTGAACGACGTGGTGGTTCTGCCAGCGGCGATGTTCGGCGGTCCAGAGGGCCAGTCGCTTGACGAGATGTGGCCCGAGGACGTGGCAACGACGCTAGATCGCCCGGTGGAAGTAAACGCTCGCGTCTTTAGGCCATGATTGCCCCCGATGCTGCTCCCAGCGATGACTTGACGCTATGGTATAATTCCCATTCGCCTGATCATAGAACCAGAGACCAGGAGGCCAGACGATGACGCGCTATCTACAGTTTGAGACTGAGGAGGACGGCGTAATTCTGATTGAAATTGAGGAGGACGAAGAAGACATAACCTATCGCCGCGGCGTGACCAAAGCCGCTCGCCCGGGGAAGCTCGAGGAGACGGTCACCAAGGTCCAGATCACGTTTGAGGACGCGCTGGACGTGGTTCGCCGCAACGCCGATGCGTTCATTCGCAAGCTGCGCGGCCTCTCCGACCCACCCGACGAGGTAGAGGTCACCTTCGGGTTGAAGGCGATGGGGGAAGTGGGCAACTTCGCCGTCGCCAAGGCCGGCGCCGAGGCGAACTACACCGTCAAGCTGACCTGGAAACGAGAGCAAGAGGAGTG
>CAYYTU010000068.1:0-14374 GCA_964474655.1 uncultured Anaerolineales bacterium
TTCACGAGCATCTACGGTGCCAGAAGCCCTACCGCAAGCGTTCTGGGAGCCAGGACCGGTGCGGAAAGAAACGCGCTATTGTTGCTATCGCACATTCGATCTTGGTCAGTCTGTGGCATATGTTGTCCAAGCAAGAACCGTACCGAGAGTTAGGCGGCGACTATTTCGACCAACGTAACAAGGAGAGCAAACTCGCGTACTTGACCGGTGAAATGGAAAAGCTCACCGGTGGCGTCGTGCGCATCGAGTTTCAGCCCGCCGCCACGTAGGAGCTCTTATTTTCGGAATAGGTCGTCTATACCGCAGGGTGTGCTTAGACGCGAACAAGGCAAACGAAGCCGGGGTTGACGCGCCTGGCAAACAGGATTGGTGGCAACCTGGTGTGCCTAAGTGCTTCGATTGCCTGAACCCCGATTTCTTGCACGTGACGTAAATCATGCTAGTATTAAGTTTCTTATGAGACTTCTCACTGTCAAACGCATCAAGTTGGCTCTGGCCCTTCTGATCATTTTGCCGTTCGCCTTGTGGAGTATCCGCATCGTGCGAACAGTCGTATCACTGCAGTCTCACCTTGGTCAGTTGGAGGCGATGGTAGAAACACCGGGATCTGTTAACCTCGGCCAGGCCTGCAATCAGATACAAAACATCCATGATGATGTGAACACACTCCGTCGACAAGTTTATGGGCCACTGCAAGTAACGTCATCATTGCTGGGATGGTTGCCGAGGATAGGCGGGGATATCCAAGCAACCCCCCATATACTAGCAACGGGAGAAAGATTGACCGAAGTCGGGGCAACAGCTTGTGAGGCGATGAGACCGGCACTAAAAACGTTGGAAGAAGATGGAATTCCAGATAACCTCGACAATCTCTCGCTGGGACAGATCGCCCATATCCTGGAACAATCCAACCTGAAAGAAGCTTTACCTGCTGTTGAAGAGGCCCAAGAAGCCTGGGAACAGATCGACCAGACCGTCCTCTCTTCCTGGCTGGCGGAGAGAGCAGCCCTATTGGAGCAAGGACTGCCTTTGCTGGAAACTGGACTGAAAGCTTCCCCAATTGCGGTAGACCTTATGGGAATGGAGAAGCCCCGGACCTATCTGATTTTGGCGGTCAATGAAGAGGAATTACGACCAGGCGGAGGATTTATCAGCGGCGTTGGCGAAGTCCACATCAAGGCTGGTCAGATCATCACTATGACATTTCGGGATAGTTATGCCGTGGATGATTTCAGCAAGCCGTATCCCTATCCTCCGAAGCCGATTCAAAGGTACATGGGCATTGATCAATGGGTCTTTCGCGATAGCAACTGGTCGCCCGATTTTCCAACAGCAGCTCAACAAGCAATTGAACTCTATCGTCCTGGTTACCCTATCACAATCAACGGCGTCGTCGCTGTCGATCAACACGCCGTGCAAGCAATCGCTGAAGCCATAGGACCGCTCTCAATTGAAGGCGCAAATGACCCCATAACAGGTGATACCCTTGTGAGCTATATGCGAGAGGCCTGGGCACCGGATAGCGGCGATATCCGTGATTGGGAATGGGGGCAACGGAAAGCGTTCATGGGGGTAATCGCCAAATCGGTCTGGCAAAAAGTACAAAGTGGAAATGTAGATTGGATCGACCTTCTTTCTACTTCGCTGGATCTATTAGAGAAAAAACATCTGCTCATCTATTTCACAGACTCCCAAGCTGCGAATCTGATGGCTGAAAGAGGCTGGAGCGGGGCTCTCCATCGCGGAGAGGGTGACTTTTTGATGGTCGTGGATGCTAATGTAGGCTACAACAAAGCCAACGTCAACGTTCAAAGATCAATCACGTATGAGGTCGATTTACACACTTCCCCTCCCCAGGGCAAATTGACCTTGGTCTATACTCACACCAGCCAAGTCAAGACTCCCTGCGACCCCGAACCTCGTTACGATCCCACGTATGAGCAAATGATAGAGCGCTGTTATTGGCACTACTTGAGAATCTACACCCCGGAAAACAGCCAGTTGTTGGATGCTACGAAAACCTCGATCCCTAACAACCTATTACAGTTTGGAGGGCCTGTCTCAGGAGAAATTGAGGTACATCCAGCGGCTGAAGGCCCCTGGACTGTTATGGGGATTATGAGCCTGCTACCGCTGGGCGAAACGCGTTCCCGCTATCTTCATTGGAAAATCCCATCGGATTTGATACAATGGAACGGCAACAGAGGAAAATACTCTCTAATGATACAGAAACAACCTGGAACGCCGGGATCTGACTTAAAGATACGAGTTAGACTACCTCAGAACAGCCTCTTGACCGATGCCGAACCGGAACCGTCAATGAAGAGAGAGGAACAAGTAGTTTATCACACTACTTTGGACCGCAATCGCCAGATCACTTTACAGTTTAGGAGGCCTCGATGAGCTCAATTAAGAAGATCATTCTGTCTGCAACTTTGTTGATCATCCTCAGCGGAGCAATGGTCACCACGGTCGATCTATGGGCCGCCCCGAGTCAAGATCCACAGCGCCAAACAGTGCCGACGCGAGCACCAACAGATCAACCAGATCCGGATGACGATTCAGACAACGAAAACAATTCGGGTTCTGATGATGGATCAGAGCCAGCCCAGCCAACGGCAACGCCAGTTCCTCCAACGCCAACACCGATTCCGCCAACAACTACCCCAATCCCCACCTCCACTGCTACAGCAACTCTCACTGCAACTGCTACTCCCACCGAAGAAGCGACCTCAACATCGACGGCGGTTCCAACGCCAACAGTGCTTGACGTAACACCAAGCCAGGATCCTACATCTACAACATCCTCCTCTGCCGGGACGGATCAGACGCCATCTCCCACAGCAACCCTGGCATCTTCCTCATCAGATGGAGGAGGCTCCTTCATTTTCTGGGGAGGCATCGGCGCGGTAACCATCGGGATAATCGCATTAGTAGCGTGGCAAGGGATGCAAGGAAGATGGTCGCTCAAGAATCTTTTGTGGTTCATATCAGAAGACTCATCCCAATCGTAGGAAGTCCAACACAAGGCGAGAACTCTTACATAATCAGTCGCCACTTTATGTGATCAAGTTATATCGTATGCGCGCAGGGGGGAGATTTTGGTAGAGGGCTCACGACATCGCCGTCTAGTGGGTGGTTTCTTAGCAGTCACCGTGTTGGGTCTCGTTCTCTATACAGCAACACTAGCCCCCACTGTCCTCTGGGGAGACGAAGGACACCTACAATTAAACGCCATAGTTGGTACTCTTCAAGGCAGCGCGGGAAGCCATCCGTTGTGGGTATGGATCGCGCACCAATTCACCCGCTTTCCTCTAGGCGATGTCGCTGGTCGGGTGAATATGGCATCCGCCGTCTCCGGTGCGCTTACGGTAGGTATTCTGTATCTGGTTTTGCGCGAGATAGGAATCACTCACGAGGCTAGCGTTCTGGCAACGCTAGCTTTCCTGGTTTCTCACACCTTCTGGAGCTATGCCGTCCGCGCTGAGGTGTATACCCTGACCCTCTTCCTGATGGCCTTACAGGCCTGGTTGGGGCTGAAATGGTACCATACGGGTCAGAGGATCTACCTGGCAAGCACTGGTTTCGCCATCGGACTGGGACTTGCCGCTCATCTTATGGTGATACTTTATGTGCCAGGCTTGCTGTGGTTGATGTGGCAACGTAGGCGGAAGATAAAGGGTAAGAGTGTTATTATGTTCCTTCTCGCCGGAGCAATAGGGGCTCTCCCTCTAGCCATCCTGATTGCGCGCGACGCCTATACGCGAGAGATGGCAGGACTTGAGATCGTCCGGTGGGCGTTATTCAGCTTCGAAGGGTACGATTTCAGCGGCGCCTTCTTTGATTTCTCGTGGCGTCTTCTGCCATCGGACACATTCCAGTGGCTGGCATTTCTTGGAATGCAATTCTTGGGATTGTCAGGCATCTGTGGATTACTTGGAATTCTGAAGGGCTGGCAGGAAACAGATAAAGTGCTAAACGTTTACGTAGTTCTTCTTTACTTGGGCGCAATGGTTTTCGCCTTCGCCTATCGCGTGGGCGACCGTTACGTTTTCTACCTGCCCAGTTACCTTCCTTTCGCCATTTGGATCGGGCTGGGGTGGCAGTGGGCCTTGAAACGCCTCCGACACGGCAGAGGAATTGAGAGCGCGCGTCAGTGGTGGTTTCGCCTCATACTTGCCGCTCTCATCGTAGGTATCCCAATAGCGGCCTATCGACTAGCTCCCGAGCTGGTCGATCGCGGCGTGACCTTCCGAGAGACACGACGCGTTCCCGGACCTAAAGGGAAGTACTACTTCCTGTGGCCACCAAAATCGGGTTATATTGATGCACGCACCTACGCTGAGGAAACCTTGAATCCAGCCCCCGCCAACGCCGTCATACTGGCCGATCCCATTCTGTCATCTCCGCTCCGGTTCTTACAAGAGGTCGAGGGGCTTCGGAACGATGTATCAGTTCGATTTTGCTGCTGGAATATAGAGAAAGCATTATCTCAAGCCCAAGGTCGACCCATTATGCTGGGCGATTTGAGCCCACAAGTATACCCACTGGAGTTTATAAACCAGCACTACGAGATTCATCCACAAGGCGCGGCCTATCTGTTGGTTAAAAAGAGCTCATAAGTTAAGAACAGCATCTGCGTTAGCTGCATAGTATATCAGTCAGGAGAAAAAATATGTATTCTGTATCAAGAAAGCGTTTACTCGGTGTCCTGGTGCTGACAATGACCTTGCTCGGCGTTGCTGGGCTTTTCCTGTTCGCAAGCCCGGCTCGCGTCAACGGAGCACCATCGAGAATCGAGCGAAAAGACATGTCAGCAAACACGTTGCTTTCCGCCACGGAGGAACTGACCCATCACGTCTATCTACCCCTTGTCGCCAGAGACTACGGTCCGCGCAGTTCCCGTCTGGGGTACTGTGCCGTGGATGGAGACATCACACGCTATCCCGACATTCATCAGCTTGCAGCAGGATGGTACGTCAACTTTCACGTCGAATCCGATCCTGTCCGTCCCCTGGGCATGGAATACGTTCAGACAGTACGCCTGCACCAGCTGACGGAATGCTGGCCTGATAGAATCCGAGATCGAGAGGAGTGTCCCTACGTGAGACCCTACACCTACACACTCACCTCTCCTGGCAGCTGGGGAGCGCTTGTGTCGGCCGTCGAGGCCAATCCTGGTTCTCTGTGGCTCGTCGGCAACGAGATGGATCGGTATGATTGGGGCGGGGATAATCCTTATACGGAAAAAGAAGAGAGTGCGCCTTCAGGTGGTCAGGACGAGATGCTGCCGGATCTGTATGCGCAAGCCTACCACGAAATATACGATAGAATCACGACTGCCGACCCAACAGCCAAAGTCGCCATTGGGGGTATCATCCAGGCCACGCCAGCCCGGCTATGGTACCTGGAGAAAATATGGGATACGTACAGAGATGAGTATGGAGAAGATATGCCAGTAGACGTGTGGAACGTGCATAACTTCATCTTCAAGGAGAAATGCGATGACTTTGGAGCCGACATACCCCCAGGCTGCCCCGCGAGCGTGTGCGAGACAAATGACGATGGCGTGCTTTGTTACGGAAAGCGCTACGCAGACACAAAGCACAATAGCCTAGAGATCTTCGACAAGCAAATCCGGGCTTTTCGTGAATGGATGGCAGATCACGGACAACAGGATAAACCATTGATTGTCTCTGAATACGGCATCGTTTACCACCATGCCGGTATGGAGGATAACGAAGGGGAAGTGGTCAGAAACTTTATGCGGGACACGTTTGACTATTTTATGACCGAAAAAGACTGTAACCTTAGTCATCAGGATGATTGTCGTCTCGTGCAGCGCTGGGCCTGGTATAGCCTGGACGATGACAGAGCAACTATGAATAAATATTCTTACTTGTTCGATCAAGACACTCGTCAGATGCAAGCGTTGGGAAAAACGTTCGCCGACTATGCCCAGAATCACCTAGACGTCATCGGATCAGAAAAACCACCTTACTGGCCCTGACACTCGTCACATAACCAACTAAGATGCGGGTGCAGATGCTCTTCACAGGGCGCTGTGCCCGCATCTTTGCGTGTAAATAGCCAGTAATTCCTATTGAAAGCGCCCCCACTATTCCCTTATCTTTGAGGTAACTATCAGAAATACGTTCACCAGAATAGGAGAATGCTTATGAAGCACGTTTACTTCTCATTGTTTGCCGCTATAGCGATCCTTTCACTCATAGGGTCGATAACGATTCAACCGGTCAGCGCTCAACATCAACCGCTCCTTGAAGATCCGATCTCGCCTCCCCCAGACCACATTACGAATGCAGAGAATACCGATTGGTTGGAACCTCAGGGGCTAAACATCGTGGATCTAGCCGGCGTCGTCCCCGACAGATACCTTAAAGGCGCAATCATCTCTTTCACCCCAGGATACGGGATCTTGACGTATGAATCCGGCACTCGGGTTGGCGACACTGTCACGATCACGACAACTGTCTATCCACGCTACATCATTGATAAGGATATTGGTTGGTCAGGCAGTATGTTCGGCTGCCTGGGACAACCGGCGCGCATAGACCAATGGGGATCGACCACGCCGGCCACAACGATGCGCCTCTATCACAATGGGGAAGATGTAACCAAGCAAGTTGATTCCTACATGTATGTGCCAGCTGGTCGTAACACACCAATTCGCAACCCGCAGCAATCTGAATGGCAAAATGAATATCGATATTGGGAAACACAGCCCAAGAAAACAGATGATCACTTCACTTCCAATGGATCTCTCAACATTCCCGCCAATATGGGATGTGAGATTATTATGTCGTACCAGAACTACCAGCAGTTGACTGCTGTCTTCACCGCTAACGTAAGACAGCACATCTCTGTGGACGTAGTGGGGACGGAACAGTTCACGTTCCATTCCTATCTGGGAGCGGGTTATGCTGGCTTGTTAGACAATCTAGTTGACCAGCTCAAAGACAACTACGGCGGACGCCACGAGAAATTCACGTTGAACATACCAGACGAAGCAGACTATTTCTTCTTGAACTTCCCCCCTATGCCGGTTGACGCATATACACAATTTCCAGACAATCGCTATGACAACGTGGGGCGTCCTTCAGGAGGCACGTACCGTATCGATGGCAGTGGGTTATCTGTCGATCACGTCAATGCGATGGGGCTCCCGCTCTACGGACACTGGAAAGATATCGGGAACAAGGACAAGGACAAGGACTATCTACCACATTTCAAAGAGCCCGATAAGCTAGCTGCCCCCGAATACTTCGTACCGGCCGGCGTCGACTATGATCCCTGTATGCTGGACGGCTCGTGCCCCCAGTGGCTGCTTGAAGAGATACGAAACACAGAGATGACTATGACTATGATCTACTTGCATGTTGAGCGGACAACTTGCGGATTGGATCAGATTCCCCTCAAAATGGTAGGCCCTGACTGGGACGCCTCGACTGCCTCAGCAACCACCGAGCACACCTCCCTCGCGAGCATTGCAGCAATGAACACGCCCTTGAGCCAGACAGGAACGCTCACCCACCCCGTCTATCTGCCTCTGGTTTTGCGACGCTACTGTGCTTTCATCCCCCCGGACAGTCCTAGCGATCAGCCCCAGGGGTGGTTCACGGAAGACGGGCAGATGATGGATTTCGTACCTCGACAATAGCAAGGAGCAAACAGTTCACCGCAGTCTTGGCGTTTCCAACGAGGTATGTTATGATATGCGGCGCGAGTCGACGCTTGACCCGCGCCGTTTGACTTGGGTAAGGTAAGGCACGAATAACGAATGGAACCAGCCATCCGTTTTGACCACGTCTCCAAAAAATTTACGTTACACCACCGGCGTGCACGTTCGTTCCAAGAACTGGCCCTCGGCCTATTTCGAGGTGATGAGGATAGCGCCTCGAAGTCACAACCTGAGCCAGATTCCAAGGAGCAATCACGCAATGAGGAATTCTGGGCCTTACGAGACGTTAGCTTCAGCGTGGAAAAGGGGGAGACTGTCGGCCTCATCGGACCGAACGGGGCAGGCAAGAGTACGGCCCTCAAACTCGTATCCCGCATCATTGAGCCTTCTTCAGGAACGGTAGAAGTTAATGGACGTGTGGGAGCTTTGCTCGAACTGGGTGCTGGATTCCACCCCGATCTCTCCGGGCGGGAGAATATCTACCTCAACGGATCAATTCTGGGGCTGAACCGCGCGGAGATCGAGCGGAGGTTGGACGATATCATCGCCTTCGCCGAGCTGAAGCGGTTTATTGATATGCCGGTGAAGCATTATTCGTCGGGTATGCAAGTGCGATTGGGATTCTCTATAGCCGTGCATACGGATCCGGAAATTTTGTTGGTGGATGAGGTGCTGGCGGTAGGAGACGAATCATTCCAGCAGAAATGTATGGAAAAACTAGCCGAGTTTCAACGCGGAAAATGCACAGTATTGCTTGTATCTCATAACTTGCAACGCGTCCAAGATCTTTGCACAGAAGCTATATGGATTGAAGAGGGAAGGATCCAGCAAAGAGGAGAGCCCGGGCGTGTCATTACCAACTACGTGAGTTCCGTGGGAAAGCAACTGGAAAGAAGACTGGACTACCAAAATAAGGGATGGAACTCTCTTACTCAAAAAAGCCCTCTAAGAATTATAGATGTAAAAATGGTGGATTTAGAGGGTCGTGCTCAATGGGAGTTCCGTTCCGGCGAGCCACTACAAGTGCACATCCTATATGAAAGTAGAAAGAGGGTGGAAAAACCGGTCTTTAGCATCTTGATTCATCGATCCGATGGGTTATATGTTTCGAGTACTAACACTTATAATATTGATCCACTAGAAGTAGGCTCTATTAAGGGACTTGGTAAGGTGATCGTAGATATTGCCCACCTTGATCTGTATGAAGGTGATTATTTCCTCTCCGTGGGAGCCTATCTTAAACCCGATCCACCTCATTGGTCAAAAGAAGGAGACTTTTTGGATAAGGAAATCCAATTCCGAGTGACCTCCGACGGTAAACACGGGGTCTTCGCCCTGCCAGCGGAATGGAAGCACTACCCCGACGGAGAGCCAATGCTATGAGTGCAGATGAGCGATTAGAGGGTGACTTTTACCAGTACATGCATCAACTGGGCCAGGTCGATGAGGCATGGAACAAAGAGGTGCTTGAGTTCTATGTCCGACATTTTACCAAATGCCATCATGTGCTGGATGTAGGATGTGGAGAAGGCCAATTTATTGAGTTGTTGAGCGCGGAGGGCATAGATGCGGTAGGCATTGACACCGACGCAAGAATGGTGGAGACTTGTCGAGAGAAGGGCTTTCAAGTTGTCCAGGCTGACCTTTTCGACTATTTGCCTCAACATCAGGAGGCATTCGATGGCGTCTTCAGCAGTAATCTCGTAGAACATCTCTCTGCGGAAGAAGCCTTTCGATTTGTAGAGCTTGCGTTTACTTCCCTTTCTTCCGACGGGGTCTTTGTAATTGCTACTCCAAATCCTGCGAGCTTGATTGTTCATCTCTATGAGTTTTGGCGTGATGCGACGCATATTCGCCTATACACTTCCGCTCTGTTAGAATTCTTGCTATCACGATCGGGGTTCGAACGCGTGTTTTCAGAGGAAAACCCAAAGACAACTTGGACTCCTCCCCCAGCATTGGATGAAGTACCTAAATTACTGAATGATTTGTCGGATCGGAGAAAGACCGGCAAAGAAAGCTGGATTTTCAAGAGCGAATCTTCACTCGTAAGTAAAGAACGAGAACGATCATTCTGGCAACGTTTGGCCTTTGACGTGCGCCGTCAATTGGCAAAATTCTTAGTAGAAACAGTTTTATTTGAAGAATTCGCAGGATTGCATAAGACATTATCTGAAATGAGACAAGAAATGACAACTCTCCAGCACATTGATCGAGCTTTATACCAAAATCTTAACAAGATGTTGAGTGCTCCGCGGGAGATTTACGCCAAAGGGCACAAACCTGACACTCAACCCGAGGCATGACCACAAAAATAGCGGTCTTCACTCCTTATCTGCCATATCCCCCCGACACTGGTGGCAAGATCCGCAGCTATCATTTGCTGCGAGCCCTGACAAAACGTTTTGAAGTTGACCTCTACACAGTTTACTATAGCAACCCACCACCTCAAACGGCGGTCGAGGCGCTTCAAGAATATTGTCGCAAAGTTTCTCTCTTTCAGTTGAAGAAGTCTTGGCGCACGCGTGACCGTATCCGGCGTGTGCTTATCTCTCTTCCTCGCGCGGCTCAACATTTTCATACCCCTCGTTCTCTGCAGAAAGCTCAAAAGCACATCCGTGGAAGAGGATACGATCTACTCGTCGCTGACGAAATGTGCATGACACCCTATGCCGAGTTGGCGCCTGAGTTGCCCAAGATCATCATTCGTCACAAGGTAGATTATGCACACTATAAGGAGGTAGCAAGGGCTCGGCCGTGGGGACTAGAAAAAATTCTCGATTATGTTGAGGCAATGAAGCTTCGTCGTTACAGTGAAGCGAAAATGCCCCTCTACCAGGCTTTTCTAGCCTGTTCTGAACAAGACGCAGCACTTATACAGCGGGACGCTCCTAATGTACCAGCACTGGTGATACCTAACGGTGTGGATCTGAGAAAGTTTGTTCCCTCGGATAAGTCTAATATCAGAGATACTACTCTGCTTTATGTGGGGTCAATGTACTATTACCCTAATATTGATGCAGTTGAGTTTTTCTTTGAGTCGATATTTAGCAAGATTCAACAGTCTGTGTCAAACTTAAATGTTCAAATAGTAGGCCACAATCCTCCACCTGCAATTCAGCAATTAGATGGCAGAGATAATGTGGAGGTGACTGGCTCTGTTCCGGACGTTCGACCATATTATCAAGAAGCAGATGTGTTCATTGTCCCATTGCGTTTGGGGGGAGGGACCCGCCTCAAGATCGTCGAAGCCATGGCAATGCAGACCCCCGTTGTTTCAACTACAGTGGGAGCGGAAGGGCTGGATATTTCTCCTGGGAAGAACATATTAATCGCTGATGAGCCGGCAGCTTTCTCAGAGGCGATTCTGCGTCTCCTATCGGATTCAGAATTCTACAACCGTATTGTCGAAGGCGGGCAAGTACTCGCTCAGCGCTATGGTTGGAGCGAGCTTACAGAGCCTTTCGCTGATCTTGTAGAGACTGTATTGCATGACCAGCATCAAGGAGGAACAATCTAGTGCAAGTTGTGTTCATGATTAATCTCTATCCCCCTTATATCGTAGGTGGTAATGAGATGATCACCTATGATCTGGTGGATGCTCTGCGTAGAAAAGGACATAAAGTTCATATTCTGACCGGCCGAGGCAAAGAGTTTGATAATGATCCCTTCATCCACCAAGTGTTCAATTATGACCTTGACCGAAGAGAGTGCATTTTTGGAGGTCAGCAACTTTCACTGATGCAACTCTTTCGACATCACGTTTTTGACTTGACGACCTACCGCAATGTTCAGCGCACGGTGAGCCGGTTGGATCCCGATCTTATCGTGGCGGACAACCAATATATGGCCTCTGCTGCTCCACTGCTTGCCGTTAGTGATGCACCTTGCCCGGTAATAGCTCAAACAATGGACAAGTGGTTGGTTTACAATCTGGTTGATTGGGGCATGATAGTGAAGCCCTCCACACCTACTAGCAGATTATTTGTGCAAGCCGTAAGGCAGTTGGTGCAGAGACCGATCGCTAGACGGGTGCGTTTGGATGGCATTGCTACAGTTTCTGATTTCATTCGTAACTTCTACGTTGAGGCGGGTTTCGAGTCAGAAAAGATTCAGGCCGTGTACTTGGGCTATGACAGCTCAGTCTTCCACCCCGTACCCCCTCAACCTTTGCACGACCCTGTCCGGCTAATCTATGCCGGTGCATTGTGGAAAGGTAAGGGGCCACAGGTTATTGTGGAAGCATTGGGGATCTTGAATGAAAGAGAGGATATGCCCCGTTTCCACTTACGAATCTTTGGTGAGGGAACGGAGAAGTTTATGCAGTATCTGAGAGAAGTCATCGAGGCCTCTGGAGTAAAACAGCAGGTTTCTCTCTTGGGGTTCGTCCCGTGGTCGGATCTAGTCAAGGAAATGCATAGATCTGATATTTTTGTATTCCCCTCCATTTGGGATGAGCCCTTTGCGACAGTGCCGCTCCAAGCGGCGGGATGTGGCTTGCCAATCGTGGCTACTAGAGCCGGGGGTACACCAGAGGGGTTTGTAGATGGGGAAACTGCGTTATTGATCCCTCCCGATGACGCTTATGCAATGGCTGACGCCATTTCCTGTCTTACTAGTGACAGGGCACTACGGCAGAGGATTAGCCAGAACGCAGCCAGGGATGCTAAAGAAAGATGGACTTTTGAAGCCTACGTGGATCGTTTTTGGGATTTCTGTGCGGATGTAGTTAAAAGTTGGCATCCGGATCATAGCTAGAAGGGTAAAGAAAACAGTGCGGATTGTCCTGGCGGTGCATAAATTTCCTCCTGCTAGCATTGGAGGTACGGAAATATACACCCGCAACTTGGCGCGTGAACTGTCCCGTCAAGGACACAAGGTGTTCGTATTTTATCGTAATAATAAGGCTAACGAGGAAGCCCCCGACTTAGTTCAAGAGGAAAGAGATGGTTTTAGAGCTTACAGATTCTCGCGATCATTGGATGTAAGTGAGACCTCTCCATTGGCACAGTTCTTGGATACATTCTTCAATCGAGACATCGAGCGCGCGTTTGAGCGTTTTCTGGATGAGGTTAACCCCGAGATTGTACATTTTCAGCACTTGATGTCGCTTTCTTATCGACTTATTGCCTTGGCAAAGCAACGAGGTATTCCTGCAGTGCTAACTCTCCATGACTACTGGTTCATCTGTGCAAACTCCCAGCTAATTTGGCCAGACGCGCAGGTTTGCGCTGGCAAGGCGCTGGGGCTAAACTGCGCCCGCTGCGTGTTGTCTGCACGGATGAATTCTTTCCTAATGCAGTTTCTGCGGCCCGCTGTCGCTCCCCTCATACGAATCCGCGACGTCTTGGTGCGACGCGCTGCTCTAAAGGCGGATTGTTTGATTGCTCCCTCTCACTTTCTCATTGAGCAGTATACTAAGGCCGGGTTTCCTGCTGAAAAATTCACTTATCTGGAGAACGGTATCGACGTAGAGCGCATTCAGCGCTACACGCGCCAACCGTCCACTGACGACAAGCTGCGCTTTACCTATTTGGGATCGTTGGCTTGGCAAAAAGGTGTGCATGTGTTGGTAAAGGCTTTTAGAGATATCCCGGTCGATAAGACAGTTCTGCGTATCTATGGAGATCCAACTGTCTTCCCTGATTACGCCGCCCATCTAAAAGAAATAGCCAACACCCATAACACTTTCTTTGAAGGTTCAGTGCCGAACGAAGAAGTGGGGCGCGTGCTGGCAGAAACGGACGTAGTGGTAGTACCCTCCCTGTGGTATGAGAACTCGCCGGTGGTGATTCAGGAAGCATTCGCGGCTGGGGTACCGGTGATTGCCTCTAGGATTGGGGCGCTGCCGGAGAAGGTTGGTGATGGGAGATTGTTATTCCCTGTTCGTGATGTGAATGGACTGCGAGAAATTGTTCATCGTGTCATTACAGATGATGCAGTTATTGAAAATGCAGAAGGCTTAGCCCAACCTCAATCGATTGGTGAGACTACTGAACAACTTACAGGACTATATCATGATGCCACTTTGGAGTAGAAAACTCGCTTGGTGGAATTTCCGCACCGATACTAAGAGTAAGAAAGGCTCGTTGTGTATAAGCAATAAATTCTATCAATGTGTTTACAAGGCAACCCACGCTAAGTGGGTGGGCTTACTAAGCATAAGGTGGATATTGATCGGATGCATCATTGCAATTGCGTCCAGCGTTTTTCTCTGGAGCAATACTCCATACGATATTGATGATGCCCCCATCACATACCGCTATGCCCGCAACATCGCTAACGGCGATGGGTTTGTCTACAATCGGGACGAGCGAGTGCTTGGTACCAGTACGCCTCTGTATGCACTGCTTCTGGCGGCTTCGCGTTTGATTGGAATCTCAATTCCGCTAGCGAGCAATGCGATCAATTTTGTATCTTCGGTAGCTATTGTTATCGTCACCCTAGCGCTAGTTCGAAATCTATCTGAGTCGTTCTGGATTGGACTGCTCAGCGGGGCAATCCTTTTGGTTCAAGGTACATTTATCCGCCATTCCATGGGAGGTATGGAGACTCCCCTTTACACCCTGCTCACTATGGGCGCACTATTCGCACTTGTCGAAGAGAAATCAATGTTGGCTGCCCTATGTGCTAACATAAGTGACACAACTCTGCTCAATAATTTAGGGTACAATG
>CAYYTU010000069.1:0-14193 GCA_964474655.1 uncultured Anaerolineales bacterium
CGCCGCGCACCCGAAACCAGGTTGGACATTCCGACTAAGCTCGTTATAATCTCCAATCGCCTAGACCCCCTTGACTCTAGATCAGACACCTGGCGCCAAATATCGAAAGCAACGAGATTCCGAGGAGAAATATGGACCAGACCATCGACCTGACGTTGCGCCCCTTCACCTGGGATGCGCTATCGACTGTGGTGACCATCGTCAATCGCTGTGAGGCCGTCGATCAGCTGGGTCGCGGCATCAGCGAGCAGGAATTGTGGGCCGATTGGCAATCGCCGATTACAGACCCAGAGCAAAACGTCTTCCTGGCCGTGGTCAACGACGAACCGGTCGGCTACGGTCGCATTCAGATTCGCAAAGGCAAAAGCCACAACGGTTTCAGCTGCTTCCGCATATTCGGCAAGGTGCTGCCTGAATGGCGTGGATGCGGTATCGGCAGGCAGATTCTGGCAGAAAGCGAGCGACGAGCCAGGAGACAGATCGACGACATTCCCACTGACAAGGTCTATCTGGAAGCTTACGCCGATGAGCGACAGGAAGATGTAGCAGCGCTCTATGAGGAATTTGGCCTGGAGCCAGTGCGCCGCTATCTGGAGATGGTCTATCACAAACCAGCGATGTCGCCGGCGCCAGACTATCCGCCGGGCTACGGCAGTCGCGCTTTCGTGCCCGGTCAAGACGAAAAGAGAATGTGGCGCGTGATGAATCGAAGCTTCCAGGACCACTGGGGACAGATTGATCGCCCCTTCGAGGAATGGCTCCACATCACCCAGAGCGATCAATTCTCACCCCGCCTGGCCCACCTGGGAATCGGGCCAGACGGCGAGGTAGTGGGTGAATGCCTGTGCACCATCTCTATCCCGGAACAAAGGCGTGTGAGGCAAAAACGGGGGTGGGTTAAATCGCTGGGCGTGCTTCGATCCCATCGCGGTCAAGGGCTGGGACGCGCGCTACTTCTGGAGGGGATGCGATCTCTGCGGCGGCATGGGTGTTCTCACCTCCTGCTGCTGGTAGATAGCGAAAACCCTACCGGCGCCCTGGCGCTCTACAAATCGGTCGGCTTCCAGCTGCAGAAGACGACCGTGATCTACCGCAAGCGACTGTAAGCTTGAACCATCACCGCCGAAGCGTCGCCACCAGCCGCAGCGGGTTCACCAGCAAATCGAGTGCCGCGTTCACGTTCGGAGCCACGACGTCGGCCTCGCTCAGCGTCGCCGCCGCCAGGCCCTCCTTACCCAGCACGGCGATGCCCAATCTGGCGTCGCGCAACATGCGGGCGTCATTAGCTCCGTTACCGATTGCGCAGACGTTCACGCCCCCCAGCGCGCGCACGAAAGCTGCTTTCTCCGCCGCTCCGTCTTGAGACGCGATGCGGGTAGCCTCGAAGCCCAACGCTGCGTCGATAGCCTGCTGACGCCCGCGCGTATCGGCGGTGAGCATATGCACCTCCAGCGAGCGACGGAGGTCCTCCAGACGCGACGCAACCCCCTCGACCAGCTCGCCCGCCACGACAAGCGTACCGTTGACGTCGAGCACAAGGTGCTCCAAACGATACGCCGCCCGTCCCGGCACGTCGATCTCAAGCATAACCATTACCCTCCCCAGAACGTCTGTAACAAGCTGGCCCCCACTCCGCCTGCGGTCAGAGCCAGATCGATCAGCTGATCCAGGCGCCAACCTGCCACGAACAACGTCTCATTAGCACGAAGAGCCCCCAGTAAGAAAGCACCAAGGCCATAGAGCGCCAGCCAGAGTGGGAATAACAACCCCTTGCGCTTTAACCGCCGTTCCACTACCAGCACGAAGAGAAACAGACACACACTCCACCCGGCGCCAAGCAGCTGTACTGCCACACGCGGCGCACGAACGCCGTAAAGATCAGGCAAGTCGATACTCAGGGCCCAAAGCGGCTGTGAGGGACAGATTTCCACGCCATAGGCGCAGCCGACCATCAAGCATCCCAGCCAGGCAAAGATAGGCAGCAAAGCTACACCCGGCGTCCACACATCGAGCAGATCCCCCAAAGATGACGATCGGCGCGAGCAATCAATTGCAACTGCAATCAATCCACCGACCAACACACCTTGCCAGGTCAAGCCGCCCTCGCGCAATCGCAGCGCCTGAAGCAGATGGTCACTGTAATAGTCCCAATGGAACGCCACGTAGGCCCCACGTCCTACGAGCAACCCTGCCAGCGCAGCGGCTAACAGCGCGTCGAGCGTGCGCCCTATATCGCGTCCTCGGTGGTTCGCCCGCAAGAGGATGAGCACGCCGCCCAGCAACACCCCCAAGTCGATCAGAACTGTGTAGCTCGATATCAGAAAGGGGCCAAAACGAAAGGTGGGAGACATATTATCCTCATGCAGACAAGGCCGCCCCTCGCGCCAGGCGGCCTTGTGTTGAACTCAAGGTCGGGAGATCAAAAGATTCTATTGGATCTCGACAACGGCGCCGGCCTCTTCCAACTGCTTCTTGGCATCGTCGGCGGCTTCCTTGGCCACGGCTTCCAGCACCGGGTTGGGCGCTCCATCGACGACTTCCTTGGCCTCTCGCAGGCCCAGGGAGGTGAGCTGACGCACGGCCTTGATGACCTGAATCTTCTTGGGGCCGATCTCCTTGAGCACGACGTCGAATTCAGTCTTTTCCTCTTCCTCTTCCTCTTCTCCAGCACCGGCGGCGGGCATCGCACCCATCGCGACGGGAGCAGCGGCGCTCACGCCCAGCTTCTCCTCAAGCATACTGACGAGCTCAGACGCCTCCATCAGCGAAAGTTCACTAATCTCTTCTACAAGTTGTTCTAGATCTGCCATTGCTTATCCTACCTCCTAAAATACTAAGTGATTTCCATTAGTACTACAACGAGACTTTGACGTGGCAGCACCCTGAGCCTGTCAAAGGGTGCGATTTTCGCCAAGCTATCATCCTTCGACAGACTTCGGCGTGCGCTCAGCCGAACGGCTCAGGATGACTATCGAGGGATCAACTTCGTTGAAATCTCGTTGTAGTATTAGACGTGAATAATTATGCAGCCTCGGGGGCCGGTTCCGCTGCGCCCCCACCTTCTTCCATCTTGTCTACGTAGGCCTGCAGAACGTTGAGGACCTGACGGACACCACTGGCGACCACCCCAGCTGTCTGACGGGCCGGGCCGTTGATCGCACCCAGAACCTGCGCCAAAAGCACCTCCCGGGAAGGCAAGGATGCGATGGTCTTCACCTGGTCGGCCGAAAGCGCTGCCCCGTCCATCCAACCACCTTTGAGGTCCAGTATCTCAGTCTCTTTCCGGGCCTCATTCAGAACCTTGGCCACCGGCGGGACATCACCATAGCAGAAGCCAATGGCCGTCGGGCCGTTGAGCCATTCATCGGGCAGCGATACCTTTACTTCTTGCAAGGCCAAGGCCAACAGACGGTTCTTGATCACCTCAAAGTCGCCGTCCTGGGGGCGCATCTCATTCCGAATCTCCTGCATCTGCTTCACGTCCAGGCCCTGATAGTTAGTCAGAATGATACCCCGGCTGTCCTTCATCTGCTCGACGTAGTGCGCCACACGTTCAACTTTCTCATCTCTCGTAAGCGCCAATCTCGCTCACCTCCTTCATAACAATCGTATATACATGCAAAAACCCCTGCGCCTCACCGACGCAGGGACATAAATGCCAACCAAAGGGCTTATGTCTCGCCTCGGCAGGCTCCAAATTAAGCACTCAGGGTGCACCTGCTGTCTTTGGCAGTTAGGTTTTTAGTCAGTCAGATGTGCGTCAATCCAAACTGGAAATTCAGATCACCACCTCCAAAGATTGTGCTTCCATTGGGTCGACTTTGATGCCCGGACTCATCGTCGAGGCCACGACAATCTTGCGGAAATACCGGCCCTTGGCAGCCGCCGGTCTAGCCCGCTTGACGGCATAAACCATCGCCGCGAAATTATCCATCAGCTTATCAAGCGGAAAGCTGATCTTTCCGATCGGCACGTGCAAGTTGGCGTTCTTATCGACCCGGAACTCCACCCGCCCGGCCTTAATCTCGTCAATCATATCGGGCAAATCGTCAGATTCCACCAGAGTGCCAGCCTTGGGATTGGGCATCAAGCCTCGGGGACCCAAATAACGCCCCAAACGTCCAACCTGGCTCATCATCTGTGGCACGGCGAGAGCAGCGTCGAACTCCATCCAACCGTTCTCGATCCTCTCGAACCATTCGTCGCTATCGGCCACGTAGTCAGCGCCGGCCTCTTCGGCGATCTTGGCCGCTTCGCCGGCGGCGAAGACCAACACGCGCACTTCCTTGCCCAGCCCATGCGGCAGGCGAACCACGTCGCGCACCTGCTGATCGGCATGGCGTGGATCGACGCCCAGCCGGAAGTGGACCTCAACAGTCTCATCGAAGTTGGCATAGCTGATCTCTTTGAGCAGCTCCAAGGCCTCGCGCGGCGAATAGAGTCGAGCACGATCCATCTTCTGTCGCGCTTCAAGGTACTTCTTCCCGTGATGCTTTCCCATCTCATTACCTCCCAGTGGTAGTAACGGGCTCAGCCCTCCCACTCATAACCAAACGATCTAGTCGCTAATTTCGATCCCCATACTGCGGGCTGTCCCTTCGATCTGACGCATGGCCCCTTCGATGTTGATGGCGTTCAGATCCTTCATCTTGGTTTCCGCAATATCCCGCAGCTGCTCGCGCGTAATCGTCCCGACTTTGTCCCGGTTCGGTTCGGAAGACCCCAGCTCAATGCCAGCTGCCTTGCGCAGCAGATCAGCCGTGGGTGGCGTCTTCAGGATGAAATCGAAGGAGCCATCGTGATAGATGGTGATTTCCGCCGGCACAATATTCCCGACCTGCCCAGACGTGCGAGCGTTGTACTGCTTACAGAACTGCATCAGATTGATGCCATGCTGAGCCAGCGCCGGGCCAACTGGAGGAGCCGGGTTGGCCTTACCAGCTTCAATCTGCAACTTAACAACAGCCTTCACCTGTTTCATTCTCTTCTACCTCGTCCTAAATAATAACTAGCGATACGTCAGGACAAAATAACGCGCATAAATTCCCCGTCCTACGCATCAAATTTTTTCCACTTGCAAAAAGTCGAGCTCCACCGGGGTTTCCCGCCCGAAGAAAGAGACCATAACCTTCACCTTGGCCCGATCCATGTCGATCTCTTCCACAACCCCAATAAATTCCTCAAAAGGGCCATCAATGATACGCACCTTCTGACCAGGTTTGAAAGTGACCTTAATCTTAGGCGCCTCGGCCTCCATTCTTTTCATGATGGCCTGGACCTCTTCCGGCTGCAACGGAGCCGGTTCCTGGCCCATCCCGACGAAGCCGATAACGCCTGGCGTATCGCGCACGGCATACCAGGAATCGTCATCGAGGATCATTTGCACCAGCACGTAACCTGGGAAGATACGTCGCTCAACCGTCTGGCGTTCGCCGTAGCGGACCTCAAGCTCGTCCTCCGTCGGCACCACGACCTGGAAGATTTTATCGCGCAAATCCAACGACTCTATGCGCTGTTCCAGGTTTTGTTTGACCTTATTTTCGTGACTGGAGTAACAATGAATGACGTACCATTCTCTCTCGTCCTCCGGCTCGGGCAGATCAAGGTCCTCACGGACCCCATCAGCCGCTTGCTCCGCCACTTGAGCCAGCTCCTCGGCGGGCGAACCGGGTTCCGTCTTGCGCTCTTCCCCCACTGCCGCTTCGTCAGCGGACTCACTGAAGTTCTCTGCTTCCGGCTCCAGGTCTTCGGGTACGTCTACCTCTGAGGCGCGTTCAACTTCTTCCATGTCCATCACTCAATCGGATGCCTGCAGAGCGTCTATACGCTCTGCCGTTTTAGGATTATGACCGTCACGATAGTGACGACCGCGATGATAACAGCTACCCCAATCGCGACAGCATTGCCGGCGATGAGCCCTCTCAATTCCATAGAAAACAAGTAGTCCAAAATGCCCAGAAAAGCGGACATAGCGAAGGTAACTGCTAACACAATCTTCGTCAGGTTTTGGGCCTCCTCGCGGGAAGGCCAATGAACTTTGCGCATCTCCGCTCGTGTATTGCGCAGATACTCCACCAATGCATTATCCTGCAGCTTCGACCACAAGCCTTGTTGCTTCGCCTTTGATCTTGCCACTGATTAACTCCCTGTCACCAATCGTCTACACTTCAAGACACCGCCTCGTAGGCGGTGTCTTGGCTTCTCCTCAGGCAGGCCAGGCAGGAATCGAACCCGCAACCTTCGGTTTTGGAGACCGCTGCTCTCCCAAATTGAGCTACTGGCCTGCGATCAGCAGTTTACCGACTGCGTGTTATACAACAACCCCGCATATAACTACCGCGTCTCTCGATGGATGGTATGCTCACCGCACCGAGGACAATACTTCTTCAGCTCCAAACGACTGGGGTCGTTGCGCCGATTCTTCTCGGTCGTGTAGTTGCGCTCTCTACATTCTGTACACGCCAGTGTGATACCTCTTCGAACTTGTTTCTTGGCCATTTCTCTACCTTAATCTAATCACTATTTCAGTGCAACGAAGCCCACGATGGGATTTGAACCCATGGCCTCACCCTTACCAAGGGTGTGCTCTACCGCCTGAGCTACGTGGGCCAGTTCAGCTTGAACGCTCGGTCAAGGCAACGGTTATTGTACAGCATTTTGCCAGAGTGTCAAATCACCCGCGCGGGAGGGCAAACGAAGCAGTTCCAAAGCACTCTAGACGCATTAGCTTGCCTACAGGCGCGTTTACCGAGCGTAGGGCACATCTATAAGTTGAGGGAGGACAGACTTCGGAAGTCTCTGAATACTACTTTGCTTGCCAAATTGTGCTGAGCGGTTTTGAAGCTAGAGCACATCGTCATCGTAGACTTCCGAAGTCTTGACGCTCGTAATCCCCCAAGTTTTGCATACGCCTCCGAGCGTATCAACCCCAGCTTCGCGGGAGACCCTCCCGTCACTCATTCTCCAGCAGGCCGGCCCCGACGGCCAGCTCTTGCATCTCTTGCGTGATTTCATACTGACGGGCCGCTTGAATCGTGAGCGTCAAATCCCCAATTATGCGCTCTATGTTCTGCACAGCCGATTCCAACAGCTGATAGCGCTTCGAATGTTCCGCGGCCACCGAGTCCAGCAACAGGCTGTAGAGCTTGACCGCCGTCCACTGCTCAACAGTGGCGACGTAGAGCCGCAACGGATCGGTCTCGATGATCGACGGAGGCCAGAGGGCCTCATCATCACGTCCGGCGCCATCCACGACTACCGCCGGGGGAATCAGGCGCACCACCGTCGGTTCGTAAGTAGCAGTACCGTGGTATGCATTGTAGATCACGTCAACGGCGTCCAGGCTCTCATCCTCGTACCGGGCAAGCCAGCGCTGGGTCCAATCGACTGTCTTGGTATAAGACGGCAGTGAAGTGACCGAGAGCCGCTCATGCCACGCCAACGTGTGACCACGGCGATCCAAAGTGCGCATCAAGCGGCTACCAAGGGCCATCAGGTCCACCGGCTGAGCAGATCGCTCGCTCAGGTACTCCTTGGTACGCTCGGCGAGCGCGGCGTTGAATTGCCCGCAAAGCCCGCGCTCGCTGCCGATCACCAACGCCGCCACGCGCGTGAGAGGCTCCTCGTCCTCCTGCTCAGAGCGATAGATGAGTGGCAATCGCGATAGCCACGCAGGTAATACCCTGGCTTGCCGAGCGAAGTGACCGGGATCTGGCAGGTGCGGCAAAATGGCTGACATGATTCTGCCCAGCCGCTCGACGTAACGGCCCACGGGTTCCTTGCGGCTAATCGCAGCTTGCCAGCTGCCCAGCGAGATGGTGCGCAAGCCGCTGATGATGGGCTCTACGCCGCGAATATTATCTAACCGACTCTGCGCGCTTTCCAGTTCTTCCATACCACACCAAACACACGGCAACCGGTGACCGACGTGATAATATTAACGCTCTTGTGCAGGAGCTTGTACAGACCTCAGTAGGTCTCGCTGCGTTCAATCTCCCAGGTAAAGACCACGGCCCCGCCAAGCCGGGGCTTGGTGGGCATCAACCCCGATGAAAGTCCAGGCCCCTCATCCCTCGAATCCACCGTCGCCTCTGAGTGACAGGTCTGGTCGATGATGTTAATGACATCCTCCAAGTCCTCATCCTTCACGGCGATAAAGAGCGTCATCTGGGCCTGGCGCAGCATCCCGCCTCGCGTCTCCATAAACGTGGCCGTGTGTTCCGCGGCCACCAGGGCCTGCAAAACCCGTTCGGCCTCGTCGCGCGGCATGACAACCATCACCATCTTCATCGGTTTGCCCCCTCTGATCTTTCTGGCCAAGCGGTGCTGTAAGCATCTATCGTTTCCAGCAACGCCTCGCGAGCCTCCTCAGGCAGATCACCGGTGCGGTTGATCTGTCGTAAGCGCTCCGGTTTTTCCTTCTGGACGCGCTGCTGGAGCCCTTTCTCGAAGGCCGGCACGTCGGCGGGGTCCACCTGATCCAGGTAGCCCTCCGTCGCCGCTAGAAGCAGCGTTACCTGGAGCGCCAAAGGTAGCGGGCGATGGACCGGCTGGGTGAGCGCAGTTCGCAGCCGCTTGCCGCGCTCCAGCTGACGCCGGGTGGCTTCGTCAACCTCGGTGCCGAAGCGAGCGAAACGAGAGACCTCCTCATACTGCGCGAGAGCCAGGCGCAGATCACCGGAGACCGATTGCATCGCGTCCGATTGGGCCTCACTGCCCACGCGCGATACTGAACGCCCCACGTCCACAGCCGGCTTCGTCCCTTTGTTAAACAGATCGGTATCAAGCACGATCTGACCATCACAGATCGAGATCAAGTTAGTGGGAATATAGGTGGAAACGTTTCCCTTTTGGGTCTCCACAATAGGCAGCGCCGTCAGCGAGCCACCTCCGTGCGCCTCGCTCCGCTTGCAAGCACGCTCCAGCAAGCGGGCGTGGATATAGAAGATATCCCCCGGGTAAGCCTCTCGCCCGGGCGGTCGACGCAGCAGCAGGCTCGTCTCGCGGTAGGCATCGGCGTGCTTGTTCAAATCGTCATAGACGATCAGAACGTCGCGGCCTTCGTCCATGAAGAATTCGGCGATGGCACAACCGGCGTAAGGCGCCAGGTAGCGCAAGGCCGGCGGGTCGTCGGGGCTGGAAAGCACGACGGTGGTGTAAGCCATCGCGTCTTGACGGCGCAAGGCCTCCACAACGCTTAACGTGGTGCTCTTCTTCTGCCCAATGGCGACGTAGACGCATAGCACATCGCCGCCGCGCTGGTTGAGGATGGCGTCGACGCCCAGTGTCGTCTTGCCGATATGTCGATCTCCCAGGATCAGCTCGCGCTGCCCACGGCCGATGGGAAAGAGCGCGTCAATCACCTTGGTCCCGGTTTGAAGCGGCTGGTTGACTGGCGCCCGCTCGATAATGTCCGGTGCCTCACGCTCCAGGAAGCGCGATTTGGTCACCTGCAGCGGACCACACTCGTCCAGCGGTTTCCCCAGCGGATTCACGACTCGTCCCAGCACCTGATGGCCCACCGGCACGCGAACGCGCTGACCGGTGGCCGTCACCAGATCGCCGCCCTGAATGCCCTCATCGGGGCCCAGCAGCGTAACATCGAGCCGGGAGTGATCTAAGTTCAGGATCAGGCCCTGCACGCCGGTGGGAAAGGTCACCAGCTCGTCAGTACGAGCGTTCGGCAAGCCGGAGAGTGTGGCTACACCATCGCCGATATTCTGCACAGTCCCCACCTCGTGAAAGCGCACCGCTCCTTCATACTCCTCAGCGCGCTCCCGAAACACCTGGATGAGCGACTCGATCGCCGCCTCCGGCAGCGGCTGATCGCCCAGTGTGGCGACACGGGATCGAATATAATCCTTGACGCTCAGATCTTGAATGCGAGGCGCGGCCTCCTGGTCTTTGACCCGCTCACGCAGCGCGTCTATCACCCCCGCTACGCCAGGGGTGTGCTTATGATCACCCTGTTCGTTCATTGGCATCGACCATCCGCGATTTTAGGGTCTCGACCGCGTCCTCTCGCAGGTCATCCATCCGACCGGCGATGGAGTTATCGACCACGATGTCGGTCACACGCACGCGCATCCCCGCCCCCAGACTGGGGTCAACATCGATCTGCAAATCGACCTGACGGTCGGCCAAGGCGGTGAGGGTGCGAGCCAGCTCGCCTTGCTGCTCCGAGGAAAGCGGCTTGGCGCTCGTCACGTAGGCTGTAGGCGTCCGCTCCCCCAGTGAACGGCGGAACGTCCGCACGCGATCCATCTCCTCGCGGCCCATCTCCCAGATGCGATCGCCGAGCTGCTCGACCAGCGCATCATGCACCTCGGGCGGCGCTGCCTGGCGGATCATCTGGACGCTGACGTCCATCATTACTTCGATCAGATCATCGTGGAACTCATCCACTGCCTGCTGACGCATCTGCAAGGCGTCCTCGTTAGCCTCTTCTAGAATGCGATCAACCTGCTCGTCGACCTCCTCCAGCATCTGCTGCCGCTCGACCTCGGCTTGCCTTTGCGCTTCTTCGATGATCTCGTCAGCTCTCTCCTCGGCGTGGGCCAGCCGCTCCTCCAGCTCAGCGCGAAGCCGCCTTACCTCCTCGCGATCCTCCTCGATCTCTCGCATCAACCGCTCTCGCTTCTCCCGCTGTTCCCGGATGCGGTTCATCACAGGCAGGAACAGCAGATAGTAGAGCGCCCCGACGATGATCAGGAAATTGATGATCTGCAGGACGATGGTCGTCCAGTCGAGACTCAGCATATGTTATCCTACGGGGAAAAAGCGATCCAGCATCGGGTTAGCGAAGATCAGGACCAGGATGACCAACAGGACGTAGATGGCGGTCGACTCCAGCAGCGCCATCGAGATGAGCAGCGTGGTGCGCAGATCCCCGGAGACCTCCGGTTGGCGCGTCATACCTTCCAGAGCCTTGAGCACGGCCCGTCCCTCGACGATGGCCGGGGTGAGCGCCCCCAGAATAATCCCCAGACTGGAGAAGACGATCGTAGCCAATGTGATCAGCGTCCCAGGATCCATTTGTGTCATGGTTTGCTTTCCTCCTCTGAAATTTCTGCTTGGTTTTCCTCTGGTTCAAGCCCTGTGCTGATGTAGACCGCAGCCAAGGCGGTGAAGATATAAGCCTGTAACAACCCGGTGAAGATATTAAGTCCGATGACGGGCAGTGGAACTATAAGCGGGATGAGCATAAAAACAACCGCCACGATCAGCTCGGTGCTGAGGACGTTGCCGAAGAGCCGGATGGCGAGCGAGACGGTGCGGCTGATCTGCCCGATGATCTCTAGGGGCAGCAGGAAGATGGACGAGGCCAGGTTCTTGAGATAGCCTAATACGCCTTGTTGACGCATACCAAAGTAATGGACGGAGAAGAAGACCACGATGGCCAGGGCTACCGGGGTGTTGAGCCCTCGCGTGGGGGTTGTCACGACGGGTATGACGCTGATGATGTTGGCGAAGGCGACGAATATGGCCAACGAGCCCAGGAATGGCAGGTAAGGCTCGACCGAATACCCCATCACGTCCGAGATGGTCTCGCTCAGAAAATCGAGCAGGAGCACTAAAACCGTCGGCTGATGTTTCCGCAGGATAGCGGCCAGCCCGATGATGACCACCATCGTAATCCAGGTCGAAACGACGGTATCGCGTATACCGATACCAAAGACGGTGAAGACTACTTCTGGGAAGAACCCTTCCATAACATGCTCCTTTCTCTGCGAGGGGGATCAACTCAGGTGTCGAATTTGGCCTTGTGCTGGAACAGCACTACCATCGCCCAACGCATCCACCAGATTCCTGCGAAAGTAAGCAGACACGGGCCCAAGCCAAACTGGAGTGCAACGCTTAGCAGCGCGACGACGAGCCCCAGGCGCAGTAACAGCCCCCCCCATACCAATCGCAACGCGCGCGCGGGGGCATCGGAGCGCAGACGATTGACAGTCCACCATCGGAAGAGCCCATTCAACACGCCAATCACGCTCCCTGCCAGCAGCCACGGGATCATCGTCACTCCGAATCACCTTTCCGCTTCTGAGGATGGGATGCACGGCCTCTACGAGCACGCTCATCGACGCGCCGGATGGAGCGGAAGAGGTTGTAGAAGCCAGCACCGATGCCTAACATCAGCAGACCCACCGTGAGAATATAGCGCGTGCCGATGACCTGATCCAAAAAATAACCCAACAACACTCCGCCAAAAATCGGCAGCGCCAGATCCCAGCCCAGCGAAGTCATCCGTAAGGCTTCGCGCCAGAGACCGTGCTGCTCTTGCTTCATGCCTGCTCCAGAATCCCCTCCGGCTCATCCTCCAGCCGGGCGAGCAATTCCCGCGTCAGCCGGTCGAACCGAGTCTCCTCTTGTTGTTCCACAGCGCCTTCAATCTCGGATGGTTGGGCTGAACCAGTGGTATAGACGGTCACTTCATGACGGTCGATCTCCAGAATGCCGGCCCGTACCTCAAACGTATGCTGGCCTTCAACATCGGCGTAGCGTATGGGCGCCGTCACCGTCTCGGCCAGAAGGGGCGCGTGGCCGGGATAAATTCCGATAGCGCCGCCATCGGCCAACGCCACCTTCACCCAGTCAGCTTCCTTGATCTCAAGCAGCACCTCGACCGGCGTCAACACCTGCAAACGAATCGAATCAGGCATCAGGTCTATCCAGTGGCACCCAGGGCCTCGGCCTTTCGAGCAGCCTCGTCGATGGTGCCGATCATATAGAAGGCCTGCTCCGGCAAATGGTCGTGGTCTCCGGCCAAAATCTCCTCGAAGCCTCGCAGCGTCTCCCCCAGCGACACGTGGCGACCGGAGTGGCCGGTGAACGGCTCGGCTACGAAGAACGGCTGGGTGAGGAAGCGCTGAATGCGACGCGCCCGCTCCACCGTCACGCGATCCTCCTCGCTCAGCTCTTCCATACCCAGGATAGCGATCACGTCTTGCAGCTCCTGGTAGCGGGCCAGCGTCGAACGGACTCGATTAGCGATGGAGAGATGGCGCGCGCCGACGCCATTCTCCGTCAACAGCGTGCTGTTGGAATCGAGCGGATCGATGGCCGGGTATAGACCCTGACTGGCCTGTCGGCGCGATAGAATCGTGGTGGCATCCAGATGGGCGAAGGTGGCCACCACTGCGGGGTCCGTCATATCATCGGCCGGCACGTAGACGGCCTGCACCGAGGTGATGCTGCCCTGGCTGGTAGTCGTGATCCGCTCCTGTAACATCCCCATCTCGCTTTCCAGCGTGGGCTGATAGCCGACGGTGCTGGGCAAGCGCCCCAGCAACGCCGAGACTTCCGAGCCGGCCTGGATGTAGCGGAAGATGTTGTCGATGAAGATCAAAACCTCTCGGTGCTCCTGGTCGCGGAAATGCTCGGCCATCGTCAGCGCTGTAAGCGGGACCCGCAGGCGGGCGCCGGGCGGTTCCTTCATCTGCCCAAAAGCGAGGATGGTACTCTCCAACACACCGGTATCACGCATCTCGCGCCAGAGATCGTTGCCCTCGCGGCTTCGCTCACCCACACCGGCGAAAAGCGCGATGCCGTGATGCTCGCGGATGGTGTGACGCATCAGCTCGATCATCAAAAGCGTCTTGCCCACACCGGCACCGCCGAAGAGTCCAATTTTGCCACCGCGGGGATAGGGTGTCAGCAGGTCAATGGCTTTGACGCCGGTGACGAACGGCTCTTCCGCTACCAGCTGCTCGCTCAGTGGAGGCGAGGGGCGATGGATCGAACGGCGCGCCGGCCCTTCGACCGGACCCTTGCCGTCGATGGGCTGGCCCAACACGTTGAACATCCGTCCCAGCGTTGGACGACCGACCGGCACGCGGATCGGATGACCGGTATTGCGCACAGCCAGCCCGCGTCGCAGGCCCGAGGTATCCCCCATCGCGACGGCGCGCACGGTGTGAGGGTCGACGTGCTCCTGCACCTCGACTATGAGATCGCGATCATCGTCCCGCTCAATTACTAACGCATGGCGAATGCTGGGCAAGTCGCCCGACGGGAACTCCGCATCGACGACTACGCCTGCTACCCGCACCACTGTACCAGTTCGTTCCAACGGTTCACTCCTCAATCTGTTCCCATCGCACAAATAAATTCTACCACAACGAAATTAACTTGTATAGTCAGGGAGTCCGTCCCGGATCACACAATTCGGCATCTTAATTTGCCCAACCCCAC
>CAYYTU010000070.1:0-14018 GCA_964474655.1 uncultured Anaerolineales bacterium
GGAGTACTCGCATACCTACTTGCATTCAAGCCGACCGAAAACCGCAAAAGTATAGTTATCGGTAAAAGTCAGACCTTGAGGATTATCGCGAATTCGCCTAGCCCCCCATATGTGCTTCCACGCGAAATCCCAAAGAGCCCGTAGACAATTCGCTTCGAAAACCCAGGACAAGGAAAAGCCCCAAGATCTGCAAAATCTCTTGGGGCCAAGTGATGATACGAACCAATTCGTTACTGAATCGCTTCTGGTATCTCGTCGACGATAACGTGCTGATTAGCCTCTAGTTCGTCGGGCTCGACATCATCCTCCGTCAAGAAGACATCGCTGTTGCCATGACAGGCGTTACAATCAGCATTCTGCGGCGTCTGACGCTGGATGGTGTGAGGCGTGGCGTAGGTCCAGGTCTCGCGATCGTCGAAATTGGGCAACAGATCCTCGCCATAGTATGCAAAACTATCCCTAGCGATGGGCACGTGACGCAACGTAACGTACTCCCACGGCCGCTCTTCACTCTGAATCGGGTTGCGCCCGATCTTGAACATCATCTCCGATGGATCGGTCCGATAGAAATGTATGCCCTCCTCCGATTCTTGCACGTGGCAGTTATAACAGTGCTTGTACGCTACCGAATGACACGTCTGACAGCTCATCGCCGCCAAGTGTGCCTCGTCGTGCTGCTCGATCTCATCCTCAGGGCCAACTTCAGGATGGCAGCTTTCACAAGAGGGGCTCTGCGGCCCATCGTAGCGGTGATCGTAGTCGCCTTCTATCCCGTGCATCTCGTCGCCAGTGTGGCATTCAAAACACGCCATTCCACCGGGATTCCAGTGCACATCGGCCGGATAGCGCCCGCCATCTTCCATCTCGTTCTCGCCCTTGTACTCGTCGTTGACGCGGCTGCCATGACAACCAGTGCAGGTACTGTTCATCGGCGGCGTCCCTTTTGCCATGTGACCGTCCAGGAAGCCCCCATCGTTGTTGGTAGGGCGACTGACGTGACACTGACCACAGGTGGCGTGACACTCGGCGCAATGATGATCGTAAGCCTCCATCAGCTGGCCCCACTTTGCCTCGTCGCTCCGGTCTGATCGTCTTGAAAGGACGGTCAGATACCCCTCAAGGTCGTAGTGTAAGCTTTCGACGTGCGCTTCGGAGATGTCGGCGTGACATAGGCTGCACGTCTCCATCGGGTCTGGATCGCGTATCACTCCCTCGTGTGCGATCTCCATATCATCGGAGCCTTCCACCCCGCCATGACAAGCAATGCAGCCGAAGCGGGCGTGATAGGTGGCGAGGAACTCGTCACCGAGGAATACTTTCTCCCATGCCTCCAACGGAGGCAACTCGCCCCCTCAGCCTTCCCCTTCAGAGAGCGATTCTTCCTCCTCAGGATCCTTGGCCAGCTGCTTGAGGGTCTCCTCGCTGGTATGGCATTCGATACAGGCACTGTCGTCGGCCTGCGCCTTCATCTCTCGTTCCGGAGCGGGAAGGGGAAAACGCGCAGCGACGCCCAGCGGGGGTTGTACGGTCTCTTCTGCACCTCTATCTCCCTCACTGCCGGATACAGCCGCTATGGTAGGCGGAGAGGCAGCGGGAGTGACATCGGGGCGAGATACGCAGCCGACCAGCAACAAGCCCAAAAGCGCAACCCCCAAGGTCAGCAGCAATCCTTTATTTCTTCTATCCATAGATTCTCCTCCGGAACCTGAAGGCGTTATGCATTACATAGCCGAGCGGTTCCCACGCATTTGATTCGCATTCGGCGTGGGAACCAGCTCGTGCCAGATTCTCGTTACTGCAACTCGTTTACCTCGGTCTCGAAAGGATAGCCGGCGGGTGCAACGAAAGGATCGGTGGCCATCACCTCGGCGTCGTCGGTCCACGCCATCATACCGAACTTGAGGTTGGTGACATCGTAACCCAACAACCCCAACACGGTGGCCGCCACCTGACCACTGTGGCCGGTGTAGCAGTAGCTCACGATCTGCTCATCGGTGGGCAGCTGCTCCAGGTTCTCCAGCTGGGCGACCTCACGCCAGGGGATGTTGTAGGCCCCGGGCACGTGGCCCAGCTCGTAATGCTCTGCCGAGCGGACGCTCAGGATGAACGGATCGTTCGATTCGTCGCCGTCGTTCAGGTTCTCGTAGAGCGCTTCGGCGCTCATCACCGGGCTCCAATCACCCAGCATCTCCTGGGCGCGGGCCTGGGCGATGGCGACCGGGTCGCTCTCGCCGGTTTCGAGCATCGGCGTCTCGTAGGTCTCGGTCAGCTCGTTGACTTCGACTTCGACGGGATAGCCAGCCGGGCTCTCGAATGGCTCGGTGGCCATCACCTCCGCATCGTCGGTCCAGCCCATCATACCGAACTTGAGGTTGGTGACGTCGTAGCCCAGCACGTTCAGGAGCGTGGCGGCCACCTGTCCGGTGTGTCCAGTATAGCAATAGACCACAATCTCCTCGTCGGTGGGCAGGTAGCTGAGGTTGTCGGGGTCGGCGAGCTCACGCCAGGGGATGTTGTAGGCTCCTGGCACGTGACCCAGCTCGTAATCCTCTGCCGAACGGACGCTCAGAATGAACGGATCGTTCGATTCATCGCCATCGTTCAGGTTCTCGTAGAGCGCCTCGGCGCTCATCAACGGGCCCCAATCGGCCAGTCGTGCATCAATATGCTCGGCTAAAACGGCGAACTCTTCGGCTGCCGGCTCTTCGGTCGGCTCTTCAGTTGGCTCGGGCGTGGGACTCGGTTCAGGGGTCGCGGTTGGCTCCTCGGTCGGCTTGGGGGTCGGAGATGGGATCGCCGTCGGCTCCGGCGTAGGTGTTGCGCCTCCACCACACCCGGCCAGGATCAAACTGGCGATCAAGCTGACCAAAAGCATCTTCAGACTCACATTCCTCACTTCTATCCTCCTTTACTAACTATGCGTAACGTATGCAACCCACTGACAATGTCATTACAAGAAACCAGTCACCAGTAGCCTATGCGTAGAAACGGACGTGACGCCGCCTATCCTGTGGTGTGACAATCCTCGCAATCGCTAGGCAAGGCCTCATACCCTTCAAAGTGACAACCCTGGCACGCCACGTTATCGTGGAAGCGGTAGCCATCCCAGATCGCTTCGTGATCGAAGCCCCCTTCACCCGTTTCAACTTCCGACCAGCCTCCGCCCTCAACGTGGCACTGCAAACAATCCTCACCACCAAACTCATGCGGCTTGGTGTGACAATCACTGCACGTGAAGCCAGAGATATGCCGGAAATCGGGCTTGATGTGACATTCAAAGCATTCCAGCTCGGCGTGTTGGCCCGTTAGATCCATCGGATGGATCGCCAACTCTACTTTGGACCAGAGCTCAGTCGAAACGTGACAAGTCTCGCAATCTATGGCCTCAGAGACATCGTGAGGGCCAAAGTGACACCCGGAACACTTCAAACGCTCCGGGGGCACATCTTGCTCCTCGTGACAATCGATGCAGTACCCACCCAAGAACTCGTGAGTGCGGATCGGCTCCTCGCCGTGGGCCACCGGGCCGTGGCAGTTGCTACAGCTGCAAACCTTCTCATCCTCATGAATGCCCCACATAATCCGATCGTGTGGGGTCCGAATGTTATGTTCGGGGATTTCTACCCGCAGGTCATGGTGGCACGGCAAGCAATACGTATCGGCCTCGGTGGGGTGGCTGGGGTTGGGGACGAGATCTTGATGCGCTGCATTGACGTTTCGAGTGCCCCCAATTCCACCGTGACAGGTGACACATCCCAATCTGGAATGGAGGGCCATATTGTCGGAATGCTCCTCAGGATTGATGAGCAGCCGATCAAGGTCCTCCTCCTGGACACCACCGTCTCGGAGAGATGTTTCATCAATGTGACACTCAAGACAACTTGTCGACATCGGAGCGGCGTATGGCAAGCGGGGGGGGAAACCGACCTCTTGGGATGTTGGCTCTTGCTGCGGTGCTATCGCCTGTGCAGCCGGCTCCAGAGCCAGCCCAATGACGGTCAGCACCAACGTCAGCCCCAACATAAGGGGGATTAAGACCCAATCTGGCCAATTGGAAGGGAGCATATGAACCTCCTAAAGGAAGGCGTGGATACCGCTGACGATGATCAGATAACGCAAGAACAAACCGGAGATAACCAAGCTGATGCCGGATATCAGCCCCGTCGAGGGTTGATGGCGTCCTCGGCCTGCGGCATAGACGTGCCCTATGAAGGGGACCACAAAGGCCAAAACCATGATAAAAACCCAGAAGACAATGCTATGAGGACCAACCAAAATATCGTGGGCGCTCTGAGCTGCAGATCCGCCCTCCAGGAAGGCGTGAGCCAACAGCTGCCCCACGAGCACGGCCTCACCAGTTATAAGCCCCAGGTGAATGAAGTGCTCACGGCTTCCGCGCGGCGCTTGCCCTTGCGTCAAAATCGTAGCCCCCAGGTCAATGGTAAGCGCTTCGCCGGTGGAGAGTGCAGAGATCAAAAAGAGCACCGGCAGCATGGGTAGCGGAAGAAAAGGCACCAACGGGGTAGACCAAAAAGGAACAGCCGGGCCGACAGAGCTGATAAGAAACCCGGTATAAGTGGCGACGCTCAGAGCCAGAACACCGCCGACAGCGGCAAAAATCCGCTTGACCCTCTTCAAGGGTAAGTTCTGCAAAACCTTAAACCGTTCATTAACCCACTCCCAAACTCCCGGATAGACGTGCATGATCTCCAAAAATCCATACAAGAAGGCGACCGGGATGAACAGACTGAGGATCCAAACCCCCCAGGTCATCACAGATGAGGTATGGGTATACATCAAAGGGATACGCCATGGTTCGCGCAACCCAGCGCCCAGCTCGAAGATGAGGAGTATGACTCCGATTGCGACAAGGGGGCCGGAGACTGTAGCGCCCACTAACGTGACGGGACACACTTCGGGGCATCTTTCTCCCTCATATCGCCTCCCGGTTAGCTCGAAGAGTGCGGCATAGGCCAGGGCGCCAGATCCCAGGCCGCCTAAGAACAAATAGATCGCGGCCAGCCAACCCCATTCACTATGCATCGTTTACCTCGCTTTCACTATCTACCACAGGACTTTTACTCCGCTTCGGCTGGATCTTCAATAATGTAGGCCAGCACCGCCGGGTTGGTGCCAAACTCGGGGCGCAAGGGACGCGCCCGCCCGGATTCAATCAGCTGGCTGACCCGGCTATCGGGATCATCGAGGCGGCCGAAGATGCGTGCGCCAGGGACGCAGGATTGTACGCAAGCCGGCTCGCTGCCCGCCAACACCCAATCGAGGCAGAGCCAACATTTGTCGGCCACGCCACGCTCCGCATCGTAGATGCGAGCATCATAAGGACAAGCATACATGCAATATTTGCAGCCCACACAGAGCTTCTCGTCGGTGAGAACGACCCCATCGTCACGGACGTAAGTGGCATTGGTGGGACAGACGGTAGCGCATGGCGGGTCGGCGCAGTGCTGGCATTGCACCATCAGATACCAGGTCAAATGCTCGTCGCCCTTTACCCGCCCGTGGATGTAGCTCTGATCTCCTGGCAAGTCATTGCGGATGTTACAGGCCTCGACGCAAGCCTGGCAGCCGGTGCATTTGGTGGTGTCGATAATCAAGGCATACTCGGCCCGCGGGGTTTGCGCCAAGACGCTTTGCTCTTTCGCATCCAGCTCTTTCGCTCTTAGGAACTTGGCGCCAGCGGTGATCGTTGCGCCGCCAGCCAGCGCCAGACCGAGAAATCGGCGTCGCGAGATTTGAGGCTGCTTTTCTTTCGTCTTCTCTTCCACACCATCCTCCTAAATCCATCCAAAGAGATGAGATGACCGCGGTCACTGCTTTCCAGTAGTGAGGATATTCAGCGTTGTTGTATGTTCAATCCTGAATATTATGAAACCTCTAAATCGGGGGCGATTATACTATGGAATATCTAAGGCGTCAAGTATTCAGTATTTCTGTTCGCCCTGGGATTATGTGTTATAATGGCTGTGGCAAAGAGAGATGGAGGTTGGAATAGGAAGATATGCTCACAAACAACGATATTCTGGTACTTGGCTTACTGTTAGACCGTCCAATGCACGGTTATGAGATCAATCAATACATCAAGGCCGAGGGCGTCACCACCTGGTTCGATATCAGCACAGCCGCCATTTATTACTCGCTCAATAAGCTCCGCCGGCTGGAGTTGATCTCCGAGACACGCTTGCGCGTCGAGGGAAGCGAGCGTAGCGTCTATCACGTAACCGAGAAAGGCCGAGACCAATTCTTCGCCAGTATGGAACAGACGCTCACCTCGGAGGAGCCGATCCACTTCGAGTACGATTTAGGCATCTTTTTGCTCAACAAACTGCCGCAGGATAAGGCGCTGGCTTTGTTGGAACAGCGCCTCTCCTACCTCCAGACCTGGCACGCCGACCTGGAACGCGCGCTCCAAAAAGAGCAGAGAGAAAACGGCAAGCCGCTCCAGATCGCCATCCTGGAGCACTCAATCGCCTGTGCCCAGATGGAGATCGAATGGTTGACGGACATCACGAATCAGCTGCGGGAGGAAGAGACAGCGATCGAAAAGTACCGCAGCTTGATGCTCCTCACGGGCAACCTGCACGATTTTCACTTGCCCGATCTGATCAAGCTTATCACCTCCGGCGAGCTGAGCGGCACGCTGAAGGTGACTGATGGAGCCTCTGTCCGCACGATCTCTTTCCAGAAGGGGCGCCCCGTCTGTGCCACCTCCCGCCACCCAGAACCGGAAGGCGAAGTTCGCGACCCTGAGCAGATCAAGCAGGATATTTACGATCTCTTCCGCTGGCAGGAGGGTTCTTTCACCTTCGATCAGCGAATGGGCCCCCAGGAGAGGTGTCTGGCGCTACAAATGAGCGCCGATGACCTGATTCTGAACGGCTCGCGCTGGGTCGATAACTGGGCCGCCATCCAACAGGTCGTGCCCTCGCCGGACACTGTCTTCGAGCATCGAACGAACAGCCCTTCTCCGGAGACGCTCGATCTGACTGACGAGGAACGCCGGGTTCTAGACGCTCTGGACGGGCTACGAGACGTCTCAGCGGTGGCTATGGCGTGTGAGCTAACCGAGTTCGAAACCAGCAAGATCCTATACGGACTTTGTGCCGTGGGATTGGCCCAACCAGGGGATCTGAGCAAGATTCGCCTGCGCCGCGTCTTCCGGGAGTTCGCCGAGCTGATGTGCCGCGCCACGATTCCCTATCGTGAATCCCCCGACGACTTCTCCTGCGAGACCGAGGTCAACGAACGGTGCGAAGATCTACCGATCCGCTTCATCGCCGGTCGAATTGAGGATCAGACCGATCCTGATCTGCGGACGGAGGAACTGGCCGACGCTTATCGGAGGTTTCTGCAGACGCAGCGCGCGGTGGTAAAGGAGCGATTTGGCGCCCAGGTCGCCGAGCAGCTACTCGAACGCGTGCTCTCTCAGGTCAATCCCAACCTGCGAGATGTCCTGGATAACTACAACCTGATATAGCGTCATCCCTCATCCAGCCGAATCAGCCCCTTGCGCAAGGCGTACTTGACCAGCTCGGCGCGGTTGTGCAGGTGGAGCTGTTTCATAATGTTCTCGCGATGGCGCTCCACCGTTTTCTTGCTGATGGCAAGCCGCTCGCCGATCGCCTCATTCGACAGCCCCTCAGCGATCAGCGTCAGCACCTCGCGCTGACGCCGGGTCAAGCCATCGTAAGCCGCGCGCTCGGCTTCACAATCATCGCCCCGTAGGCAATCCTGAACCAGCGTGCCGGCCACCGTGGGATGGAGGAAGATATCCCCTCGTGCCACCACCTCAATCGCCGTCAACAGCAACTGTGGCGAAGCCCGCTTGGGGACGTAGCCGCTGGCTCCGGCCTTCAACATCTCGAAGAAGTAAGCTTCCTCTTCGTGAATGGAAAGCGCCAGCACGTTGACCGCCGGGGTGGTCTCTTTGATCCGTCGGGTGGCCTGGATGCCGTCCAGGTCGGGCATCGTGATATCCATCAGCACCACGTCTGGCTTGAGCTCATTAGCCAGCGACACCGCCTCCTCGCCGCCGGTCGCTTCACCGACCACCTCCATAGCCTCCTGTTTTTCAAGCAAGGACTTGAGCCCGGCCCTTACGATATCGTGGTCATCCGCCAGCAGCAATTGAATCCGGTTCAAGGTGACTCTCCTCCTGTCTCGTTCGGGCCAGGTGTGATAGGAGCCTGGGCAATGATAGACGTGCCCTCACCCGGCGTCGATTCGATGTCTAGACATCCATCCACCAGCTGAATCCGCTCGACCATACCGGCCAGGCCCCATTCGCCCTTCTCAAGGCTGACAGAGCGGTCAGGCACCACCTCCATCCCTCGACCGTCGTCGGTGACCTGGAGCACGATCTCAGCAGCAGTGAAGGAGATCCGAACCGCGACGTGCTCGGCCTGGGCGTGTTTGGCGGCGTTGGTCAGCGATTCTTGCGCGATGCGGTAGAGCGTGATCTCGAGTTCGGAGGAGAGACGCCGCTCTTCGCCCTCCACCGTCACGTCCACAGTGAAGGGATAACGCTCGGAGCACTCGTTGGCATAGGTGATGAGAGCCGGAATCATCCCCAGTTCATCCAGCACCGTCGGGCGCAGCCGGGCCGTCAGGCCCTGCAGGTCCTCCAACACCTCTTGTGTCAGGCAGCACAGATGCTCGATCTGCTGGCGAACCTCGATACAACAATTGGAGACGGTCTCCTCAACCGCCGCCAGCTCAAAGGAAAGGCCGGTCAGCGCCTGACCGGCCTCGTCGTGGAGCTCCCGCGCGATGTGACGACGTTCTTCCTCCTGTGCCCTCACCACTCGCTGGAATAAGTTCCGTTGCAGCGCCTCTCGCTCCCTCATCTCCTCCGTGAGCCGCCGTTGGGCCTCCAATCGCTTACGGGTCAGGTGCCTGACCCGCTGCTGGCGTTCCAGGTCAAAGAGTCGTAACGCCCGCGTGGTGAAGATTGCCACCACGCACGCCAATCCGGCACGCAGGAGCTGGATCGGGAGGTGAAAGAGGCCCATAAACAGATCGGGGGTGATGAAAGTGGAGGGCGGAAGCGGGCTGGGGCCCGTGAAGACTTGCCCCGGAATACCATAGAGCAAGAATGCCAGCCCCACGACGCGCAAATCGCGCGAGAAGGCGGCCTGAGGCCCATCCAAGCAGTGGCTATACTGACACAACCCAACAGCCGCCAGCACCGCGCCGGGCACGGCCAGGCTGTAGCGGCACCAGGTATCGATAGCGGCGATAAAAGCATCGCGCTCCCCACTCCAGGTGTGTCCAATCCCCAAGCTGCCTGCGACGAAAACGATCAAGATCAGCCAACGTGCTTTCCACCAGCGACGCCGCCCGGCGACGACCAGCAGTTGAAAGCCGAACTCCATCAACAGGATGAACGAGAGGGTCAACAGGAACACCCGGGCCCATTGGGCAGTGCGCGTCAAGAGCTCGGGCCTGATCTTCTGGAACATCTCGAACCACTCGTGTACGCCGTGCACCATCCCAAATGCAGCCAGAAAGGGTAGCCCGCGGATCATTGAGAGGGTTGAAGGCCGTGAGACCTCCACCCAGACGATGACGCCAGTGACGAAGAAGGCCAGGCCATAGAAGAAATAGATCTCCACAGCGTGGGTGCGGAAGAACGTACAGAGGAAACAATCAGTCATAGGATGCGTGCCGCACGGCCGGCTGGTTGGGCAAGCGAAGCCGACTCATCAATTCCACCCGGCAAGGATAAGACCGGACCACCTTACAACCATCTAGCTCGGCTTTCAACCGACGATTTCTGTTTTGCCCAATGTCTTTGTATCGCTCAAACGCTAGCCCGGTGCCCAGGGGGAAGCAGGACGCCGTTCGGCATCTGCTCCCCCCACTGACAGTCAGGCTGTCGCTACTCGACAGCAGGCCGCGTCAAAGCGTCCAGGTCGATGGGAACCCAATCCTCCATATCCACCAGGGAGTCGTGCAGAACTTGGATGATGTACTTGGGATTATGGGTGTAGGCGCCCGGGTCCTTGGCCACGTACTGGTAGTTGTAGGCCGCTTTCAGCAGACGCGGCGTCCAGGTGTCGTATTGATTGCCGTAGTTAGCCTCATCGGGGTCGATCACGCCGTTCTCGTTGGTGTCGATGAAGAAGTAGGGGTAAGCGTGCGAATCGTAGACGAGGGCCGTACCTACCTCATCCGCAGCGTAGGCCTGGATGGCAGCGTAGAGCGCATCGTGGAGCGTCTTGATCTCCTCCGCGATGCCTTCTTCCGCGTCGCCGTCACCGTCGTAGTCAGCCTCCGAATCCTCGTGGCGGATCGCCCGAGCGTCCTCCAGGCTCCCCACGCCTGAGTGGCACACGCCGCAGGGCTGGGCATCGACTTCCAGACTGTGGGCATCGTGACATTCGGTGCACTCGTTGACCTCTGCCGGGTGCGTCGTCTGGCCCAGATAAGTCTGGCCTTCATACTCGTAAGCTCCCTGAGCCTCGGTGCCGAAGAGAGTCGCGCCGGCAGCGAAATAGTGGACGTTAAGGAAGCCCAGCTCTTCGGACACACCATCGACGTCCATACCGGCGGTCGCCGCTTGGACGCTAGCCGTAGACTCGCGTCCCTGGTGACAGTTCAGGCAAAGGTTGTTATCCGCATCCTCCGAAGTCACCATAGCGCCACTGGGGAACGCTACTTCTTCAATATCGTAGACAGAGTAACCCGGCACGGCATCGTGACAAGTTGAGCACTCAAAACCGTTGGCCACCGACTGGGAAACGTCGACCCCTTCGTCGAGATGGAAAGGGAGACCATCAGCCGAGTGACACTTGGCGCAGGAACCGGGCACGGCGCCATCTTCGTCCCAATGGCGGAACGCCTCGGAGGAGCCATCGAAGTGACCGACGTCAGTCCGCTGTAGATCAGCCGTCAAGGCAGCATCCAGGTCCTCGATGGCGTCGTAGAGCAGCTCGATGATATACTTACCACCGTGAGCATAACCTCCTGGGTCCTTGATCGAGACCTGGTAGTTGTAGGCTGCCTTCAGCAGACGCGGCGTCCAGGCTTCGTATTGATTGCCGTAGTTGATCTCATCCTCGTCAGGTTGACCGTCTTCGTTGGTGTCGATGAAGAAATAAGGGTAAGCGTGCGAATCGTATACGATGGCGGTTCCGACTACCTCGCTGGCATAGGTCTGGATAGCCCCGTAGAGCACCTCTTGCAGGCCCGCGAGTTCGTAGTAAAGCCCTTCGTCGAGGTCACCATCGCCGTCGTAATCCACCGGGGAGCCCTTCGTGCGAATCTCCTTGAGCGATTCCCGATCGGAGACACCGATGTGGCAGTCGGCACAGGTCTCCACGTCGATCTCCAGTGAATGGGGGTCGTGACACTCATAACAAGTGGTGGCTTGCTCGACGTGGGTGAACTGTACATCGTAGGACTTCCCTTCGTACTGGTATCCTCCCTCGGCCATAGCGCCATACTGGGTCGCGGCTGCGGCGTAGTAGTGGATGTTGACGAAGCCCAGCTCCTCGCTGGAGGTATCCGCATCGACGTCCACCGCAGCGATGGACTCGTTCACCGTGGCAGTGGACGCCCGCCCCTGGTGACATTCCATGCAACGGGCCTCAGCCCCCAGGTCGGCGACTTCCAGACCGGATGGGAAGACCACGCTCGTCATCTGAGCAGTGCCCTCATTGTGGCAGGTCTGACAAGTGACCACCGTGCCGATCTCGGCGGCGTTCTCGACGGTGCCGGCCTCCGTCCCATCCAGCCCCAAGAAATCCAGATAGCCCGGCTCACTGTGACATTTAGCGCATCTCGCCGGTACCTCCGCGGGATCATCCTCGTCCCAATGAGTAAACGCCTCAGCCTCAGCATCGGCATGGCCAGAAGAGGCCCACTCATCCGCAAAAGGGATATCTTCAGAAAGCTCTGCTGATACCTCTGGGCATTCCGGACATTCGGGGCACTCAACGGGTTCAACCGTCGGGCATGGGGTAGCGGTCTCAGATGGCCCGCAGGCAGATAACGCTGCTGCCATCACGAATAAAAGCGCCACCGCCCAATTGCGTTTTAGATGTATCATCGTCTCTCTCCTATCATAATCAAATTACTCAATCGTTCTATGCTGGTAGCGGCGTACGGGCATACGATGTGCCATCGCGCAATTTAGATTCAATAGCACCTCCTTCCTGATTGTAGATGGGCAGCCCACCATCCAGTGAACACGTCCGGGAGAATCTTAACTTGTAACCGTTCAGGTAGCGGTCGATATAACCGCCGAGAACGCAGAGAGCGCAGAGAAACTGAAGGAAAAGCTTTGTCAAGCTGATCAAAATATTGAAAAATAGCCTGTCTCAGCGATCTCTGCGCCCTCCGCGGTGAAAAAAGCATAACCATCTGAACGGTTACCTTAACTTTTGCAAGAAAGGGCTTTGGCTTCGCTCACACGTACCGACCCGATATCGTACCACAGCGGGTATGAGGCTTCGCGTCACGCCGTGATAAGATACGGCGCTGGAATTCTTTACCGCAGATCTCCCAGCACCGTCTGTTTACAGCGGCGCGACGATAGCAAAGCGTCTTTGTTTTTGTGCAAAAATTAAATGGTAAATCCGCTTCCCACGCAGTATCGCCTGCACTAGAACAGATATGGAGGTATGGGGTATTTACCCCATAATATTTGGGTAAGATAGCCTATATTATACTTACAAGAACTCAGGGGACAAGTAGGAGAAACGGGGCACTGGACTTTGGGCAAATCCTGTACAATCTTCCCGAAAGCTCTCAGATACGATGAAACTGACTGGGAACGATCCGAAAGCAGCCTCTTTTGATCTTTTAATCATACTTTGCAGCTTTCGACGAGATTATTGGCGAAGACCTGATTTTACCCAAAGTCCCAAACGTATCCTCTTGCCCACAAGTACAATCCTGTGATAATATAAATGAGGAGGATACCTTGACACTGATCGTTCCGCTTTCGCCAAGTCGTCATCCTTCGACAGGCTTCGGCGTGAGCTCAGCCGAATGGTTCAGGATGACTATCAAGGGATCAACTTCGTCGAAATCTCGTTGTAGCGCTAATGAAAGGAGATCAAAGTCATGCGAGAAGCAGATACCCCAGCCGAAGCCCGCCTTGACGACCAAGTCGCCGTGGTGACCGGCGGCGGACGGGGCATCGGACGCGCGGCCGCGATGCGGCTCGCCGCGGCCGGCGCCAGCGTGATGGTGGCCGCCCGCACCGCGTCGGAGATACGGGCCACGGCGGAGCAGATCCGCCAGCAAGGCGATTCCGCCCAGGCGTTCCCGGCCGACGTCTCCGATTGGGACACGGTACTCCAGCTGGTCGAGGCGACGGAGGATGCCTTCGGACCGGCCGACATCGTGGTCGCCAACGCCGGCGTGATCGAGCCGGTGGGCGATATGTGGGACGTCGCGCCGGAGCGGTGGGCGCGGAACCTGACCATCAACTTGACCGGTGCATTCTACACTGCCCGCGCCTTCCTGCCGGCGATGGTCAAGCGAGACCGAGGTGTGCTCATCTTCACTTCCAGTGGGGCCGCGACCCATCCCGTCGCCGGATGGAGCGCCTATTGCGCAGCAAAGGCGGGGCTGGATCACTTCGTGCGCAACTTGGCGGCCGAGATCAACCAACGCGGGCTTTCGCTCCGTACTCATACGTTCTATCCGGGCATCGTGGACACGTCGATGCAGCGGAAGATCCGTAGCAAATCCGAGGAGGATTTTCCCCAGGCAGGCCAGTTCCGCAATTATCACGAACAAGGCCATCTACGCCCGCCGGAGGAACCGGCAGCTCTCATCTGGTGGCTCGCCACCCCAATGGCGAGCGCGTTCCACGGTCGGCCCGTGAGCCTCGACGATCCCGACATACGAAAGCGGATATCCGACGATTTGGGCTTGCCGGTCTTCAGCGGGCGTGGAAGCTGACGCACAAGCGAGAACTACGTTAAATTACAGGTAACCGTTCAGGTAGCGGTCGGTATAACCGCCGAGAACGCAGAGAGCGCAGA
>CAYYTU010000071.1:0-13865 GCA_964474655.1 uncultured Anaerolineales bacterium
CGGCCAGAGCTTTTTTGCCCGCTGGGGCCGGTCTCCTGACCGTGCCCCATTGGGGGTATTATAAAGATACTTACTTGGACCTACTTAGCCCTCGACTCGGGGGCGCCGCGGGCGAAATCGAACCGCAACAGCACCCCGGGACGGGGCTTAGAGCATTTTCCGAGAGAGCTCAGTGACGAAACAGCCGCCATACGCGTGTCCGCGACTGAGGACATCCCATCTGTGATTTTAGAGCACTGCAATAATTATAGCACACTTGCGGTAATCTTCCTATCGCGCAGCTAACAGTCAGCCAACGCGTCCGCACCTATTCGTAGGCCAGCACCTCGCGAATGGTCAAACGGATGGCGTTGCGGGCTGGTAGGAGGCTTGCTATCGCCGAGATGACCAACGCGCCCACCAGCCAGATGAGAAAGCCCTCCGGCGCGAGCACCATATCTAATCCCTTGGTCACGAAAGCCTCACCGATAATCTTGTTCAGCAAGACCGTGACCGGCAGGGCCAGTACGCTGCCCAGGGCCCAGCTGATGAGACCAATTGTCATGCCCTCGACGACCACCATCCACAGGATGGACGGATTGGAGGCCCCGATGGAGCGCATCACGCCGATCTCCCGCGTCCGTTCCATCACGTTCATGCTCATCGTGCCCATCAGACCGATACCGCCCACCAGCGCGATCAGGATCGACATGACCATCAGTGTGGCGACCAGCACGTCGATGGAGACGCGCTGCTGTTGCTGGTTCTCGGCTCCGGTGGTGATCTGCGCAATCCGGATACCGGCTTGGCCGAACCGCTCCCCCAGGGCTTGAGCCACCTGCTTCTGCGACTGGGGATCGCGCGACGCAGTGACGAAGCGAAACTCCTCAGCTTTGTCGCTCTGGTTCAGCATATTGACCAGGGATTCGTAGTTGGTGTAGATGAAGGGCGGATCGACGTTCGCGGCCATTTCGGCCACGCCCACGATTTGCCAGGCATATTCGCGTTCGTTGATCTTGATGATCGCCTCGTCGCCTACCCCCAGATCGGGGCACTTTTCCACCACCTGATTGGTGATGACGACAGCGTTCTCATCCTCCGGCCGTAGCCAGCGCCCTGCGGTTATCACTGGCTCGATCAGGTCGGAATCGGCCGGCGGAGCCCAGACCAGGACCTCAAACGTCCGACCCGAATCCCGCGAGATGAGCCGGCTGGGGTCGAAGCCCCAGGCCTCCATATGCACAACCCCCGGCACGTCTTTGACGAGCTGATCGATCTTCTCCAGGCGATGCGGTTGGGTCAGCGAGACGTTGACGTCGGAAAGAAAGTAGCCCAACACTTCGTCGATGCGGACGTAGAGCGAGGCTCGGACGTTGAAGACGGCGATGAAGATGGCGCCGCCCAGCGTCAGGGTCGTCAGAGTGAGTATCAGGCGCCCTTTGCGGCGGAACGTGTTGCGCAGTGAGATCAGCATCGGTCGCGGCAGGCCGCGTATCCTTTCCACTAGCCGGTCGATCGCGCCCTGTCCGAACTGCCCCGCTCCCAGACCGTAGTCGCTGATCGCCTCGCGGATGGTGATGCGCGTGCCATTCAGCACCGGTGCCAGCGCCGCCAGCACGGGGATGAGCAGCGCGACGACCGTCTGCAAAACCAACGATATCAGCGGGATACGGAACCCAGCGGGTCGGAAGTTGAGGAAATCGCTGAGGAAATTGATCATCCCAAAGGAAGCGATCGTTGAGAGCGGCACGGCGATCACCAGCGCCAGCACGCCGAAGGCTAAAACCAGCGCCAGGTACATCTTCACGATTTGAGCGGTGCGAGCGCCGATTGCCTTCATCACACCGATCTGCTCAGTGTGCCGGCTGACCAGCGCAGTGATGGTGTTGACTACCAGGAAGGCGCTGAAGAAGACGGTCAGTCCGCCCAAAGCACCGAGGATGACGCTCAACGCCTCCGTGATCGTCTTGGTGGGATGTTGCCCTGGCTCGTAGATGAACGTATCGAAGACCTCTCGCCCGGTGCTTTCCAGCCGGTCGACCACGCGCCAAGCTACTTCCTGGACGTGTTTTTCGTCATCGGGCCGTTCGCTCACTGTAAAATAGAGCTGATTATAATCACGCGATCCGCCCAGCCACTCCATCGTATCTCGGTTCACATAGGCATTGACCCGGCCCGACATCACCGTCGAGAAGGCGGTCACGTCGTGGACGACGGCTGCCACGCGCAGCCGCCGGATCTCCTGCCCTGGCAGCTCCAGCGTGACCGTATCGCCGGCCTCGACCGGCAGGACTGTGCGCCCGGTGCGCTCGATGAAGACCTCACGTTTCTTCAGGGGTGGGAGCTCGCCGCCCCGTTCCAGAGGACGGATCTGACCGATCGTCATCTCGTCCACCGGGGGAATGGCGACGATCTGAATCGGCTTCCAGTCGCCGGTGGGGTCCATCACGCGGGCCGAAAGGCCGCTCCGTCCTTCGGCCTGGGCCACGCCAGCCGTGTCCTGGGCTGCGATCACCATGTCATCGCCGAATGGCTCCGAGAAGATGATGGCGCTGTGGGGATTGGCGGATAGATAATCGGCGTCCAGATCATTGATCAATATAGCAAACGTGCTCGCGTTCCATCCCACGGCGAAGACGCCGACGGCGATAGAGAGCATCACCAGAATGGTGCGGACTTTGTTGTCCCAAAGGTCGTGCAGCACCTTGCACCAGCGTGGTCTGATCATAGCTGCTCCTCTGCGGATTTATGCTCGGTCAGACGCGCCTCCACGATCTGTGCGACGGCCTCGCGCGTCTCCCCAGATTCGGCCAACAGATCGGTGAATGCCTCTCGGTCAAGGGATACTACTTCCACCGGCACCTCCGAGGTGGCCCGCACGGTGGCGATGTTGCGCCCGCCGCGCAGCAGCTCGATCTCGCCGAAGTACTCGCCCGGCCCCATCCGCGTCACGACCACGTCCGAGGCGTCGGGACGCTTGAGCGCGACCTCCACCCGTCCCTGCGTGACGATGTAGAAGGCATCACCGACCTGATCCTGCTGGACGATGGTCGCCCCCGGCTCGAACCGCTCCGACGCGAGCTGGCGGGTGGCCTTCAGCAGCTGCTGGTCGGAAAGCGACGGCAGTGCCCGGGCTACGTACTCGTTGACGATCTCGCCGTCGACGAGCAGCAGCGTGCGCGAGACGCGCTGGGCCTGGCTGTCGTCGTGGGTCACCATAACGATCGTCTTGTCCTGTGCCACCAGCTCCTCGAACAGCTGGAAGACGGTCTCCGACGTCTTGGAGTCGAGATTGCCTGTCGGTTCGTCGGCCAGCACGATGGGCGGATCGTTGGCCAGGGCGCGGGCGATGGCCACGCGCTGCTGCTGCCCGCCGGAGATCGCCGAGGGCAGCTTGTGGGCGTGGTCCGCCAGGCCCACGCGATCAAGAAGGGCCAGCGCCCGCTCGCGGCGTTTGCGCGGGGTATACATATCGCAGAAGTCCATCGGCAGCATCACGTTCTCCACTAGCGAGAGCATCGGCAGCAACTGGAAGAACTGGAACACGATGCCCAGGTTGCGGCCGCGCCACTCGGCCATCTTCCCCTCGCCAAGCTCGTGGACGGGCACCTCGCCCACGATCACCTCGCCGGCGGTGGGGCGGTCGATGCCCGTGATCATATTCAGCAGGGTCGATTTGCCGCTGCCGGACTTGCCGATCACGCCGACGAACTCGCCTTCGTAGAAATCGGCGTCGATATCCTTCAGCACGGTGAAGTCGCCGGCCGCGTTCGAGTAGGTCTTCACCAGATCGCGCAGCTGGATGATGGGGCGGTGCTCATTGGTGCCGGGCTCGACCACCGGGATGTTCCGCGCGTGTCGTCCCGAAAATAAATTAGCGAGCATACGTCCTCCTGATGTGAGCGATCGAACGGGTTGCTTCAAAAGTGTCCGTAGTTGTAGAGAGTATACGTCAGTTTGGGTGATTTCATAACGGTCAGATGGATGGGTCCCGCCCTGGTCAACTGGGTAGGTTTGTCAGACCACGAACCGTCCCGTAGTGGTCTACGTGCTTGCGAGACAAAAGTTGCGACGTGCAAAGGCCCCGAGCGTGCATCCCTCGGGGTCTAATCCATCCAGATTTCGTTGGGCTGCTGCGTCAGCGGTCTTACTGCTTTGACGAAGGCACAGCTTGGACGGAAATAAGTGTAAGAGGTGTATTCGATGCTACTAGTCTTAGCGGAACTGGTGGCTCAGGCCGGCTCGCCGGACCATTCGGTCTTCCGCTTGCGCCGCTTGCCGCAGAGCGAGGGGCGTTCCTCGCACCACCAGCGTCGCAAGCGCTGCCACGCCGCCGCGATGCGCTGTCGCAGTGAATCCGTCTCCAGCCCCAGGCGGAGCCGGAACCACGCCAGCGCCGTCACCGCCAGCGCGATGCCGACGAGGGCCGCCGCGGGCAGCCAGAGCACGCCCATTCCCGCGCCGCGCAGCATCACGCCGCGCAGGATCACCAGGTAGTGTTGCATCGAGGAGGCGTATGAGAGGACGCGCATCACGCCGGGCATATCGCTGGCCGGCACCAGGAAGCCGGAAAGCGCCACCTCCAGCATCGCCAATGCGAGCACGAACAACATCGCCTGCTGCTGCGTACGGGAGATCAACGAGATGAGTGTCCCCCAGCCGATCTGCACCAGAACGAAGGGGAGCGAGAGCACGATCAGCAACACCATCGACCCGCGCACCGGAATATCGAACCAGACGACGGCCAGGCCCACCATCAGCAGAAAATCGACCAGGCCGATCAGCAGCGTGGGGATGGCCTTGCCCAGCATCAGATCGAGCCGGCCCAGGGGCGAGACGCGCAGCTGCTCCAGCGTGCCCAGTTCGCGCTCGCGGGCGAAGCTCTGCGCGGCGACGATGAGCGTCACCTCGTAGAGGATCACGCCCAGCATCGCCGTCAGCGTGTGCAGGTCGTCGTCGAGCGCAGCGTTGAAGCGGGCCACAAAGCGCAGATCCAGCGGGCCTTTGCCCACGCCCCGCCCGATCTCGGTCGCCACGTCCTCGGCGGTGGCGAGCGCCACGTTGGAGACGGCGTGGCTGGAGCCGTCGGCGATGACCTGAACCTCGGCGCTCCGTCTCGGGTCGGCGAGCGCCGCGCTGTAGCCCGGCGGGATCACGGCGATGACGGCGACCTCGCCGCTCCGCATCCAGCCCTTGGCCTGATCAACGCTGTCGCCGTAGGCTTCGATCATCAGCTCGTCGGTCTGGCCCAGCTTGGCGATCAGGGCGCGGCTGGCCTGGCTGCGGTCCATATCGACCACGGCCAGCGGCAAGTTCTGGACGCCGCCGGCGCCCCAGCTGCCCATCAGCACCAGCTCCATCAACGGCGCCACGATCAGGAAGGCGAGCAGCACTTTGTCGCGGCTGAGCTGGAGCAGCTCCTTGACCGCCAGTCCCAGAATGCGATGCAAACTATCCATCAATCGTTTCACGGTAGCCGTCCTCACCCGATGCGCTTCTTGAACGTCAATCCGCCCAGCGTCATCCAGGCGGCCGAGAGGTCGAGCAGCATCAGCGCCGGACGCCACAGCTCGGTCAGCGAGGCGCCCTTCAAGAAGATGGCCCGGCAGATGGTCACGAAGTGGGTGCTGGGCAACACGTACGAGATGGCCGTGCTCGCCAGGCTGGTGGTGTCGATGGGCTCGCTCAGCCCCGAAAGGAAGAAGGCTGGCAGGAAGAAGATGAAGAGCGAGATCACGGTGGCGGCTTGTTGGCTACGCACCAGGTTGCCGATCACGGTCGCCATCCCCACGCTCGCCAGCAAGAAGTCCGCCATCAGCACCACCAGCAGGAGCGGGCTGCCGCGAAACGGCACGCCGAACAGCAGCACGGCGACTAGCCAGACCGGCAGCAACCCCACCAACGAGGCGGTGACGTAGGCGATCAGCTTGCCGCCCAGGTACTCCAGCCCGCGCACGGGTGTGGCGACCAGCGCCTCCAGTGTGCCCCCCTCGCGCTCGCGGGCCAGGGCCAGCGCCGCGGCCATCACGGGCAGCGAGAAGACGATGGGGATCAGGCCAGGGACCATACTGTCCTGATCGGCGTCCCGGGGCAGGTAGGCCGACTGCGGCTTGATCAGCACCGCTGGATGCGCCGAGAGGACCTGTCGGCTCAGCGTCACGCCGAAGTCGGCAGCGTGGCCCAGCAAGCTGCCCATCGCCTGGCTGGCGACAGACGTGTCGATACCATCCAGGATGACCTGAAGCGGGGCGGTTCCCCCGCCCTGGACCGTATCAGCGAAGCCCGGCGGGATGACGAGCGCCGCGTCGACGTGCCGTCCCATCAGCGACGACTCGATCGTCTCGTAGTCGGAGACGCGCCGGACGGCGAAATCGGCGTCGCTGGTGAGCGTGGCGATAAACCGGCGTGACAGCGCCGAACGATCCTGATCCCAGAGAGCCAGCTCAAGGCGCGGGCTGCCGCTGGTGAAGATCAACGAGAGGGCGATGAGGATGAAGGCCGGGGAGAGGAAAACCATCCAGAGTGTGCGTGGCTCGCGGACGATATGGCGGTACTCTTTGACGAGCACGCTTGTTAAACGTTTCAAGGACATAGACTTAGATTATAACCGGAAACGCGCCCGCGTCAATCGCCGGGTGCGACGGTTCGATTGCCTTGCCGGATCTGGCGAATCGACATTTTCGCGCAGCGGTGCTATAATGCGCCAGAGGTGAAGTAGAACGTGGCCGATCTACCACGTAGATTGACCGATACCATTGGCGCTAAAGAGCCGATACGTAGACTGGCTGGACGTCGTATCCCCAACCGAACGTCCCCGCCGAAGGAGCGTCATCTTGACGGACTGTGAACAGCCCTCACCTTCTTTTGCGCATCCGACCGAAGAAGCTTTCGCCCGCATCTTGGATTACTATGGTGTCGAATGGACCTACGAACCACGCACGTTTGTCCTGGAGCGGGATGACGACGGTAACATCGCGCAGGGGTTCTCGCCGGATTTCTACCTGCCGCAGCAGGATCTGTACATCGAGCTGACCACCGTGCGACCCAGCCTGGTCACGGCCAAGAACCGCAAGGTGCGCTGCCTGCGAAGCCTATACCCAGAGGTCAGCATCAAACTCTTCAAGCGGCGCGACGTCCGCGATCTGATGATCAAGTACGAGATGGATCGCTATGCCGAAGAGATTTTGGGCACGGAAGCACAGGAGAAGGCGACATGAACTGGTATCCACCAGAGGCGTATGGGCCGCTGTACGAAGACATCAGTGATATTCTGATCACAGAAGAGGTGATCGTGCAGCGCGTGCGAGAGCTGGGCGATGCTATCTCCCAGGATTACGCCGAGCGCAATCCGCTGCTGATCGGGGTGCTGAAAGGCGTGATGCCCTTTATGGCCGATCTGCTTCGCTCCATCACCATCCCGGTGGAGGTCGATTTTATGGCGGTCTCCAGCTATTCGCCGGAATCGCGCGATCAGGGGATGGTGCGGATGGTCAAGGACTTGGAGGCGCCGATCACCGGGCGTCACGTAATATTCGTGGAGGATATTATTGACACAGGCTTGACGCTCAACACCCTGCTACGTGCGCTCTGGGCCCGCGATCCCGTCAGCCTGGACGTCTGCGTCCTGTTCAACAAGCCCAAACGGCGCTTGATCGACATTCCACTCAGGTATAAAGGATTCGACTTGCCGGATCGACTGGTGGTTGGTTGGGGACTGGATTACCGTGAGCGGTACCGCAATTTGCCCTTTGTGGGCCTGTTGAAGCCGGAGGTCTTTCGAAACGACGTGGAGAGATGACGACGGTCGATGACCATCACGCAGAAGCGCCCCTGGCTGGCGCCAGAAGCGCTCCTGCAGAAAAAAATACAGGGGCCCCAAGTAACCTTCCGGCTATTCCTCACTAACCCTTTCGGCTTTACGTCTTCCTTCTAACCGATCTCGCGGTTCTAAGAGAATCGGTATTGCCTATGGGGTTCTCCCTCGGCTCCACTTCTTTGGCTGCCAGATGGTCCCCCTGGCGAGGTTTCATCCTACGTTGCCGCCGAAGTTTCTTCGCTTTTGAGAGATCTTCCGCCTTTACTGTAGTCTTGCTCACTCATAAGGCGCTTACGCTTGATCTTGAGTCTCACAAGACTGCACTGCTGGCTTCAGTCTTGATGAGGGGGCCTTCCAATTCCTCGGGGCTCCCTGTATGAAAATAGTATATCACAGGAACGCCTCGGTGTCAAGCAAGTCAGATACATTGCAAAAGACATACTATGCAACAATAAATGCGATGGCGTTTTGGCGCGCTGATGGGGCCGGCGCGTCGAGCCGAATCCGCCGAAGGAAGCATAGCGTGGGGGGGAGTGTACGGCCTACGACTGGATGGTCACGTAGAGCGTGTAGTCGGTGGCCTGGGCGTCTGGCGGCGTCACCAGGGTGATGGTGTAATCCTGTGTGGCGGGCAGGCTCTTGATTGTCAGCAGCGGTTCGCCGTACGGCGCTCGCCAGCTGGAGCCGTCCTCGCCCTCCAGCCAGATACCGACGGGCCATTTGGCGCTGACCTCGACGGTCATCGTTTGTCCCGCCATCGCGCGGAGGCCGTAGCGAGCGTGGTCGCCGTCGGCTTGCAGGGCGCCGCTCACCGAATCCGAGCTGCTGCCCTCGGCGAACGTTATGCGCTGGGGCCGGGACTCCGTCGGTGGGATAGCGGCCCGGAGTGTGTAAGACGTCCCCCGCTGGATCGAATCGACACTGATGCAGTAATCCTGCGAGCGCGGCAGCGAGGCAGCGGCGAAGTCCGTGCCGCGATCGGGACTGACCAGTGTCGATCCGTCAGCGGCTGTGATGCCGATCGCTGTCTCTGGACCCGGCGGTGCGATGGAAGCGATCAGCGTCTGCCCGGACGCTGCCCAGAGCACGTGTCGGCCGGTGGCTCCTTGCTCGAAATCGCCGGTCGCCAGGCCGACGGTGCCGCCCGGTGAGAGCTCAATCCGTGGCGCAGTGACGGTGAAGGCGGCGTCGTTCTCATCGTAGCGGTTCTGGTCCGTGCTGTCGATGACTCTGAGCCGCATCGCATCGGCCCAGCAGACGCCGAAGCCGCTGATTAAGCCCTGGGGAATCTCCCAGGCGTACCCACCGGCGTCGGCGTCAATGTCTGTCGCGATGAAGCCCAGGTCCTTCCCGCCGGTGGCGAGGGCGATATCGACCGTCTCCACCTGCGATGTCTCCCAGGTGATGGCGTGGGTTTCATCTTCTTCCCACCTTTCGCCCCCGTTGGGGGAAAGCACGGTGATTGAGGGTTCGCTGGGCGGCGGGCTGGTGGATGTGGCGGTTGGAGTCTCGGCGGTGGCGGTAGGCGGCGCTGTCGCGGTCGGCGGCTCTGGGGTGGCGGTGTCCGGGATGAGCGTCGGAGTCGCCGTTGGCAGCGAACAGGTTAGCGTCGCCGCTGCGATCAGGATAAGCAGGAGCAAGCGGGTGTATCTTTCTCTCATAGCCGTCTCTCCCAAACCAGCGAAGCCGGATAATGCGAAGGCGCAAAGGTGCAGAGACACAAAAGCGTAGAGGCGCTAACGCGAGCGGAGCGCCTTGATCAGCCATCCGATCAGCAAAGCCAGGAACAGCGCCGATTGCCCGGCGACCAGCAGCCATTTGGCGGTCGAAAACAGGCTCGTCAATCGAGCGAGGGCGTTGAGGCGGTCTGGATAGCTCAGAAGCATGCTGACGATGCCGGCGTTCTCCAGCAAGTCGGCGAGCATCGCAGCCAGGGGAAGATAGCGCAGTCGAAGCAGCGGGCTCCTGGGCGAGCGCGTGCGCTCGATCAGATAGGTGAACGCCAGGCCGAACAGCAGCGCGACGAGAAGCGGGAAGATAGTGTCCAGCGTCAGGGCGATGGTGGCGTAGTAGCGCCGCCCTTCCTCACCGTAGGCAGCGATCATACGGTAGGCTTGCTCCGGCGTGTACGAGAAGCGCATATCAAGGGCGCCGACGCCGCCGGAGTAGTCCTCGATCCGAGCGTACAGCGGCTGCATCAGGGCCAGGTTGTAGATCAGGAACACCGCCAGGAGCAGCAGGATGTTCTGTACGGTCGCTAATCGCTTCAGCATCGGAGGCCCTCACCTCATCAGGCAATGGTCGCTGCTACCTCGTCGCCGGTCGTGCTCAGCACCTCGTCTGTGAGCATCTGGCAGGAGCCCGGATCGGCGAGGCAAGAGAGATCATCGTCGGGGCTGACGATGCGTTCCAGCCGCCCGTCGAGCAGATGGACAATGCGGTCGGTATACTCCACCATGCGCAGGTCGTGGGTCACCATAATGCCCGCCCGCCTTTGCTCGTGTACCAGATGGGCCATCGTCTCCACTACTTGGTAGGCCCGCTCGGTATCCAGGCTGGCGGTCGGCTCGTCGGCCAGCACCACCGTCGGGTTGTTGATCAGCGAGCGAGCGATGGCCACGCGCTGCTGTTGCCCCCCGGATAGCTCGCGGGGCAGGGCGTGCATTCGATCGGATAGGCCCAGCATCTCCAGCAGCTTACGGGCGCGTTTCTTGCTGGCCTGGCTGTACTGATCGGTGAGACGTAGCATCAATTCCACGTTCTCCAACGCAGTGAGGTAGGAGACGAGATTGTTGGCCTGGAACGTGAATCCGATTTTGCGGCGGCGAAATTTAGCCCGTTGCGATTCCTTCATCGCGCCCAGATCCTGGCCGTCGATGAGGACGTTGCCGGAGGTGGGCTCCAGTAGCCCGGCCAGCATGGCCAGCATCGTCGTCTTGCCGGAGCCACTGGGGCCGACCAGGGCCACGAATTCGCCCTTTTCGACGCCAAAGGAGACGCCGTCGATGGCCTTTACCTGGTTGGTGCCGGATCCGTAGGTCTTACTGACCGAACGAGATTCTAAAGCAACCATCCTCTTGTTTACCCTCCCAATCCTAAAGCGATCAGCGGTTCCACCCGCAGCGAGAGCCGCACGGAGACCAGGCCGCCCAGCGGTCCGATCACCAGGATCGAACCCAGCGCCATCGCGGCTGAACTGGGCTCAAAGACGAGCGGAATACCCGGTGGAAAGACGAGCGAAAGCCCGAAGGTCACGAGCGCGCCGATGAAGATGCCCACCACGTTGATCAGCATGATCTGGATCAGCGACGAGATGGCGATGACGCTGTTGGGCGTGCCGATGGCCTTCAGCATTCCGATCTGGGGCACTTTTTGCAGGGTTTGGATCTGGAAGAAGCCGCCGATGACCAGCAGGCCGATCAACAATGCGAAGGCGTTCTGGGTATTGAGGGTGGTCTGTTGGGCGCTGTAGCCCGGCGTGTTTTCGTACGCCGTCTGGCGGTCCACGGCCTTGATGTCACTGACCTGGATTTCTAACCGCTGGCGCATCGCCTCGAGCTGCGAGGGGTCTTTCAGTTGGACCGCCAGGACGTTGCAGCCCGGCTCCGCTGCGCCAGGGCTGGGGTTCGCCTTGGGGCGGATCTGGTCCCAGGTCACAATCGGCGCGATGATCGACGGTTGAATGGCGTACATCCGGCTGTCGGTGATGCCGACGACGGTCAGGTTGTAAGTTTCCTCCTCTCCACTCTGAGGTGAGATTACGCTGAAGCGGTCGCCCACCGTCAGGCCCGTGATCTGCGCTACCATGCGGTCGATGATGGCCTCGCTGGCGCTGCGGCGCACCAGGCCGCGGCCTTCCAGCGGTGGGGGCTGGCCCGGCTTGCCGGGTTCGACGCCGATGAACGAGACGTCCAGCGGCTCGCCATCGTCGGCTTGCAGGATCGTGACGCTGGCGAAGCCGATCGGCCCCAGATTCTCCACGCCTTCGATGCTGCGGACGGCGTTGCGCGTCGCGCAGTCGATGCGGCTGCTGGCGATCGAAAGATCAGCCGTGTCCTGATAGACGATTAGATCAGCGTTGAGCTTCTCCAGGTACTCGCGGTTACCGGCCCCTAGCCCTTCGCCCAGCGCGGCAATGAAGAGGATCAATAATGTGATCAGGGCGATGACCAGACTGAAGAGCAAAAATCGCCCTCGGTTGCGCCATATTTCTTTGAAAGCTAGATGCGTGGCTGTCGACATAACCCCCTTTTCCTTTTCTTACCTGTTCTGAACTTGCATAATTATAGCACGAAAGTGGCCACTGGTCATCCGAAAATGCAACAGGTCGCGTTTTGTGGTATACTGACGCCGATGGTACGTCGGGTCAACTGGACGACGGGAGGTGAGGGTGCATCGCAGCGAACAAGAGGCGAATCAGGACGGCGGCAATGCGAAGACCGCGCCGAAAAGCAGCTGTCTGGTCACCGGGATGGTGATTTTGCTGGTCTTATTGCTGGGGGGTGTGGTCCTCTTCGCCGCCGGGGTGATGCGGCGGGTCTTCATGGCCCCTTACGCTGATCAAATCTACCCCAACATCTACGTCCTGGGGGAAGATTTGGGCGGGCTGACACCTGATCAGGCAGCGGAACGTCTGCAGGCATCCTCCGGCGACTATGCCTCCGGCGAGCTGGTGCTGAGCGAGGGCGAGCAGACGTGGACGGTGTCCTGGTCCGAGGCGGGCCTGCGGATCGACGTCGAAGCCACGGCCCAGCGAGCCTTCAACGCCGGGCGCGAGCGAGGCTGGCGCACATTGCTGGGAATCTGGCTTGGCGAGCGAGTGGAAGTATCACCCGTCTTCACGCTCGACGAGGAAGCGACGCGGGAGGTGCTGGAGCAGCTGGCCCCAGAGATGGCCCAGCCGCCTATTGAGGCTACGCTGACGCTGGATGGAGGTGAGATCGTCGCTCTGCCCGGCGTGCCCGGTCGGAGGCTGGATATCGACGCTACGCTGGAGAAGATTGTCACTACCGTCAACCACCTCGGGCCGGACAACGTATTTGCGCCCACGTTCCGCGCGGTTCCGCCCCGCATCGCCGATGCCAGCCCGGTCGAGGCCGAGGCCGAGGCGATGTTGAGGCGAGAGATCCACATCACCGCCTACGGTCAGCACAAGGGCGAGACCCATCGGTGGGATTGGTCCCTGGGCCGGGAGGCGATCGTCGACTGGTTGGCGGTGGAGGAGTTGGAGGAGACTCCCGGGTTCACCATCGAGCTCGACGAGGAGGCTGTGCAGGCCACGTTGGCGGAGCTGGCCGCGGAGCTGGAGGCAGATGATTGGGGCTTCCCGCTCGACGAGGCAACGGGGGATGTGGTGCAGGCGTTTAGGACCGGAGGCGGCGAGGTAACCGTCGAGCTGACACCGCCCCCGCGCACTTACGTGGTCCAGCCTGGCGACCGTTTGACGATTATCGCCGAGAAGTTCGGCATGCCGCCAGGGCTGATCGCTGAGGCCAACGCCGACGTCGATCTCAACAACCTGCAGGTCGGCCAGCAGCTGCTCATCCCGCCGCAAGAGGTGTTGACGCCGTATGATCCAGTGCCGGGCAAGAAGATTATGATCAGCATCGCGGAGCAGCGGATGCGCGTCTATGAGAACGAGCAACTACTTTACGATTGGCCGGTCTCGACCGGGATCAAGAGCTCGCCTACCTACCGCGGCCACTTCCAGGTTCTGGATAAAGAAGAGGAGGCCTACGCCAGTCAGTGGGACCTCTGGATGCCACATTTCATCGCCATTTATCGCGCCGGGGGTGATACTTACAACGGCATTCACGGCCTGCCCACGCTTTCCAATGGACAGCGTCTTTGGGCCGGTAATCTGGGCTCACGGGCCTCCTATGGCTGCATTGTCCTGGGCCTGGAGGAGGCCGAGACGCTCTACAGCTGGGTCGAGATCGGCGTGTCGGTGATCGTCAAGTGAGACGATACCCGTAATCGTCTTGTCGCGGAGTATTTACAAGTTGGGGGGAGGAGAGACTTCGGAAGTCTCAAATACTGCTCTGCTTATCAAGTTATGCCGAGAAGAGCA
>CAYYTU010000072.1:0-13753 GCA_964474655.1 uncultured Anaerolineales bacterium
GTCGCCACGGCGCTAAGCGGCCTGGGCTTGGTGCAGCAGGCCCAGGGGGATCTGGCGGGCGCGCGGGCCAGCTACGAGCGGGCGCTGGCGATTCGCGAAACGGTGTATGGACGCCAGCATCCGGAGACGGCGACAACGCTTTGGTGGTTGGGGGTAGTTGCGCGGGAGGAAGGCAACATTGACCAGGCCCGTGATTACCTGGAGGAGACCTTGGCGATTTACAAGAAATTTTTGCCGCTGGAGCATCCACGCATCCAGAAAGTACGGGGTCATCTGGAATCGCTGAGGTAGTGACGAATGACGGATGACGCTTGACGAATGACGCGCTCCTAACTTGCCAATCTACCAATCTACCAGTCCACTAACCTACCAGTCTACCGATTCACCAATCTACCAGCACGAAAGGAGTTGACCTATGACCCAGGAACGAACAATGACCATCGGCCAGGCCATCGAGCAGATCGGCGTGGGCCGCTTCCAGTACAAACTGCTGACCATCTGCGGGTTGGGCTGGGCCGCCGATGCGATGGAGGTGATCATCATCTCCTACGTCATCCCGGCCGTGATCCAGGAATGGTCACTTAGCTCTGGCCAGGCCGGCGCCATCGGCACCGCCATCTTCATCGGCATGCTGATCGGGGCCTGGTTCTGGGGCACCATCACCGACTATGTGGGCCGTAAGCCGGGCTTCGTGCTGACCGTGCTGGTCGATTCGGTCTTCGGCTTCCTCTCCGCCCTGGCGCCGGGCTACGTCTGGTTGCTGGTGCTGCGGGCCATCACCGGCTTCGGCGTGGGCGGCACACTGCCGGTCAACTACGCCATCTTCGCCGAGTACCTGCCCAAGCGCAACCGCGGACGCTACATGGTGCTGCTGGAGGGCTTCTGGGCCGTGGGCACCATCGTGGCCGCCGGCCTGGCCTGGTTGGTGGTGCCGACCGTCGGCTGGCGCCTGCTGCTGGCCCTTTCCGCCGTGCCGGGAGCCATCGTCTACTTCATCCGCCGCTACGTGCCAGAGTCGCCGCGCTACCTGCTGATCGAAGGGCGCGAGGAGGAGGCCCGCGCGGTGCTCCAGCAGGTAGCCCGTGAGAACGGCGTCACGCTGGAGCTCGATCACCTGAAGATCGAGAAGCGCAGCGAGGAGGTAACTGTATCGGCCTTGTGGAAGCGCCCTTTAGCCCGCGCCACGTTGATGTTGTGGATCGCCTGGTTCTGCATCTCGCTGGGCTACTACGGCACGTTCATCTGGCTGCCGGGTATCTTTGTAGATCGGGGCTTCGATTTCTTGCAGACCTACCAGAACACGTTTATCCTGGCCCTGGCCCAGCTGCCGGGTTACCTTTCGGCTGCCTATCTGGTGGAGCGTTGGGGACGGAAGGGGACGCTGACTACCTATCTCCTGCTCAGCGGCGTCTTCACCTACCTGTTTGCCGTGGTCAGTGGCCTGCCGTTCATCGTGGGGGCCGCCGCGCTGATGTCCTTCTTTACCCTGGGCGCATGGGGCGTGCTCTACGCCTACACGCCGGAGCTCTATCCGACGGAGATGCGGGCCACCGGGATGGGCGCGGCAAGTGGTATGACACGCATCGCCGGAGCACTGGCGCCGATCCTGGGCGGCTGGCTGCTGCCGATCTCGCTGGTGGCCGCCCTGACGCTGTACGCCGTCGCCTTCGCCGTCGGCGCGGGGTCCGTCTTCGTGCTGGGGCGCGAGACGAAGGACCAGCCCCTGATGGAGACGCTCGGCGGGTGAGGCGCGCGACAAGCAAAACTCCCCACCGGGGTCCACGTGACCCGGGAGGGGAGTTCGCCAGCGCCGCTCGTCAGGAAGAACGCGCTGTCTACTCCGACTTGCCGCTCACCTCGATGCCGACGCTGTCCATGCGGCAGATCGTCTCGTGAACGGGGCAGCGCTCGGCAACGCGGATGAGCGCTTTCTCGCGCCCGCTGATGTCGCCGTGGGGCAAATCAACGTGGACGCGGATGTCGGTCAGCCGGGTGGGATCGCTCACCTTTTCGTACGTGACATCGACGGTCATCCCCTCGGTGTCGATACCGGCTTTGTTGCAATAATTGCCGATCAACGCAGCCACACAGCCTCCCAGAGACGCCACAAAAACCTCGGGCGGCGTCGGGCCGCGGTCGCTGCCGCCCATCCCGGCCGGCACGTCGACGAGCAGCTTATGGTTCCCCAATTCGGTCTCAAAGAGCATATCGCCCTTGTGAACAGTGGTGATCTTGGCCATTCTCTTACCTCCTCGTATAACTATGTTGGTGTCATTCCACCAGACGATGTTTAACCTTACCCATTATAGCATTATGTATGATTAAATCAATGGACAATTTTGCCCCAATGCAGCTGTCAAATGTTCCTTTGGCCGACTGCGAGGCCCTCACGGACGTAAGATGAAGACCACGAGGCCCACGGTTGCCCGCAAGCCAACGACCGATGGAATCACAACCTCCGTCATCATCCCCAACTGGAACGGCGCTGGGCATCTGCCAACCTGTCTGGACAGCCTGCGGACGCAGACCTTCACAGATTTTGAGACCATCGTGGCCGATAACGGCTCCACCGACGGCTCCCTGGCGCTGATGGAACGCGATTACCCCGCGGTGCGCGTCCTGGCGATGGGGGAAAATCGCGGCTTCGCCGGGGCCTGCAACGCCGGCATGCGAGCCGCACACGGCGAGCTGATCGTGCTGCTGAACAACGACACCGAGACCGATCCGCGGTGGCTGGCGGAGGTGGTCGCCACCTTCGAGCGCCGCCCGGAGGCCGGGATGGTCGCCTCCAAGATGCTCCTCTTCGACCGGCGCGACGTCTTTCACACCGCCGGCGACTTCTACCGCGTGGACGGCCGGCCGGGCAACCGTGGCGTCTGGCAGCGCGACGAGGGCCAATACGACGAAGAGGAGTACGTCTTCAGCGCCTGCGGCGGCAGCGCAGCTTACCGATGGACGATGTTGGAGCAGATCGGCCTGCTGGACGAGGACTTCTTCTACTCCTGCGAGGACGTCGACCTGGCCTGGCGAGCGCAGCTGGCCGGCTGGCGCTGCGTCTATGCCCCGCGAGCCGTCGTCTACCACAAGCTGAGCGCCACCGGCGGCGGCGCGACCGCCAGCTTCTACGACGGGCGCAACGTCATCTATCTGCTGACCAAAGACTATCCCGGCGACCTCTGGCGCACTTACTGGCACGCCATCCTGCGGCGACAATGGCAGATCACGGTCGAAGCGCTGCAGCAATGGCAAGGCGCGGCCGCCCGGGCCCGCCTGCGCGGTCAGCTGGCCGGGCTGGCAGGCATTCCGAAGATGCTGCGCAAGCGGCGGGCCGTGCAGGCAAGCCGCACCGTCGACCGGGCATATCTGGAGCGCATCCTGACGCCGGTTGACGAAAGCACCTGAAAAGAGTATCATACCCGCCGACTTATGGATACTATAAAACGAGGTGCGCCCATCGATCAGACCAACCCCCTGCTGACCATCATCGTGCCGGCCTACAACGAAGAACGTCGCCTGCCAACCACGCTGCCCGAAATCGTCGCTTTCGCCGAGGCGCAGGACTACGCGTCCGAAATCCTGGTGGTGGACAACGCCAGCACCGACCGCACCGGCGAGATCGCCCGGGCGATCGCCGACGAGCATCCCATCGTCTCCGTGCTGTACCAGCCGATCCAGGGCAAGGGCGCGGCGGTGCACAAGGGCATGCTGGAAGGCCAGGGCGACTTCCTCTTCATCTGCGACGCCGACTTAGCGATGCCAATCGAAGAAGTCAACAAATTTCTGCCCCCGGCATTATCCGATTATGACATCGCCATCGCCTCCCGTGAGGCGCCGGGCGCAGTGCGCTACGATGAGCCCCGGTATCGTCACGTGATGGGTCGGATCTTCAATCTGATCGTGAGGATGCTGGCCGTGCCCGGGATTCAGGATACCCAGTGCGGCTTCAAATGCTTCCGGCACGAGGCCGCCCGAGATCTGTTCGCCAGCCAGACCATCGACGGCTGGGCCTTCGACGTGGAGATTCTTCACGTTGCGATTAAGCGCGGTTACCGCATCGTCGAGGTGCCCATCAACTGGTACTATGGCGAAAACAGCCGCGTCAGCCCGGTGCGCGACTCGTGGCGCATGCTGCAGGAGGTGTTGCGCATCCGCCGCAACAGCCGCGCCGGGCTTTATGACAAATAGTTTCCCGGTCAACGCTCCAGATTTCAAGTTGACTCCTACACTTTTCAAATTTTTGAGGAGCAGAGACTTCGGAAGTCTTAAAATGTGATTTGCGAACCCAATTTGGAAGCAAAGCGGGGTTATTTTGCATTCAAAATCCTCGACGATAGACTTCCGAAGTCTGGAGTCGCTAAACTGCGGAGTTAAGTTGCAAGTTATCACCAGCGGGAAGAGACCTGGAGCCTGAACCCCCTAACTTGAAACCGATATAATGCCCAATCTTGAGGAAGAACTCGCTCTACACGCTACCGGCTACATACACGTGGCCGGCTTGGACGAGGCCGGACGCGGTGCGTGGGCTGGGCCGGTCTGCGCCGCAGCGGTGATCCTGCCGCTGGAGCGCGACGACCTGCTCGAGGCGCTTGAAGGCGTGCGCGATTCCAAAGAGCTGACGCCCAAGCAGCGAGACGAGCTGCTCCCCCTGGTGCGCGAAATGGCGCTGGTCGTCGGCGTCGGCTGGAGCCAGCCGAGCGAGGTGGACGAGCTCGGCATCGTAAGCGCTACACGAAGAGCAATGACGCGCGCCGTAGCACAGCTGGAGAACCAGGCGGACGCCCTGCTGGTGGATCACGTGCGGTTGCCCCGGCTGAACCTCCCGCAACGCTCGCTGCCCAAGGCCGACGCGCGCTGTTTGAGCGTCGCCGCCGCCAGCATCGTGGCCAAGGTGGAACGAGACCGGCTGATGATCACGCTGGAGGAGGAGTTCCCCGGCTACGGCTTCGCCCGGCACAAAGGATACGGCACGCCGCAGCATCGGGAAGCGCTGGCCCGACTGGGCCCCTCGTCCATCCACCGGATGAGCTGGAAGCCCCTGCGAGAGAAACTGATTTGATAACAAGCGCGAAATGCGCTGAGTTTGTAGTACACGCTTCAGCGCGCTTTAACGGCGCTCAAGCGCCTACTACAAACCTGGGCTCTAGTCCAAAAATCGAAGGCACCGCTCCTCTTTCCAATTTCGGATTTGGACGATTGCCATTCAACTGGCAAGAGAAATAAACCTCCACACGATGAAGGATTCGTTTATTCGCTCTTCATTCGGTGACCTCGATCTCGTTTTGGTCCACGACTGGCTCAACCAGCTCGGCGGGGCGGAGAACGTGCTGGAGACGCTCGTCGATCTCTTCCCCCACACGCCGATCCACACCTCGATCTACTGGCGCGAGGGCATGCCCCCGGCCTACCGCGACTGGGAGATCCGCACTAGCTGGATGGACCACCTGCCGGGCATCTACCGTCACCACCAGCCGTACCTGCCACTCTACCCCCTGGCCTTCGGCGGGCTCGATCTTTCTGACCACGATCTGGTGCTGAGCAACAAGTCTGGCTTCTGCCACGGCGTACGGACCGGCGAGGCGACGCACGTCTGCTACTGTCTGGCGCCGACCCGCTACGTCTGGGATTTTGACGCTTACGCCGCTCGCGAGGCGCTGTCGGAGCCGCTCAAAGCCGCGCTGCGTCCGGTCATCGCCCTGCTGCGACGCTGGGATTACAACGCCGCCCAGCGGGTGGATCACTTCATCGCCATCTCGCGCGAGATCCAGGATCGCATCCGGCGCCACTACCACCGTGATTCGACCATCATCTATCCGCCGGTGCACACGACGCGTTTCCAACCAGCGCCGGATCCCGAGGATTACTACCTGATCGTCTCACGCCTGATCCCCTACAAGCGCATCGACCTGGCCGTGCGGGCCTTCAACCGGCTGGAGTTACCGCTGGTGATCGCCGGCGACGGGCGCGATCGGGAAGCGCTGGAAGCGTTGGCCGGCCCCACGATCGAGCTCCTGGGCTACGTCCCCGACGAGGAGCTGCCGGAGATCGTCGCTCGTTGCCGGGCCTACGTGCTGCCGGGCGTGGAGGACTTCTGCATCGCGCCGGTCGAGGCCCAGGCCGCCGGACGCCCCGTGATCGCCTATGGCGCCGGCGGGGCGCTGGACACCGTCATTGAGGGCCAGACCGGTGTCTTCTTCCACGAGCAGACGCCCGAGGCGCTGGCGGAGGCGGTGCTGGCGTTCGACGCCACGGCGGTCGATCCCCAGACATGCCTGGAGAACGCCGTCCGTTTCGACGTGGAGGTATTCAAACGCAAGATCATCGCGTTCCTGGAGGAAAAGGAGGAGATTTGATGGAGCTACGCACCTATTGGAAGATCCTGCGCCGCCGCTGGTGGCTGGTCATAACGCCGATCATTGTCGTCATCATCTACATCGCCGCCACTTACGCGTCGCCCCCTACGTCCTATCAGGTGGTGATGCGCTTTTCAGCCGGGACGGAGCCGGCTGGGCTCAGCCTGGACTACGACCGCTATTACCCATGGCTCACCTCGGAGTATATCGCCAACGGGCTGTCCGACGTGACCGAAACCGGCCTCTTCGCGCAGAACGTGACCGCGCGGCTGGCGGCAAACGGCCACGAGCTGACACCCGAAGCGATCCAGGGGGCCATCGTGGCCGATAACACCCAGTCAATCCTGGTCGTCTATCTGACCTGGCCCCACGCCGAGCAGATCGTACCGCTGGCAAAAGCGGTGAGCAGTGAGCTGACCGAAAACGCCGCATCCTACTACCCGCAGATCAACGACGTCCAACCGGCCGTCCGCCAGCTCGACGCCCCCCGGCCTGCTCCATTGCGGCCGGGCCTCCGTGCTCGGCTGATGAGCCCGACGCTCAAGCTCGGACTGTCGGTCTTTATCGGCGTGGGGCTGGCCTTTCTCTGGCACTATCTCGACCCCACGGTGCAGGAGACGAAGGATCTGGAGGCCCTGGGATGGCAGGTGCTGGCCCGAATACCGCGTCAACGCTGAGGTCGGGCAAACGAAGCAGTTCCAAAGCATCCTAGACGCATTAAATTGCCTACCGGCACATCTGAGCACACTCTATGGCACTGAAGGCGCTTCCGCAGACGATTCGCTGAACCCCCAGGCCCTACCAAGCGCTCCACAGTCTGCATCTACGCCGGGAACACTTGGGGTTTGACGCTTGTTGTGGTACAATGCCGTCCGCTTTTCGAGGAGGTATGACCTATGGAACTAAATGACTATATTCGCATCGTCCAGAAGCGTTGGTGGATTGTGGCAGTCGCCGTGGCGCTGACAGCTAGCAGCGCTATCGTCTTCAGCAAAATCCAACACCCGGAATACACATCCACCGCCGAGGTGATCATCGAGCCGGCCAGGCCCGACCTGGGACTGACGCAATCGACCAAAACGCTGCTGCGATCCTACATGACCGTGGCGGATTCGTACAAGTGGGCCCAGGACGTGATCGACCGGCTACAATTACCCATGACGCCCGAACGCTTGCGCAGCAACGCTTACTTCGCCGCCGAGGTCGATCGGATGGTGATCAAGATTGAGATCGAAGACTACGACGGCGACCAGGCCAACGACATCGCCCGCACTTGGGCCAACCTCTTGATCGAATGGCGGGATGAAGAAAACCAACAGCTGCGCAAAGAAGATCGCGTGGGAGCCATCCTTCGTGATCAACCCCGCTACGGCCAATCCTGGCCGCCGAGCTTAAAAGTGATGCTCGCAGCCGGTGGCATCTTCGGGTTAGTCATCGCAAGCGTGGTGATCTTCTTCCTGGAATGGATTGAGAGCGGCGTAATCCGCTCCCCCCAGGATGTGGAACGCGAGCTCGATCTGGTCGTTATGGGCGCGATTCCCCCCTCCAAGTAAAGCCAAGCAATCAACAGCGAGGTAATGATGAGCCAACAACCCAATCTGATTATCCTGACTGAGCCCAGCAGCCCGGCCGCCGAGGCATATCGCACGCTGCGCACCAATTTGACCTTCGCGGCCCTCGACAATCCCCTGGAGACACTGGTGGTCACGTCGGCGACGCCCGAGGAAGGCAAATCCATCGTGCTGGCCAACCTGGCGATCGCGATGGCCCAGGGAGGGCAACGTACCATTCTGGTCGGCGCCGACCTACGCCGACCACGCTTGCACGAAATTTTCGGCGTCGACAACGAGCGCGGGCTGACGACGATGATCCTGGAAAAGGAAGCCATGGCTGATCCGCCCCTGATAGATGTGGGCGTAGAGAACCTCCAGTTCATACCCAGCGGCCCGCTTCCCCCCAACCCGGCCGACACCCTCGGCTCCCGGAAGATGGAACAGGTCATCGCCGCGCTCAAGGAGCGGAGCGGCCTCGTGCTCTTCGACGCCTCTCCCCTCGTCCCGGTCACCGATGGTGCGGTGCTCGGCACGAAGGTAGACGGGGTGTTGTTGGTCGTCCGCGCCGGGCGCACGCGGCGCGAGCACGTCGAACGAGCGAAGGAGCTGTTGGAACGAGCGCAGGTCCATACCGTTGGCGCCGTGCTGAAGGACGCTCCGCGCGATGTCTCGTTAGTCGGCTATTAGCATCGAGATTGAACTAGAAGAAACGAAGGATAACGTATGAAAGGTCTGATTCTCAGCGGTGGCAAGGGCACCCGCCTCTATCCATTGACGTACACCAGCGCCAAGCAGCTGATCCCTCTGGCCAACAAACCGATCCTCTTCCGCGTCATCGAGGCCATCAAGGACGCTGGCATCGACGACATCGGCATCGTAGTGGGCGACACAGCCGAAGAGGTCAAAACCGCCGTTGGACGCGGGGGGCGTTGGGACATCTCCGTCACTTACATTCACCAAAAAGAACCCCTGGGATTGGCTCACGCGGTCAAGGTGAGTCAGGATTTCCTGGGGGACGAGCCGTTCGTGATGTTCCTGGGCGATAACGTGATCCAGGGCGGCATCGCCAACCTGGTGCAACAATTCCAGGCCTCCGACTGGCGCTCTCAAATCGTCCTCACGCGCGTGGATCGCCCGGAGCAGTATGGCGTGGCCGAGTTGAACGGCAAAGGACGAGTGATCCACCTGATAGAAAAGCCAGAAAACCCATCCTCCGACCTGGCGTTGGTGGGCATTTATATGTTCGACGCAAGCATCCACGAGGCCATCAGCAACATCACGCCCTCCTGGCGAGGCGAGCTGGAGATCACCGACGCCATCCAATGGTTGGTCGAAAACGACTACAAGGTCTTCCCCTACATCCACCGGGGTTGGTGGATCGACACGGGACGTCCCGGCGATATGCTGGAGGCCAACAGCCTGGTGCTGGAGGAGCTGGAGCCCAAGGTGGAGGGTTACGTCGACCGCGACTCGAAAGTGGACAGCCGAGTCACGATCCAGAAGGGCGCGGAGATCATCAACAGCGTCGTGCGGGGACCCTCAATCATCGGGGAGCGCACGCGCATCGTCAACGCCTACGTCGGGCCGTTCACCTCCATCTACCACGACGTGGAGATCGAGAACAGCGAGATCGAGCGGGCCATTGTGCTGGAGGAAAGTGAAATCCGCGACATCCCGGCCCGCATCCAGGATAGCCTGATCGGCCGGCAGGTCAATCTGTCACGCTCGCCGATCAAGCCAAAGGCTTACAAGCTGACCCTGGCCGATCACAGCCAGGTTGGCATTCTGTAGGAACTTGCAGGAGAAGCGAACGGCTCACACATCCAACGGGGCAAAATCGATATTCCAATCCTCCAGGGTCTCCAGGAAGCTGTGAGCCGTGAGGTCGAGCTGGATTGGCGTGATAGAGATGTAGCCCTGGGCCACCGCCCAGATGTCGGTGCCTTCCTCCTCAATCCCGGTCGGAGCCGGGCCGCCGATCCAATAGTAGGGGCGTCCACGCGGGTCGAGCCGACGGATCAACTGATCGTGATAAACCCGTAGCCCCATCCGAGTGACCTGCACACCCGCGATTTCCTCAGCTGGCAACGCCGGCACGTTGACGTTGAGCAGTAACCCATCCGGCAGGCCGTGCTCCCACACGCGACGAACCAGTGTGGAAGCGAAACGCGCAGCCACCTCGAAGTCATCGAGATCGCGGGAATCGAGCGAGACAGCAACCGCAGGCACGCCCGCGATCGCGGCCTCCATCGCCGCGGTCACAGTGCCAGAGTAAGTGACATCGTGGCCCAGATTGGCGCCGGTGTTGACGCCGGAGACGACCAGATCAATCGGCTCTTCGATCAGACCCAGGAAGGCCAACGCCACCGCATCCGATGGCGCGCCGGTAGTGGCCAAAGCGGACGTACCGTCCGCAAGCACCACCTCCTCCACCCGCAGCGGTTTATGCATCGTCTTGACGTGTCCAGACGCAGACCAGTTGTGGTCTGGCGCCAAGACCGTCGTAGCGCCCACCGTGGCACAAGCAGATCGGAGCGCCAACAGCCCGGGAGACTTGATGCCGTCGTCGTTGGTGATCAGAATATGCGGCCTATGCAATATCTACGCTCCCCTCTTACTCCTCAGGAGGTACCACCGTGATGGTCACCAACTCACTCGTGGACTTGTTGCCCGCTGCGTCCACGGCGGTGACGTAGAACGTATGCCGCCCGGTGCCCTCAGGCGTCCAGTTCACGTTGAAGGGCGCCACCCCCCGCACCGCAAATGGCTCCAGGTCCGGAGGCATGCCGTCCTTTCCTCCCGAGTAATGGTAAAATTCAACACGGTCGATGGAATAATCTTCCACCTCGGCGTTGACGTTGACCCATTCATCGGCGCCCAGCTCGTACTCGGAACCGTCCTGCGGGTAATTCAGGCTCAGGGTGGGAGAGATATTATCCACTGTGACCTGAATGGTCGCTTCGCGCAGGTTAGAATCGTGATTGACGGCCTGGAGGCGCAGGCTATAAAGTCCGTCTAGACCGCCGGTATCCCAGTTCTCCAGCACTCCCCGATCGACGGGCTCTTGATGGTCAGGGCCGATCTGAATCCACTCGGCCGGATTGATGCCCTCGCCATAGACCAGGCGATAAAACTTGAAGTCATCGCCCCGGGCGCTACCCTCAATGGGCACGACGCCGCCGACGTAAGAATACGGCGCGGGGTTGAGAATTGCCACCTCGGCGTCGCCACGCGAAGGTCCGTGAACAGTATCGTATTCATCGGGCGGCAACTCGGGACGCTGATCTTCCGGCAAGCTGGCGATCCAATCGGACGCTTCCGGCGGGTAGACCTCGTAGACACGCTCTTCGCACAACTCCTCCGGCGTGTGAACCGTGCAGAGCTTCTCGGTCTCGCGGTTGACGCGGAACGTCTGGTGAATATCGCACGTTTCGGTCGGCTCGGTGCCTGGGATAAAGATTTCCCTCACGGTGGGACAATTGCCCGTCGGCTGCTTACCGGAGACAGAACAGACGCTTCGCTCGATCAGACCATCAGGGCGGGGGAAAGAGACGACCGCTTCATCGCGGAGGCCATACTCCATCACCGCGTTCCAGATCGGGCCAGCTCCCCGCAGGCCCGGCAACCCCTCCATCTCGCTGTTGTCGGTGTTACCGACCCAGACCCCGGTCACCAGCTGCGGCGTATAGCCAAGCGTCCAGGCGTCACGATAATCATTGGTGGTACCGGTCTTGGCCGCGGCTGGCCGATCGTTGGAAAGCTCCAAGGGATTGGGACGCCCCATCGCGGCCCAACGCGCCTGCCAATCGGAGAGAATGTCGTTCATCAGATAGGCCAGCTGCGGCGAAAGGACGTCGCGGCCCTCCGGATGCTCGTACTTGTGCAGAACCTCGCCTCTGCGATCCTCAACCCGCAGAATCGTTACCGGATCGAGCTGCCGGTAGCCGGAGGGCGTCTCATCCTCAGAAAGCGGTATGCCGTACATCCGACCGGTGTTGGCAAAGACGCTGTAGGCATAGACCATATCAAGCAGATGGACCTCACCGCCGCCCAGCGTCAAGCTCAGGCCGTAATAATCAAGGCCTCGGTTAAGCGTGGTGATCCCCATACGATGGGCGGTGCGGATGACGTTATCAATGCCGGCTATCTCCATCGCCTCGACAGCCGGAACGTTATAGGAACGGGCCAGAGCGATACGCAACCGCTGCGCCCCGTGATACTTCCGATCGTAATTCTCCGGCACGTACGGGTTTCCAGAGGGCTGTCGGAACGCTTGCCGCGCGTCGAGGAACATATGAGCGGCGTTATACCCTTGCGAAAGCAGCGTCACGTAGGTGAAGGGCTTGAAAGACGAACCAGGCTGGCGTCCCTCACCGTCGACGGCGACGTTGAACTGCCCATCGATGGATTCATCCCAATAGTCCAAGCTGCCGACCATCGCCAAAACCTCTCCGGTGGTGGGGCGGATAGCGACGACGGAAGCGTTGTTCACGTTGCGATCCTGCCCGATGTCACGAGAACGGAGCGGGGGTAGATACCGCGCAGCCTCGCAACCCTGATCGATGAACTCCTGAATGACAGCTTGCTCGTCCTCGCCAGAAAGGCGGCGGATATGCGCCTGGGCCGCACACTGCGCCTGCTGATGAAGGTCCAGATCGAGGGTGGTGTAGACGCGCAGGCCGCCGCGATAGACAGCTTCAGGGCCATACATATCCTCCAGCTTCTCGCGCACGTAGACGGAGAAGTGAGGCGCCTTCATATCGAAGCGCTCAGCAACCTTGACCAGGTTCCACTCTTCGTTCTTGGCGGCGGCGGCCTCCTCAGCGGAAACGCATCCCTGCCGTACCATCGCATCCAATACCACTCCCTGGCGCTGGCGGGCTGCATCCGGATCGTCGAAAGGATTCAACCGCGGGTACTGGGGGATAGCTGCCAGGGTAGCCGATTCCACCAGATTCAAATCCGCTGCCCTCTTGCCAAAATAGACGCGGGCCGCGGCCTCAATGCCATAGGCCAGGTTGCCGTAGAAATTCGTGTTTAAGTACCACTCGAGGACTTGCTCCTTGCTGTACTCTTGCGTGATGCGATGCGCAAGCAAAATCTCCGTCATCTTGCGCTCGTAATCACTCCACGCTGGACCTTCTGGGCCGATGTAGCGCCGCTCCGGTGCGATAACGACATTCTTGATGAGCTGTTGGGTGATAGAAGAGCCGCCCTGGATCTCTTGCCCCCTGACGTTGGCCCAGAAGGCGCGGGCGATACCGCGCGGATTGACACCCGGATTCTCCCAGAAGGTTCGGTCCTCAATAGCCACTGTGGCGCAGATGAGACTATCGGGGACTTGATCCAGCTCGACCCAAGTTCGATCGCCGCCGGTGGGATCGATCACCTCATAGATAAGCGTCTCACCGGTGCGGTCGTAGATCTTGGTCGTCTCGAAGTTCTCCTCGGCAGCCTTGATCTCCCCCGGGGCCGGCAAGTCGCGGGTGAAGTAGGAATAAGCCCCCGCCACCGCCCCTACGCTGCTGGCGAAGACGCCGGCAACCACAATAACCACCGCCATCAGCAGGACCGCAGCGACACGTAACATCTGGCTCACGCCAGTCCGCTCGCGAAGACGGCGCCGCTTATGGCGTTGCAAGGTCACGTAGCGCACGATTCGATCTGTCGTCACAGCCTATACCCCTTCTCAATCCAAAACCGCTGACATCCAGCCTGAATCTAACCTCTCCAAACCCAGATTGAGCTCCATATCGTACCAGAAGGAAAGCCGGTTGGCAAGTTATGGAACAAGCAAGGTAACCGTTCAGATGGTTATGCTTTTTTCACCGCGGAGGGCGCAGAGATCGC
>CAYYTU010000073.1:0-2854 GCA_964474655.1 uncultured Anaerolineales bacterium
CGGCGTCTTCCCCGACGACCTGGAGGCAGCGGTGGCGGCGATGGGCGGCGGCCCCGATGGGCAGGTCGATGGCGTAGGGCATTCATTCCCCCTCAGCGCTGAATGCGCCCCCGCTCGTCCATAATGGGCAAGCCCTTGTCCTGACCGGCCAGCCCCAGCGGACGGTGCGGCCCGTGCTTGCGCGTGTTACCCACGAACCACTTGAAGTTCTCGCCCTCCTTCGTCGGCACAGCCGTCGTGCGCGGATAGTGGATCGCCTCCAGGGGCGGGTCCGAGAGCAGGGCGTGCAGCTCCTTCAGAACATTGTTGAACGCCCCGCCGTAGAACTCCCGCATCGCCTGGATGAACATCGCCACCCAGAGCTCCTTCTCCTCCGTCCGATCGCGCCGACCCTCGCCGAAGGAGGGCCCATACCGCTCCGCCAGATCCCAAGTCTCCACCTCCGTGATCTCGACCTTGACCGAGCCGAAGCCCAGGGGCTTGCCGTAGCCCAGCCGGTGGTGCATACCCTCTCCCAGCTTCAGCGACCAGAGCAGCGCCCCCAGCTCGAGCGGGTGGAGGTTCTCGAACGCCAGCTCGAACTCGAAGACGGCACCCTCGTTCAGCACGCCCCGCACAGAGCGGTTCTGGTCATCCTTGACCCTGTTGACCCGCTTGTACTCGTACTTCCCGTCCGGGCGCTTGCTCGGCTCGTCGCCGTGATGCCGATAGAACTTGCGCCCGCGCAGCTGCGCGCCGTGGCTGTCATAATCGACGCGCCCGTCGGGCTGCCCGTTCTTCAGCAGGTAGAACTGGGTGTTGGTCGGCTTGGGGCTGGAGAGGATGGCCAGCGTGGCGTTGAAATCGCCATGCTCTTCCTTCAGCTCGCCGTGCGTGAACCGCACGCGGCCGGCATAGGCCGTGCGCTTATCCGGCGACACGTCCTCCCCTCTCTCCATCTGCCGCACCCAGCCGAAGACGCGGCAGGCCGGGCAGAGCTCGTTGTACTCGGTGCAGGGATGGAGGTATTTGGGGAGCAGTTCACCGACGGGCTTCTCATAGGGCACGCGCGGGATCTGCACCCGCACCACCCGCCGGGCGGCTCCGTCCTGCACGTCCACCCAGACCAGGTCGTCCACTTCCAACTCTTTGGATTCCAACTCTATCGGCGTATCCTCGAGCTCGTACTGTTTCTCTAAAACGGCGTTGTAGTCCTCCTGCACCTCATCATTGAAGCTGATCTTCCCCGCGCTCCCGTGGATCTCTGGGTCCAGGAAGAGCGCCTCGTTGCGCTTGTTGGTGTCCTCGCCCTTGCCCGTGATCTTGAGCTGGCCCTCCAGGTACTCCTCGCCGGACTTGAGCGGGTTGAGCCCCGCTTTCGTCTCGGCGATCTCCCGCACCAGCCAGCGCCGCCCCCGCCGCTCGGCGCGGGCCACCGCTTCGTCGCCCGTGCTCCACCGTTCACCGTTGGCCTTGCGGCCCAGGACGTTCTTCCAGCGTTCCTTTCCTTCGTAATAGGCGCCCACCTGCGCCGCATGACAGAGCTCGATCATCCCGTCGATAGCCGGGCGCCCATCCGTCTTTTGTTTCGCCAGCTTGCGCACGATGCCCGGGTTGCCCTTCACCCGGTTGCCGTAGCGCGGCATCTCCCGGTACTGGAGCCGCCGCTCGTCGTCGAAGATGGCGAAGCAGGAGTTGGTCACCGTCTCGAAGACCGAGCGCACCATCCCCCGCAGGCTGCTGGCCGGCAGGGCCGGTTCCCCGCCGTACTGGAAGAAGCGAAAGGAGCGGTGTTCCCCGCTCTTACCGTCGATAGCGTGAGAGTCGGACACGAACAGCGGCGTCACCGCCGTCACCCGGCAGGTCACCCGCCCGGTCATCAGCTCGCTCACGTAGCGGTCGTGGGGCGGCGGCGGCGCGTCCCCCAGGAGGTGCTCCGGGGGGCGGGATTCGTTCAGCGGGCGCACGAAGTTGTAGGGGTTGAGGAAATCGCCCGGCTTCCGCGGCTGTGCCTTGGCCGGGTGGGCGTTCACCGCCTGGGGGCCCTTGGGCGTCTTCTCCACCTCGAAGCTCACCCGCTGTCCCTCCTGCGGCGTGCCCGCGCCCTTCCATGCGGTGATGTGGAGAAAAACGTCGTCCTTTCCCCCGTCGCGCTCGATGAATCCGTATCGCCTGTCCGGATCGAACCACTTGATGCGTCCCTGGTCACTCATTCTTTTTCTCCTCGTGTCTGTGCAAGCCCCGCAGCCAGACGGCCAGCGTCCGCCCGGCCTGGGTGTACTCGCGGTACTCGACCGTCACGCGCTCCTCCACGCCATCGGGCAGCTTCGGCGGCTCTGCGAAGTAGGTCAGCCCGGCGCCGGCCACCCGGTCGTCGAACCACTGCTTCTGCTCCTTCTCCCTCGTGCCCCAGAGCAGCGCCTTCCGCGTGCGGCAATAGACCGGGCGCTCCGGCGTGCCGGGGTACGGAAGCTGATCTCCATCCGGCGCGTGGTCGGCCTCACCGACGTAACGCCAGTGGAAGCGCTCCCCATCGCGCCGCACGTCCAGGTCGCCGCCCGGGCCGAAGAGCCGCGCCCGCTCCAGCCGCTCGGCCGTCGCCGGCGGCCCCTCATCACCGGCTGACGATTCAGCTATGGTGCAGCGGTCGGTGTACGCCCAGATGCGGACCCTCATTTTAGATAGATCGAGCCTACCCAGCCAGTCCACCAGCTCGGCCTCGCTGCATTCACCGCCGACGATGGTCGGCCACTCTTCTGGCGTCAGTGCGTCCTTTTCCATCTGCTTGATGATGCGTTTGAAATCGACGGCATCTCGTTCGCCGCTCATCGTCCCTCCTCTCCGTAGATCTGATCCACCGCGCCGAAGTAGCTGT
>CAYYTU010000073.1:2954-13265 GCA_964474655.1 uncultured Anaerolineales bacterium
GCCGCTCATCGTCCCTCCTCTCCGTAGATCTGATCCACCGCGCCGAAGTAGCTGTCAGCCGGCAGCGCGAGTTTCTCTCCGCGCTTGAACGTCTCGACTTCCTCGTTGAACGCCTTCACCCAGCGCCGCTGTCTCTCCTCCAGCGCCGGGTCGCCGAAGGCCAGCTCGTCCACGACGAAGATGCTCGCCTGGCCCGACGTGGCCCGCTCGGCGTCCAGCCGGCCCCGCCGCAGCGTGCCCTCGGTCACCTTCACTTGCCCGAAGCCCTTGGCCGCCCCGAAGCCCACGCGCAGCCATCCTTCCGCCAGATCGCGCAGCGCCAGCGTCAGCCAGCCCAGCTCCCAGGGCTCGGGATTCTCCAGGAAGATCCGCGCCTGGAAGGCCGGTCGCCACAGCGCCAGCGCGTCGAACTTGAGCCCCTCGGCCCCGCCGCCGGTGAAGCGATCCACCGCCAGGAAGTCCAACATCTTGTAGGTCGGGTTATCGCCGTCGGCGTCCGCGTAGGGCGCGTCCTCCACGATCAGGCGGCTGCCCCGCCGCGTGCTGCCGAACAGCCGGCAGGCCAGGCAGAGATCGTCCGGCGGCACCTCTTTGTTCTCGCTCACCTGCTTCTGATGGCGCAGCAGGCTGTCGCAGCTTTCCAGCGCGGCGTCCCCTGCGCCAACCTTTAGCGGGTCGCAGGCGGGGCAACGATCCAGGAAGTATCTCTCTGTATCGTCCTGCTCCAATGCCCGATGGGTGACCAGTGTGCGGGCGATGCGCTCGGCGTGGGAGCGGAGCACGCCCCGCAGGCTGGAGCCCGGCAGCACCGGTTTGGTCCAGTCGCCCACCGCCTGCAACAGCGGCGCGTGGTCGAAGCCGCTCAGCCCCGAGGCCATCGCGTCGTTGGTCAGAAACGGCCCCTCGGCCTGCAGCGTGAACGTCCACTCGGCCCAGTCGCTGGTGACCGGCAGCTCGGCGACGTCCGCCGGCAACCTCTCCTCCGGTACGATCTCTTGGGTGGCGCCGTCCAGCCGCTCCTGGAGCCAGTCCTGGCGCTTCGTGGCGTGCTCCCACGGCTCGTCAGAGCGCAGGAAGGCCATCAGGCCCTCGGCGTCGTCGAGGTCGCGCTCCTTGTACGTCACCTCCTCCAGCTCGAAGGCGCCCAGCCCGCGGGCTACGTCGCCGCCCAGATGGGCGCGTCCCTCCTGCCACTCGGCCAGGGCCACGGCCAGCAGTCGCTCATCCTCCACCCGCTCGCCGGGATCGTCCCCCCGCAGCTCCAGCCGCAGCGCGAACTCGGCGCCAGCGGGCAGCGTCTCCAGGTCGAACTTGGCCCCCGTGGCCCGCGCCGCCGCGCCGGTGGCTCGCTCGATGCCCACCCCGTCGCGCACCAGCGTCGCGGCCTCTCCGTCGGCGACCAGCTCGGCGTTGAAGACCAGCAGGCGCGAGGCGGCGCTCTGGCTTTCCTCGCCCTCGCCCTCGTCGCTGGGCTCCACGTCGCCGAAGAGCCGGCAGACGCGGCAGTCGCAGCCCTGTTTCTCCCTCGCCTTCTTCTCATCCTCCGGCAGCATGGCCACGCAGACCCCACCGCCCAACCTGGGCGCCAGCCGGGTCAGCAGCGAGCGCAGGGCCCCGGCGATGGCCGTGCCCGGAATGAGAACATTCCCCTCCGTGTCCCGCCGCAGCAGCGAATCGGCCAGCTCGTTCCCCTCACCGCTGCCCACGTGGACGGCGGTGCGGGCCTTCAGCGTTCCCGTGACCACTCGATAGCTCATCGTCCTCCCTCCTCCCGTTCGGCGGCCTCGGCCAGCCGGTCGGCCAGCATACGGACGCCCAGCGGCCAATGCGCCTCTTCTTTTTCTTCCAGTCGCCTCAGAAGTTTCTCGACCTCCGTGAAGCCATCCTTATCGGTCAATCGATTGGCGATCTCCCGGTCGCCGCGCTCCTCCGCGCCCCCGAGCCGCTCGATCAGCTGCGCGTCGGGCTCGCCCACCGCGCTCATCTTCTCCAGCAGCTCGTCGATCGGCTCGTGGCGATGGGCGTCCAGCCAGCGGGCCAGGCCCGCGAAAGCGGGATCCCGGCACGAATCCCAGGAAGTGTCCTCCAATGCCTTGCGCCAATCCTCGCGGAACCCCATTCGTGCGCTTTCCTCCGTCGTCTCCCAGATGGCGAAGTCGATGGCCTCGGGGATGGTGACCCGCGTGCCGGTCAGCGTCTCTTGGGCGTCGTACAGGGGATGGTCGAACGCCACCCGCCCGTAGCCCTCGTTCCGGCGCCGGCCGAGGCCCTCCCGCTCGATCCGCGCCAGGGCCTCGAGCAGCCCACCCTTCGGCTCCTCCATCACCTTCAGCCGCGCGGTCGACCCGGCCGCCAGCGCCACATCGCGCCAGTGGGGCAGGCGCAGCTGGGTGTTGAAGCCATCCACCAGGTGCGTGGCGGCGAAGTCGCGCCCCTCCACCACCTGAACGTCGAAGCCCAGCGCCTCGCTCAGCCACTCACTGTCGAACCCGGTGACGAAGCGCCCCCAGGCATCGGTCACGATGGCGTCGGTCAGGAGCGTCAACGTCAGCTCGTCCGCCCCCTCGTCCACGCGCTCTGCGAGGGGCTGCTGTATCCAGACCGGATTCTCGTCATCCCACGGCTCCAGCCAGAGCGTCACCTTCCCGTAGCCCCGGCGGGTGGCCTTGCCCAGACGCAGCTCGACGTCGGCCTCCTCCTCCAGACTAGCCAGCGTCTGGAGCAGCTCCCAGGCCTCCTCGTCAGCGCAGGTCAGCTCGCCGGCGAAGTATTGCCCCGCCTCCAGGGCCTCGTACTCGAAGAGCTGGCCCTCTGCCACGCGCCCGCTCTGCGGGTCGACGCGGATGTGCATCTCGCTGCGCGTCTCCGGCTCGAAGCGCTCCGGTTCCTCTCGCAGGCTGGAGAAGGCCCCGCGCACGCCCTTGACCGGATTACCGCACTTGGCGCATTCCTGAATCTGTCCCTTCTGCGTGCCCCACTGCACGGGATGATCGCGGTAGACCTTGCAGCCGAACCCATCGCGGGGCAGCGGGGCGGCCGGGTAGAAGCTGCCATTGACGCGGCGGAGCGGGTAGAGCACCGGGAAGTCCACGCCTCCCCGCAGGAAGAGGTCGACGAAGGCGTCGTAGGTGGCCTCGTCCTCCAGGTCGAAACGCTCGGCTGCGCGGGCCGCCAGCGCCCCCCGCAGCGTCTTGCCCGGGATCAGCGGCTGGGTGCGGAACCGGTTGCCAGCCGCGGCCCGCTGAGCGATGATCAGCGGCTCGTCCAACCGGGCCAAGACCCGCAGCCGCAGCGGCTCTCCCTCATCGGGCGCCTCGCGGGTCCGCTCCAGCGGGATGCCCTGCAGCGCCCACGTTCCCGGCTCGCCTTCCAGCCAGTGCTCCTCGAAGCGCTCGAGCAGCGCCTCCTGCGGATCGCCGCCCAGCGCCATGCCCTCAATCCCCGTCAGCGAGACGAGACACTGGCCCTGCCCGCGGCGGCGGGAGCGGCCCAGCTGGCGCACGAAGCGGGCCGCCGCCACCAGCAGCGCCGCCTCGTCCAGCGCCGATTCGTCCCGCGCCGGATCGGCCGGGCAGCTGACCGTGAAGGTGAAGGTCAGCTGCCCACCCTGCTCCTCCGCGAAGAGTTTGTGCGGCGCCGCCCGGCGCGTGCGGGGATTGACGCGCACCCGCGCCACCCGCTGGCTGGCTATCTCACGATCCTCGTAGTCGGTCCTCGCCAGTTTTCCCATATCCTCTGGTCGGGCCGACCCGATGCGCCAGCGCTTCATCGTGCGCGGCGTCCCGAACAGCCGGCAGATGGGACACGGCTCGAAGTCGTCGCCCGCGTGCTGCCCACAGTAGCGGTCGCTCGTCTCCTCCTCGCTCAGACCCGAGGCCTGACAGTCCCGCAAATCTTCCAGCGGAGCCCGCTGCAGCAGCCGCCACAGCGCGTCGCGCAGCAGGCCGTTGAGCACCGTGCCGCGCAGCACCGGCACGCCGTCGGCGTCGCGCAGCAGGGCCGAATCGACCTCCGTGCCCTTGCCGTAACCGGCGCCGACGTGATAGTCCGACTGCATCTCGATTTGAAACGTCAACTCCAAGCTCATCGCTCACCTCCCTCGTAGGCTATCGGCGGGTGATCCAGATTCAGCGCCCAGTCCCAGGCCCGCAACAGGTCCGGCAGGCCGTGGCCCTGGTGGAAGTCCTCGTCGTTACTCCGGGCCAGCTCATACCAGTCCTGCAGATCGACGCCTCCCAGCGCTTCCAGCGCACGACGGACCGGGTGTTTTTCGTCGCGCGTCCAGCCCCGCTCGATGCGGGCCAGGATGCGCCGCAGTTCCGCGTTCCAACCGTCGACGTCTTCCAGGTCACGGTCGAAGTGCTCGCGCAGCTGCGAGAGCCGCCGCGACGGCGTGCCCACCAGCCGATGCCGCCAGTCCAGCAGCTGGCTCAGCGCCAGCCCCCACTGATCCGGCACGCCCCCTTCACCCTCGGGCAGCACCCAGTAGGGGCGGAGCGTGGGGCGCCGCTTGCCCGTCTCCACGTCGGGCGCGGCCTGGCTGCCCAGCACCACCTCGAAGTCGACCGCCGAGAGGCGCTCCCCAACGTCGCCCAGGGCCTTGACCGCCCGCTTGGTGGCCCCCAGCCGCTCCTCCCCGATCTGGTGGGCCAGGTAGTAGGGGTAGTTGGCCTTGCAGATCACCACCGCAGCCGACATCGTGATCGTCGGACTCTTCTCCTGTCCGTCCTCTTGTTTCAGCGTGATCTCCTCCTCCCGCACGAACGCCGTCATCTCCCGCTGGAACGTACGGCAGAGCCGCTGCGCGAAGTCCAGCCCCCAGCGGGCCGGCACCAGCGCGAACAGGTCGTCGCCGCCCAGGATGAGCGGCAACACGGGGACCAGATGGGGATTCTGATTGGCGGCCTCGTTCTTCAGAAATCGGCTCGTCGGCTCCGCCAGGGCCTCGCGCAGCACCTGGTCCATCTTCTCGGAAAGCGCCGTGGCCTGTTCCTTGCTGCAGGCCCCAAACACCCGGCCCATCCCGTCGCCGTCGGCCACGATGTAGGCCACGTAGCCCCGCGGATCGTACCGGGCCACGTCGTCGGCCTCATTAGGCCAGTCTAACTCCGAGGCTCCAGGCACCTGATCGTAGAAATCCTTCAGGAAGCCCTCCTTGCTCCTCTCCTTCCGCTCGGCGGCCTTGACGCGACAGGCGTGGCAGAGGTAGTGACCTTCTTCCTCGTCGAACCGCGCCTCGTGGGCCTCGGCCAGCCCCACGCCGCAGGATTCGCAGAAGGCGATGTAGGGGATGTGGGGCGTCGCCACGGCCGGGCCGCTGCGCTTGGCCTGGCGAAGACTCTCGCTGGCTTCCTCGCTCGCCTTCTTCCAGGCCTTCTGGGTGTCGTCGACGATCTTCACGGGCTCGGCCACGCTGAGCGTGCCGCCGGTGGCGCGGTGGTAGACCTCGGCCAGCGCCGCGCCGAAGCGCTCGGCCTCCCTCTCGGTCTCGAACGTGATCCGAAAGCTCCCGCCGCCGCTGGTGACGACCTGATCGCAGCTTGCACCAACGAGCTCGGGCACGCGGGCACAGAAGCGGCTCAGTAGCTGGCTTCCGCCCACCACCTCGCGCAACTGCGACGAGCGGAAGAGCAGGTGCTGTATGCGGTCGGCCTCAGCGGCCAGTAGGTATTGGGTCATTGGTTTGCCTCCTTCACTCAAGGATCTAACCTAAACACTCAAATACAAATTGGGCGTTAACAATGGCTAAGCGGACTATCGTAACCATACACTGGTCAGTTTGGCGATGCGAGTATTCAGCGGGGCTCACATTTCTCTAAGCGCAGAATGTGCACTTGGCCTGACGCTCCGCCTACAACGATGGTGCTGTCAGGCGCAACGGCGCAAGATCGTAACACGCTCTCTATGGCGAATGTAGCGATGCAAGTCGCGGATTCCAGATCCCACATTCTTAAAGTCTTATCTACCGAGCCCGAGATAGCACACTTACCGTCAGGCATTATCGCTATCGTCAAAACTTTGCCCGTATGCCCTCTTAATGTATATGGTTTTGATTCAGACTTTAAATCCCATATCCTCAAGGTTCCGTCCCAAGAGCCTGAAGTAGCAATGTGTCCGTCACATGTCACTGCCACCGCCACGACCCTATCACTGTGTCCTTTTAGGGTGCGTAACTCTGCCCCACTCTCCAGGTTCCATACCTTCAGAGTCTCATCTCTCGAAGCTGAGACCACATGCTGCCCATTGGGTGTCACTGCTACAGCTTCAACAAATTTCTTATGCCCCTCCAAGGTACGCAGTTCTATCCCTCTCCTCAGATCCCATACTTTCAAGGTCTTATCATTGGAGGCCGAGACAACAAACTGCCCATCTGACGTTATCGCCACCGCATTGACATATTGGACGTGTCCCTCCAGCCTATGCAGCTCCTGTCCTTTCTCCAGGCCAGTATCAGAGATATCCCATACTTTCAAGGTCTTATCATTGGAAGCTGAGACAACAAATTGCCCATCTGACGTTATCGCCAGCGCATTAATGGCTTGCTTGTGGCTTCTCAGCGTGGTCAACGCCTTTACGCTCTCCGAATCTGCATCGGAGATGTCCCATACCTTCAGAGTTCCATCACTGGCCCCTGAGATAGCGCGTTCTCCATCGGGTGTGACCACTACCGCATTGACATCGAGCTTCTCATCGGATTGCCTCCCTCCCTGATTGTTGTCTCGGATATGGCCCTCGAGTGTATGCAATCGCGCGCCACCTTCCAGATCCCACAGCCTCAGATCATCTGAGGTCGAGATAGCGCAACGGCTATCGGGCGTCACCATTATTTCATTAACGTCTCGCTTATGACCTTCCACTGTAGATAGCTCCGTTCCACGTTTCAGCCTTGCATCAGAAATATCCCACATCCTCAAAGTCCCATCCTCTGAGGCCGAGATAACACGCCTCTGCCCCATCACTTCCACCGCCCAGACGGTGCCCGTGTGCTCTTTCAAGGTGTGTAGAAGATCCCCACTTTCCAGATCCCATACCTTCAAAGTTCTATCCTCTGAGCCTGAGATGGCACGCTTTCCATCAGGTGTCACTGCCACCGCCCAAACTTTCCCCTCATGCCCTGTCAGTGTACTCAGCTCTCTCCCATTTTCTGAGTCCCACACTCTTATGGTTTGGTCACCCGAGGCCGATACTGCCCGTCGCCCATCCGGCGTCACTGCCACTGCCCAAACAGTAGATGTATGTCCTTCCAGGGTATGCAGTTCTGACCTATGCTCTAGATCCCACACCTTCAAGGTCCCACCCAAAGAGCCTGAGATAACAATACGTCCATCAGGCGTTATTGCCACGGCCGAAGCTGCATGTCCCTCAAGTGTATCCAGTTCTTCCCCATATTCCGGATCCCATACCTTCAAAGTCTCATCCAGAGATCCTGAAACGACAAGACGTCTATCAGGCGTTGCTGCTACTGCCAAGACTTTGTCTGTGTGTTCCTCTAACGTGTATATTCTCTTCCCGTTTTCCAGATCCCAGACTCTCAGCGTGTGATCGTCTGAAGCTGAGACAGCGTAGCCATCCCCTATTGCCACCGCATTAACACTCTGGGTGTGGCCTTTCAATACATTCAATTCCGTACCACTATTCAGCTCCCAAACTTGTAAGAACTTATCTCGTGAGACCGAGACGGCACGGCTTTCATTCGCCATCACTGCCACCGCTTCTATTGGCCCACTGCGGCTCTCCAGTACGCGCAAAAGCGGTCCGCCCGCCTGCGGCAGGCTGGGCATCAAAGGGCGCAGCCACGGGAATTCCAGCGGAGCGATCAATATCCCCTGGATATCTGGATTGTCATGCACCATCAAACGTCCATACAGCTGAACCCATAACTGTGTCTTGTTCTCAGCCAGTATGTGCGCTGAAAGACGGATCGCGTCCTGCACCAACTGCAAAGCTTCATCTTCCGACCGGGAGAGTGCCACGTCGTAGTCGGTCAACAGAGCGTTGACGTCGATCTTCCTCAACTTGGTCTGAAGCCAGTCAAAATCCAGCAACAGATCAGTCAGTTCTTCCTCACGCCCAGCCTCTGCAAGGTGGTAGACTAGGCGATGGAAGTAATAGCCATCATTTGGGCCGGTAGCCCAGCGCGGGGCTCCATCCGCGCCGTGCTGACAGTCTACAGCGTAAGCTTTCATCAAGCGATTGTGCAAGGTAAATAAGCGATCTTCTAACTGCCGGGCCAGGTAGTCCTGCACTACATCGTGCAGTGCTATCATCCGTGCCGATAGGTCGAAGCGTCGAAGCAGAGAGAGATCAAAGAGATGCCCGCAAAGCTCTTCTACCTCGAATTCACCCATACTGCCAGTCGCACCCCACAGCCGAGTTATTGCCTTCAAAGGTATATCTTCGTCTTTGGGAAAAACGGACAACTCGTGGTAACGAGAGCGCTCCTCCTCATTCAACAACCCCAAACTCATATCCATAGTCAGCGAGACAGCCTGGTCGCGGGCCTCAGCGTCTCGTGCGTCGAAACCAGTTAAACCCCGCCTTTCCAAAACCTGTCTTACATACTCATGCGCATCGGCGAGAGATTCTCCCTGTTTAAATCGTCTTCGCAAGACACCATTGACTAATCTCAGCAGAAGGGGCCATTTGCCCAACCGGGCGGCCAATTTGGTAAAGCGAGGCATATTTTTGCCTCTCTGCCCGATATCCAGACCGGCGCCTAGCAACTGTACCGCCTCGTTAGGCTGCATAGCGTCCACGTCCACAGTGTGGACATCGGGTGGCAAGGTATTGCGATTGCGTGTGGTAATGAGGCGCGTGCAATTAGGACCACCACGCAGGAAGGGTCGCATGTGAACCTCGTTCCACACATCATCGATCACCAGCAGGCAGCGTTTGTTGCCTAGCGCTCGGTCCAGTTCCTGCGCGGCATCCTCGGTGTCCACCAGGGCCGGATGCTCGCCGGTGAGCGCCTTGAGGATCTTTAGGGCGTTGCCTTCAATGTTCGGCCTCTGCCCCAGAGTCACCCAGAGAATACCATCGGGGAAGGCGGCTCGCACCCGGTCGTCGTGACAGAGAGCTTGCGCTAGCGTGGTCTTGCCGTAGCCACCAGCTCCGCGTAGGGCGGTGGTGATGCCCACCAGGCCTTCATCCTCGGCCAGCAGTCTCTCCACAAGCAGATTGAATTCCTCTGGGCGGGGAACGAAGTCATCGGGTAGATCACTGACCATAAAAGGACATTGAGGCTGAATAGAATATAGATGCAGAGGCTCCGGGCACAGATCGCGCAGTGTTTCGGCGGGAACAGCAAAGGCCACATCGGATAGGCGCTCCAATCGATCTGGGACAGTAACGGAGGCGACCATTCCCACGACGCAACCGCTCTGTTGCTCCCGTACCGGCCCGCCGCTGAAGCCCTTCGTGATCTCCGTCGAGCTAAGCTGAAGGATTGGCCGCCCGGCCTCGGTCACTGGGCCAACTAACTCGCCAGTGCCCCACAGTCCGTCCATTTCTCCCACAGTCGGGTAGCCGAAAGCCCGCACAGACACACCCTCAAGAGACTCGGATTGTGCCAGATGCACTGACTTGCATGCCTCAGATAGCTGACCGGATAGGCGCAAGAAGGCCACATCGGTGTCGGGGTGATAAGCATCGGGGAGAACCTCGGCCTCGAGATCATCGTGACCACAGGAAGCAACGCGCACGACATCGCCCGGCCCAGCTCCGGTGGCCTCTACCACGTGGACGCAGGTGGCGATGAGACCCTCATCGGTGATGAAAAACCCTGCGCCAACGGTTTCACTCTTGGAGTCAAGAATGCACACTACGCCATCGAGCAGATCAATAGCCATCGCGAGTCTCCGAGAAGGTCCTAACTTAAGCCCACCTGCTCACCCCAAATGCTAGGAGCCTCTTGCAAACTTCCAAGAGCGGCGAAGATTAGCTACACGCAGAAAGTATCATTGCGAGGCTACAGCAAGTGTATCATATCTCACCATTCTTGCAAGTCACCTGGCCTAAAAATCGTAGGATAGGCCCATTATTTGCAGAATACAATCTTTCCATCTCAACGACAGTGTATCACCATCGGTGGGTAGACGCGGTTGGCCGTCCGCACCACCCCTCCCCCACAGCAGTCGGTGTTATCGACATTGCTTCGCCGCCCACCAAATGCACGTCCTCCGGCCACGGTCGGGGCCGACCCTAGCCCCGCTTTTTTTGAGAGGAGACATATTCCGGCCCTGTCAAGTCAAAAGATGATGTTACCGAAGCGCGACTGTTCGGTCAAAAGATAATGTTACCGGGACAGTCCAA
>CAYYTU010000074.1:0-13104 GCA_964474655.1 uncultured Anaerolineales bacterium
GGCGTTCTGGTCGAGATCGTCCTTCACGTCGTCCCAGAGGGCCGCACCCCGCAGACTTTTCTCCACGATCTCATCCAGGCTTTGCTCTTGGTCCAGGCTTAAGATGCGTGGCCCAAACGCAACGTTATCGTATATCGACTTGGGAAACGGGTTGGGCCGTTGGAACACCATGCCAACGCGACGGCGCAGATCGACGACGTTAGTGTCCAGAGCGTAGATGTCTTGTCCATCGATCAATACGTTTCCCTCCATCCGGGTGTTGGGGATCATATCGTTCATCCGATTAAGGCAACGCAGAAAGGTTGACTTCCCACACCCGGAAGGCCCGATCAGGGCCGTGATCTTCCGATCTTCGATGGTTATTGAGATGTCTTTTAGAGCTTGTTTGTCGCCGTAGTAGAAGTTGAGATGTTCTACTCTGATCTTTTCCATACTGATTATCCAAACCGACCGGTGATATAGTCTTCGGTGCGCTTTTCGTGTGGATTGGTGAAGATCTGCTTGCCGGGACGATACTCGATCAACTCGCCCATCAGGAAGAAAGCGGCGCAATCGGATACGCGGGCTGCTTGTTGGATGCTATGGGGTACCAGGACGATGGTGTACTCTTCTTTCAGTTCCCGCAAGGTCGCTTCCACCTGACCGGTGGAGATGGGGTCTAGTCCAGAAGTTGGCTCATCAAGCAACAAGACGTCCGGTTCCAGGGCCAGGCTGCGGGCGATGCAAAGGCGTTGCTGCTGTCCGCCGGAGAGTGCGCTGGCCGAGCCATCGAGCCGATCCTTTACTTCGTTCCAAAGCGCAGCCTGTTTGAGGCTGCGAACCAGAATCTTGTCCTGTCTGGTGCGGTCGTGAACTCCGGCCAGCATCGGGCCATAGATGACGTTCTCCCGTACGGTACCGGGCAATGGAAGCGGTAGGGCGAAGACCATCCCCACGCGCCGGCGGAGCGTAGGCAGATCGACATCGGGAGCGTAGACGTCCTGTCCGTCTAGCAGGATGCGGCCAGACATATGGGTGTCATCGACGAGATCGTTCAGGCGGTTGATGAGCCGCAAAAGGGTGGTCTTGCCTCCGCCGGCTGGTCCAAATAGAACCGTGATGGTTTTCGCGGGGATGTCGAGCGAGACGTCGGCAAGCGCTTGCTTATCACCGTAGCAGTAACTGACCTCTTCGATGCGAATTTTGGGCCTCTCTTGGCACACTGACATAAAGCCTACTTACCTCACTACTGGACACTTTTTCAAAGGAGAAGATTTTCACTCCCAACTACCAGCAAAAGTCATTCAGAGAATGTTCTAAAGGGGCGCGAACTTGCCCTCTAATGTGCCTCGTCGATCAGGTTACAGAGGTCGCTGGCGATCTGCTTGGCCTGATGGCGGATCATCCCCAGCGGGATGTGGTCGCTAAGGGCGGCCGATAGAATCACGTCCTCGACCACGGCGAGCGAATAGAACACATACTCGCCCCCATCCACGCTCTGCTCGAAGCAGACCCGCCTCCGGCCCAGGGCCTCCGCTACCTGATTGGAGGTGGCCCAACTGTCGGCGACGGCCTGAGTCAGGTCCTCCACCTCATCGGGCGCGAGCCGCCCGGTGCTGGCGAGCAGCTCCTGCCCTTGGGTCAAGAGCACAGCCTCGGCGTTGATCTCCTGGCTCAACGCCTCCAGCGTCTGAGCCATCTCTGGAACGTATCCATTCCAATAGCCCGGATCAATCTCTTCTCCTTCCGACGGCCCCGATGGGTTCTCTTTGCCTACCTCCACCGCGCCAGGAGAAGCGCCGGGCGTGGGGACTGGCTGAGCCAGCGCATTCTCGATGCAGGCTGGCAGATCGGGCAGAAAGAAGGGTTTGGGCAGAATGCCCTGGACAGGCAAGTCCTCCAGGTCGGCGGGGATCTTCTTGCCATTGAGTGGGATCACGACCAGGTGCAGCGTGGGCTGTCGCTGGCGCAGCTCGCGGGCAACCACCGCGCCGCTGAGCTCCCCGGCACCGTCAAGGCCCAGGTCCACGATGGCGAGCTCGAAGCCAGCTTCCGATACGGCTTCCAGCGCCTCATCACCGTCAAGGGCTATGGAAGCTCGATAGCCGCCATTCTGCTCCAGGCTTTCCCGGAGCATAGTGGCGAAGGGCTCGTTGCTGTCGACGATCAAAATAGCTGGGGACTTGTTCATGCGATAACTCCCAAATGGCTAGTAGCAGAAGCACCCCTGCTCCCCCCACGGCGAGCGGCTCGCCCGCCAGGAGCAGGTGAATAATTAGCATACCATATGTCAAACAGCCGCTCAGGTCAATTCTACCGAGGAGACGTGAAAAGTCAACAGACGTGACAACGGAAGCTTCCTCCGTCACCTCCGTTTGCCTCTATCTCTCACCTGTACTATAATGCTCCCGCTATGGTCGAGAATAAGAATGCTACCGAAACAGAATCGCCCGCTATAGGGACCAATGTAGAGGACTTCCATCCCACTGAGGAGAACGTCTCGCTCTCGCAGGCTTTTGGGGGGCAATCGCTGCTACGCGATGTCGTAGAGACGTTTCTGCTCACTCTCCTCATCTTTCTTCTCGTCAACGCACTGACCGGCCGATTTCAGGTCCGCGGATCGAGTATGGAGCCAACCCTGCAAGACGGACAGTATCTGGTCATCAGCAAACTGACCTACTGGATCCATCCTCCAGAACGAGGCGACGTGGTCGTCTTCCGACCGCCGGGCAACCGCAAAGAGGATTACATTAAGCGCATCATTGGCCTTCCAGGGGATAGGATAGAGATTCGGGATGGAGAAGTGCGGGTCAACGGGGCGCTCTTGAAGGAACCTTACGTCACCGATGCCGTCTCTTACGCCGGCTCGTGGGAGCTGGATGAGGGTAAATACTTCGTTCTGGGGGATAATCGCAGGAATTCAAGCGATTCTCACACCTGGGGGCCGCTTCCCAAAGAGAATATCGTGGGCAAGGCCTGGCTATGTTACTGGCCGCCTCAGGCGTGGGGGCTGGTGGGACACCACACGTTCCCAGAACTGACGTATACAAACAGAGCACGAGATTAGATCGATGATTAGACAAGAGATTGCTCAACTGATTGATCATACGCTGCTCAAACCAGAGGCGACGCCGGCGCAAGTGAGGCGCGTATGCGAGGAGGCCCGCCGCTACCATTTCGCCGCGGTCTGCATCAACCCAGTCTACGTGACGCTGGCAGCGGAGGCCTTGGAGGGAACCGACGTGGCAGTTTGCACGGTGGTGGGATTTCCGCTGGGCGCGACGACCACGGAGGCCAAGGTATGCGAGGCCCGCCAGGCGCTCCTTGATGGGGCAACCGAGCTCGATATGGTGATCCACATCGGAGCACTTAAGGCCGGTCAGGACGCGCGTGTGCAGGAAGACATCGCGGCGGTGGCCGAGGATGTCCACGTAGCTGAGGGAAAACTCAAGGTAATCATTGAGACGGCCCTGCTGAGCGAGGATGAGAAAGTGACCGCCTGCCGGTTGGCAAAGGCGGCTGGCGCTGACTTCGTCAAGACCTCGACGGGTTTCGCCGCCTCTGGAGCGAAAATCGAGGATGTGCGCCTGATGCGAGAGGCGGTCGGAGCAGAAATGGGCGTGAAAGCAGCCGGCGGCATCCACAGCTACGAAGAGGGGATGGCTATGATTGAAGCCGGCGCGACCCGAATCGGGGCCAGCGCTGGCGTGAAGATCGTGGAAGAGGCTCCCACAGGCTAGACTGAGGGCCATCGGCGCGTATCCATCATTAAGAAGCAAGGAGGGAGGTCTGGCACTCGCCTGAGATACGCTCGGCAGAAGCGATACACCTGCGCCGAGATCACGCGAGGTCCCAAGGGACCAGGAAGACCAAAGGATATTTGTGTTATGAAGGGGGAAGTTTCTACAAAGCGGCTGGTGGCGGACTTCTTCACCGGCCAATATCGCATCTCGGGCAGCGTGGATGTACGTTCCCAGCGGCTGGCCGACCAGCTGGTCAATCGCACCACCACGTTTCTTACACTTGAGGACACTTATATCTCCACGATTGAAGAACCAGCGGACATCATCGCCAGCCACGAGAACGCCGTCATTCGTAAGGACAAGATTATCGCCGTCATCACCAAAGACCGCGACGATGCCCTGACGCAGAGCCAGCGTTACGGCAGTTACCAGGGCGTCCACCTGAGCAAGGTCTTTCTAATTGTTTCGCCTTTTGACGTTCGCGGCTACCTTCGCCTCTCAAGCAAGAGAAACCTGCGCACAGTTTTCACCCCCGATGCGGCTCCCTTCGCTCCCATCCTTGATGGGCGCCTGCGCATCGCCGCGCAATCCGAGGCCGAGTTCAGCGGTGGAGCGATCCTGGTCAGCCGTTCCCACGTCGAGACATTCTGGCTGGAACGTGAAGGAGGTATCTGTGGCTAGCATTCTGGTCATTGATGACGACGTCGAAATTCTGGAGATGCTCCGTCTGTTGCTGGAAGAGCGTGAAGGACACGAGGTCATATTGAGCGCCTCGGGCGAAGACGGGCTATCCAAGGCAATGGACGATCCGCCGGATCTGGTCATCGTCGACATTATGATGCCTGATATCACCGGCTTCGAAGTCTGCCGTCGGCTGCGGGAAGAACCGGCGACCGCTTCTCTTCCCATCTTGGTCTTAACGGCCCGCGGCCATAGCGTGGACCGCGAGGCAGCATTGAAGACGGGAGCTGACGCCTACCTTGCCAAGCCGGTCACGACTCAGGATCTGGCCGACCAGGTCAACGATTTGTTGGAAGAGCACGTAGCGTCGGAACCTGCCCCCGACGCTAAATCCCTCGTGCTGCTCAGCCTCAAAGGAGGCGTCGGCGTCACCACCCTGGCGGTCAATATGGCCGTCTCTCTGACCCAAACGCGAACCGGCGGCGTCTGCCTGGTCGATCTCTGCCCCACGTCGGGGCACGCCGCGCTCCAACTGGGCCTGCGCCCCCAGCCCAACTGGTCGACGCTGCTCCAGGAGGAGCAGCCGAGCGCGAAAACGCTCGAGAGCTGCCTCCTATCGCACCAATCCGGCCTCCAGCTGCTGGCCTCTCCGATGGTTCCGCCCGTGGGAGAATGCCTGACACAAACGAACGTCGCGCATATATTAGAAAGCCTACTACAGCAGTTTGCCACCGTGGTCGTCGATGCCCCTTCACTCCTGGGCGAAGCCACCGCGGCAGCGTTGGACGCCGCGAGTGTGATCGGATTAGTCGCTATGGCGGAGCCAGCATCGATCCAGACCACCATCGGGACCCTGCGCTCGATGGAACGGTGGTCGGATAAGATTCAGATTGTCCTCAATCAGACCAGGCCCAATTTGCAAATTGCCCCCGATGCGCTAGCCCGTGTCTTCAAGCGCGCTCCTCTGGCAACCATCCCGTTCGAGCAAAGGCAAAGCCAGGCTTTGTCGCAAGGGGAACCTCTGGCTCTGAGCACCCCGGATTCGGCCTTCGCGAAAGCAATCCGATCTCTCCCCTGGAAGATGCTTCGCCCCTGATTGAGCCACATAGGCAATGACCGCACGCAGATCCCATTTGACAACGAGGATAATTGTGGTATTTATCCCATCTTCACAAGCACTATCCCAAGCGTCACATCCTGAACGCTTATGATTAAGAATTAGAGGAGTAGATTAAGCAGAATATGAAAGCCTATTGCGTCAAGTGTAGAGCCAAACGAGAGATAAAAGACCCTCAGGCGGTGTTCACGAACCGAGGAACGCCAGCCACCAAAGGGATTTGCCCGGTCTGCGATACGAATCTCTTCCGTATGGGCCGCACGCCGGCCCACGAAGGACTGGACCCCGAGGAAAACGCCGTGATGTCGAAAGCCCGAGCCCGGCGGGAGAAACAGCCGGGGATCGTGATCGTCGAGTCGCCGGCCAAGGCCCGCACGGTGGATCGCTTCCTGGGCGATAAGTACAACGTGCGAGCCTCGGTGGGCCACGTGCGCGACCTGCCCTCCAACCGCATGGGCGTCGACATCGACGACAATTTTCGTCCTCATTATATCGTGCCCTCCAAGCGGAAGGATGTAGTGCGGGAGCTGCGTCAGGCAGTCAAGGAGTCATCGAAGGTCTACCTGGCGACGGACCCGGACCGGGAGGGCGAAGCGATTTCCTGGCACCTGCTTCAGGTGCTCGACTCGGTGATTCGCTGGCGTCCAGTGCACCGGGTCGAATTCCACGAGATCACCGACGAGGCCATTGAGCACGCCTTCTCCCACCCCCGAGAGATCGATATGCATCGCGTCGACGCCCAACAAGCGCGTCGCATCTTGGATCGCATCGTCGGCTACACCATCAGCCCCTTGCTGCGCGATAAGCTGGGAAGACGCGGGGTTTCCGCCGGGCGGGTTCAGTCGGTCGCCTTGCGATTGGTAGTCGAGCGTGAGCGAGAGATCGAGACCTTCGTGCCGCTCGAGTACTGGTCACTGGAAGCCGAGCTGTCCAAGCGGGAAGAAGTGCCCGACCAGCCGCCTAACTTCATTGCCCATCTCCATCGCATTCGGGACGAAAAGGTGGAGCTCCACAGCGAAGCGGCGGTGGAAGCCATCATGGAAGATCTGCGGGAATCCACCTATATCGTGAAGGATGTGAAGGAGGGCCAGCGAAGGCGCAGGCCCTACCCGCCTTTTACTACCAGCACGATGCAGCAACAGGCCTCCTATCAGCTGGGCTTCACGACTGGGCGGACGATGGCCGTGGCTCAACAGCTCTACGAGGGCATCGACCTGGGCGACGGGCCGGTGGGATTGATCACTTACATGCGCACCGACAGCACCAACGTGGCCGAGCAGGCCCAAGCAGAGGCGCGCGCTTACATCATTGAGGAGCACGGCGAGGAATACGTCCCACCCGAACCACCCCAGTACAAGACGAAGGCCAAAGGCGCCCAGGAGGCCCACGAGGCCATTCGGCCCACCAGCGTCCTGCGCACGCCGGCCTCGCTCAAGGAGCAGCTAGACCGCAGCCAATACCGATTGTACGAGCTGATCTGGCGGCGCTTCGTATCCAGCCAGATGGCCCGCGCGGTCTACGACACCATCGCGGCGGAGATTCTGGCCGGGCCGGAGCCAAGTGAAACCCCCGACGATTGTCCTTACTTGTTCCGCGCCAGCGGTTCCAGCCTGCGCTTCCCCGGCTTCTTGCTCGTCTACGAGGATATGGTGGACGAAGACGACGACGATGAGGAGGAGGCCATCGAGGAACGGAAACGGGAGGAAATCCCCTTCCTTACGACCGGCGAGCAGCTCGATCTGGTGGACCTGTTACCCGATCAGCACTTCACCAAGTCGCCGCCGCGTTATTCCGAAGCAAGCCTGGTGCGCGATTTGGAGGAGTACGGCATCGGACGACCGAGCACCTATGCCCCGATCCTCTCCACCATCCAGCAACGGGGCTACGTCGAACGGCGCGGAAAACGCCTCTACACCACCGAAATGGGTATGATCGTCAACGATCTGCTGGTTGAATACTTTCCCGATTACGTCGACGTCAGCTTCACAGCCCAGATGGAGGAGGATCTGGACCAGATCGCTAGCGGCGAGCACGATTGGGTGCCCATTCTGCGCGATTTCTACGAGCCCTTCGCGGCCACCCTATCAGGGGCGCAGGCCCACATGCCCGAGCTCGATGTCAACAATCAACCTACCGGGGAGATGTGCCCTGAATGCGGTCACCCGCTGGTCTACCGTTACGGTCGCTATGGCAAGTTCATCGGCTGCAGCAACTTCCCCGACTGTCACTTCAGCAAACCGATCCTGATCAAAACAGGGGCGAAGTGCCCTGAGTGTGGCGGTGACCTGATCGAAAGACGGACGAGACGCGGGCGGACCTTCTACGGCTGCTCTAATTACGACGCTGACGATCCTGAATCCTGCGACTTCGCTGTGTGGAAGCGACCGCTACCGCGGCCCTGCCCCACATGCGGCGGGTTGCTCACCGAGGCGCGACAGGGCTGGGCGAAATGCACAGACTGTGAAGAGGAATTCGAGATTGCCAGCCTGCCCGAAGCAGAAGAAGTAGAAGAGAAAAATGTAGAAGCCAGAGAGAAGAAAGAGACGCTACCAGCGTAAAATTCCAGCCTGTCACCGAAAGTTCAATAGCATAAGCGATATAGATCACGCTTTTCAAGCGAATTCTCAACCGAGTTCGTTGTATTGGAATCTTTCGGGAAGGGTTTGTCCCAATAACACTTGACAGGGGGCCACCGAGAAGAGAGTTGTCAAATTAGTTGTGCACCATCTCGCCTCGTGGTACAATAGATATAGCATCAGTGTCTCCGCTCTAAGTTAACCTCAAAAACAGGTGATCAATTCGCTAGGCATAATGGCCGGAGGGTAGATATGCTCACATCTCTACAATTCTTGGAACGAAACAAAATCTTGGTAACACTAATTGGAGGAGCCGTATTGGGGCTTCTTCTGGGACTGGCCATCGGCTGGTGGTGGTGGCCTGTGACGTTGACCAACGCCACACCCGCCAACCTCCGTTCCGACTTCCAGAGCGAGTACCTTCTCTGGGTCGCCGAAGAGTACGGAGAGAATGACGACCTGGAACTGGCCCGCCGGCGATTGGGCACCGAGTTTTGGGAGGACGAAGCCCTGGCCGAGACATTGGCTCAGCTGGAACAGGACGTCAGCGGACAAGAGGCTTCCATGGTGCAAAAACTGGCGCAGGATCTTGAGGCCGTCCCAGAGGAAATACCAGAAGGCGAAGGTATCCCACTCCGCACCGGGGCCTTGATCTGTGGGGTGGCATTACTCGTGATCGCCTCTATTGGCGGAGCCCTGCTTCTCATCACGCGGATGCGCGAATCTAAGATGGAAGCCGAGATAAAAGAGCGCGCCCCCTCAGTCTCCAGAGAAGTAGTCCCCACCGAGAGAGACGTCGACGAGACCGGTCAGCCCCCTCTGGCCCAGTTCGTCGCCACCTATTCACTGGGCGATGACTACTTCGATCCTTCCTTCAGCATTGAGACTGAAAAGGGTGAGTTTATGGGCGAATGCGGCGTGGGAATCTCCGAGACCATCGGGGTGGGCGAGCCGGACAAAGTCACCGCCCTGGAGGCTTGGTTGTTCGATAAGAACGACATCCGCACGGTGACCAAAGTGCTTATGTCGGAGTATGCCTTCCACGACGAAGCCCTCAGGGACAAGCTGGCCCCCAAGGGAGAGCCAGTGCTGGCAGAAGCGGGGAAGGACGTCATATTGGAGACACGAGTGCTGCGGCTGCGGGCGCGCATCGTAGAAGTGGAGTACGGGAAAGGCAATTTACCCTCCCAGAGCTACTTCGAGCAGATGACGATCGAGCTGGCGGCCTGGGTGAAGCCCGATGCAGATACTTCCAGCCCGCCCCCGGTCCCAGAAGTCCCGGCCGAATCTGCTGCGTAAGCGCTCCCATTTGTACAGACCTCACCCTCGCCCAATCTAATCCGGCGAGGGTGTTTTTTTGCCAGGTGGGCGCATCGATCCGCCCAGGATCGCGCCGGGAAGAATAGCCCGACGGACCGGAGGAGTCGCTAAACGCGCGGCAGATTGAGCATTAAGACCTCAAGGGTGAGGCGGACATTGGCATTGCGCTTTAGCTTATCAGCCGCGCTCCGCAGAGACTTCAGCACGGACGCGCTTCTCTCCAGCCCAAAGCGCCGCGCGTGATCGCGCAGCCGGGATCGCTGATCCACGTTAGTCAGCGGGGCCTGCGCTTCAGAGGCTACCAACAACACATCGCGCCACCACCCGATCCAGAGATCAAGCGTCTCCTGTGTGGCGACAGGGTCGCGGGTCAACTTCTCCGCATACGCGAAACGATCCACAATAGATCCCTCGACGAGCGCATCGAGCGCGTCCAGCCGATCCACGCGCTTCTCCAATGCCCCATCATCCCCGAGCTTCCGCACCGCCCAGCCCAACCGCCCGCCGGAGAGATGCGCCAGCAGAGTGGCCCGCTCCGATGCCACATCCCAGCGCTCGACGAGGGCCCGCTCCACCTGCGCCACAGACAAAGACCGCAGAGGAATCTGCTGACAACGAGAGACGATGGTTGGAAGCAACACACCGGCCTCGCGAGCCAGCACCATCATCACCACGTAAGGGGGCGGGTCCTCCAGGGTCTTGAGCAACGCATTAGCGGCCGAGGTCGTGGCTTCCTCGAAGCGCCGCAGGATGGCGATCTGATACCGCCCCTCGACCGGCGTCAACGAGAGCTGATGTTGCAAATCGCGTATCTGCTCGATCTTCAAGCTATCCCCCACGCGCTCGGATTCGACCACGTGCAGGTCGGGGTGATTGCCGCTGGACATCAGCCGACAGGCCCGACAATCGCCACAAGGGCGCTCGTGGACGTTCTCATCCTCGCAGAGCAGCGCGGCGGCCACTTTCCGCGCCAAGGTCGTCTTGCCCACACCCGGCGGGCCGGTGAAGAGATAAGCGTGGGAGATGGTCTCCGTCGCCACGGCGCGCTGCAGCGCCCTCACGGCCCAATCGTGACCGACGATGTTCCAGTGGTCGTCCAGTGTCATCAAAGCATTCCTCGAGGAAGCATTCAGCAGATCGGATATGTCAAGGATTTCGAAGCAGGTCGCCCAGCAAAATGTCAAGGCCGTAGAGCGTGCTTAGGCGTGAACAAGGCAAACGAAGTTTGGGTTCAGGGAATGTTCACAGCCTTCTTGAGACGTGGTTCACATCCAGAAACCATTTCCGGTTCACTTTTGGCACCGGCCTGAAGAGCCGGTGCTGGGTATTTTTAGGCCCAGCACTGTCTGTTTACGGCGGTGCGGCCTTAGAAAACGGAAATAGTTTTTGGACGCAACTTGAGCCGCTAGACATTCCCTGGGGTTGACACGCTCGGTAAACGTGACTGTAGGCAATCTAACGCGTCCGGGCTACCCTGGAATCGCTTCATTTGCCCTCAACCTTCGGCTTGCAAAAAAACGCCGAAGATGGTATAATCGCAGGCACTGTGGGCGGTTAGCTCAGTTGGCGAGAGCGCCACGTTGACATCGTGGAGGTCACAAGTTCAAGTCTTGTACCGCCCACTAATCCCCCACCGGACTATGATCCGGTGGGGTTTTGTTATCTACTGCTGTGCGAGGCTCGGGACAGGACGCCCCTCGCCGTCCACCAGCCAGCGATAACTCTTCTCGATGCGATCCCAGTTATACTCCCGATCGAGCGACCAGAAGCGCCCGATCAGCGAGACGAACTGCCCCACATCCAGACGTTCACACTCAGCCTCGATGTCGCCCACGTAGATGGCGCCGCTTTCCGGCTTCTCGCCGCGGCGGCCCAGCATGCCGTGGACGTAGACCTCGGGCACGTCGAGCTGCTCGGCCATACGCAGCAACGCCTTCAGATGCTCCACTGAGCCGTGAGAGCTGTAAAAGGAGATGATGCCCAGCAGGTGAAGGGCCGTGCCTTCTCGTTTGGCGCCTTCCATCGCCCAGCGCAGGGCCTCGTTCTGGAAGAAGCTGCCGTCGGCGATGGCCCGCTCGACGCGCAATCGATCGGAGGTCACGACGCGCCCGGCGCCGATGTGCGTGTGGCCCACCTCGGAGTTGCCCACGGTCTTCCCCTCGCGGTTAGGGACCTCGTTGGGCAGGCCCACGGCCTCACCGGCGGCCTCCAGCCGCGTGGCGGGGTACGCCTCTTGCAGCTCGTCCATCACCGGCGTCTCGGCCTCGATGATCAAGTTCCCCCAGTCGTCGTCGCGCACGCCCCAGCCGTCGAGGATGAAGAGCGCTACCCGCTGCGGCTCGCTTCCGTCGAGGCCCTTGATCCGCGATGAGCCCTCCATCACGTCGGGCTTCTCCAGCCCCATCAGATCCAGCACCGTCGGTGCCACGTCGATCAGAGTGCCGCCGTCGCGCACGCCATCCGCGCCAAGATGTGGCGCCACCAGCACGAAGGGCACCTCGCTATCCGTGTGCCCGGTGTCGATGGAGCCATCGGGATAGTACCACTTCTCCACCGTGCCGTGGTCGGCGGTGACCAGCGCGGCCACGCCCATCTCCTGCGCCGCCTCCAGCACGCGCCCGAGCTGAGTATCGACGGTGGAAACTGCCTTCTTGATCGCCTCGCGCTGCTCGCTGTGGCCGATCACGTCGACGTTGGCCCAATTGACCACCAATAGGTCGACCGAATCGTCGCGCAGCGTCTCAATGGCGGCGTCAGCTACATCTGAGGCCCGCATCTCCGGCGGCGGCAGATAGCCCTCGAAGTCCAGCGATTCGATGATGCGGTGCTCCTCGCCGGGGAAGGGCTCCTCGCGCCCCCCGTTCAGGAACCTGGTCAGGTGAACTTCTTTTTCCGATTCGACGATCCGGACCTGGCGTTTGCCTGCCTTGCTGACCACCTCGCCCAGCGTGGCGTGGATCGTGCCCAGGGGCGGGAGGGCGACGCGCACGTCCAGGTCGGGATGGTACTCGATCATTGTGGCCCAGTGCGTGGTGATCGGCTCGCGCTCGAAGTGCGGGAACTCATCATCGACGAAGGCTTGCGTCAGCTCGATCTCGCGCTCGCCGCGTAGATCGTAGAAGATAACGTAGTCGCCATCGCCAATGCGTCCAATTGGCTGACCGTCCTCATCGACGCGTACCAGCGGTTCCATCATCTCGTCATCCTCGCCGGCGCGATAGGCCGCGCGTACGCCCTTGGCGAGGGGATAGGCTCGGTCGTTGGTCATCAATTACTCCTTGGTCTCGTAAAACGTGATTTCGCTACCCTACACATTTCTTGATTAGCAAAGCTTGCGAAAGCCCGGTGGATTGTAACACGATGCTGGGGGGTGAGCAACCAGAAGTTGACAGCGGACAAAAGCGGACTATAATAGCCTCACAGCGTAACATCAGAACACGTTGATCGGGACGAGTACCAGCTGAAAGGTCTCAGAGAGGAAGGGTCGTGGGCTGGAAGCCCTTCTGACCGAACGTGCGGGAAAACCGCCCGGGAGTGGGCTCCTCAAATCGCGCTCACATAAAGTCGCGAGAGTATGGAACCCCGGTTAAGGCTCGTTATCGCCTTCGAGGGTCGCAGGGTCCCCAATAGGGCCTGCGGAACTTGGGTGGAACCACGTGGGATATTCCCCCGCGCCCCAAGGGCGTGG
>CAYYTU010000075.1:0-12812 GCA_964474655.1 uncultured Anaerolineales bacterium
TGGGATCGCCCGCCGTAGAAACGACGCAGCAGCCTCCCCGCCGTCGTTTGAGTGCGGCAGGTAGACCGCTGGGGTCTTCGGTGGACACGGAGTGAGAGAAGGGTTGAGGCGGATAGATTGGAGTTGGCGGAAAGAATAGAAAGAGCCGCGGTCAACTTGCCCTACTTGCCACTTGCACACTTGCCACTTGCACACTTGCCTACTTGCCTACTTGCACACTTTCAAACTGGAGGAAATATGACCGTTCGCGTTCGCTTTGCCCCCAGCCCGACGGGGGAGCCGCACATTGGTAACATTCGCACCGTCGTCTTCAACTGGCTCTTCGCCCGGCAGAAGGAGGGCCAGTTCATTTTGCGCATCGAGGACACCGACCGGGAGCGCTACCAGCCGGAGACGATCCCGGTGATTATGGACGGCCTGCGCTGGCTGGGGTTGGATCTGGACGAAGGCCCTGACCTGGAGGCGTTGCAGCGTTCCGGCGTGGAGGACGCCGAGGCCTACGCCATCGGCGGGCCGCGCGGGCCGTACGTCCAGTCCGAGCGCGTGGAGATGTACCGCGAGGTGGCCGAGGAGCTGATCGAGCGCGGCTGGGCCTACCGCTGCAACTGCACGCCGAAACGATTGGCCGAGGTGCGGGAGCGTCAGCGGGCGGCGGGTGAGCATATTATGTACGACCGTCATTGTCGCGATCTGCCGGTGCCCGTTTCCGCGGATGAAGAGCACGTCGTCCGGCTGAAGATGCCGCTGGAGGGCGAGACGGTCGTCCACGACGCCATCTACGGCGACGTGAACTTCGACAACGCGCTGATCGACGACCAGATCCTGCTCAAGTCCGACGGCTTCCCCACGTACCACCTGGCGGTGGTGGTGGACGATCACCATATGGGCATCACGCACGTCATCCGCGGCGACGATTGGATCTCCAGCACGCCCAAGCGTATCACGATCTACCGCGCGATGGGCTGGGAGGCGCCGATCTATTGCCACGTCCCGCTGGTCAACGGCCCCGACGGGCAGAAGCTCTCTAAACGCCACGGCGCCACGTCGATCACCGAGTTTCGCCAGCAGGGCTACCTGCCGGAGGCGCTGCTTAACTTCCTGGCGCTGCTCGGCTGGTCGCCGGGGGAGGGCGAGGAGCAGGAGGTCTTCAGCCGCCAGGAGCTGATCGAGCACTTCGACCTCTTCCGGGTCAACAAATCTCCCGCTACTTTCTCCTACAAGAAGCTGGACTGGATGAACGGCGTCTACATCCGCGAGCTTTCCGAGGGGGAGCTGGTGGAGCGGCTGTTGCCCTTCTGGCAGCGGGCGGGGCTGGTGCCGGATCCGTGCCCGGAGGCGATGAGGCCGCGGCTGCGCTTGGCCGCCTCGCTGGTGCAGGAGCGGCTGAAGCGGCTGGACGAGGTGGTCGAGTGGACCGGCTTCATGTTCGGTGAGATCGATCCACCGCCGCTGGAACGGCTGGTGCCCAAGGGACTGACCGCCGAGGAGAGCGCGGCGATGTTGCGAGCGGCCCGCGATCTGCTGACCGAGATCGAACCGTTCGACGCGGCGACCATCGAGCAGCCGCTGCGCGACCTGACCGATGAGCTGAGCGTGAGCGTGGGGCAGCTGCTGGGCACGCTGCGCTGGGCCACGACCAATCAGCAGGCCACGCCGCCGCTGTTCGGCTCGCTGGCGGCGACGGGGCAGGAGAAGGTGCTGGCCCGGCTGGATGCGGCGGTCGAACGGCTAAACGAAGATAGCCGGTAACAGGACGTTGATATCCAGCGAATCTAGGCTCGCCCGGTGAGATTCCGGGCGAGTTTTTCTCTGTGATTGGCCTGCGCGAGATGGTGTCTAATCTCAGGTGATATTTCAATCTTGTGAGCAGACGCCGCTCCGATGCCTTGGAGGATGGGCTGTGTCGGTCTTCTGATCGTGCCATGCTCGGGCACGGTCGGGAGGCCGGCCCGAGCAGTGCTCCTCAAACGAAACTGATAGGGCTGACGAGAGGTTTTACATCGAGATAGCGTCACGTCTGATGCCTCGTGGTGTTGTAGCTTGCGATAGTTGGGTAGTTGTTGAGATCAGATGGACCGGATATAAGGAGAAAGATGACGCAGATTGTGACGGACAGCGGGACTGACGTATTTTTGACCTCAGAGCAGATGACGGACCTTAACGTCTACGAAGTTCCACTCAGCGTGACGCTGGAAGGCGATACGTACCGGGAGGGGCTGGACATCGAGCCGGATGACTTCTATCGGCTCTTGGCGGCAAGCGATGAGCTCCCCACCACGTCTCAGCCTTCGGCTGGCGATTTCGCCGCGTTGTACGAACGCTTGGCGGCCGACGACCCGGAGATACTTTCGATTCACATGTCCTCGGGGCTGAGCGGGACGGTGAACTCGGCCCGGACGGCTGCGGAGATGGTGCCGGGGGCGAACGTGACGGTGGTGGATACGAAGACGCTTTCGGCAGCCGCGGGCTGGCAGGTGAAGGCCGCGGCGCGGGCCGCGGACGCTGGCTGGCCTATGGATCGCATCCTGGGCTTGATCGTACGGATCAGCGAGGCGAGCGAGAGTATCTATACCCTCAAGGAGCTGAAGTACCTGATCCACGGCGGACGCATCAGCCATATGAAGGGTCTGATCGCCTCGATCTTGCACATCAAGCCTCTTATCGGCGTGGAGAAGGAGAACGGAACATATGTCCAGATGGGGCAGGTGCGCACGTTCAAGCGGGCGATCAAGGGGCTGGGTGATCTGATGACCCAGCAGCACGCGCCGGGCAGCGCCTTGCGGGTGCAAGTGCTCCATTCTTACAATCCAGAGGGCGCATCCGAGCTGCGTGAGTGCGTCGACCAGATTTTCGATTGTACCTGGCTGCCGATGGGCCTGATATCGCTCGTGCTGGGTGCTCACACCGGGCCGAGTATGGTGGGTGTGGCCTATGCGGCGGCGGACGTCTTCGCCGGGGTGCCATAGGGAAATATTGCAAAATCGTAGAAATGAGGCATAATGCAGTGGGGCTACCAGCTGGGTAGCTTGAAATGAGACGCTGGCCTTGAGAGGACCTGGCGCTTTCAGGGCGCGGGAGTAGCTTCGTAACACACTGGAAAGAGAGGGATGCGATGGCTCATTATCCAAGGGGTGAATGTGTCTTTTGTGGGCGCGAATTGACGCGCGGAGGTTTTGTGCGGCACTTGGAAGCTTGTCCGGAACGTGAGAAGGCGATTAAGGAGGCGAATCAGGGCTCCGGACAGGAAGAGAAGCTCTATCATCTGCAGGTGCAGGATGCCTGGTCGGGGGACTTCTGGCTCCATCTGGAGGTGAACGGCTCGGCCACGTTGAAGGATCTGGATCGCTACCTGCGGGCGATCTGGCTGGAATGCTGCGGTCATTTGAGCCAGTTTTCCATCGGGGGATGGCGCGGCGATGAGATTCCGATGAGTCGGCGGGTGGAGCAGGTGTTCCACCCCGATCTCGAGCTGACTCACATCTATGACTTCGGAACCTCGTCCCATACGCTGCTCAAGACGGTCGATGTCCGGGAGGGGAAGCCGCTTTCGGAGCATCCGATCTTCCTGATGGCGCGTAACAACGAGCCGGAAGAATCGTGTATGGAATGTGATAAGCAGGCCCAATGGCTGTGCCTGGAGTGTATGTACGAGCACGAAAAGAGCGGCACTTTGTGTGACGAGCATGCGGAAGATCATCCTCATCACGCCTACGGCGAGCCGATGCCGCTGGTGAACTCGCCGCGCTCCGGGACGTGCGGGTATGCGGGGCCGGCTGAGCCGCCGTACTAGCCCTGATCCTTAAGCGAGGAGTGAGCATCGACGCAGCAACGCAGAGAGTGTAGGTTCTCTCTGCGTTTTGCGTTGCAAGGTGGTCGGCGTTTGGGGCTTGAGGGCATATGCGTCAACTTAAGGCTCGTAGCGGGTTTGTAACCCGCGTGCTTGGTGACTATAAAGACTTCAGACTTCGCCCCTCCATCCCGTATATGCTAAGCGGGTTCCTCTTCGCCGCGCCGAATGTGCTCGTAGCGCGCATCCTGAGCTTCTTCCCGCTCACGGCGCCGACGATGATGATGTTGCGTCTGCCGCTGGCAGAGGTGCCCTGGGTTGATGTAGTCGGCAGCATCGTAGTTCTGCTTCTCTCGCTGCCGGCGGCGCTGTGGACCGGTGGGAATCTCTTTCGTGTAGGTTTGCTCATCTATGGCAAGCGGCCGACGTTGAGGGAGATCTGGGGCATCCTGCGGCGTAAAGGATAGCCTCTCCTGGGCTTTCTCTGGAATGCACACTTGGGTTGTCGCTTATGCCATCTTGATCGCGGACTTGCTCTTTCTTACGCGATTTTAATAGATGAGCATTGACTTTATTGCCCAGATATGATACAATTGTAATTGTAAACAAGCCAGTCTCATAGATCAACAGGAGGACCTATGCGGGAAGACGTCGTCTATCTTGATAATGCGGCTGCAACGCGGCTGGACGAACGGGTTCTGGGGGCGATGGAGCCTTACTTCTTCGATACTTACGCAGTGGCGACTTCGCAGTTTGGCTATTCGCTCGGCATCGACGCCAAGGAGGCGTTATATGAAGCCCGCTCGCAGATCGCTGCAACGTTCGGCGCCGCCCCGGAGGCATTCATCTTTACGTCTGGCAGCACCGAGGCCAGCAATCTGGCGCTCAAGGGCGTGGCGGCGGCGCTGGAGGACGAGAAGCGCAAGCAGATCGTGATCAGTCCGCTTGAGGATTTTCCCGTGCTCTACAGCGCCCGTTCGCTGGAGAAGCAAGGCTTCGCGGTGACGAAGGTACGCGTCGACGAGACTGGGCGCGTCGATCTGGACCACCTCCGGGAGGTGGTCACGCCGGAGACGATGCTGGTCTCTATCCAGACGGCGAATCAGGAGATCGGAACGCTCCAGGATGTGGAGGCAATAGCCGAGCTCTGCCACGAGAACGGTGTGCTCTTCCACACCGACGCCACGCACAGCTTCCCGCGAGTGCCGGTGGATGTGCAAGAGATCCCCATCGACCTGATGACGGTCGCTGCCCATACGATTCACGGGCCGAAGGGCGTCGGCGGACTCTACGTGCGCGATGGGACGCCGATCCGAAAGTGGATGGACGGTGGCTTCCAGGAGTTCGATCTGCGGCCCGGCACCGAGAACATCCCGGGCGCGGTGGGTTTCGCCAAGGCCGTGGAGCTGGTCACGCCGGAGGAAACGGCGCGTCTGCAAGCACTGCGCGATCGGCTCACCGAGCGGATGTTGGAGATCCCTCATACGCGGGTCAATGGTCATCCGGAGCATCGGCTGCCGCACAACGCCAACATCTCCTACCGCTTTGTCGAGGGGGAATCGTTGCTCCTGCACTTGGACCTGCGCGGCTTCGCCGTCAGCACCGGCTCGGCCTGCTTCAGTCGGTCGCTGGAGGCCAGCCACGTGATCCTGGGCATCGGCGGCAACCACGAGCGTGCACACGGTTCGGTTCGTTATACTTTTGGGCGCTACAACGATGAGGATGACGTCGAGGCGGTGACGGAAGCCGTCGCCGAGGTGGTGACCGATCTGCGGCGGATCAGTCCGCTGGGGAAAAGAGAGTAGAATAGGAGAGGAATAATGGCATTACCATATAGTGAAGTTGTGATGGAACACTTTCGCAACCCGCGCAACGTGGGGGAGATTGAGAACGCCGACGCCAAGGCCACGGAGGGTAGTCCGGCCTGTGGTGATATGGTCGCTGTCTACTTGAAAGTCGATGAGGAGACGCAGCGCATTGAGGACATCAAGTTCGAATCCTACGGCTGCGCCTCGAACATTGCCACCGGCTCGATCATCACCGAGCTGGCGAAGGACAAGACGCTGGAGGAGGCCAAGCAGATCACGTGGAAGGAGGCCGCCGAAGCGTTGGGCGGCTTGCCTCCGGTGAAGGCTCACTGCTCCGTATTGGCGGTGGATGGGCTGCGGGCGGCGATTCAGAATTACGAGGAGAAGCACGGCTTGATCAAGGAGCGCGAGCCCACCACAGTCAAGGTCGTCCGCAAACGGCTGAAGCGCGTGATGAATCCGATGACGGGTCTGGACGTGGTGCGCACCGATCTGGTGACGGACATTGAAGTCGCCGAGGGCACCGTACGCGTGGTGGTCGATCTGCCCGAGGATCATCAGTTTGCGTCCAACATCCGCGAGGAGATTCACGAGAAGCTAGACCATCGCTGGGATGTCGATAGCGTGATGGTTGAATTTGTTGTGTAACCGTTCAGGTAGCGGTCGATATAACCGCCGAGAACGCAGAGAGCGCAGAGAAACTGAAGGAAAAGCTTTGTCAAGCTGGTCAAAATATTGAAAAATAGCCTGTCTCAGCGATCTCTACGCCCTCCGCGGTGAAAAAAGCATAATCATCTGAACGGTTACTTTGTTGGATAAGGAGAAGTTATGTCAGATATTCAGGTAGATACACGAGAGAAGAACTGCCCGTTGCCTTCAGACATTCAGGTCGATTGCCGGGGGGAGACATGTCCGGTGCCGTTGGTGGAAGTGCGCAAGGCGCTGCGTAAGGCCGAACCAGGCGATGTGCTCGAAGTATTGGGGACACATCCGGCCTCGAAGAAGGAGATCCCGATGGCGGCCAAAGCTTTGGGGCTGGAGCTGCTCTGCGTCGAGGGGACGGAGGATGATTGGCGCATTTGCATCAAGCGTTAACACAAAATCTGAGCGTATGGGTTTTCGTCACAAATGATGAATCTGTACAGCGAGTCTTTGGGAGGGATAGAGCGATGGAAAAGGTAAAGGACGTAGTCTGCGAGATGGTCATTGATCCTGAGACGGCGGCGGCCACCTCAGAGTACAAAGGGCGCACCTATTACTTCTGTGCCCCTGGATGCAAGGTTACCTTCGATAAAGACCCAGAGAAGTACCTTGAGCAGCAGGACGAAGCCGAGTAATGAGATCGGTATGGGGGCACTTTGTTGACTTTTAGCTGAAGTGAACAGGAGGGCGGTATGGGGCAAGATAAGCAGGAGACGGAACGCGCGACGATCATCCTACACAGCGGCGAGATGGACAAGGTTTACAGCGCGTTGATTATAGCCAACGGCGCTCTGGCGATGGGGATGGAGGCCTACATCTACTTCACGTTCTGGGGTTTGCAGCGGCTCAAGAAAGGTGCACTGGAGGGCGGCCCGCTTTCCAAGATGAACTTCTTGGGGCTGGGCAAGTGGCTGATCAAGCGGCGAATGAAGCAGGCCCACGTGGCCTCCCTGCGTCAGCTGATGGAGGATTTCATTGAGTTAGGCGGTCACGTGATGGCCTGCGATATGACGATGGAGATTATGGGCATCGAGCCTGAGGATCTGGAGCAAGCGTTCATCGACGATTACTGCGCGGTGGGGACCTACATCCAGGCCGCGCGTGACTCGACGGTCACGCTGTTCATCTGATGGCGGCGCGATCTTGTCTTGACAATGAAGCCGTTCTCGGTATAATACGCCGCGTTGGCCCGCTAGCTCAATATGGAAGAGCAGGGGCCTCTTAAGCCCTTGGTTGCAGGTTCGAGTCCTGCGCGGGTCATCAAAGAGGTGGGCAAAAGCCCGCCTCTTTTTTTGTCTCCTGGGCACTCTGCCCGCGCCTTGAGATTGTTTGACCACCTAGTCGCTTTGTGCTACAATGGCGCCGCCCTGGGAAACTGCCCCGCCGATGGTCTGGTGGGGCGTTTTTGGGCGAGTGAGGATTATGCTTGACTTGGGAATTGTCATCGCCAGTTACAACACCTGTGACTTGCTTCGATCCTGCCTTCGCTCTGTCTATGCCAGTGAAGGTGATTTCACGTTCGACGTTTGTGTCGTGGACAACGCTTCGCCCGACGGCAGCGCCGGCATGGTGGCTGACGAGTTTCCCCAGGTGCGTTTGATTGTCAATCAGAAGAACCTGGGCTACCCGGCAGCCAATAACCAGGGCCTGCGGAGATTTGGCCTCCGAGGGGGACGGTCGGCGCATTCCCCCGATGATGTGCCTCGCTTTGTACTTCTTCTCAATCCCGATACTGAGCTCCCGCCTGATGGCCTGGACAAGATGTTGGGCTTTATGGAGGAGCATCCTGATGCTGGCGCTTCTGGTCCTAAGCTGGTGCGCCCTGATGGCACACTGGATCTGGCCTGTCGCCGCTCGTTTCCCACGCCGGAAATTTCCTTCTACCGTCTGGTCGGCCTGTCGCGAATCTTTCCGCGCAGCCGACGCTTTGGTCAGTATAACCTGACCTACCTTGACCCCGATCAAGTGGCGGAGGTGGATTCCGTTGTAGGGGCATTTATGTTGGTGCGCTCCAAGGCCGTTGCCCAGGCCGGGTTGATGGATGAGCAGTTCTTTATGTATGGCGAGGATTTGGATTGGGCCTATCGCATCAAATCCGCCGGCTGGAAGATCTACTACAACCCGGCGGTGACGGTCTTGCACGTCAAGCGCGCGGCCAGTCGGCACAGCCCGCGGGCTCAGATTGAATTCTATCGCGCGATGGATATTTTTTACCGCAAACATTACGCCGTGCAGACGCCGTGGTGGCTCCATCTGCTCGTCATTGGCGCCATCTCCTCGCGCTTGAGACTGGAAAAGCTACGCCGGTCGCTCAGTGCGTTACCCGTGGAATATGAGAGGTGATCTTGTGAACTCAAAGACGCGAACGCAACTGGTCTTTGTGCTCACCTTGGCTCTATTCGACGCCTTGATGGCCTTTCTGGCTGTAGCTCTAGCCTATTGGCTGCGTAGTTCGATACCCTGGCCGAGCGAACCGCAAAATATAGGCTCATTCCAGAGCTATGGCAGCTTCTTTATGACCCACGTGCTATCCATCCTGCTGGTCTTTGCCTTCTCTGGCCTGTATCAGATCGCGCGCACCAGTTCGCGCATTGACGAATCTTACAATATCTTGGCTTCCACCACGTTAGGCACCCTGGTGGGGTTGGCGCTCTCCTCCTTGCTTTTCAAGAACAGCACCCTAGAGACGGATTACTCGCGGGGAATGGTGGCCTATGGCTGGTTCTTTACCATCCTGTTCGTCATCGTCGGCCGGCTGCTGCATGGCAAGCTCCGCTCCAGCCTCCGGCAGCGTGGCTTTGGCTGTGATCGCTTACTCATTGTGGGCGCTGGCGAAGTAGGCCGCATGATCTTCCAGAAAGTCCAATCGAACCCCGGTATGGGCTACGAAGTCGTGGGCTTCGTGACCACAAATGGAGACGATCTGCCACCGGGCGCGGAAGTGTTAGGGCAAGCTGGTGAATTGGCGCCTTTGATTGAGAGGCATAACGTCGATGAAGTGATCATCGCGCTACCGGAAGCGACCCATCAGGAGATCTTGATGTTGCTTTCCGAATGTGATCGTGGAAAAGTGACCATCAAAGTCTTCCCCGATGTCTTCCAGATTATGGCCAGCCAGGTGAGCATTGGTGATATGGGCGGCCTACCGCTGCTGACTGTGCGGGACATTGCGCTGAGCGGCTGGCGGCGCACGGCCAAGCGTTTGATGGACATCGTGGGAGCTGCTTTTGGGCTGGTTCTGCTTTCGCCGCTGATGCTGCTGGTGGCTGTGATGATCAAACTCGATTCGCCCGGTCCGGTCTTCTACATTCAAGAGCGCATGGGGTTGGATGCCCGTCCCTTCCAGATGTTGAAGTTCCGTTCGATGCGTCAGAACGCCGAGCAAGAGGGCCCGGGATGGACAGTAGAGGGTGACCCCCGCGTGACGCGCCTGGGGAATCTGCTCCGCGGGCTCAACGTCGATGAGCTGCCTCAACTGATCAACGTCTTATTGGGCGAGATGAGCCTGGTAGGGCCGCGCCCGGAGCGTCCAATCTACGTCAATCGGTTTCGACGCTCCATCCCACGGTATATGGATCGGCATTTGGAGAAGGCGGGTATGACCGGTTGGGCGCAAGTCAACGGGCTGCGGGGAGATACGTCCATCACCGAGCGAACGAAGTATGATCTCTGGTACATCGAGAACTGGTCTTTGCTGTTGGATGTCAAGATCCTGATCCGAACTGTGTTCAATATCTTCTCCTTGCCGAATGCCTACTGACCGGGATACAAGATACGCCTGTTCGTTCTAAATGCTTGGCCGATCATTGATGCTATCTTCGGCCCGATTAGACCCACAGCCTGCGAGCGGTCACAATCTACACCATATCGCTTGGTCCATTCCATCAGATTAAACTTGAGTGACCTATGTATCATCAACCTATTGATCCATTGGCTAAACGCGATCCACCTCGTGTCCTCTTGGGGCTATCGCTGTTGATTCTCCTCGTCGCTGCCTGCCAGGGTCCCGATTCGCCCCCGACAGCACCCGCTACCCCGTCGGCGCCGACGTCGACATCGCTTCCAACCGAGCCCCCAACGGCTACTCCCAAAGCGCCCAAAGTTTTGACCATCTGCCAGGCCGAGGAGCCCAACACACTCTTTCTCTATGATTCTCCCTCGCAAGCGGCCCGCGATGTCTTGGAGGCGGTCTATGACGGCCCCATTGATACCCGCAGTTACCAGTTCCATCCCGTGATCCTGGAAAAGCTGCCCAACCTGGCTGACGGCGATGCCCAGCTGCGAACGGTGACCGTGAGCGAGGGAGATAAAGTCGTGGACAGCAAAGGCTACGTGGTCGATCTCCGTCCGAGCGTCACGCTTCGTAACAGCGATGGGGCCAACGTGGCGTTTGAGGCTGGGGGAGAGGTGAGCATGACCCAGTTGGTAGTTACCTTCACGCTCCGCACGGACGTCACCTGGTCCGATGGAGAGCCGTTGACGACTGGGGATTCTCGCTACACCTTCGAGCTCGCGGGGGGGCTTGAGGACCCCGCGCTGCAGCTGCAGCGGGAGAGAACCAGCAGCTACCAGGTGATCGACGATCATACAGTCGTCTGGACCGGGCTACCGGGCTACCACGACCCATCCTACTTCCTCAACTTCTACCACCCCCTGCCGCGGCACGTATGGGGCGGGGCGGATGCCCAACAATTGCTCAATGCCGAGACGGCCCATCGAAAGCCGCTCGGCTGGGGGCCATTCGTGGTCGCAGATTGGGCAGCGGGTAATCACATCACGTTGATCCGCAATCCGCACTACTTTCGGTCCGCTGAAGGCTTGCCCCACCTTGATCGCGTGACGTTTCGCTTCGTCCCCGATCTCCAGCGTGCGCTTTCGGGCCTCAAGGTTGGCACCTGTGACGTCATCGGGCAGGACCTGATCGATTCCGCCGATCCGGCACCCTTGATTGAGGCGCTTGAGGCTGGCGCAGCTCAGGTGATTACCTCGCCCAGCAGCGAGTGGGAGCACCTGGACTTTGGTATCAATCCGGTCGAGTGGTGGGACCGCCCACGTTTCTTCGCGGACGTGAGGGTTCGTCAGGGGCTGGCGCATTGCATAGACCGGGAGCAAATCGCCGATAGCGTCTTCCCCTATGACGAGATCGCCGTGGCACACAGCTACGTCGTGCCCACGCATCCGCTCTACGCCGAGGAACGGCTCCATCGCTGGGATTACGACCCCGACGTCGGACGGGCCTTGCTGGATGAGGCTGGATGGCAGGACCGGGACGGCGATGGGATCCGCGAGGCTTACGGCGTGCCCAATGTCGTCGAGAGTACCCCTTTTTCTATCACTTTGAGCACTACCAGCGGCGATCGGGCGCGTGAGCAGACGGCCCGCCTGCTGAGTGAGAACCTGGCTGCTTGTGGCGTCGATATGGGTGTCAGATTCATCCCGCCGGAGAACTTCTTCTCCGATGGGCCTGATGGGTCTGTCTTTGGGCGTCAGTTTGAGCTGGCGCTCTTCTCTTGGCTGAACGGACTAACCCCTCCTTGCGAGCTCTACCTCTCGGACCAGATTCCCGCCGAGCGGAACTGGTGGGCTACCAGCAACAATCCAGGCTATGCCAGTGACGATTACGATGCTGCATGTGGAGCAGCGTTGGAGGCCCTGCCTGGCATAGAGGCCTATGATCGATTCCATCGCGAAGCGCAGCGTATCTTTTCCCGTGATTTGCCGGTGCTGCCGCTCTACTTCGTGCCCCGAGTGGTCATCGCGGATCCGGATGTGAGCGGCCTCACGTTGGCGCCTGGCGAGCGCACGATGCTCTGGAACATCGAGCAGATCACCCTCCTTTCGTCCGAGGGGTAGCGATGTCACGCGCCATACGCTTATCGGCTCGCGTCGTCAAGGCCGGGTGTGCTGCGGGTGAGGCGCTGGTCTCCACCGCGCCGATCGGTTTCTTGGGGGGCGTCGATCCCGAAACTGGCCTCATTATCGAGTCTGATCATCCGCTCGCGGGGCGGAGCGTGGTCGGGCGGGTGTTGGTTTTCCCCACTGGCAAGGGCAGCACTGTCGGCTCCTATACCATCTATCGCTTGGCGCGTAATGGGCTGGCTCCGGCGGCTATCGTCAACATAACAGCCGATCCCGTGGTCGCCGTAGGGGCCGTCATCGCCGATATTCCGATGGTCGATCAGGTGGACCTGTCGCACATCCAGACCGGCGATTGGGTGGAAGTAAATGAGGAGACGCTCGTCGTCCATCCGCCCGGAGGGGCGCGATAAGGACCCAGCGTGTGATAATCAAAAAGCCCTACCATCAAGCAAGGGCTTTTTTTATTTCTGGCGGAAGGGGTGGGATTCGAACCCACGGTGGCCACAAGGACCACAGCGGTTTTCGAGACCGCCCCGTTAATCCACTCCGGCACCCTTCCGTACTGGCTATATTATACCTCAAGCGTCAGCAGATGCAACGTATTCACTCACGTAAAATGTTACCGAAGTGGTATAGTTCACTCAAATGATAATGTT
>CAYYTU010000076.1:0-12798 GCA_964474655.1 uncultured Anaerolineales bacterium
CCCAGACTCAGCAAGCCTGAGCAGTTTTCACGTCAACCTAAACAGAACTTACATTATCCAACCAGAACTATACGTTGAATCAGATAATTTGTCAAACTGACCAGAAGGCGGGCAAACGAAGCAATTCTAGGGTAGCCCAGACATATTAGATTGCCTACAGTCACGTTTATCGAGCGCATCAACCCCGTTTTGCCTTGTTCGCGCCTAAGCACGTTCTGCGGCCTTGATGGCATTTTTGCTGGGCGACCTGCTTCGAAATCCCAAGGCGTCACTGGCGCAAGCCGCGTTGCCGCCCGTAGATCGAAAGCAGCACCAGCAAGATACCCCCCAGCACGATCAACCGGGCGGATTCGGGCAACTGGACCGCTGTGAGCAAGCTGGTAATCACGGTCAAGACAAGCGCGCCAGCCATTGTGCCGAAGTAGCTGCCACTTCCTCCCGCCAGCACCGTACCTCCCACGACGACGGCAGCGATTGAGGGGAAGAGGTAACGATCGCCCAGGTTGAGGAAGACGCTCCCCGTGAAACCCAGCACCATAAAGCCACCCAGGGCGGCCAGCATGCCGCTCAGCGTGTACGTGAGGATCACGATCAGCGGCACGCGCACGCCAGAAAAGCGCGCCGTCCGCCGATTGACGCCCACGGCAAAGAGGTGCTTGCCATAGCGCGTGCGCTCTAACAACATCCAAATTAAGCCACCGACGATGATCCAGATGAAGACCACGCCAGGAATGTTGAAGACCAACGGTTCGGAGATAATCTTCGACATAATCGGCGCCGGCGAGCCGATCAGCTCACCCTGGGTGACCGCCAGAACCAGGCCTTGAACCACGCCAGACATACCCAGCGTCATCACCAGCGGGGGAATCCCCAGCAAGGTGATGCCGACGCCGTTCACTAAGCCGATCCCGGACCCCACCGCCAGAATCAGGCCCAGCGCCGGGATGACCAGCCCGTTCCGACCATCGACAACTCTGAACACCAGGATGGCGCCCAGGGTAACCACGGACCCCACCGAGAGATCAATGCCCTCGCCGCCACTGATGATCACCAGCGTCTGACCGGCCGCGACGATACCCAGAAAAGCGGCCAGGCGTACGATGTTGATGAGCTGCCTGTAGTTTGCGAAGCCTGGGCGCAGGATCCCCCCCAAGAAGAAGAGCGCGATCGCCAACAGGCCCGCTGCCAGCGGGGGGCTAATCTTTATCGACTTGAGAAACTTCCTCATACCCGTTGCCTCCACCTTCGAATGAGCCGAACCACTCCGGGGCCGGCCAATGCCGCCACGATAATGAGGGCGTCCACCAGTGTCTGCCACCAAGTCGGTACGTTTGCAAAGGAGATGATGTTGCGAATAGTACCCAGGATCACCACGCCAATCAACGTGCCGGCGACGCCGCCCTGCCCGCCGCTCAGACGAGTCCCGCCCAGCACGACCGCCACAATGGATGAGAGCGTCATCGCCTCACCAATGCGAGGATCGCCAGTGCCGGTATTGAGCGTCAGCGCCAGGGCCGAAAAGCCGGACATCAGCCCCGCGATCACATACGAGCTCAAGCGCACCAGTGAAACAGACACGCCGGTGGCGTAGGCCGACTCTGGCTTGCCACCCACGGCGAAGAGGTAGCGCCCGTAACGAGTCGCGCGTAAACCGCCCCACGCCAGAATGATGACCGCGGCCACCCAGAGCGCCAGGGGAAGGCCAAGCGGGGTGGAGCGATAGAAGCTGGTGAGCGAAGAGGGTATCAGCCCGCCCGGGCGCGGTAGAATCCAGAGCGCGATCCCAGCGAACACGAAGCTGGTGGCGTAGGTGGTAACGATGGGCTGCAAGCGTAGGTAGGCCACACAAAGCCCGTTCAACGCCCCGGCCGCCATCCCGGCCGCCAGGCCCAACAGAATGCCGATGATGATATCCGAGGGCGTGGCCTCCTGGGTAATAAATGTGACCAGAATAGCGTTGACCAATGAGACCATCGTACCGACCGAAAGGTCGATGCCACCTCCAATAATGACGACCGCTTGCCCCGCGGCCAGGAGCATCAGCGGCAGAAAGGTGCGCAAATTGCCGCTCAAGACGCGCCGCTGGAAGAGGTTAGGCTGCAGATACCAGTTCACTCCTAGTGCGATGACAAGCAGCAACAGCGCGAACAGGTACGGGTGCCGCAGTGTTAGCTTCTGCAAGCGAGATTTATTCATACGCTCTTCCTCATCTCTTCCCCATACTGGCAGCGACCAAATCGGTGTGCGTCAGCGTCGAACCGGAAAGATCCGCTGTGATCTCCCCCTCGTACAAGACGAGCACCCGGTCACACAGACCGAGCAGCTCTTCGTCGTCGGAGCTGTAGAAGAGAATGGCGGTGCCCTCTTCCTGTAACTCGGCCAGCAAGTTGTAGAGCTCGTGCTTGGTGCCCACATCAACGCCTTTTGTGGGATCATTCAGCAAGAGCAATTCAGGATTGCGCAGAAGCCACTTGCCAAGCACCACTTTCTGCGCGTTACCGCCGCTCAGGCTGCTCACTGCGGCGTCGAGCGAAGCCATCACCAGGTTCAGAGTCTCGGCCACGCGACTGGCGTCGCTGCGCGCTTGCTGAATGCGCAGCGGGAAGCCGTACTGGCCCCACGAGGGAATCTGCAAGTTTTCCAAGATCGAACGCCGCATCAGCAAGCCCTCGCTGGCCCGATCGCCGGGCACCAAGGCCACGTCCCGCTTCATCGCTTGCCGGGGATGTGTGAAGTGAACCGCTTGCCCTGAAAGCAGAACCTGCCCAGAAAAAGGAATTTCGCCGAAGATAGAGAGCAAAAGGTGGTCCTGGCCCTGTCCGCGCAGCCCGCCAATACCTAACAGCTCGCCATCCCGCACACGCAGATCAATCCCCTTCAAAATGCTCGTCTGGAGATCGGTCACCTCCAAGCGCATAGCGGCTTTCTCCAGAGCAGCGGATGGCCGCCGATCTTGCTGCTTAGACACCATACCATGCTCCCCGACCATCAGGGCAACCAACTCGTCCTCCGTGGTCTCCTCGGTCGTCGTCATGCCCACCGTCCTACCGTTGCGCAGCACGGCCACGCAATCGGCGACGCGCATAATCTCCTCCATCCGATGGGAGACGAAGACGATTCCCTTACCCTCGCTCTTCCAATCAGAAATCAAGCTGAACAGACGATCCACTTGCTGACCATCGAGGCTGGCCGTGGCCTCGTCCAGAATCATCAGACGAGGGTCCAGGCTGAGGGCCTTCAGAATCTCCACGATCTGCTTCTCATCGGGCGAGAGGGTAGAGACAGCCACATCGGGCCGAAGGGCCGAACTGTAAGTCCCGGCGAAGAGATCAAGCAGCTGGCGAGTCCGCTCCTCAACCGCATGCTCATCGACCGCGAGGCCCATCCGGAGCGGCTCGTGCGCCAGCCAGATATTCTCCGCCACGGTCATATCTGGCACCAGGCTCAACTCCTGGTAGACAGCGGTGATGCCGCGTCGCTTGGCCTCCTGCGGTGACCCAAAGCGGACCTCCTCCCCGTCCAGAGTTATCTGACCAGCGTTGGGAGCCACCACACCGGTGATGATCTTGCTGAGAGTGCTTTTTCCGCTTCCGTTGGCACCGATCAGCGCCATCACCTGCCCGGCGGTGACGTCCAGGTCCGCACCGTCCAGCGCCACGACGCCATTGTAATGCTTGACGACGTCTCGTGCAGAGAGTGAAACGTTCATAGTCTCCATACCCATCGTGAACGGAAGCGTCAGGGGGCGTTATGCCAGCGCCCCCCAACACCCGTCATATTGTTTGGCTACTCCATAAAGTCGTGCGCCTCGGCCTGGCTGATCCAACCGTCCAGAGTGTAGGAGGCCGGCGAATCCTCATACAGCGCGTAGATCTCCTCGAAGTTCTCCTCGGTCACCACGCCGGGGATCGGCACGTAGAGCGTGTTGCCGAACTCGCCTTCCAGCTGCGTCTCATCGACCTGAGAGCCGGTCAACAGCTCCGTCGCCACGCGCAGGCCGCTGACGCCCATGCCGGGCGGGTTGACCACGCCGATGGTGGTGAACTCGGGCCGCTCCTGCTTCATCTCCTGCCACAGCTGCAGGAACCCGGCCCGCGCCTCGCCGGTGATGACCGGCCACTCATCCGGATCGGCGGTGCGGATGGCCCGCAACGCGCCCTCCGCCATGCCATCCTGGGTCCAGACGCCTTCGATGTTCGGCAGCGAGGCCAGGAAGTCGCTCATCACCTGCTGACCGGTGGCCTGGTCCCAGTTGCCGGTGTCGCGGCCCACGACCTCGATGTCGGGATACTCGCTGAAGACCTCCTCGACGCCCGCCATCCGGGCCTCGTTGGCCGGGTGGCCCACCACACCTTCGATCAACACCACGTCGCCCGCGCCGCCCAGCTGCTCCACCAGCCAGCGGGCGCTGATCATAGCCCACTCCTTCTGGTTGGTGACCACGTTGACCGCGTCCGGCGAGCTGACCTCCTGATCGACGGCGATGACTACGATGCCCGCATCGACCGCCTCCTCAATGATGGGGTTGAGCGCGTTCTGGTCGTTGGGGTTGATGATGATCGCGTCCACGCCGCGGTTGATCAGGTTCTGGATCTGCTGCGTCTGACCCTGCACGTCCACGTCGGCGCTTTCGATGACCAGCTCGTTGGTCAAGCCAAGCTCCATGTAAACGGCATTGGCCTCCTGAAGGTCCTGCACCATCTGCGTGCGCCACTCGCTGCCCACGAACCCGTTGGAGACGCCGATGGTGAAGGGCACTCCGTCGACCTCATCGGCATCCGGCAGCTCTGCCTTGATCTCCTCGGCCGTATCCTGCACCGGCGGGACGAAGGAGAGATCCTCTTCCTCGGGCTCACCGCCGATGTCCATCAGGTCCTGCATCATGTCCTCGGCGGTAATCTCGCCCTCCATCAGGGCTACCGCTTCCTCTTCGGTGATCCAGCCATCCAAGGTATAGGAAGCCGGGGCGTCCTCGTATTCCTCGTAAGCTTCCTCAAAGTTCTCCTCGGTCACCACGCCGGGGATCGGCACGTAGAGCGTATTGCCGAACTCACCGCGCAAGACTCCGTCGGCGATCTCACGACCCTGCAGGATCTCCAGGGCCACACGCAGGCCGCTGACGCCCATGCCGGGCGGGTTGACCACGCCGATGGTGGTGAACTCGGGCCGCTCCTGCTTCATCTCCTGCCACAGCTGCAGGAACCCGGCCCGCGCCTCGCCGGTGATGACCGGCCACTCATCCGGATCGGCGGTGCGGATGGCCCGCAACGCGCCCTCCGCCATGCCATCCTGGGTCCAGACGCCTTCGATGTTCGGCAGCGAGGCCAGGAAGTCGCTCATCACCTGCTGACCGGTGGCCTGGTCCCAGTTGCCGGTGTCGCGGCCCACGACCTCGATGTCGGGATACTCGCTGAAGACCTCCTCGACGCCCGCCATCCGGGCCTCGTTGGCCGGGTGGCCCACCACACCTTCGATCAACACCACGTCGCCCGCGCCGCCCAGCTGCTCCACCAGCCAGCGGGCGCTGATCATAGCCCACTCCTTCTGGTTGGTGACCACGTTGACCGCGTCCGGCGAGCTGACCTCCTGATCGACGGCGATGACTACGATGCCCGCATCGACCGCCTCCTCAATGATGGGGTTGAGCGCGTTCTGGTCGTTGGGGTTGATGATGATCGCGTCCACGCCGCGGTTGATCAGGTTCTGGATCTGCTGCGTCTGACCCTGCACGTCCACGTCGGCGCTTTCGATGACCAGCTCGTTGGTCAGGCCCTGGTCCATATACTCCTGGTTGACCTCCTGCATATTCTGGATCATCTGCGTGCGCCACTCGCTGCCCACGAACCCGTTGGAGACACCGATGGTGAAGGGTTCTTCCCCTTCCTCCTCCGGTTCCTCCCCGGTCGGGGGCGCTTCTGTCGGTTCTTCCTGCTCCTCGGCGGGCGTGGGTTCCTCCGGGGCCGGCGTATCCGTCGCCCCGCCACAACCCACCAATGCCGTCGCCATCATTGCGACGACGAGCAGAATCAGTAAGACCCTAAACGGCTTTTGAAACGTATTCATCTCGTCCTCCTCCATTCGGATTGCTATTCTAGCGTATCTCTGCTCGCTGAACAAACGCGATCCCGTCCAGCTGCAAAACGTTCCAAGCGAACCAGGTTAATCGTCAAGATCAGTCATCACCCCCATTCAGGAAAGGGCAAGTCGCTCCTTGCACTGCTCCAGGATCTTGACCGTGCGCGAGGCGCCGATGCGGGTGACGCCCAAGGCGCGCACCTCCAACAGCCGCTCCATCGAGCGGACGCCCCCGGCGGCCTTGACCTGGACCTCGGGCGGAGCGTGCTCGCGCATCAGCGTCAAGTCGTGGTCGGTGGCGCCGCCGGTGCCATAACCGGTCGACGTCTTGACCCAGTCGGCGCCGACCTCGCCGCATATCTCGCACAGCTGGATCTTGTGCTCGTCGTCCAGGTAACAGTTCTCGAAGATGACCTTGACCTTCTGGCCATAGTCGTGGGCGAGCTCGACGACGGCCTGGATGTCATCGCGCACGTAATCCCAGTCCTCGCTGAGCACGCGGCTGATGTTGACCACCATATCCAGCTCCTCGCCGCCGTCCAATAACGCCTGCCGGGCCTCGGCCACCTTGACGGCCGTGGTATGGCCGCCGTGCGGGAAGCCGATGGTGGTACTGGCCTTGACCGTGCTCCCGTCCAGCACCTCGGCGGCGCGTTTGAGATAGTGGGGCATGATGCACGCGCTGGCGACGTCGTAATCGAGCGCGATCTGCAGCCCCTCCTCCAATTCCTCAACGCTCATCGTGGGGTTGAGGAGCGAATGGTCGATCATCTTGGCGATCTCTTCATAGGTATAGTCCATACAACCTCCTTTTTCCATCTGATCGGCGAAGCGGCCCACCGAGTCTAGGGCATAAACTGCTTCAGGTAGCGCCCGCTCTGGATCAGCGCGCCCTTGCGGCTCTCCAGCGAGCCCTCGTAAGCGCGATCCTCGACCTCGATGCAGACCGGCCCGTCGTAGCCGATGTCGGTGAGCACCGAGAAGAACCGCCCCCAGTCGACGTCGCCCAGGCCGGGCAGCTTCGGCGTGTGGAACTCCAGCGGCGTGGCCATAATCCCCACCTCGTCCAGCCGGCGCTGATCGAGCCGCACGTCCTTGGCGTGGATGTGGAAGAGCTTCTCCTTGAACGCACGTAGCGGCTTGATGGGGTCCATATGCTGCCAGATCATGTGGGACGGGTCGTAGTTCAGCCCAAAGTGGTCGCTCGGGATCGCCTCGAACATCCGGCGCCAGATCGCGGGGCTGTGGGCCAGGTTCTTGCCGCCCGGCCACTCGTCCTCCGTGAAGGCCATCGGGCAGTTTTCGATGCCCACTTTGACGCCCTGATCCTCGGCGAACGCGATCAGCGGCGGCCAGACCTCCTCGAAGCGTGGCCAGTTCTCATCCACCGACTTGGTCCAATCGCGGCCGATGAAGGTGTTGACCACGCCCACGTCCAGCAGCGCGGCGGCCCGGATCACGTCCTTGATGTGCTCTATGTAGACCTGTGCCGCCTGCTCGTCGGGGGCCAGCGGGTTGGGATAGTACCCCAGGCCGCTAATGGTGATGCCAGCGTCGGCGAGCATGGCGTTGACCCGCGCGGCGTCGTCCGCGGTGAAGTCGGTCACATCGACGTGGGTCACGCCGGCGTAGCGGCGCTCCGCCTTGCCCTTCGGCCAGCACATCAGCTCCACTGTATCGAACCCGCGGTCGGCCGCGAACTGTACGACCTCCTCCAGCAAGAGGTCGGGTAAAATAGCGCTGACAAACCCTAGTTTCATCATATCAGATTCTCCTTCAAATTGTGAGCGATGGTCTTACGTCACCGTCACCCATTGCTCCGTCTGATGGCTTTCGAGGATCGCTTCGCATAGTACGACCTCCTTGTGCCCGTCGACGAAGGTGGCGAACGGCGTGGAGGCGGTCCTATCGCCGGCGGCGATGTAGTCGTAGAAGGCCTTGAAGCACTGCTTGAAGGTATCGTCGTACCCCTCGTTGTGCCCGCCGGGATAGGTCGCATAGGCCTGGGCCGCCTCGGATAGCAGGCTCGGGTCGCGGTGCAGGGAGGCGTTGGCCCGATCCCGATAGCCGTTCCAGAGCTCGTTGGGGAACTCGCTGTTCCAGGCCAGAGCCCGTTTGGCGCCGGCGATCTCGTAGCGGAGGCAATTCTTCCGCCCGGCCGTGACCTGCGAGACGCAGAGCGACCCGCGCACGCCATCCTGGAAGCGAATCAGCACGGCCCCGGCGTCCTCGGTCTCCACCTCGATGGCCTCGGTCTCCTGGACCGCCTGGCCCTTGCCGGCGAACGTCTCCACCTCGCCGGTCGGGCGCTGGCGCGTGGGATGCACCGTCTGCAAGTCGGCGAAGACGGCCTCGACCGCCAGGCCCGTGATCGTCTGCACCAGGTCAAGCCAGTGGGTGCCGATGTCGGCGATGGCCCGCAGCTTGCCGCCCTTGTCCGCCAGCACGCGCCAGTTGTAGTCGGTGGGGTAGAGCAGCCAGTCCTGCACGTAACTGCCGTAGATCGAATAGACCTGGCCCAGATCGCCGCGCTGCACGATGTCGCGGGCCTCGATGTTGAGCGGGTAGAAGCGCAGGTTGTAGTTGACGCCCGCCACGAGCCCGGTCTCCTCGGCCAGCGAGACCAGCTCGGCCGTCTCCTCCGAATTCATCGCCAGCGGCTTCTCGCACATCACGTGCTTGCCAGCCTTCAGGGCCGCGCTGGCCTGCTCGAAGTGGAGATAGTTGGGCGTAGTGATGTGCACGACGTCGACGTCGTCGTCCGCCAGCAAATCGTCGTAGCTGTCATAGGCCCGCGGCACGCCCCAACCGTCGGCCGCACGGCGCGATTTGGCCAGCGACGAGCCCAGGACGCCCACGACCTCGATGCCCAACCGGCGCAGCCCTTCGGTGTGGGTCGGGCCCATAAAGCCGGTGCCAACAATCGCAGCTCTCAGATCATACATAAGCATCCTCCCTTTCTGCTCACTTGTTCAATCCACCCCCGCCTGGGGATAACGTCCGTACTGCCGGGCAGCCTCGTATAGCGTGAAAAGATTGTGCGGCGGCACGTCCCACTGCAGATGATTGGCCGGCGCCAGAATGTACCCGCCGCCCTCCGCCAGCTGCGCGATGCGGGTCTTCACCTCGTCCACGACGGCGGCCTCGTCGCCCTGTATCGCCCGGCGGATGTCGATCGCGCCCATAAAGGCCAGCTCCGAGCCGTACGTCTCCTTCACCGCCGCCATATCGGTGGCCTCCAGCGGCTCCAGCGGGTGAAAGACGTCCACGCCCATCGCGATGAACCGGGATAGGAACGGCGTCACGGCCCCGTCCGAGTGATAGACGATCTTGATCTGCGGTGCGCGATCCTTGATGAACTGGATCAGCCGGGTGTACGGCGTCTTGAAGAACCGATCGAACGACTGGGGCGAGATCAGGGGGCCTTCGTTCCCGGCGAAGTCGTCACCGGGCAGCTCTAGCATATCCAGGTGCGGCCCCGCCACGTCGAGGAAGCGCCCGATCATCGCGGTGTACGCATCGAAGAGGCGCTCAACCAGCGTCCGGACCACCTCCGGAGCGCGGATCAGGTCCATCAGGAGCTGGTCGTGCTTGCGGAGCGCCTGCGCCATCTCGAAGAACCCGTATGACGAGACGGCGCGGCCGACGATGGCGTACTCCCGCTCCCAGGCGGCGATCTCGTCCAGGCGCGACTCGATGGCCGCTACCTGGACGGCCTCGGCGCCGGGCAATGTGTACGATGCGATCTGCTCGACGGTCGCGCCCTCCAGGGGGTGATGGACCGCTGCGCGGTAAGGACCGCCGGCCTTCCACTTGAGCCCCCAGCCGTCGGCGCCGTCCGGCCCCAGGCTGCTGGTGCTGGCAGTGGAGCCCGGGGCGATGTAGCGCAGGTCGGTCCCCAGCTCCTCCAGCAACCGATCATCGTAGAAATTGACGGAATGCACGCGGTCGGGACGGAACGGCTCCACCGGCTCCCACCCCATGATCTCCAGCGCCGCAAAGTAAAGCTCGTCGGTGACGCCGTACCAGCTGCCCCACAGGGCCGTCGGGACTCGATCGGGCTCCTCGTGGTTAAGGGTCGTCATCACACGCTCGCGTGACGTTAGGGTCATTCGGTTACCTCGATTGAAAGTGCAATAGCCTCGGTGTGAATCCCAATCCGCAAGGATCAGACGACCTGTTGGACGATCTCGCCGGTCTCCTTCTCCTTGAGGATGAACTTCGTCCGCCCGTCGGGCATCTTCTCTTCTTTGACCAGGTAGTGATCCTCGTCGTACTCCGCCAGCTTCGTCGCTGCCTCGACATCCTCGGCGCCGCGCCAATCGTCAATCTCGACCGGCTCCCACTGCTTCGATTCGGCCGAGCGGTAGGCGGCGTCTACGATGGCGTTGACGATGTACCCATCGTAGAAATCCTCGCCCGGGGCCTCGTCGTTTTCGATGCTATCGAGCATATCATTGAACATCTCGATGTAGCCCAGGCTATCGACCTCGTTGCCGACGGGGAAGAGCCAGCCGCGGTCGCTTTCGGTCTTTTCCGATACGTAGCCCTCCTCGCCGGTGGCGGTGAACATCTCGAACCCGGTGCGCAGCCAGTGGTTCAGCCAGATGGTGCCCTCCGTGCCGGCGACCTCGTCGCGCAGATCCATCCCGCCGCGGAAGGCCCAGCTGACCTCGAACTGGCCCACGGCACCGTTGACGTAGCGCACCAAGCCCACAGCGTGGTCCTCGGCCTCGATGGGATGCACCTGCGTATCGGCCCAGCACATCACCTCGACCGGGCGGATCTCCTTGCCGATGAAACTGCGGGCGATCTCAATGCAGTGGCAGCCCATATCGACGATCGCGCCGCCGCCGGCCAGCTCCTTGTCCCAGAACCAATCGCTGTGCGGGCCGCCGTGCGTCTCTCGGGAGCGCACCCACAGAACCTCGCCCAGCGCGCCGTTCTCGACCGATTGCAGCGCCTTGAGCGTCTTGGGCGTGTAGACCAGGTCCTCCAGGTAGCCGTGGAGGACGCCCGCCTCCTCGACGGCGTCCAACATCCGCCTTGCCTCGGCGGCGGTGCGGGCCAGCGGCTTGGTGCAGAGCACGGCCTTGCCGGCCTCGGCCGCCATCACCGCAGCCTCCTCGTGCAGGTGGTTGGGCAGCCCGATGACCACGATGTCGGTCTCTGGAAGCGTGATCGCCTCGGCCATATCCGTCGTCCAGTGCGGGATGTCCCACTCCTCGGCGAACTGCTCGGCCCGCTCCGCCGTGCGCGAGTAGACCACCTGAACCTGGTCGCGACTGCGGCTTCGATGTAGCGTCATCGTGTAGAACGTCCCGATCAACCCGGTGCCTAACATAGTGATGTTGCTCATACCGTCCTCCCTTTTGGCTGATGCTGAGAAAAGTTACTAATGTACGGTCATTTGCCGCTCAAGGCGTCGAAGTGGGCGAGATACCATCTCGTTATGGTTCGGTCTAACAGGACGAATAGGTCGCCGTGGTGCGGTACTCGTAGCGATCGGCGCGATAATACGTGATGGTCGATTCGATCACCTGTTGGTCCTCCAGCGAGGCCGTCGTCTTGACCACGAGCAGCGGAGCGCCCTGCTCAACCTGCAAAAGATCGGCCTGGAACTGGTCGGATACTGCGGCGCTGATGGTGTGCTGAATCTTGGTGATGACGAGCTGGTATTCGCGGGCCAGCACGTCGTAGAGGCTTTCACGCTCAAAATCGTGCCGCCCCAAATCAGGACACAGCTCGGTCAGGATGACGGACGATTGTAATGCAATCGGCTCCTCATCGCCGAAGCGCAGGCGCACCAACCGCAGACACCGGTGGTCTATCTTATCGTGAAAAACATCGGGACACGTCTGGTCAATGGTGTCGGCGGTCAGCTTCAACACCTCCGAGTGAGCCTCGCGGCCCATATCGGCCATCTGACGGGTGAAGCTGCGGTCGAGGTAGAAGGCCATCCGGTCGGCCTGGGCCTTGACCAGCGTTCCGCGCCCGGCTCGTCGGCTGATCAGATCGTCGGCGACCAGCCGCGAGAGCGCCTTGCGCATCGTATGCCGGCTGACACCGTAGACGCGACAGAGGTCTTTTTCCGGCGGAAGAACGGCGTGGGGAGGCAATTCGCCGCATCCAATCATCCGGCGGAGGTCATTCTCTATCTGGTGATACAAGGGCACTGGACTATCAGGATCAATTGAGGTCGTATCCAACTCAGAGGCATCCAGCACGGTAGATTCTTTCACACTGCTTCCCTTTCCCAGATCAAATGTCCGAACATTCGTTATTGTAAAGCATAAGCCGCCGCTTGTCAACCTCACCAGATAGCGGTTCTACAGGCTCGGATCGGAGAGAGAAAAGGAGCGATGAGAAGGGAAAAGAGCGGAGCTCACATCTTGCGCAAGATGACCGTCAACGGTAAGGAATGCGTGGTTCGCTGTATGCGATTCTTCGGCCCCATCTTGCCCCGTCTCTGGAAGCTGTAGTAGTGGCGGCCTTTGCGCTATCGGTCAGTTGGAGTCAGCCTCGTGGCCCTCGGCCTCTCAACCGTTTATCCAATTCCCACCAAGCGACCCTGTTTCCATCGTGTTTGACCAAATGGGATGCTTCTTCGTAAGTGAACCAGGCGTATTCAGTGTGCTCACGCGAAAGCTGTATCGGACAATACCCCAAGGGTAACCGTTCAGATGGTTATGCTTTTTTCACCGCGGAGGGCGCAGAGATCGC
>CAYYTU010000077.1:0-12275 GCA_964474655.1 uncultured Anaerolineales bacterium
GTAGAGCAGGGGCCTTTTAAGCCCAGGGTCGCGGGTTCGATTCCTGCACGGCCCACTCGGAATAGACGAGTGCACGTATTGCGTGTGCTCGTCTACTTGTTTGTCTACCTCCCTCAAACGTGAGGCGGTGATGCCCTCAAGGTGGACGTTCTGGATTGCTCTGGCGGTGATGGGTGTTGGTCTGCTGGGCGCCGTGCTGCCAGCCGTGCCTGGTGTAGGGCTGATCTGGCTGGTTATCCTGGCCTACGCTATCGCCGAGCGCTTTGCCGCTATTGACCCTATCACGTTTGCTTTCCTCACTCTATTGGGCGCGATCGGCTTCAGCACCGATATCTGGATGAGCCAGCTGGGTGGCAAGGCTGGTGGAGCCTCTATTTGGTCCCTTTTGGCGGGCGCGGTCACCGGTTTAGTCGGTGCGTTGCTTGGCTTCTTCTTCCTGGGAATCGGATTGGTGCCCGGCGCTGCATTGGGTGCGCTGATCGGCGTGGTGTTGGCCGAATGGTACCGTCACGATGATTGGGAGAAAGCATTCAAGGCTGGCGGGGGTTGGCTGCTGGGCTGCTTTATCTCCGATGCGATTCAATTCTCCATTGGCGTTTGGATGATCCTCATTTTCATCTGGCAAGTTTTGAAAGGATAGTATTATGCCGCGTCGTTCTTACCGTCGGCGCCTGGATGTGTTCGAGACTCGCGCCCCGCGCAAGGGTACCGTGGCTGTTGCCACCGGCCTCTACCTGCTGGGGCTGTTGGGCGAGCTGGGGCTGCTTGCCGTTCCCAGGCCCTATACCATCGGCTCTCTGGCGGTGGCAGGTGGGTTGCTTATCTTGAGCGCGTTCCTTTACGCCCTTTGACGCCGATGTTTGAGCAACTCAACTTCTTGGATAGATCTACCCTCTCTGAACCGTTCACTGTCAGCCAGTTGACAGGCCACATTCGCGATCTCATCAATAGCGATCCAAAATTGAGCGACGTCTGGCTGGAAGGCGAGGTGTCTAATTTCACCCAGGCCGCATCCGGGCATTGTTATTTCACGCTCAAGGATGACGGTGCGCAGATCCGCTGTGTGATGTGGCGGAACGTCGCCGGCCGGCGAAGCTCCCTACCGAAGGATGGCGATTCGGTGCTGAGTCACGGGCGGGTGGGCGTCTACGAGGATCGCGGGCTGTATCAACTCTACGTCGATGAGATCAGGCCGGCGGGCGTTGGCGAGCTCTACCGGCGCTATGAGCAGCTCAAGGCCCGTCTGGAGGCCGAGGGTCTCTTCGCGCCAGAGCGGAAGCGCACGCTGCCGCCGCACCCGCAACGCATCGGCGTCGTCACCTCGCCCGTTGCCGCCGCCCTGCGCGATATCCTCAACGTGCTGCGGCGCCGCTATCCGCTGGTGGAGGTGCTCCTTGCACCGACCCTGGTGCAGGGGGATGCCGCCCCGGCGCAAATCGTGGATGCGATTGAGGCGCTCAATGCCCGCGACGACGTCGATGTGATTGTCGTCTCGCGGGGCGGCGGCAGCCTGGAAGAGCTGTGGGCCTTTAACGACGAACGTGTCGCCCGCGCCGTGGCTGCCTCGCGTATCCCCGTTATCTGTGGGGTGGGGCATGAGACCGATGTCTCGCTGGCCGACTTTGCGGCTGACGTGCGTGCTCCTACGCCTTCGGCCGCTGCGGAGCTCGCTGTGCCGGATCGGGCGGAGATCCGCGCTCAAGTGGCGGGCCTGCACGAGGCGCTGACGATGGCTTTGCAGGCGATGATGAATGAACGGCGCTGGCAGCTGGTCGAGCAGACGCGGGCGTTGCGCCATCTCTCCCCGGTCGTCCGGCTGACACAGGCCCGACAGCGCGTGGATGAGCTGCTCGAGCGCGTTGTGGAGACCACGCATCACGCCCTGAATTTGCATCGCGAGCGGCTTAACGGACTGGTGGGGCGTTTGACCAGCGTCAGCCCGGAGCGGACGTTGGCCCGCGGCTATGCTATCGTGCGCCAGCAAACGACCGGCGACGTCGTGCGCTCGGTGGCGCAGGCCGAAGCTGGCGATAAGATCGACATCCGCGTCACCGACGGCGAGTTTGGGGCCGAGGTTACGGCGTGATCGGAAGTCTACGATAGCGATGTGCTTTGACTTCAAAACCGCTCTTTTCAGTATAATTTGTAAGCAAAGTAGTATGCAGAGACTTTCGAAGTCTCTCCTCCCCCAACTTGTAGATGCGCCCGTAGAAGCTTTATAGAAAGGAAAACAGATGTCCGAAACGACCGTTCAATCCGTTTATTTCGATCAACCCGGCCCGCAGCATACGGCCTGCACGTTGGAGATCGCCAAACAGCGCGCCGACGCGCTTGATCTTGATACCATCCTGGTCGCCACTACCCGCGGGAAGACCGGCGCTCAGGCCGCCAAGAAGTTCCAGGGTTACAACGTCGTGGTGGTGACACATTCCACCGGCTTCCGCGAACCGAACACGCAGGAGCTGACCGCGGATAACCGCGCTGTCATCGAGGCCGCAGGGGGTAAACTGCTCACCTGTCAGCACGCCTTTGGGGGCGTCAATCGCGCCGTGCGTAAGAATCTGGGGACGTATCTTACCGACGAGATCATCGCTTATACGCTCCGTATCTTTGGTCAGGGTATGAAGGTCTGCGCGGAGATCGCGTTGATGGCCGCCGATGCCGGCCTGGTCACGGTGGGCGAGCCCTGCATCGCCATCGCCGGGACGGGGCGGGGTGCTGATACGGCCGTCGTTCTGAGCCCGGCCAACGCGCAGCAGTTCTTCGACCTGCGTATTATGGAAGTGTTAGCGAAGCCGCGGTTGTTGTGATGGAGGCGTAGTGATGAGCGAGATCGACGCGTTGTCGTTTGAGGATGCTTTTGCGGAGTTGGAGAAGATCGTCGCGGACTTAGAGGACGGGGGGCTGACGTTGGAGGAGAGCCTCGCTCTCTTTGAGCAAGGGCAGGCCCTGGCTGAGCATTGTAACAAGCAACTCGATGAAGCTGATCTCAAGATCAAGCAGTTGACGCCGGAGGGTGAGGTGGCCTTTGACCCGGAAATGTGATGCGTTAGCTGCTCACCATTCGGACCATCGACCGTAGCACCTGTGCGCGAAACAGCAGCGCAGCCCCGATGTAGACGGTCACGCCGAGCGCAACGCCGCTCAGGCCGATCGTGAGCGTACTGGCTTCCGTCAGTATCGTCTGCCATCCCAGCAGCGTCGCGCCCATCACCAACGTCGCCAGTCCCCCTTTAGCGAGGGTGATGAGGAGTCGGCGATCTTGTAGCCCTCCCATTCGCCGCTGCATCAGCAACAGGAGCAGCCCCAGGTTCAGCAAGGTGGCGACCGACATCGCCAACGCCAGGCCAGCGTAGGGCGGCCAGTCCAGGGCAGCAAACGCGCCCGGCAGGGTCAGGCTCAGCGCGATGTTAACTGCCACCGCTACCGCGCCTACCCAGACCGGTGTGAAGGTATCGTGAAGGGCGTAGAAGGCGCGCGCGGCTACTTCCAGCCCCGCATGGCCGATCAATCCCAGGGCATAGAAGGATAGCGCCCAGCCGACGGCTTCTGTTGAGCCGGCCTTGAAGGCGCCACGCTCGAAGAGGATGGCAATCAGCGGCTGTCCCAGGACGATCATTCCCATCGTCGCCGGCAGGCTGAGGAAGAAGATGGCCCGCAGGGTCGAGCTCAGGGTATCGCGCATTTCGGCGCATCGGCCCTCCGCCACCTGCGAGGCGAAGGTGGGGAAGGCTGCCGTCCCCACCGCTTGCGCAAAGACGCCTTGCGGTATCAGCATCAGCATCCACGCGTAGTTGATGGCGGAGACTGCTCCTATGCCCATCTGGGAGGCCAGGCTATTGCTGACCACGAAGTTGATCTGGACGATGGCCGTGCCCAACACGCGGGGCGCCATCAGGCGGCCTACCTCCCGGACACCCTCGTTTTGGAGACCCAGGGCGGGCACGTAGCGCGCTCCGTAAGCGAATAGCCCTGGTACTTGGATCAGTAGATGGAGCGCGGAGCCGACGACGGCGCCTACCGCCAGGCCCATCACTCCAAGGCGGTGGGCGAACAAGAGCCCGCCGCCGATGATGGCGAGATTGTAGATTGAAGGGGCCAGAGCGGGCAAAAGGAAGTGTTGATAGGCGTTCAGAGCGCTCATAACTACGCCGCTTGCGCCGAAGATGATAGAAGAGAGGAGCATAACGCGTAACAAGCGTGTCGTGAGTGCTTGCTGGCCAGGGGTGAAGCCGGGGGCGACGACCGTCTGGACCAGAAACGGGGCAAAGAGCGCGATTAACCCTGCCAGGACGGTCAGCGCCAGCACCACCAGATTGAGCACCGCTGATGCCATTTGCCAGGCGCCGGCCTGATCATCTTGCGTCAGATAATCGGCGAAGGTAGGGATGAAGGCTGAGCCCAACGCGCCTCCGGCGACTATCATAAAAATCATCTCTGGGATGCGCGCGGCGGCCATATAAGCGTCGAGATTACCACTGGTACCAAACAGCGCGCCGATGACCATCTGGCGCACCAGCCCCAGTAGGCGGCTCAGGACGAAGAAGATCATCACTAATGTGGCTGCTTTGACGATTTGCCGCCCGTCGGCTTCGATTGTTTCGCTAGACGTTATCTCCATGACGAAAACGGATTATAACACCTGGCGGTGAATCGGCCAAGTATTTTTGTGCTGGGGGCAAACGAAGCTGGGTTAATACGCTTGGTAAACGTGACTGTAGGCGGCCTAAGGCTTCTCGGCTGTTTTAGAACCGCTCCGTTTGTCCCTTTTGCAGTCCGTTTGACAACGTCGGGCACCCGTGCTATACTATACCCCTGGTAGGTATTCTGTGGTATATTCGACAAGAGAAAGGGAGTGAGGTTACGTTTTATGCCGATCTACGAGTATCACTGTGATGAATGTGATGAGAAATTCGAGCTATTCGTGCGGACAGCCGGGCAGCAGGACGAGCCGAGATGTCCCGCTTGTGGAAGCACGCGGGTCAAGAAGGCTGTCTCGCTGTTTGGTGTTGGCGGATCAAGCGACAGTGTCGGCAGCGCGGCCTCCTGTGGCCACGGCCCCACTTGAGGGGTTAGCCACTAAGAGGCCGTGAGCCTCTCAGGGGAAAATAGCGTGAAAATAACGGATTCATCTGCCAAGGCCGACCTGCTAAGACGTGTGAAGCGTCTGGAGGGACAGGCGCGAGGTGTAGCCCGGATGATCGAGGAGGATCGGGACTGTCACGAGATTCTTCAGCAGCTGGCGGCCGTCCGCTCGGCCGCGCACAAGGCCACTGTGGCCTTGGTGCGTTCGTACACCACGGAGTGTGTGGCATCTGAGGCTTCGCCAGAGGAGATTGCCGAGGCGTTGGCGACAGCGTTATCACGACTGGCATAGTACTATAACGAGACTTTGAGCTAACCTGGACTTCCGACCAGGACCGTCTCTTGGATTGATAGGTAGCAATCTGAGAGTAAGCATGGAGACTTTGGAAGTCTATTGGACCGAAATCTCGTTGTAGTGATAGACGACGAGTTGATAAGGAGACGAGGATGACTTTATTGAACGATGACGTTAAGGGGCAAGTGAGACAGGAACTATCTGATCTGACTGGTTCGGTTCGGTTGGTGATGTTTACCCAGGATTTTGAGTGCCAGTATTGCAGCGAGACCAGGGAATTGGTCGAGGAAGTGGCAGCGCTTTCTGATTCGGTCACGGCCGAGATATACGATTTCGTCGAGGATGAGGATCTGGCTGAAGAGTTCGGCGTCGATAAAATACCGGCCGTGGCCGTGATCGGCGCGGAGGATTACGGTGTGCGCTTCTACGGCATTCCATCAGGTTACGAGTTCACCTCGCTGCTGGAAGCGATCCAGATGGTCGCCGCCGGGGAGACGGAGCTGGGTGACGCGACGCTGGACCTGCTGGAATCCCTCACCGAGCCGGTCCATATGCAGGTCTTCGTGACGCCTACCTGTCCCTATTGCCCGCAGTCGGTGGTGCTGGCGCATCAGATGGCAATCGCCAGCCCGATGGTGAAAGGCGATATGGTGGAGGCGACGGAGTTCCCCCAACTTTCCAACAAGTATCAGGTGATGGGGGTCCCGCGCATGGTCATCAATGAGACGGCTCATCTGGAAGGTGCGGCCTCGGAGTCGGTGGTGGTGGATAAGATCAAAGAAGCACTCGACGCGGAGGCGTAGAGGGATGGAGATTGAACCCAAGATCACTTCGCTGAAACCGGAGGAAGAGAGAAACGAGGAATCTTCAACTTACGATCTGATTATCATCGGTGGAGGCCCAGCCGGATTGACCGCCGCTATTTATGCCGCACGTGCTCGTATTGAGACCCGCGTGCTAGTGGGTACACTCCCCGGGGGACAGCCGGCGAATACGGCTGGCGTGGAGAACTTTCCTGGCTTTCCTGAAGGGATTGAGGGGCCGGAGCTGGCTCATCGCTTCCAGGCCCAGGCCGAGCATTTTGGCGCAGAGATCGGACTGGAGGTCGTCGACGCAGTCGATTTTTCTCGCAATCCTTTCACCATTCAGACGGGACAGAAAGAGTATCAGGCCCACTCGGTGATTGTGGCCACCGGCGCCGAACCGCGACGGCTGGGAGTACCCGGCGAGGACGAGTTCTACGGACGCGGCGTCTCCGCCTGTGCCACCTGTGATGGCTTCTTCTACCAGGGGAAGCGTGTGGTCGTAGTCGGAGGCGGTGATAGCGCTGTCGACGAGGCGCTCTACCTGACGCGCTTCGCCAAAGAGGTGGTGATCGTCCATCGGCGCGATGAGTTACGGGCGACCAAAATCTTTCAGGAGGAAGCCTTCGCCAATCCCAAGATCAGCTTCGCCTGGGATTCTGTGGTGGAGGAGATCGTGGGGGATGAGACGGTGTCCGGCGTGCGCGCACGCAACGTGAAGACCGATGAGACCTCTTTTATCGAGGCCGACGGCGTCTTCGTCTACATCGGGATGGAGCCTCAATCGGACCTTTTCGTCGGTCAGCTGGATATGGACGAGTACGGTTACGTCCGGGCTGATGAACATCAGCATACCAACGTGCCCGGCGTGTACGCGGCTGGTGACTTGCAAGACCCTTACTACCGCCAGGTTGTGGTGGCAGCCGGCACCGGTGCCATTGCAGCGATGGAGGTGGAGAAGTTCTTGAGCCAGTATCCTGGGAATGGCACGGAGAGTCGCGCGTCGAACAAGGAGTGAGTGTTTAGCGTTATGAATATCAATTTCACAGCCAGGCAATCCCAGGAGCACGAGCCTTACGACGTCGTGATCATCGGCGGAGGACCGGCAGGCTCCTCCGCAGCGATCTACGCTGCACGGGCCGATCTCAAGACATTGGTGATCGACAAGGGGCTAACCGCCGGCGCGCTGGGGATGGCGTCCAAAATTGCCAACTACCCCGGCTTACCGGAGCCGATCGAAGGGCCCGAGTTAGCCCGGCGCATCCGCAAGCAAGCACAGTCCTTTGGGGCCAAGTTCGTGACGGAGAAGGTGTTGCGGGTGGATTTGGAAAGTACCCCCAGGCACGTCTGGACCGGCGAGGGTGATTACGAGGGCCGAGCGGTGGTCATCGCTACCGGCGCAATGGGGCGGACGCGTCGCTTGCCTGGTGAGGAGGAGTTGCTGGGACGCGGCGTCAGCTACTGTGCCACCTGCGATGCCGCTTTTTTCCGACAGCAGGACGTGGCTGTGGTGGGCAACAACGATGAGGCCGTGGAGGAGGCTCTGGTTCTGGCTCGTTTCGCCGCTCAGGTCCACTTTCTCAGTCCCACATCGGAGCTGAACGCCTCCTCGCAGCTGGTAGACGATCTGAAGAGCCATCCCGCGGTGGCCTTCCATCCGTCCGCCTCGGTCCGCGCGGTCGAAGGGGAGCAGCAGGTGGAGTCTGTGCGTGTCTCGATGAACGGAGATGTCACCTCGATTCCGGTTGAGGGGGCTTTCATCTACCTCCAGGGCACGGTGCCCGTCACGGACTTTCTGGAAGGGCAGCTCCCCACGTCTGAGGAAGGGTGCTTGATGGTGGACGATAACTTCCAGACCCAGATTCCGGGTGTCTTCGCCGTAGGGGACGTGCTGTGTCGTCATGTCAAGCAGGCCGCTGTGGCTGCGGCCGAGGGTGTGCAGGCTGGGATGGCCGCCGACCGCTACGTGCACGGCAAGGAGAACCTGCGCCCCGACTGGTCGCGTTGGTCGACGAGGTGAAGCTGGCCGATGGATGCCGCTCATCCGCCCCCGACCAGAATTCCGCAGATCAAGGATGATAAGTGTCGCATCTGCTACCCGTGTTTGGCGCGGGAAACCTGCAAAGTGAAGGCCATCGTGGCCCTGGATCGCGGGGAGCCGCCTTTCGTCGATGGTAGTCGGTGTCATGGTTGTATGCTCTGCGTCCCAGCTTGTCCGTTCGATGCTGTTCTCTCGTAGTGTCGGGGGATTATGCGTTACTCTAGCCCCTATCACTTCAGTTTTCAGGGCTATCGTCATTCCGAGCGCAGTGTGAGACACGAAGTCGAGGAATCTTGTCCACTTGAGGCGATCTTCGGTTCAAAAAAGGCTGACGTTCTTTGCGCTCGATCCTTTGGAGAAAGTTGATAGGTAGCTAGTGCGTTTGTAAGCCTTCTCGGGGAGAAGGCTTCATCAATCTGATGGGACTTAGCTGAACGAGGAGGTATTATGCCCGATTGGCGCTATCGGATCACGATATACGAACCCGATGACATTTTGCAGGCTGCCTCTGAGCCGGTGGGAGACGTACCCCCGGACATCTATTGTGATGATGAAGGTGTCTGTTACTTTGACAAAGGCCCAAATCCGCTCACTCAGGCCATCGAGATGTTGCTGAACGAGACGGGGAAGGAGGGCTGGGAGCTGGTGCAGGTCAACTTCCGTCCCGATCAGATGATCTGTTTCTGGAAGCAGCCCCGTTGACCCTTGGGGATTGTAAGGCCGCACGCGCTTAACGATATTGGATAGAAGAGGAGGCCGTTATGCTCAGTCGTGACTATCGTGACGTACCGCCGGAAGCCGTCGCCGAGGATAAGTCGATTCGCTGGGTGATCGGCGAGGAGGAGGGCGCGCCGAACTTTGCGATGCGCGTCATCGAGTTCGAGGAGGGGGCTGTGTTCGAGACGCACGAGCACCCCTATGAGCACGAGATCTTCGTGCTAGAGGGTGAGGGCGTGGCCTACACGCCGGATGAGACGTTCGAGATGAAACCAGGCGTGGCGCTCTACGTGCCGCCCAGCGAGCCTCATGGTTACCGCAACACGGGCCGAGGCCCGCTACGCTTCATCTGTGTCATCCCGCATTCAGAGACGTGAGATCGTTTTTGGCCTTGACTCCTGTACTTTTCAAAATTTTGAGGAGCAGAGGCTTCGGAAGTCTTAAAATGGGGTTTGCGAACCCAATTTGGAAGCAAAGCGGGGGTTATTTTGCATCCAAAATCCTCGACGGTAGAATTCCGAGGACTAGAGTCGCTAATCTGCAGGAGTTAAGTTTGACGTAAACTTTCAGCTCTTCCATGGGAGCAGCTTGCCAGCGTCAGGGACCATACCCCTGGCGCTGGGTTTTTTGAACGCTTAACGCGAACAGTCCGTAGGGGCAGCTTATGGCGTGTAGTCGCGCAGGATAGAGGAACCGATGAACTCCCGCAGGATCGAATTGTCGGGGATTAGGTTGCTTTCGCAGGTCTCGAACCACTGGAGAAGCGCCAGCAGACGTTTGACCTCCACGCGCCAGGGGCTGGAGGGTTCGACCTGGAGGAGGAGGGGCTCCGCCTGGCGCTTCAACACGGCCAGCTCGTAGACCAGGGCCGAGTTAAACATCACGTCGGCGTGTTCCTGGTAAGGGAAGATGTACTTCTTTTCTCCTCGCCGTACGCTTTCCCAGCGTTCCAATGTCTCTTCGGCTGTGTAGTTCCGGTAGGTCGCGTCACGCACGATGCGGCGGATGAGCCGTGTGTCCGTCGTCGGCACCCGGTTGTGAGAGTCGATGTTGAGCTGGGTCAGCGCCGAGACGAAGATGCGGTAGGTGCGTTCGTGTGGCACCCCGGCTGCCAGGCGGGGGTTTAGGCCGTGAATGCCCTCGACGATGATGATGTGATCGGTTTGGAGCTGGACCGCGGCGCCTTCTTCTCGCTTCCCTGTCTTAAAGTTGAAGTGCGGTAGTTGCACCTTCTCGCCGCGCATCAGCGCCTGCAGGTGCTGGTTGAACAGTGATACATCGAGCGCTTCCAAGGCCTCGAAGTTGTAGTTGCCTTCCTCGTCGCGGGGGGTCTTCTCTCGATCCACAAAGTAATCGTCCAGCGCCAAGGGGAAAGGCCGAATGCCCTGGGCCAGCAGCTGGATGGAGAGGCGTTTGGAAAACGTCGTCTTGCCCGAAGCAGAGGGTCCGGCGATCAACACCAGGCGGATTTGCCCATCCTGGTTGGCGATCTGCTCGGCTATGCTGGCGATGCGTTGCTCGTGGAGGGCCTCCGAGACCAAAATGATCTCGCGGAGCTGCCCATTGCCGCCGGCTTCGTTCAGGCCGCTTACCGAGTCTACCCCCAGCAAGCGTAGCCGCTCGCCATATTCCCGAAAGATGGACGTCAGCTGGGGAGAATCGTATACTGGTTTCAGCGCTGTTGGATCGGTGCGCCGGGGATACTGGAGCACGAATCCAGGTGGCCATTTGTGGAGAGCAAAGTAGCGCAGGTAGCCGGTGGAGGGCACCATGTATCCGTGGAAGTAGTCACGCGAATCACGCAGTTTATAGAGCTTGAGGTTGTCTTTCTGCCGATGTTTCAACAGACGGGCCTTGTCCGATTCGCCGCGTGATTCAAACATCGCGATGGCCTCTCCCAGCGGTACTCGCTCCCGCGTGATGGGATAATCTTCCGCCACGAGTTTATGCATACGCCGTTCAATCTCCGCCAGCTCCTCTACGGAAAACGGCTTCCGGCCACTCATCTCGCAGAAGAAGCCGCCGAAGGGCAGGGAGTGATCGACGAAGATGCGTACCTCGGGATGCAACTCGCGGATGACGGTCACGAGCAGGAACGAGAGCGAGCGGCGGTAGATGCGTATTCCGTCCGAATCGGACAGGAACAACGGTTTTACTTGAGCGTCGCTCCACATCCGGTAGCTCAGCTCGCGCAGCTCGCCGTTGACCAGGGCCGCGATGAAGGGGGCTTCGGGATTGCCCAGAGCGGTCTTGAAATATTCCTCCAGGCGTGTTCCGATCGGCGCTTCCAGCGTTCGCCCATCGGAGAAGCGCACTTGAGCCGTATCGCGAGGCGCGGCGGTCCAGACTAATGCATTATAGGTCGACATTTAGTTACCTCTCAGGGTTCAACTAGCCCACCGCAAGCGGTGGGACTTGTCCTGGGTGCAAAAACTTGGGGGGGAGTAACTAGCAAGAACCACAGATCGATTGCGAGCAGAACTCACGAGATTAGAGGAGAGATCGGGTGGACATTATGAGCGCCATCTCGCCGAGCGGGGCAGCGAGGGGCGGCAGTTGAACTCTCACTATCGGTCTAAAAGGGCGGGACTACGCGACCGATCATCACTAGTCCCATGCAGCCGCACAGGGCGACGTTGAGGAAAAGCAGGATGGCTAACAACAATCGCTGCCAGGGTTCCAGGTCGAGCACAGCCTGATAAAAGGGTTCTTCCTCTACATACTCCAGGTCACCTTCTTCAATTGCTTCTTCTCTCAGGTCTTCGAACATCGGTATCTCCTCGGCGAAATCGGCAAACGAAAAGGGCGCTCTGCAAACCAGCAGCAGGGGAACCGGGGGATGTTCCAACGGTGCTTGCTATAAGATACTCCTAAATGTGTTAAAAGTCAACCAGAGCATTCCTGCGCTGGAAGGAGTGAGAGGGTGAGGCGCTGACGCTCGCCATAGTGCCGAGGCAACTAGCCGGCCCGGCCGGTGATATAATCCTCCGTTCGCTGCTGACTTGGGTTGGTGAAGATGACGTCGGTGACATCGAATTCGACCAGCTCACCTAGCCAGAAGAATCCGGTCCAGCTGGAAACTCGCGCCGCTTGTTGCATGCTATGGGTGACGATCACGATGCAGTAGTCCCTCTTGAGGTTATGCATCAGCTCCTCTATCTTCAATGTAGCGATGGGATCCAGCGCTGAGCAGGGCTCATCCATCAGGATCACCTTGGGCTCGGTGGCGATGGTGCGGGCGATGCAAAGTCGCTGTTGTTCACCCAGAGAAAGTTCAAGGGCGTTCTGGTCGAGATCGTCCTTCACGTCGTCCCAGAGGGCCGCACCCCGCAGA
>CAYYTU010000078.1:0-11884 GCA_964474655.1 uncultured Anaerolineales bacterium
TCGGAGCCCTCGAAGCGCATGCTTTGAACTGCCTCAATCAACTCCAGTGCATCACGTCGGTTCATGGACTTACCTCGCTTGTGTCCCCGTCACAGTCTCTACCGCCCCGCCCCCGTCCTCCGCAGGCAGCGCGGCCCCTCGCCGCGCTTGTGGCGGTAGAACCAGGTTTTGTCTTCGGGGTCTCTGCCCACCCGACGGCTGCGCAGCACAACCACACCATCACAGGCGGGGCACGTAGCCACCTCGGGGGTGTCGGGGCCCGCTTCGACGCGGGTGTTGTTCTCGTTCAGGGCATCTTTCATTGCTCCTCCAACATGCCTAACTTGCTAAATCTGGGAGTACAAAGCACCTAATCGTGCACCGTACCGTCTGGCATCGTTGCACCGCTCAAGTTAACATCCTCCAACTCCGCCTCACTCAAATCAGCATGCGTCAGATCAGCACCGCTCAAGTCGACCTCGTGCAAATGAGCGCCAGAGTTAAGTCTGCCCAGTCAAGGCCGATCATCCTCCGGTGGGTGCCAGCCGGCGGCAACCCAGTTGCGACGGACGGTGACAGCGACGACGTTGTTCAAGTTGAGGGCAATAACGGTGGCCCGACCACATGGCGTCTGCCCGATGATGAAAGCACCATCCTCGCTCCAACGGAAATGGTGCTTCCACTGCTGCTGACGCGGATTGAACAGGCGTACACGGTGACCGGTCAGCGGATCGATACCGTGCGTCTGGTCGCGCTTGTAGAGGTTGCAAGAATGACACGCCAGCCACAAGTTCTCTTCGTCGTCGGCCCCACCTTTTGACTTGGGGATAATATGCTCAATCTCCAACACCCAGGGGACATACTCCTGACGGGCCAGGCAATAGCCGCAGCGATTGCCCGCTTGCTCGCGTACTTTAGCCCGTAGGGCCTCGGGGATGCCGGGGGTCATAGGGCCAACGGTTCCCGCAGCCCGCGTCGCACCGCCTCGGCCAGGGCCCTCGATTGCCGGATCCAGAGGTAATTGTAGAGCTGAATCAGCGCTTGCAGTTCCCGGCGTTCCTCGTCGCTCAACGCTCCCTCACGCTGCTTTTCCAAAAGTCGGCTCAATCGCTGCCCCTGGGTCTGGTCCATCTTGATCTCGCATAGCGCCAGAACCTCCTCGTCGGAAAGGGAGGTGACTGGTTCCTCCATCTGGGGAGCGTCATACATCGGAGTCAGAGCGATGGAGAGAGCATCCTCTAGCGCTTCCTTTAGATCCTGCTGGGTGACCGTAGCCCAGCGTTGGGCCTGCTCATATAATTCATTCGACAGGGTAAGCGTCACTTGCCTGCTCATCGACGATCCTCCTTCGAGATGGTCTGCTCACTTTCACCTTGCGGATCTCTTCACGCTGTTTGTAACAGATATCATACCACTTTCCTCATTGCTCACTCCCCTCCACCACCGCGATCTCCTCCTCCGTCAATCCGTAGAGCCGATAGACGATCAGGTCGATCAGGCGGTCGGTGGCGGCGATGCGCTGGACGAGCTGCCGGTAGGGCGCATGGTGGCGGCGGTAGACGCGCACCACGTCGCTCAGGCTGGAGACCCGCCCCGCCAGTTCCCTGACGAAGACCTTGAAACAATCCTCGTTCCAGCCCAGGCTCTCGTCCAGGTGACGGGTGGAGCGGCTTTCCTTGTCCACGAAAGGACGGCAGGCCTTCGCTTCCCAGAGGCTCGCTTCCCACTTGCCGTGCTCGCTCAAAGCCCCGAAGGTGTCGGCGTCGGTAACCCCCTCCAGGTCGAGCCAGAAGGCCTCAATACGTTCCTGCTTCTGCTCGTGCATGGCGATCATCCGCTCGGCCAGATGGGCCAGCAGGTCGTGGATCACGTCGGCCTGCTCCGGGTCCTGACCCAGTCGCTCCTCGACGAAGGATAGCACGGGTGCGGTGGCTTGGGCCAGGATGGCCCGATCCATCGGGGCCTCCGAGCCGACGAGACCGGAGGCTGCCATCGCCTGGATGGCCTGCTCGGCCTTGTCCTTGGCCTCACTGACCAGCGCCTCGCGTTCGTCGTCGGGCGTGGTGAAGTCGATGCGACGGATGGGGAGACGAGCATAGTGATTTACCCTGGCCTTGATGAAGGCACCGGAGGAAAGCCCGAAAACCAGATGGTACATGTAGAACTGAGATAACTGGCTATTCAACAGTGTAAGCAGGTAGTGTAAACTCTCATTGTCTGATGATTCTCTCTTGTAGTAGATGCTGTAGAGCGTAGAAAGCAAGTAAAACTCCCGTGAATCGAGGGTGGCCGTGATTCTTTCGCTCGTCTCGCGAACAATTATCTTCGGCCTCTCAAAGAAATCGGGATTTTGCCAATTCCGTGCTAGCCAGGGGCCATACTCAAGATACCTCTTGGGCCAGCTAACTCCGTAGCGTGTGACGTCACCACCGCTCAGGACAGGTTTCCAAGGATCGCCCGGAGGCTGATCCTCTGTTCGCAAATGATTGGAGTTATTACCCGTCTTTATGCACTGTCTGATGTGAGCAAACTCGCCAAGCGGTTCTCCTGCCCCCTCAATTTTGTCACGGGTTTCAGCAACACGAGCATCTTTGATAACTGTTATCAAGGATGACTCATCAGTCAAAAACCTGGTCTGATTTACCTCTCTCCCTGCATCTTCGAGACGATCAAATCTCTCAATACCAGGCAAGACTAGCATTCGATCTGTTTGGGCTGGCTTTTGGTTTTGGATGACAAAAATAGCAGTGTGAACCGTCGGATCCGCGAATACAGGGTATCCAAAAGTGACCAAGCGATCCCAACGGGCAGTGGACAATAGCAGCCTTCGTAGTTTGGCATCAAGAAGATTAGTGAGAAAAGCACTCGATGTGATGTAAGAGAAGTATCCCGCCTTTCGTGTGAGCAAATGAGCCCGCTCCATGAAAAGCTTATACTTGTCATCGCGGCCCTCAGATGAATCGTAATGCTGGCTGACAAATTCCTTGACCAGAGGATCATCCGTCATCCCATACGGCGGATTCCCAATCACCGCATCGAATCCCACCTCCTCGCCCAGCCGCTGGCCCTGCTCGTCGTAGAAGACCTCCGGGAAGGCTAGCTCCCAGTGGAAAAAACCTCTCTCGTCCGCCATCGCCCGCGCCCGTTCCACGGCCTCCAGCCCCATCAGGGTGTCCGGCTGGCTGATCACGCCCAGCGCCTCGTCGTACTTCCCGTTGATGAACTCGTTGCCGAAGTAGGCGCTGACCCACAGGTCGGCCACGGCCTCGAAGGGCTCTTTCAGCTCCTGCACGGCCCGGTCAGCGGCTTCCTTGGCCCGTACCGTGTCGTAGTCCTTGCTCTCCTGCTCGGTGATCTCCAGGATACGCCCCATCACCGTGGGCAGCATCTGGCTCAGCACGTGCTCGAACATATTCATCTGCCCAGCCTTCTGCTGCTCGACCTGCTCCCGGGCTTTTTTGCTCAGCGCCGGCGGCGGCGCCCAGCCCAGGTCCTCCACCCGCGCCCCGATCAGCGAGTCGCCGCATTTCAGGTGATGATCGAGGAAGCTGAGCGGCCGCTCCGCGGATACCGTCGCCAGCCACAGGCTCAACTTGGCCAGCTCTACCGCCAGTGGGTTCTTGTCCACGCCGTAGATGCAGCGCTCCACCACGCGGCGCTTCCAGTAAGTCAGGTCCTCCTCCGTCACCTGCTCCATCTCCACGTGGGGATCGGTGGCCAGCGCCCGCGCCAGGTACTCGGTCGCCTCCACCAGAAAGTGACCGCTGCCCATCGCCGGGTCCAGGCATTTCAGGTCCAGAATCTCATCGACCAGCACTTCCCCGCCGTCGGCGCCGGTCTCCTCCGCCAGCGAGCTGGCGCGGTCGGTGGCCTCCTCGACCAGCGGCCCCAGCGTGTGCTCCACGATGTACTCGACGATGTACTGCGGCGTGTAGTATGAGCCGGTGGCCTTCCGCTCGCCTCGGTCAGTCTCCAGGTAGATTTCACCCGCTTCGCGGCGGTCGACCACGTGGGGCTCGTCGGGTGCTTCGCTGGCTGCAAGCCACTCATCGCCCACCGCCACCATCGGCTCCTCGGCCACGCGCGGCTGATACTCCAGCAATCCCTCGTAGATCGAGCCCAGGTGCCGCACCTCCAGCGTCCGATAATCGACGAACTCACGCCCCTCAGCCGTCTCACGGCGACTGAGGAGATCAATGGCCGCCACCAGCGCCTGATCGCCCACCTCTTTCTCATCCAGGAAGGGATGCTGCTGGGGATCAAACAGGCCGCCGTCGTAGCGTGGCACGTCCAGGGAGCGGTTGAGATCGGCTTTTTCTCCGCTGATGATACCGAACAACGTGTGAATCCGGTGCCAGATCACTGTCGTCAGCGCCGCTGGCGGGACTCTCCCCTCCACGATGTCTCGCTTGATCGACGCCAGGCTATAGTGTTCTCGATAGCTTTCGTTGTCCATCGGCAGCAGACCGCGGCTCTCGCCGTAGAGGATAAAGAGCAACCGGTACAGCAGATAGAGGCTGTTGTCATAGACCTCTTGCAGATCATCCGGCCCCACCTCGTTCTCTGGCAATTCCAGAAAGCCTTGCACCAACCACTCAAGCGCCTGATAGACGTTCTCCTGTACGTCCTCCTCCAGCGCCACGGCATAAGCGTTGCTCCCGACCAGCACGTCATCCAGGAAGGTCCTGCCCTGCGTATCCGGCTGGAAGGCCGCCTGGCGGAAAAAGAGCGTGAAATAGCGCATCAGCCCCGGATCACCCCGACTGAGCAGATCGACCAGATCGACCTCGTAGTAGATATTGAGCCGCTGGCTGGAGTCCGCGTGCACCAGGCGCCACAGCCGTCCGTTGGTCAGGATACCCCAATCCAGACCGGTTATGCGGATGTAATAATCAATCTGCCAGCTCGGGTTCTGATCCTCGAAGCTCGGCCCTCCGCCGGCCCTACGGCCCAGGCGCTTCTTGCCCAGCCGCGTGTCCCAGCGCTTGACCTCGCTCACGGACAACGCATCAGCAGCGTATTCCTCAGTCCCTTGAGCACTCACGGCCTCTTGGCGCGCGTCCTCATCGGGAAAGAAGACATAATCAGGCTGCTTGATGTTATCATCCAGGCCCGGCATACTGACTCGCGTCTGGAACGTATGCCCCAGCTTCTTCAAAATCGGCTTGAACCATTGATCTTCCAATTGATCTTCGTTGTAATCAGGGAGTTGATCGCGCTCGCTGGCGTAGAGCTCCTGCAACCAGGCCAGGAACTCCTCGGCCTCGTCCAAGCTCTGTTCCCAGCGGGGATCATCGGGAAGGATGTTCTCCAGGTAATGATCGGAGAAAAGATAGCGGTTGCGATGGGGAGCGTCCACACCCATTCTCAATTGAAGTGGATTGGTCATTAGAGCTCCTTTGACTTGCTTCGAAAACTCATCTAACTTGATTCCTGCACTTTTCAATTTTGTGAGGAGCAGAGACTTCGGAAGTCTTAAAATGTAGTCTGCGAACCTAATTTGGAAGCAAATCGGTTTATTTTGCGTCCAAAATCTTCGGCGATAGACTTCCGAAGTCTGGAATCGCTAAATTGCAGGAGTTAAGATCTAACTTTCACAAATCCTCAATGTCCACCATCACCTCGCGCCACTTCATGCCACCGAGGGGCGCCGTTGCTTCGGCGAAGTTACAGACACCTCGTCCATCATTGCAGCGTGCTATCCAGCAGGCGCTGGAGCACCTGGTCCATCCGATCAAACCAGTACGGTTTGTATCCGGTCGCCAATTGGTTCCTATCCTCAGTATGCAAGAAGGTGAACACCCTAACGTTCAGATTCTCATGACTGATAACCCTGCAAGCGCCATTTTCATCCTCAAAGAGTCGTCGGTAGCCATCGATCTTGTGCTCATAGTCCGTATGGGTTGTGCCCTTGGGGTCGATGAACACGATGTAGTAATCCGTGCCTTTCCGCAACCAGAAGATGAAGTCGGGCTTGAAGTCCCGGATGCGGTTGGCCGAAGGATCGTAGTAGGGCAGGGCTATCTCGTCCAGGTGCTCGTCCAGCTTGCTGAAGAGCCACCAATCGAAGTTCCTGAAGAGGCTATCGTCTTCCCGCGCGTAGCCATTCAAGTCATTGACAAACTTGACCTCGCTCTCCACCTGGATGACGTGCTTGATGTAATCGACGCGAGCACTGTCCGCCAGGATGGTGGGGACGTAGTAATGTTGGGCGATGTACTCAATCTTGATCCGCTGACCATCGTGCTCAAAGGTCGCGGTTTTGGCTGAACTGACTTGCTCGTTCCGGCGCGAGTATTCCTCAAACGATATTTGCCCGTATTGAGCTTCCAGGCGCTCCTGGAGCACCGGGTATTGCTTCACCTCACTGATCTTCTGTCGCAGACCATAGATGTCCCGCAGCGAGACCTTGATGCGCCGGAAGTGCCGAATCTCCTCATCCAGATCCTTCAAGCGCTCGAACTCCCTGGGCACGACGCCGAAGTAATCACCCGCGCGTCGCACGAGCAGGCCCAGGTGCCCCACGGGCTGGCCCCTGGTGTTGTAATAGTCATCGGGATGCTGGAAGCTGCGCCGCAGCCAGCCGATTCTCCGCGGATTGAGGCCGTGTCTGGCCAGAAGCACCCGATCGTCAACGGCGTTGACATAAGCCTCCAGCAAGTCCCGCTCCTCTTCCGTCGTCTCGAACTTGCTCAGCTTGTCACCCTTCGCTTCAGCCAGCAGATGATCGGCCACCTTGAAAACGGGGATCAACAGTCGATGATCCGCTATTTCGTCGTCGTTGCGCTCCAGGCTCAGCGTGTGCGTGACCGCCTTCCGCTCCACCCGATCGAGCTGCTCGATGACGAACTGGAGCGCGCTCCGGTTGGTGCCGAAGATGAAGAGCGTCTCGATGGGCAAGGCCCGGAGATCACCCAGCCCCTGGATCTGCTCTATGGTCTCTGGTGGCACATCGCCGGCGTTGGCCAGCCAGCGCAGGCGTCGCCGGGCGTTGGCCAGCGGCTCGATGCGCACGCCGCGCCCCACCGATTGCAGGATAAACTTCCGCGCCTCGGTGCCCATCCCGATGTTGACGAAGCACATCACATTGGGCCGGTTCGAGTCCCAGCCCTCGTAGAACGTGCGCGAGCCCATCAGGACGTTAAGGTCCGAATCATCCTCGTCCAACCGCTCGAAGTACCCCTCATCCTCGAAGCTCTCGTTGATGTCGTAGCCGACCAACTCCCCCTTCAGCCAATCGGAGATATCGCCGATCTTGATCAGCGCGAAGGGTCGATCAGCGGTCTTGAGCTTGAAGGCCACCTCCTGGCGATTGGAAGGTCGCCTCAGCACCTCGATATCGCCCGCGCTACGCCCGTTGAAGACCAGTTCGCGCACGTCGTCCAGCGTGAGCGCGTCGAATCGCTCACGGGACACGTGAACGGACTGCTCCTCGTACACAAATTCGGGGCGTTGTGATAGCTCGTCCCAGAGTTCATCCTTCGCCGCTTGCCAGATTTCTGAGGGCACCTCGCCCTTGCCGATCCTGGCCAGCTCGCGGAAGAAGAGCTTCACATCCGCTTCCTCGGTGTTGACCGTGTGCCCCAGCATCACCAGCAGCGGCTTGTGGTATCGGAGATCGAGACTTCCGAAGTCGTGCGAATCCGCGATTCGACTGAGACTTCGGAAGTCTTTCCGGAAGTCGTGCGCGTAAGCCAACATCAACAGGGCCTTGAGCACCACCTTCTGCTTCTCTCGGTCGGAGTAGTCCTCACCCTCGCGGAAGCCCCGAATCTCTTGCTCCATCACGGCGATGTGCTTGCCGTACCCGGCACGGATGAACTCGGCCAGGTTGAAGTTCTTGACCGTGGTGATCACGTCGCGCTCGTCGGTGAAGGTGGCCGAGAAGTTGAACAGGAACCCGTCGCGGGAGAGGATGGAGTAGATGTGCTGGCGCTTCGATTCGTCGCGGTCGCCCTTGTGGGCCTCGTCGAGCAGCACGTACCACTTGCCGTCGTTCTCGTAATCCCGAAAGTCGAGGATCTTCTGCCCGGCCTCGTCGCTCAAGTTATCGGAGCGGTAGTAGAAGACCGGCAGTTCACCGGGGAGCGGGCGCGGGCCGCGCTTGATCTGCTCGTAGTTCTTGAGCGAATGAAGACGGATGGAGAGATCGGCATGTCCGGCGTTGAAGGCCTGCACCTCGGCCTTGAGCTGCTCGATCAGGTCATCGCGGTAGGTCAGCACCAGGATGTCGTAGGGCGGTATCTCCTCAAGTTCGATCAGTTGGTCCAGTATCTCGATCAGCTTGATCAGGACCAGCGTCTTGCCGCTGCCCGTAGCCATCCAGAAGCACATGCGGTTGATGAAGTCCTGGTAGTCGAAGTAGTAGCGCTTGTTGACCTGAAGCATCTCCTCCCGCGCCGGTTGGTAGTAGTCCTCCAGCAGGGCGATCAGATCGCGGTTGGTGATAGTGTGGTTCTTGAGCACGATTTGCATATCGTCGGGATCCAGCCCGTTGCGCTTGTACCAGTTGAGGAACTCGACCTTGCGCCCCGTGGCGCTGGCGCGGGCCTCGCCGGGCCGATAATCGTGCCACTTGTTGTAGTACCACTGCAGGGCCTTGAGCGCGTTCCGCAGCGCATCCTGCTGATGGCCCCAGAGCCGCTTATCGCGGGAGAACGCCTCCAGATCGAAGCTGTTCCACGTCGGCGGGAGATCATCAAACGAGATCGGCTCCACCATCTCTTGAAGCAATTCTTGCACCATATTGTCTCACCTCCCCAGGTGCCTGCTACCGCTCTTCCTCGTCGATCAATGTTTTGATAGCGCTCAAAAACTCCTCCGCCACGTTGATGGCCCGCTCGGCATCCCGCCGCGACACGTGGACCGTAGCGCCATAGTCCCCTACACCCCGCAACTCAAACAGCCAGTTCAAATTCTTGCCGTGTTTCTTATCCAATCTTCCTGTCTTGACAAACTCTTGGTGGATGAAAGCGATAACGCCGCTATGCTTGCTGAACTCCAACTCCTCGCACAACAGCACGGCCGTCGCTGCGTAGAACGCGGCATAGTAGGCCCGCGAGGCGACAAAGTCGTAATAGCCTCCCTCGTCCAAGTCCTTGGCTGCTTGAATGGATGCCCCCGCCCGTTCCAGGTTAGCCGCGATCTCATCTTCATACTTCCGCTGCATAGAATTCCCCCTCTCGCTTCGCGTTCCGATAGAGCTGCAGCGATCCCACCTGGAATTCGTCGACCGTCGCCGGCTTGGCAGAGATGAGCTGCTCGGTTTCGAGCTGTATCGGGTAGAGCAGATCGATGATGCGACGTAGTTCCTCGAAGTAATCAAACGGGCCGCTCAACAGAACCAGCAAGTCGATATCGCTCTCCACGTCTCTCTGCTCGCGGGCGACCGAACCGTAGAGGACCAGTCCCTCAAATCGCGATCCATAGTGGCGTTCAAGCCTATCCTTGCACTTCTGAACGGTATCATTCACCGTCATCGCCATGTCCCCTTTCTCGCTCTCAATGCCCTACCACCAGATCAGCGGCTTGATCAACTCCCAATCCAGGTCCTGCAAGTCGATGCGCTCCCCGTCCTCGAACGCGACGTATTCCGGCGTGATACGCGCGATCCACTTGCCGCGCAGGTTGGCCAGCGTCTCGGCTAAGTCTATCGGACGGGAAACGTCCACGTCGTCATAGAGCGCGGAGAGATCGACCTCCACGCGGTTCTCGTCGGGGTCGAGCTCCAGCGCGTGCAGCATCTTCAGGTCGGGCAGGAAGACGTACTGCTGATACGGGTCCTGGTAGGGATTGTCGAAGGGCGCTACGTCCTCGGCGTATTCGGCCTGGCGCAGCACCTCCTCGTATTGCTCCAGCGCGTAGTACTTGACGAAGTGGCTCATGCCCTGGCCATCCTCCTGGGCCACGCCGTCCTTCCATTCGCTGGAGAAGGCCACTTTTTTGACCCGGGGCAGGAGCACGTCGTCGAAGTAATCGGCCATCTCCACCAGGATGTATCTGCGCCGCCCGCCAGCCTGTGCTGAGCTTGTCGAAGCATCCTCGCGGTTGAGGTTCATCACGGCGTGGGCCGTGGTGCCGGATCCAGCGAAGAAGTCCAAGATGATTGCTTCCTTCCGGTTCTTAGTTACAACCTCAACACTCTGATATACAGTGTGAACAGACTTGGGGAACTTAAACTCACTTGCCAGCATTTGGTTCAACAAGTTACTACCATAGACACCAGCGTCGAACCTGCTTTCGGTCCATACTGTCTTAGGTACCGTGAGTTCCGACGAGACAAACAAATCAAACTCTCCCTCATTCTCCAATACCTGGATACGATCTAAGTTATCATGAATCGTGTTCAGGCTAAAATTCCACCGGCGCTCAATCCCTTGTACGTCAATAGGCCATACCTCTACCTTACCACTTTCCAGATGGATATTTCTATCTTGAGGATGAAAATCATCATCTGGCACATCCCCTATACGCACAACCTCTCCATCTTTCACATAGATGGGATAAAACATCGTTGGACGATCTTCTCGTCTAGAGTATTGTCCCCATCTTCTCATAGGTCGCGGGGCTTTATTTTCGCGTGTTGTCCGTGCGATTACAGATTCTCCGCTAGGAGTAAGAAACAACGCATATTCGTGTGTCTGTGAGAAGTTATTTGTGATATTTCCCCTTGGATTATGAACTACTGTGATTGGCGTGACATCATATTCAGGAAATACTTCCTCGACCAACAATATCAGATTGGCAACTTCAATATCATCTATTGCAACTGTCAGCACACCCTCAGATTCCAAGAAATATTTGGCCAAGACGAGTCGATTAGACATCAAAGAAAGCCAAGTGGAATGTTTGAATTTATTGACATATAAAATCTCACTGCTGGGTGAATTGTAAGGCGGATCGATGTAAATACACTTCACTTGCTCCCGGAACCGAGGCCGCAACGTATTCAACGCCTGATAATTCTCGCTCTTGATCAGCCAGCCGTCCAGCGCCTCGTCCAGGTGCTCGAACAGCCCCACGATGTCTAGCTCCAGGTCGGGCACGTGGCGCGTATCGAGTGGCAGGTACTGGTATCGCTCGTCCAACTGCTCGCCGAAGAGGTCACGCGCCCAGACATCATCGAGCGTGAAGTCGTCGCTCACCATGCCCAGCTCGCGCCACTCGGCCACCTGGGCCGCCATCCCCTCGTGGGCCAGCACCCGCGTCAGCACGTCCCCATCCCGCTCGGCGATGCGGTCCAGCGTGATCACATAGTGGCTATCCCGCACGAACTTGGGCTTGTTCCAGACCCGCACCAGCTCATCCTCAAACTGGGCGATGAACTCGATGATCTTATAAGCCAGCTCCTTGAGCGACTGCAACTGCTTCAGCCGCCGTTGGATCCAGATGTTCTGGCCCTCGAAGAGATAGCGGTACATCCAGAGATCGAACTGCTCCTTGAGGAACTTCTCGGCGTCCTTGTTGATGAAATAATCGACCTCGCTCTGCTTCTCGAAGACGCGGAAGGCCCGCCGCAGCAGTTCCTCATCGACGCCCTCGTCCTCAGCGAGCAGGCCATCGTCCTGGGCTTGTCGCAGTTCACGCAGGATGTCGAGCATCTTGGTCTTGCTGCCATAGGAGGAATACTCGACCCGGAAGACGATGGATGGTGCATCATCTGCGCTGTCCTCCTCCACCCGTTCGAAGCGGTAGACCAGATCGCGCCGTTCGTTGGCCTGCTTGTGCTCCAGCTCGGAGACGTCGAAGTAAAACATATGCCCGTCAATCTCGACCTCCAGGCTCTTGAACAGCCGATCGGTCTTGACGTAGTAGAGCATGTGCGTCTTCCAGAAGAGGATCACGTCCCTGTCGTCGGTGTAGACCTGCTCGTAGACGCTCTGGGGGTAGCGCGTGCGCCGGAAGT
>CAYYTU010000079.1:0-5841 GCA_964474655.1 uncultured Anaerolineales bacterium
TCACCGATAGCACATTCACCGCCAACAGCACCGCCATCTACGCTGACAACACCAGCATGACCCTGATTGGCAACACCATCACCGACAACGGCACGGGTGTCTCTGGCTATGGATGGGGTAGCAACAGCGTCGAGGCGCGTGAGAATGTGATTATGGACAATTCCAACCGGGGCGCCTCGCTATCCGGGCAGGTCACCTTCGAGCACAACCTGGTAGCCAACAACGGTGGGAAGGGGCTCGATCTGGAGATCAACTCGAGCGGCAACAGTCAGAACAATCCGGATATTGCCTTCAACACCCAGCAGAACGAGTATCTGGTGGCCTGGCAAGAACATCGTAGCGACTCGAACGATATTCTCGCTCAACGGGTATCTGGCGAGGGAACGGTTATCGGAAGCGAGATTGCCGTCGCGACGACGATCTCCGATGAACAGAACATCCAGCTCGCTTACAACCCAACGCAGAATCAATATCTTGCTGTGTATGATCAGTATGACGATATGATTGCACCGGATGACAATGACGTCTACGCTCGCTTGCTGTCCGGCAGCGGCTCACCGATGGGTGAGCCCATTCCAGTATCCACTGCAGAGCACGCACAGTATGCACCACACGTAGTCTACCTGTCAGCCGAGGATAAGTATCTGGTCGTCTGGCGAGACTATCGAAGCAGCTCGTCCTATGAACTTTATGGATGTTTAGTCGAGAATGATGGAACACTCCTCAGCGACGAACTCCTGCTGACGAATAAGAGCATTCAGGCGGAACCGGCGCTGGCCTACAGCCCGGACGACAACCGAACCCTGGTGACCTGGTACAGTAGCGATTGGCCTGAAGGTATCTGGGGACAGTGGGTGACGGTCAGTGAAACGCAAATTATCACTGATACATCATTTCACATCGGCGAATCGTGGGATTGGGGGGCACCAACTGTAGCCTACGACGACGACCATCAGCAATTTCTGGTAGCTTGGCAGAAGAATCAGAACATCTATGCCAGTGTGGTCCCCCAAACCATCAGCAGCACGGTTGCAGTGAGTAGCACTTCCCAACTGTATGCCCCCCACCTCAGCTACAATGCCACGACCGATCAGTACTGGCTGACTTGGCGAAAGGGCGATATGAATCCTGACATCCACGCCCGCTTTTTGAATTACGATGGCACGGTCGCCGGCGATATACTGGCTGTGTCCGCAGCAGACAATTATCAGTCTAACCCAATTGCTGCGGTCAATGACCTAAACGGTGAAAGCCTGATTGCCTGGCAAGACAGTCGCTCAGCCCAATCGCTTATTTACGGTCAGCGCCTGGGATCGGACGGTTCTCTGCTGGACAACCCCGACACGCCGGAGGAGGAGACGGATCCGACGGTGAACTTCCGCATCGCGCCGAAGCGCGGCGTGCGGTACAACACCATCATCAACAACGAGGGACACGGGATGGAGGTGCGAGGGAGCTACGCTGATAATCTCTCGTTCGGCGCCAACAACCTCTTCGGCAACGACACCTACGACCTCTACCTGGGAACGTCCAAGAACATCGACGCCGGGGAAGGCTACTGGGGCGATACGCCCCTTGGTCAGATCCCTGTTCGCATCTATGACTGTAACGACAAGGAATTCGGATGTCCAGACGACGATGTGGGCGAGGTCACGTACCAGATTCCTGCAATGAATCCCATCACTGAAGCTCCCGCCTTCGTCCAAGATATCACCGTAGCCCCACAGACGGCCGGCATCGAACAGGCTACCTTCGACGTGACCTTCAGCCGCCCGATGGATCAGGGCACACCTCCAACAGTCACCTTCCACTTGTCCAAGCGCGGCACCAGCACCATTTTCACCGAGGACGACGGCCTGGCGGATAACAGGGTCGAAATCATTGAGGCTGATCAAGAAGGCAACCTTTGGTTTGCCTTCTCAGACGACTGGGAAAACGGTGTCAACCGCTACGATGGACAAGCGTGGACTACCTACGATACCACCAACTCCGGATTGATGAGCAATGGGGTCTACGACATCTTCGCCGACAGCAATGGCCACATCTGGTTTGGACATAACGAGGGTATCAGTCGCTGGGACGGAAGCAACTGGATAACCTATACTCAACAAAATATCGGTGAGGAGTGGTATGACTCGATCAAAAGCATCGACCAAGCCTCCGATGGCACGATGTGGTTCGCAGTTGAGTGGGAAGGCCTGCTCCGCTACGATGGCAGTAGCTGGGATCTCTTGACAACGGACGATGGATTGCCTGGAAACAGTGTTAGAAACCTCGCCGTGGATCAGCAAGATCAAGTATGGATTGTCTTCGAAGGCGATACCGAAAACGGCGTTGCGATGTATGATGGTTCATCCTGGACGACCTATGATGAGTCGGATGGCTTCACAGCCGACTGGGTACGAACGGTTTTCGTCGACAGCGCCGGACGTGTATGGGTGGCAGGATCCAGTTCAACGAACACCTACCTCTACAAGTTCGAGGACAATCAGTGGACCAGTTACGGCCACGACAACACGAGCGGGCAACTGGACAGCGAGATCGGTGCCATCGCTGAAGATGATGATAGAGTCGTTTGGTTTGCCTGCGAATGGAACAACTACTTCGTCAAGTACGATGATGGGACCTGGAGCAGGCAGGAGACCAGTGGGTCCAGCGATGAAACAAGGACAATGGCCTTCGACGCGCGGGGCAACCTCTGGACCAACCAGTCTTACGACGGTGGCGCCCGCGTGCTGTGGTTGGGCGACGATTACCCTGTCACCGACAACGCGCAGTGGCTGGACAACGCCCACCATCAGGCGACTTATGGCGTCACCTCGCTGGTACCACGCGGTGACTATGACGTCTCTGTCAGCGGGGCTCGCTCCGCGAGCACGATGATGAGCGGGACGCAGACCATTTCGCTGCCAGCCGGCAATATGCCGATCCCGAACGAGACGCGCTTCGGGTTCACCGTCGACTACGCCGGCGAGATCAGCGACCGGACAGCACCGGAGGCCCCCTCGGTCATCGCCGGGGGCAAAGAAGGCGATCCCACGACGGTCGAGGCGATGTGGTGGGCCGAGGATCCCGAATCCGAGATCACGGGCTACCGCTACGCCATCGGCTCGGCGGCCGGCGCGACCGATATCGTGAACTGGACCGATACGAGCAGCGAATCGCTGACCAGGAGTGGACTCGGCCTGGTGGAAGGCCAGCAGTACTGGATAGCAGTGCAGGCGAGCAACGCCGGTGGGTTGTGGAGCCCCAGTGGGTACAGCACCTTCATCGCCGGTAAGCCGTTTGGCAAGGTCTTCCTCCCGCTGATAATCAGAAACAACTGACCTTCCAATTGGATAGCCAAGACCCAAGCGAAGAGGTGATGCCTATGCCGTGAACCCTTTCTGAAATCAGCCTGTTTCATCCACACGTCACATGTAGTTCTGAGGAGGTTTCGACAAATGAGGAAACGACTGCTTTCTATAGTCATCTTGACCACTTTGCTTCTGTTAGGAACCGCTGCCGTCTATGCTCAAGGGCCAGAAGGTGGGGACACGAGGCTACTCCTGCTCCCCGTGCCCCACCCCGAGACCATTCCCAATGGAGTAGAGACAGCAGCATCGTACACCCGCCGTGCAGCCGAGCCGCTGCTGGAGCAGCTGGCCCAGATGGAGAGCCAGGGCCAAATCGCTGACTTCGAGCTGTTGCCCGACAAGCACGCTGTTCGCGTCACGACGACCGATCCCCAGGCGCTAGGTGAAATAGACGGCGTTGAGGGCATCCTCTCGGCGGACGAAGCCGGGCTGACGTGTGCGACCCAAAGCGCAAAGGCGATGCGAGATACGCTGGAAGCAGCCCAAACTGCTCAGATGAGCTCGGCAGGCACGCAGGCCACCAATCCCAGCATCACCGTGTATTATCGTGATGACCATGGGCGCGTGCGGGGTCGCACCGATTCCAACACCACCGTCAAGATGGTGCTCAAGGATGCCTCGGGCGCGGTGAAGGCCACCGAGACCACCACCAGCTCTTCCTCCGGCTATTATTACTTCTACCCGGATTGGGAGACCTGTGTGGGGCGCGAATGGTATCCAGAGCCTGGCGACACCGTGGAGGTGACGGCGGGAGGTAACACCGTCAGTATGGTCGTCGCCGACATCTCGGCTTTCCCCGATCCCACAACGAACACCGTCACCGGCAATACCACACCCAACCAGACGGTAGAGGTGCGGACCGACAAGACGGAGGCCGACTGCGACTACAATGTTGTCTCAGATACCGTCACCAGCGGCAATGACGGCTCCTTTTCAGCCAATCTCGCCGGCGGATTCGACCGCAGCGCGAACGTCCTCGTTTTCGTCTACGACGCCAACGAGAACGCTACATACACCTACCTTTATCCTCCGCACATCGCGCTGGATCGCGAGGGCAATCCCTCCGGCTACCTCAAGCCCAAGGTCAGCTACACGGCGGCGCTGATGCGCGGTGGAAGCAAGGTCTCTACCTTTAGTGGTACTACTACTGAGGAAGGGCGGTACAGCGGCAGCTTCACCAAGCCGGTTCAGGCCGGCGACGTGATCGAGGTCAGCGGCGGCGGGCAGGTGCTCAGCACCACCTTCGCGGCCTTGACCGACTTGACCTTTGACCCCGCAAACGACCGCATTACCGGCAACGTTGGCAGTGCGGCCGCAGACCGCTCAATGCGTGTAGAGATGACCCGCCCCTGGTACGTGTGCAAGGACGATGAGAGCTGCGTGGTCGATACTGTCGAGGGGAACGGTGACTTCGCGTTCAACTTTGGGGCCGCGGGCTTCGACCTCCAACGAGGCGATTACGACTACGGCTCGGCTATCTACGACGCAGAGGGGAACTATCAGGAGCTTCGCAACGAGTTGGTTGTACCCATCGTGATAGCAAATACTCATTGGAACACCATCGAAGGTAACTGGCGAGAACCGAGCGTGGCCGTGACGATGACGTTGCGAAGCGCTGGAGGAGCGGTTAAGGGAACCGACACCGACACCACCACCAGCTACGATGCCGGATTCGACTTCCAGCTCTGGAGTTCCTCGGTCGAACCAGGTGACAGAGTAGACGTCACCGACGGGGCTTACACGTTGACCATCTCCTCGGTTCCCACGCTGACGGCGTATCTCGACTCAGGCACCGACACAGTTAGCGGCACCGGGCCCGCGGGGAGTCTACTGACGATTCGCCCATATCAGTTTGAGCCGGGTCCTGACTACGACCACTGGACAAGCTGGCTGTGTTACACCGATACCGTCTCCGGTGGTAATTACTCTGTGGATTTTGGCAGCCAGCTCGACGCTAAGGCGCGAGACTATGCCACAGTTTATCACACCACATCGGACGGACACAAGGTCTCTGCTCGCAGCTATGCCTTCACCGTCGATGTCGAAAAGGGAGGCAACCACGTAGAAGGCTACACGCCGGCCCCCAACACCGAGGTGCTCATTGAGTTATGGCGTGGTGGTTCGGCCCAGGAGGTGTTCACCACCACTTCCTTGAGTGAAGGAAACTATGCCGGATCCTTTTCCAGCGGCACATCCATTAAAGAGGGGGATACGGTAAAAGTCAAGCCGCAGGGTATCCCCACCTACAGCCTCTCCATCCCTGAACTGACGGTGCAGGAGAATCCGGCCCACAATCAGGTCGAGGGCCGCGCTCCGGCCAATGCCGCGCTCAAGGTGGAACTGGATCAGCCCGCCACCTGGTATGGTTGGGGAGTGCTGACCACAGCTGATACCAATGGCAACTACGTGGCCGACTTCGACGGCGTCTACGATTATGATTGCACCGAGGCCCAGGTCGGCGCCTGCACGCAGCCCAAGACCACCT
>CAYYTU010000079.1:5941-8001 GCA_964474655.1 uncultured Anaerolineales bacterium
TACTCGCCGGCTGCATCGGAGATCGCCTGGACGCCGAGCGTGAGCGGGACCTACTACATCAACGTGGAGCCTTATAATAAATTTCACGCTGTAAACTGCGGCTCGACCTACGACTTCTTCATCGCCCGGCACCGCGTCTACCTGCCGCTGGTGATGCGCAGCTACTGACCCAAACAGCGTGCCGCGTGCGTCTCCCTCGACGCACGCGGCACACGCCGGCGCTGATTCAGCTCGACGTCAGTGTGGGAGGTGAGCAAGGCCGGTTGGCGCGCGCCCCCTCATCGCGCTGAAAGCCGCTTAAAACGCGGCTTGGGGAGCCATAGGGTGTAGCCCTTGCTACGCTGCCCATGGCGAGCGGCGTGTGGGAGGCGCACTCACATCATAATTAACTAGCCGCATAATGAATTAGCCCCGTAACGAAAGAAATCAATTCCATACCCGGCCCAATCCCCTTGCCGGGCTCCATAAGGCAACAAAAGCGTTTTGACCGACAATTGAATACCGGCCACTTTGGCCTTTGCGGGTTCGATTCCCGCGGGTCGAATTTGTGCATCCTCTGTGCTGGCTACTGCCTGCTGCAAGAATCCGCTATGGCTACCGCCTAACCCCGCATAGGCGCACGCCCCGGATACTGCAGAGAAGATCGTCGCCAATATGGAGACTTCAGCCCGTGATCCACAATCTGCCCAGATGACCAACCTCCAGCGCGTTGCTGGCCTGCGAGTCAGCGAGGCACCGTGCGCGGACAGGACGTCGGTACAGCGAGTTTCCAATACGCTGGGCCACAATCGCCTCGACGTGCTGCACCATTACATCCCCTCGTGGTAAGCGGTAACGTTCATGCAACCAGAGGCTGCGTCTTCTTATCCTCAGTTGACATAAAGTGCTGCTTGCTGTAAACTTCAGGACACACGTGACTTTATCCTGCCGCGTAACCTGCTATGAACATAAGTAAGAGGCTAGATCTGCTCTTCAAGACCATCACCAAACCGGATGGCCAGGAGTTCAGCTACCGGGATATCGAAGAGCTAACCGGCAATGCCGTCTCAAGCACTGCAATCTGGAAGCTGCGCACGGGCAAGACCCAAAACCCCAAACAAAGCACGCTCCAGGCCCTCAGCGAGGCCTTTCAAGTGCCCATCAGCTATTTCTTCGCCGAAACCGTGACGTCCGAAGACATCCCAGCATACCGCGAGCAATACCACAGCGATATGCTGGTGGAGCAAATCGCACTCCGCTCCCAAGATCTGGATAACGAAGGCAAACGGACCATCTTGGATATGATCAATTATGTTCGTCGAACCTAGATGATGACGGTGTCCGCAGGACACCGATTGACCTGGTAGGCCATCTGGACCAAGCTGAATAGAAACGCAACAAGGCCGCCACTGCGGGGAAACAGTGCGGCGGCCTTGTGCCGATGGGCGAGGTGACCTCCTGTTATTGATTTCGCTCTATAGGTCCCTCTTGCCCCCATTATACCATACTCTACGTAAACGCAAAAAGGGCTTAATGAAACGATCACAGTACCAGCTCGAGCTCCGGTTCGGGAGTGATCTGCTGGAAGCAGGCTTTACCGCCATCCCTAATCTCTTCTTGCAGCACTACCGCCACCTCGGCCTCTCCGATAGCGAGGCCCTCTGGATCATCCACCTTCTGCGCTTCAAATGGTCGTCGGAAGCGCCATGCCCTAAACAATCGAACCTTCCGATGGGCTGCTCCCAAAAGACCCGTCGGCGCTACGCCCGACACCTGCGCAAACTGGGCCTCCTCTTCACCCGCCGCGTCTACCACACCGCGGAAACTGCCCCCCAGCCCGACCTGGCGGGTAAGATGCGAGCCCTCGAGTACCATTTCGACGCTCTCTTCCATAACTTTCTGCGGATCGAAAGCCACTTGAAGATGGGCAACCCGCTGGAGACGTTCATCATCGAATTGCCAGCCGAGATCGTGCGCCAGGTCGCCCTGGGCAAGTTCCACGACGTCCCCAATCGTGTCAAAAAAACTTGCGAAAGACATATCGCCGACGGCGAAGACAGCGCCCTGCTACTCCCCCAAAA
>CAYYTU010000079.1:8101-9554 GCA_964474655.1 uncultured Anaerolineales bacterium
CCCCAAAACCTACTACCAGAAAAACGGGGAGGCATAAAGAAGACTCATGTAGTAAAGAAGAAACAAAAAGACCCAAAGAAAAAGCAGAAGTAGTAGAAGAAAGCAACCCTACTCCTGCTCCTGCCCAAAAAGCAGACTACCATCTGACCTATCAGTTACTTTCAGACTTCGGAATCACCGGAACGCCACTGACCGAGCTGTCTAGCGACAAGAGAATAAACCCTACATTGATCAGAGCCTGGCTTCTCTATCTTGATACGCAAGACTTTGAAGGCAAGCCTGGGTATCTCGTCAACCAACTACGGGCCCATCACCAACCCCCAGCGCCGTTCCCCACGTTAGGCGAGTTATCTGAAGATCAGCTGTCTGTATTAAAAAACCTGGCCCGCAGTCGACAATGGACAGCTCAGTGGGATCAAGATAAACTAATAGAGGCTGGCATTGAAATAGAGACCGCCGAAATTTGGTATAAACATATGAATAAACGACAGGACCACTGATGAAACAAAGAGGCAAAAGGACAGAGATATGCCGATAATTGCAGTTGCAAATCAAAAGGGCGGGACAGGCAAAACAACAACAGCAGTGACGATGGGGCACAAGCTGGCTCGGAGTGGGCATCGAGTGCTGCTCGTGGATACCGATCCGCAAGGACACGTCTCCACCGCATTGGGGCTGGACAAGCAACCGGGCATCTCGCGCTTGGTCGACTGGTACCGGGATCGAATTGACGACCCGTTGGTTGCCACCGCCCGCTCTGGGCTTGACGTCATCCCGAGCAACGCCCAGACCAGCGAGGCCAAGGAAACACTGAGCGGGATGCCTTTCAGCGAGGACTTCCTGGATCGAACGCTGGGGCAACTTGGTAAAGATTACCAGGTCATTATCATAGATTGCGCCCCCTCGGTCGACGTGCTCCATCGGTCAGCGGTGGTGGCAGCCAATTGGCTGATCGTCCCCACCAAGCTCGACTATCTGGCCGTCGACGGTGTCAACGAAGTAGTCTTGTTCTTGAGGAATGTCAAGGAGTTTCGCCCAGAGGCGGCTTCCTTATTGGGAGTCTTGCCGACGTTTTTCGACCGTCGGACAAAGGAGACCTCCGAGCAGCTCAAGACGCTGGTGGATACATTTGGCAATCTCGTGCTTCCGCCCATTCCCATCGACGTTAAGCTGCGGGAATGTCCCTCCTTTGGCAAGACGATCTGGGAGTACGCTCCGGATACCAGGAGTATCACCGGTGTTGGCACAAGAGACGGCAAAAGTTACGGCGGATACGAACGGTTTGTCAATCATATTGAGGAGAAGGTGCTGTGAGCAAGCGTAGACAGGCGACCGGCGATGACGCCCGCGCGGCCTTGGAGGATCTGGAGCGGCTGGATGAAGAGCGGCGTCTGTCCAAGGCGGAGCGGGAGCGAAGGAAGCGAGAGGCGGAGCGCGTACGCGGCCGCTACGA
>CAYYTU010000079.1:9654-11863 GCA_964474655.1 uncultured Anaerolineales bacterium
CGGGTTTTGCACTCCAACGGGGCCGTTGAATGGCCCCGTTCAATGGGCACGTTGAAAATGCAAGGTGGCCGTTCAACGGGCACCTTCAACGGCCCCTCTTGGGCTCTTAGATTGCGTTCTAAGCGCCTTACAGACGAACAAGGTGGTAAGCTATACCGCGTGTGAAAAACGGCCTCTAACGCCTCTAAAGCTCTTTTGTTTGCCCCATCGAGTTGGGAGCGGAGAGCGCCGTTTTCGATTGGATCTTGATCTTGGAAAGCGAACACAGGAGGAACCGACGATGGAACCGTTGAGCTTGATCGTGACCGCCGTGACCACCGGCGCCGCGCTGGGCCTGAAGCCGACGGCCGAGCAGGCCGTCAAGGACGGCTACGCCGCGCTGAAGCAGCTGCTCATCGACCGCTACGGCGACCAGGTCGACGTGACTGATGCGGTCGCGAACGTGGAGGCCAAGCCGGATTCCGAGGGACGCCAGTTGGTGCTTGAGGAGGAGCTGGAATCTACCGCTGCGCCTAGGGATAAGGAGCTGCTCCGCCAGGCCCAGGCCCTGCTGAAGGCTGCCCAGCCCGAGCGTGACGTCACGGCTGAATCTTCAGCCGTGACCGTCACCGCCAGCGACCACTCCGTCGCCGTCGGCGGCGACGTGGGCGGGAGCGTGACCAATATCCAAGGCGACGGCAACGTGGTCGGCGATAACAGCGAGAGTAACGTGCGAAAGTAAAACGTAAAACGTAATGCGTAATGCGTAAGGGAGTTATCCGATGACGGTTTCGGCGCAGGATCATAGCGTTGGTGTCGGCGGGGACGCGCGTGACATCTTCAACGTCCACATCGAGGGCCAGCCGCGCCCGCCGGCCTACGATCCGCCGGACCCGCCCGACCCCGACGGCCCCATCCCCGACCCCGGCCCGCTGCCGCCCGGCTCCCGCCTGCTCTTCCAGCGCAACGCCCGCTTCACCGGCCGCCAGGGGCCCCTCAAGCGCCTGGCCCAGGCGCTGCTCCACGGCGAAGGCGCCACCCTCGTCACCCAGGCCGTGCAGGGTATGGGCGGCGTGGGCAAGACCCAGCTGGCCATCGCCTTCGCCCACCGCTACGGGCGCTTCTTCCACGGCGTGCACTGGATCAACGCCGCGCAGCCGGAGGGCATCGCGAGCGAGATCGCCGCCTGTGGGCGGGCGATGGATCTGCAGCCCTGGCCGGGGAAGTTGCCCGACCAACTGGCGGTGACACTGCGGACCTGGAGAGCAAACGGGGCCCGCCTGATCATCCTGGACAATCTGGAGGACGTGGGCGCGGCCCGCCAGTGGCTGGGGCGCTTGTGCGGCGGGCCGCTGCGCGTGCTGCTCACCGCGCGGCGCACCGATTGGCCCGCCGATATGGACCTGCGCCCCTTGCGCTTGGACACCTTCACGCCGGAGGAGAGCCGCGCCTTCCTGCGTAAGACTTCCGAGGTTTCCGAAACCTCGGAAGTCTTGGACGCCCTGGCCGAGCGTCTGGGCCACCTGCCGCTGGCGCTGGAGCTGGCCGGGCGTTACCTGAAGCGCTACCGCCGCAAGCGCGTGGCGGATTACCTGGAGGAGCTGGACGAGATGATGAGCCACCGCTCGATGCGGAACTGGCGCCAGGAGCTGGGCAACCCCACCGGCCACGACCTGGACCTGATGGCCACCTTCGCCCTGAGCTGGGAGGAGGTGGAGCAGGAGACGGCCCGGCGGCTCTTCCTGATGGCCGGCTACTGCGCCCCCAACGAGCCGATTCCGTACGAGCTGCTGGAGCGGGCCGCCGACCTGGGCCAGGACCAATGCGACGAGGCCCTGGACCGCCTGACCGGCCTGGGCCTGCTGGAGCTGCCCGATGACGCACAAGACACCGGCCCCACCATCCACCCCCTGCTGGCCGAATACGCCCGCGCCCTGATTCTTAATGCTCAAGTCTCAACTCTTGATTCTCAATTCTCCATTCTCGATTCTTTAGCCGACACCCTGGCCACGATGACCTACCAGGCCCTCGAAACCGGCCTCCCAGAGCGCTTCCAGCCCCTGCGGCCCCACGCCCGCGCCGTGGCCGAGTGGGCCGAAAAAGCCGCGGCTGAATCTTCAGCCGCTGAAGATTCAGCTGTGGAGAACGCCGGTACGCTGTGGAACAACCTGGGCTCCCATTTGGACGATGTGGCCGACTACGCGGGCGCGCGGGCCAGCTACGAGCGGGC
>CAYYTU010000080.1:0-4570 GCA_964474655.1 uncultured Anaerolineales bacterium
ACTCAAGGTTATGATGATTGCAATTGCGTAACATGTGCGTAACACACCGCTGAGACTTCTGCATAAAAGTTCCTTCACAATCTAATACGACCACAGGAAACGGCTGAGTGACGCTTTAAGGTCGGGGCGTCCAACCCGATGTGCAAAGACAACGCGGGCGATGTAAGCCGTACATCGCGACAGCAGATACTGGGCTACTTGCGTCAGGCCCCGAACGCGCAAGTTCTTCAGCCCAAAATGCTGCTTGAGTTGCGCGAAACTGCGCTCAATCAGAGCGCGCAACTTGCGCTTGGCCTCCACCTCCTCATCTGGATCATCCAGATAGGTGTACTCCTTCCGCCGTTTAGCGCCATTGCGGGGGTTGAAGTGAAACACTTCGCCCACCAGATCGCGCAAGGGATTGGAGCAATAGCCAGCATCTCCCAGGACAAACTCCACGCTAATGTCCAGAGGTGCGAACGTTCTGTTTGCCCAGTGTGTTGTCGTTGAGGTTGGCTGGCACCACGTCGGCATCAATTGGTTCGCCGTCCTTGGCCGAGGCCAGGGACAGTTTGAAACCCAAGACGCGTCTCGCCCATTTCTTGGGGTAGATCCAGTCTCCCTCCTCTTCGCTGAAGTCGGTGGAGCTATCGGGGAAGAAGCGAGCCAAGTCACTGTAGGCAGCAATGAGGGAGGTGTCGAGCATCACGTGGGAGACATCAATGTACCCCTGGCTCACGGCTTCCCGCACCAGGGTGATCGCCCTTCGTCCAGCTCCACAGCTGTGACATTCAATTTGGCCGGAATGTGCCCTATTTTAGCCAACCAATGTGGCCCATAACACTCCTGGATGCTTATCTGGACAGGTCGGGGGGTCATCAGGATGTGCCGCCGGACGTGGTGGAGAAATTGGAGGAGATGGCGCGATTCGACCCAGACGATTACGTCCGACGCCGGGTCAAGAAGTTCCTGCGCGAGCTGTGGGCGCAGGAGAAGTAATACGACGGCGAGGTAGAAGCTCGCTATCCCACGAGCAAGGGCGAAACTTCGGGTGGGAAACCACAATCTTCGAGGGTATTGCGATCCAGAACATAGTGCAAAATGCAGGCGATGATCGAGCCTTTTATCTGGCTCTCCTTCACCCTCGCCACAGCTTTCCATCCTAACGGACGCACTGCTCACACTGCCGGATCCAGGAGAACTGAACCATAATCCGCATGCCTGTTGCGTTACCTGCAACACGTCACCTCTATACTGTGGGCAAAACACGGTATGGAGGTGGCGAGATGGCATTTTGGCAGAAGAAAAGATCTGAACGCAAACGAATGGATGAGATCATCCGACAAAACCAGGGCATCCGACAAGCGGAGTTGGCACGCCGACTGGATGTGGCCCGCTCGACCGTCGCGCGACGCCTGCCCTGTATGGAGGAAGCGGGATACCTCTACGCTGAGGATGACAGAGGAGGTCTATGGCCCTTCAAGCGAACAAGTGAATGAATTCTGTCCATCTGGTGCGGGATTTGACAGGCAACTATGGTGTCATAGAATCACCCGCAACAGATGGACAAACGAGATAAACGAGACAAGGAGGATGATTGCAATGAGCAAAGCTGTTAACAAAGCTGAACGATTACTACAGATTAAGGCGCTGTTGTTGAAACATCCAGAGGGGCTGACCCAGGTGGAGATCGCCCGACGGGTGGGGGTGCATCGCTCCACGATCTATCGCTATCTGCCAGACCTGGATCAGTTCTGTGTCTACGAGACGCCCGATGGAAAACTGGCCATTGACCGTGATCATTACCTCACCGACGTGCAACTGACGCTGCACGAAGCCATGGCCTTTCACCTGGCGGCACGATTGATGGCCACGCGCACGGATAAGCACAATCCTCACGCAGCCTCAGCGCTGCGGAAGCTGGGAATCGCGCTGGAGGAGCTGGCGCCACTGATCAGCGAGCACCTGAGTGCATCGGCCGATGTGATGGACGCTCAAGCACGGCGACGCGATCCCGTATACCTGGATGCTTTGAAAACGATAACCCAGGCATGGTCTCAGGGACGCAAGATACACATTGAGCATCAGATGTCCGACAAGCAGGTCTTCGAGTATACCTTCGCCCCTTACTTTATCGAGCCTTATGCGGTAGGCCGGACGGTCCACGTCATCGGCTGGCGGGAGCCGCCCAAGGCGGTACGGACGTTCAAGATCGAACGCATCAAGTCCGTGCGTATCCTGGACGAGACATACAACATCCCGGAAGGTTTCGACCCGAGCGAGCTGCTGGCCGACGCTTGGGGGATCTGGTACACTGAGGCTGAGCCGGTGGAGGTGGTGCTGCGCTTTCATCCACGGGTGGCTCATCGCGTGAAGGAAACTCAGTGGCATCGCTCGGAGACGGTAGACGAGCGGCCTAATGGATACCTGATCTGGCGGGCGGAGGTGGCCGAGCTACAGGAGATGCTGCCCTGGATTCGCGGCTGGGGCGCGGACGTGGAGGTGCTGGAACCGGAGGATCTTCGGGAGGCGTTGGTGGGCGAAACGATAAATCTGGCTGATCTGTACGATGTCGAGCCGATCCCCCGCTGGCAATTATTGTGGGCTAAAACCAGCGACGACAAGACGCAGACCCATTCGCTCATCTGTCATATGATCGACGTGGCCCAGGTAGCCTTGATGATGTGGAACGAGGTGCTGACCGATGGCGTTCGCGCCCAATTCGCCGACGCGCTGGGCCTGGATGAGGACGATACCGGCCGGCTGATCGCCTTCTGGGCCGGGCTGCACGATTTGGGCAAAGCCAGCCCCTGCTTCCAGCGGAAGTATACACCGGCGATGAAGCCGCTGACCGAAGCGGGCCTATCGTTTCCCCAGCTCTTCTCGCGACAAACTTGTCCCCACGGTACCATCTCGGCCAAATCGCTGGAAACCTTGCTCAAAACAGAAAGCGGCCTGTTGCGATGTTCGGCGAAGCATATCGCCCGAAGCGTCGGCGGGCACCACGGAGCATGGCCGCCGCCTGGGGACGTGCAGAGGCTAAAGTCGACTCAGGTAGGGGATGATACCTGGCATGAGATCCGACACGAGCTTTTCCACGTGCTTCAAGACCTCCTGGGGCCACCATATATTGAGCACCTGGGAAAAACGCAAGTGGAAACAAGCGCATTGCTGACGTTGCTATCCGGCCTGGTCTCCGCTGCCGACTGGATCGGCTCGATGGAGAAATACTTTCCCTATCAAGAGGTCCCGATAGAGCCCGAACGCTACGTCGAGCAAGCCGCCGAGCAGGCACACCAGGCGTTGCGGAAACTTGGCTGGATCGGGTGGCAGCCTCCGGCCGAGCCCGCCGCGTTCCAGAGCCTGTTTCCCTTTAATCCTAACCCCATGCAAGAAATAGCCGTCAAAATGGCAGCGCAGTTGGACCGCCCTTCGCTGGCGATCATCGAGGCTCCGACGGGCACCGGCAAGACCGAGGCTGCCCTCTACCTGGCCGACCACTGGGCGCACACCTGTCAGCAGCGGGGAATGTACATAGCGATGCCCACTATGGCCACCAGTAACCAGATGTTCACCCGTGCAAAGAAGATGCTGGCAAAGCGCTACCCGGATAGCTTGGTAAACCTGCACCTGATCCACAGCCAGGCTCAATGGTCGAAGGATATGAAAGAACTCCAGCTAAAGACTATGGACGAGCGCGATGGAGGCACGCTGGCCGCGATGAAATGGTTCCTGCCGCGCAAGCGCACCTTGCTGTCCACCTTCGGCGTCGGCACGGTCGACCAGACCTTTCTCAGCGTGATGCAGACGCGCCACTTCTTCGTCCGGCTCCTGGGCCTCAGCCACAAGACGGTCATCTTCGACGAGGTGCACGCCTACGATACTTATATGTCCACGCTTTTCCAGCGTCTGCTGGGTTGGCTGCGGGCCATCGGCACCTCGGTGGTCATTCTTTCCGCCACCCTCCCGAAGCGGGCGCGACGCGATCTGTTGCAGGCCTATGCCGGTGTGCCGGATGAGGATTTGCCGGACGTATCTTATCCATCCATCACCTGGGCGACGGAAGGCGAGGTCGGTGTGGTGTCGCTGGAGACGCCGGAGAGTCGCACCGTGGCGTTGGAATGGATCGCACGGGAGCCGGCGTCCGTCGTAGAGCAGCTGAAGAACACCCTGAGCGATGGCGGCTGTGCGGCTGTCATCTGCAACACCGTGGGGCGGAGTCAGGAGATATACCGGGTCCTGCAGGAGGCCAGTATCGTCTCCGACGATGATCTGATCCTCTTCCACGCCCGCTTCCCCTCGGCATGGCGGGACGAGATTGAGAAGGATGTCCTCTCCCGCTTCGGCAAGGAGAGCGACGAGCGGCCGGAGAGAGCCATCGTCGTCGCCACGCAGGTCATCGAGCAGAGCCTGGACCTGGATTTCGACGTGATGGTCAGCGATTTGGCCCCGGTCGACCTGCTGATTCAGCGCGCCGGTCGGCTTCATCGCCATCAGCGGGACGGTCGTCCTGAGCCTCTCGCCGCGCCACGCCTGCTGATCACCAGGCCAGACGTCCAGGAGGACACCTTCGACTTCGGCCCGGACACCT
>CAYYTU010000080.1:4670-11687 GCA_964474655.1 uncultured Anaerolineales bacterium
AGCGTCTCCTTAAGCAGCGCAACCCGATGCTGGAGGAAGAAAGCCCCGAACTCCACAAGGCTTTGCGGGCGCTCACGCGCCTGGGACCTCCGAGCATCCCCCTCGTCTGCCTCCATCGCACCGAGGCCGGGTTGACGTTGGAACTCGACGGCAGCGGGCCGGTCGTGGACCTCACCGAGGAACCGGATCCCAATTTGACCGAAAAGATTGCCCAATATACACTAAACGTCAGTCACGGCGCGGTGGTGCAGCAATTTTTGGAGCATGCGGTGCCTGAGGGCTGGCGGAAACATCCGTTGTTGAACGACCACCGCGTGGTGATTTTCACCAAGGGCCTCTGTCCGCTTCAGGGTACGTCTTATGCACTTCGCCTGAGCACCGAATTTGGACTGGAAATTGAAAAGGAGATGTCATGAGTCAAACTTTCAACCTGCTGGAAGCCCCATGGATGCCTTGCACCCGCAACGATGGCGCGCCGGTGGAATTAGGCCTGCGCGACGTGCTGGTCCAATCCCACCGGCTGCGCGAGCTACACGGCGAGTCCCCGCTGGTCACGGTTGCGCTCCATCGCTTGCTCTTGGCTGTACTCCATCGTGCCTTCGATGGCCCGCGCGACTGGCGCGAGTGGGATCAACTCTGGAAGGCCCATCAATGGGACGAGCAGCGGCTGGATACCTACTTGAGTAAATACGACCACTGTTTCAATCTCTTTGATCCCGATCGTCCATTCTACCAGGCCGCCGACGAGCGTGTCCCGGACCCCGCGTCCATCAATCGACTGATCCACGACGTGGCCCACGGTAGCAACGCCACGCTCTTCGATCATCACCTGGAGGAGGAGAATCCCGCTCTCACGCCCGCCGAGGCCGCGCGGGCCTTGCTCGCCATCCAGTCCTTCGGATTAGGCGGCTTCGGTATGGGACGTCTTTCACACACCGATGCGCCCTGCACCGGCGGCATCGTCTTCTTCGTGCAGGGTGAGAACCTCTTCGAGACCCTGGCGCTCAATTTGCTGCGCTATCCGGACGAGAAGCTGCCGGGGCAGGCGAAGGAGAATGACCGACCGGTCTGGGAGATGGACGATCCCTTCACGCCCGAACGCTCCGTCCCGCTGGGCTATCTGGACTATCTCACGTGGCAGAACCGCCGCATCCTGTTCTTCCCGGAATCGACCGCCGACGGGCCCATCGTGCGGGGAATGACCGAGGCGCCAGCCCTGCGCTTGAAGAAAAGCATTCTGGAGCCGATGATGCACTATGCCGATAAAGGCAGAGGCGGGCTCCGGTCACTCTCCTTCCGCGAGGGGCGCGCGCTCTGGCGCGACAGCGCGGCCCTTTTCCGCCTGCGCACCAAGGGATACCGCCCGCCACTGGTGTTCGACTGGCTCGCCGAGCTGGTGGACGAGGGATGCCTGGAGATCCATCAGACCCGCCGCTACATGGCGCTGGGTATGTCGAAGAGCCGCGCCAAGGTCAACTTCTATCGCAGCGAGCACATGCCGCTCCCTCTCGAATACTTGCAAGAAGAAATCCTGGTCGAGCGCCTAGATGATGCGCTGAAAATGGCCGAGAGCGTCTCCAGTCAGCTCTGGGGCGCGGCCCGCACCCTGGCAACTTTCATCCTCTCGCCCGAGGCCGATACTGAGGAGGGAAGACAACCGGCCCGTGAGGACCTGGACCAACTAATGGGTCAATGGGCCGTCGGACGTTACTATTGGGTTCAACTGGAGACGCCGTTCCAGGAGACCATGAAGGCTATGCCGGAAGATCCAATAGCCGCTCTGACCGATTGGCAGGAGACGCTCAGGAGAGCGGCCTGGGACGCCTTCGACCGCGTGGCCGATAACGTGAGCCACGACCCGCATAAACTCAAGGCAGTCGTTCGCGCCCGTGGGCAACTGGGCGCTGGATTGAAGAAGGTGTTGCAACCCTGAACAATTGGCACACATATCAACCCATTAAGGAGGCTTTGATGGAAGAAAAAGGACACCCATTCGTCAACTATCTGGAGAGCAAGCGCGACGACCGTGGCGCACTGGCCGCCCTGCGGCGCGGGCTGGGCCATCCGCCCGGCACCGTGCCCGATATGTACCGCTACGTCGTCCCCTGGCTGTCGGGCGACGCTCAGCGATGGAAAGAGGATGCTTATTATGTGGTAGCCGCTCTTTTCGCCTATCACCCGCAGAAAGGTGGAAAGGGCAATATGGGCGATCACTTCGCCAAGACCTGCGAGCCCCAGGGGGATAACACCGCCATCGAGCGCCGCTTCACCACCCTGCTGGCCGCCCACCCCGACGATCTGGACGACTACCTGCGCCAGGCAGTCAGCTTCTTGAAGTCCAAGGAAGTGCCCGTCAACTGGCACCAACTATTACGCGATAGGATGGCCTGGAGCCATCCCGACTATCGCGAACGTGTACAAAAGCACTGGGCGCGCTCTTTCTGGGGGCGCTCACGGAAAAATCAAGATACGAATCAAGAGACAAAGGAGAGTTAAAAATGTTCATCGAATTGCATATGATCCAGAATTTCGCCCCGTCTAATCTGAACCGTGACGATACCAACAACCCCAAGGACTGCGAGTTCGGGGGCGCCCGCCGCGCTCGCATCTCGTCCCAGTGCATCAAACGCGCTATGCGCACTACGCCCGTCTTCGCCAAGACCACCGAGGTCAAGCTTGGCACGCGCACCAAGCGGCTGATGCATCGGCTGAGCAAACGACTGATTGAGGCCGGCAAGCCTGCGGAGGACGTGAACGGTGTTTTGGCTGACTTTGTGCCCAAGTACGCCAGCAAATTGGACAGCAAGAAGGGTGACGATGATGGAAACAAGAAGACAGCCGTCCTGCTCTACATCAGCGAGCAGGAGATGGACCACATCGCCGAGACGCTGTTGGAAACCTGGGATGAGCTATCGGACAAGAAGACAGTGGGGAAAGTGGCCCGGCGACTCGTGCGAGATCACGAGGGGCATACCAGCGCGCCGGACATCGCGCTTTTCGGTCGCATGCTGGCCGAGAAACCCAGGCTGAACCTGGACGCCGCCTGCCAGGTGGCCCACGCCCTATCCACCCATCGCGTGACGATGGAGATGGACTTTTACACCGCTGTGGACGACCTGGCACCCGGTGAGGAGACAGGGGCTGGCATGATGGGCTTCACCGGCTACAACAGCGCTTGCTTCTACCGCTATGCTCGCATCGACTGGGATCAACTGGTGAAAAACCTCAATGACGACGCCGATCTGGCCGCCCGCACCGTCGAGGGCTTCCTGCGCGCCGCCATCGAGGCCGTGCCCAGCGGTAAGCAGAACGCCTTCGCGGCCCACAACCCGCCCGACTTCCTGCTGGTCGTCGTGCGAGAGGATGGTATGGGCTGGTCCCTGGTCAATGCCTTCGAGAAACCCGTTCGATCATACCGCGATTCCGGCCTGGTCGCTCCCTCCGTCAGAGAGCTTGATACTTATTGGGGGCGCCTCTGCCAGGTCTATGGCACCGACACCCTGACCAGTGTGTCCGCATTGTCGCTCGACCCCGAGCTATCGCTGGATCATCTGGCGGATGATCGGGTTGAGAATCAAGATGAGTGGATTGGCACGGTGGTCGCGGCCTTGCCCACCGAGGAGGAGGCCGCATGAATGTCCTATTGCTGCGCCTCTCCGCTCCGATGCAGTCCTGGGGCGTGCAAAGCCGTTTTAGCGTGCGCGATACCGGGCGGGAGCCCTCGAAGAGCGGGGTGGTGGGGCTGCTCTGCGCCGCGCTGGGTCGTCCTCGCGATGAGCCGGTGAATGACCTGGCGGCCCTAAAAATGGGCGTGCGCGTGGACCAGGAGGGCAGTGTCGAATATGACTACCAGACCGCGATGGACATCCTCAAGGCCGGGGGAAGTGGCACCAAGGATACCGAGCCTTCCCGCCGCTACTACCTGGCCGACGCCCGTTTCCTGGTTGGGCTGGAGGGCGATGAACTCGGCCTGCTGACCAACCTTCATAATGCCTTGCGCGATCCCCACTGGCCCCTTTACCTGGGCCGCAAGGCCTTCGTGCCCGGCGAGCCGATCTGGCTGGAGGATGGTTTGCAGCCGGACGTCGACCTAATCGATGCGCTAAAGGCGTTCCCCTGGCTGGGGCCGGACCATCAACAGCCCAAACCTGAGCTGCGTTTGGTGCTGGAGGACCCCGACGGGCCCGACGTGCGCTCCGATCAACCGGTCTCCTTCGCCGAGCGCCGCTTCGCCCCGCGCCACGTAAGTACAACGTTCATATCGGCCCCGCCGCGAAAGGAGGTGGACTGATGTACCTCTCCCGCCTGATCCTCAACCCTCGCAGTCGTCGCGTGCAGAGCGAGATCGCCGACCGCTACCAGCTCCATCGCAGCATCATGGGCGCCTTCCCCGATGATCTGGACGCCGACGAGGAGCGCGTGCTCTTCCGGCTGAATCAGGATAGACGCAGCGGCGACCTGACCCTGCTGGTCCAATCCTGGACCTTACCCGATTGGACCTGGCTGGCGGAATCGGAGGCCCGCGGCTACCTGCTGCCGGTGAACGAGCCCAACCCGGCGGTCAAAGCGTTCGATCTCGACTTGAGAGCCGGCCAAAACCTGGCCTTCCGTCTGCGGGCCAACCCCACTGCTCGACGGCGGCTGCCCGACGGCTCCAAGAAACGGGTCGGACTACAGCGCGAGGAAGAGCAAATAGAGTGGATAGAACGCAAGGCCGCACGCAACGGCTTCAGCATCCTATCGGTGCGGACCAGCGACCAGAAGAAGGTTGGAGGCCAGCTATACCGGCAAGACACCAAACAACGCCTGACGTTGTTCTCCGTCCAGTTTGACGGGCTGCTGCAGGTGAAAGACCCCGATGGCGTCAAGGAGGCTGTTCGGACCGGCATCGGCAGCGGCAAGGCCTTTGGCTTCGGACTGCTCTCGCTGGCCCCGCCTCGAACCTGATCCGTATACTCACAACTTGCCATTTGCAACTTGCACACGCATAGAGCGGGATCGCGACCTGCTCTTGCAAGAAGACAACCGTACAGGCCCGGGTTTGTACCTTAACAATCCCATAGGAGAATCATATGCGCGATTTGCATGAACTACCCAAAGTGCGTGATAGCCTGTCCTACCTTTACCTGGAACATACGTGTATCCAACAAAAGCACAAGGCCGTCGAGGCCGTAGATGAGGACGGACGCACGATGGTCCCTGCCGCCGCCCTGTGCGTGCTGATGCTCGGCCCGGGAACCTCCATCACCCACGCCGCAGTCAAGACGCTGGCCGACAGTGGGTGCCTGGTCGTCTGGGTGGGCGAGGACGGCACCCGCTGCTATGCCCAGGGCGGTGGCGAGACCCGCAAAGCCTACCACCTGCTGCACCAGGCCAAACTGGCCAGCGATCCCGAAAAGCGGTTGCAGGTGGTGCGGCGGATGTACGAACATCGCTTCCAGCAGCAGCTGGGCTCCGAACTCCGCTTGCAGCAGATTCGAGGCCTGGAGGGCCAGCGCGTGCGCCAGGCCTACGCTCGCGCCAGTCAGACGTATGGCGTGGAATGGCACGGGCGACGCTATGATCGTAGCAGCTGGGGCAGCGCTGATCCGCCCAACCGAGCCCTATCGCTGGCCAACGCGCTGCTCAACGGGCTGTGCCACGCGGCCATCGTATCGGGGGGATACTCTCCCGCGTTGGGCTTCATCCATACCGGCAAACAACGCTCCTTCGTCTACGACATCGCCGACCTTTACAAGACCGAGGTGACCATCCCGGTCGCTTTTCGAACGGTCGCCGAATCGACCGAGAAGATCTATCCTCGCGTCCGGCTGGCCTGTCGAGAAGCGTTCAAAGAGCACCGTCTGTTGAAGCGCATCCTGCCGGACATCAAGAACCTGCTTGATCTCTCGGCGGAAGTGCTGCGGGCCGGCAAGGAGGCTGACAGTGACCCGGCCCGTCCCGAACCCTGGTGGACGCCGCCGGATCATCTGGTACAAAAGACCAGCTCCACGAAGTCTGCGGATGATGAGGCCCGCCAGCGCCGCCGTCGGCGTGCCCGGCGGGGCTTAGACGGTGACTGGGTGGTAAGCCAGCGTGCGCCTAGCGTATGGAACGTCGTGACCCGTCCTGACAGTTCGGGCTATACCATCCGACGGGTGGAAGACGCCTGGCAGTGTGATTGCCCCGACTTTGCCCACAACGGCCTGGGGATGTGCAAACACACCGTGGCGGTGGAGATGACGCGGGCGGCGCAAGAACCCGAGCGAGGTGCGTGATGGTGGTAATGATCCTGGAAAAAGTGCCCACCTCGCTGCGCGGTGAACTGACCCGCTGGCTGATTGAACCGCATACGGGCGTCTTTGTAGGCCACGTCAACGCGATGGTGCGCGATCGACTGTGGAAGAAATGCTGCGAGGCCAGACGTGCCGGCGGAATCGTCCAGCTATGGTCGACCAACACCGAGCAGCGGTTCAAAGTGCGCACGGCTGGTGAAACCAGGCGAGACGTGGTAAACTACGATGGCCTTCAACTGATCCGTGTGCCGACTGATGCATCCTGACTGAACCGCGCGAGTAGGAGCATCGCCTCCTCGCGCAATCTATATTGGAGCATCCAGCGGCACGCGCAGAGAGAGGTTTTAGAATTTTCCCCACACACGTGGGGGTGAACCGCTCTTCGTGGCCAAGACGCGGAAGGGGAAGTCGACGCTGATGCTGCACCTGGCCCGTGCGGCGCTCCAGAACCCACAGCAGGCCGTGGTGTTCATCGATCCCCACGGCGACGCGGTGAAGCAGCTGCTGCCGTTGGTGCCCGAGGAGCGGGCTTATTTTATCTAACTGGGAATATTCCGGCTCAAGATCCTTATTTTCCCTGAGCCCTCTGACCGAATTGAAGACCATTATCTCAACAGCCTGCTTGCCGACTCTGTCTTTAAAGCTGCGGATATCGTCTATCCTGCCCTCTATGGCAGATATAAGTCTGCGGTTGATATCTATCTCTCCGGCGGCCATTGCATTGACAACCTCTATCTGACCT
>CAYYTU010000081.1:0-11434 GCA_964474655.1 uncultured Anaerolineales bacterium
TCTGCGCTCTCTGCGTTCTCGGCGGTTATATCGACCGCTACCTGAACGGTTACTGCCAGGGCTTACTTGACGTCTGGCTCACCTGAAGTACAATCACCCCTGCCGCGGACCCAGTCGGGCCGCGAGCACGCTGGATTGACTTGTTTAGATGCCAAGTGTATCGCTTTCCGCAACCGCTGGGATCGCAGGAACGACCGAGACGGTGAGACGAAAGACGCAAACGCCCTTCACCCTCGCTGTCTGCGTGTCCCTCCCGATCTCAGGCTATAGTTTTCTATGGAGGATGTGATCGTGGCGTTGACACAAACCTCTCGTGCAGAACGCTCGTGGCTTAGCACCTACGACCTGGCCGTCGCCGGCGTCTTCGGCGCGCTGGCCATCGTGCTGGCCTTCACCCCGCTGGGGCTAATCCCCGTCCCCAACCCGACGGAGGCCGCCACCAGCTTGCATCTGCCGGCCATCGTCGCTGGGATCCTCGCCGGCCCCGTCGTCGGCGGGATGGTGGGTCTGGTGCTCGCTATCTCATCCTGGTACCTCTATGGAGCCTCGTTCGTCGCCTTCGCTGGAGGCAACCTGCCGCTGGCTTTGCTGGCCGCCTTCGCCCCCCGAGTCTTGATCGGTGTTCTGGCCTATTACGCTTATCGGCTGCTGCGTCGCTGGCCGCCCTTGGCGGCTGGTATGGCCGGGTTGGTTGGAACCCTGATTAATACCTTCGGCGTGTTGGGGTTGTTGATCTGGCTCGGTGAGCTGCCGGCGGCCTTGTTGGCGCCCATCTTCTCGATGAACGTGCCGATCGAGGCCGCGCTGGCCCTTATCGTCACCATTCCCACCGTTGCCGCGTTGCGCTCAGTGGGGCAAGGTCGCGTTGCCGCCGCTCGCGAGCGATCCGACTGAGCCAGCTTCCGAGATCTTTCAATGGCTTTCATCGCCACTGAGGACTTACACCACACGTATCGGCTTGAGGGCGGCGAGAAGATCGCTGCTTTGCGGGAGGTCGATCTGTCCATCGAGCGGGGTGAATTCGTCGCCCTCATCGGCCCCAACGGCTCCGGCAAATCGACCCTGGCGCGACACCTCAACGCGCTGTTGCTGCCCACAGCAGGTCGGGTCTGGATCGATGGGCTGCTGACAGCCGATCGGCGCCACTTGTGGGCGGTGCGGAAGCGCGTGGGGATGGTGTTTCAGAACCCTGATAACCAGATCGTCGCCAGCACCGTCGAGGAGGACGTGGCGTTCGGACCGGAAAACTTGGCCTATCCGCCGGCGGAGATTCGCCGCCGCGTCGCCGAGGCACTGCGCATCGTCGGCCTGACCAACTACCGCATGTCGTCTCCATCTAAACTCTCCGGTGGCCAGAAGCAGCTGGTGGCCATCGCCGGTGCTCTGGCGACCGGTTCAGACGCCATCATCTTCGATGAGCCAACCTCTATGCTCGATCCGGCCGGCCGGCGCCGCGTAATGGCGACAATCCAGAAGCTGAACGCGACCCAGGAGATGACAGTGGTACTGATCACCCAGTCGATGGAGGAGGCGGCCCTGGCCCGGCGCGTCCTGGTGATGGACGCCGGGCGGATCGTGCTGGGTGGCTCGCCACAGGAGGTGTTTGGACGAGCGGAATGCCTAAAGGCTCTGGGGTTGGAGTTGCCTTTCGCGGTTGACCTCGCGTCTCGCCTGCGAGAACGCGGGGTGACGCTATCGACCAACTGCCTTCCATTGACAGTTGAGGCCTTGGCGGAGGCTTTGTGTTGATCCGGGTCGAGCACCTGACCCACATCTACGCCGCGGGCACGCCGCTGGCGCGGGTGGCTCTGCGCGACGTGACCCTGTCCATCAGCCCGGGGGAGCACGTCGGCGTCGTGGGATGCACTGGATCGGGCAAATCGACGCTGGTGCAGCACCTAGCCGGGCTGCTGGAACCGATCGAGGGCCACGTGCTGCTCGACGGCGTGGCAGCCCATCAGCGCACGAGTGAGGCACGGGGCTGTCGGCGTCGAGTCGGCATCGCCTTCCAATCCCCGGAGGATCAGATCTTCCAGCCCACGGTTTTTGAGGAGGTGGCCTTTGGACCGCGAAACCTGGGGCTGAGGGATGTCGAAATTGCATCGCGCGTCCGCCAATCGCTGGAGGCGGTAGGGCTGGACTACGACGCGATGATAAAGCGGACACCGTTCACGCTGAGCGGCGGCGAGATGCGGCGCGTGGCGCTGGCGAGTGTTCTGGCGATGCAGCCTGAGGTGTTGATTCTGGACGAACCGACCGCCGGGCTGGACCCTGGTGGACGTCGGGAGTTGATCACCTACGTGCAAGCATGGCACGCTCAAGCGGATCAGACGCTGGTGCTGGTCTCCCACGATCTGGACGCAGTGGCCCGCCTGGTCGATCGGGTGATGCTGCTGGCGAGCGGGAACGTGGTCGCCGACGGGGCCACTCGACAGGTTTTGAGCGACGTCGAACAGCTGCGGGTGGTGGGGCTGGAGCCGCCGCCTGCGGTGCAGCTGCTGGGTAAACTACAGGCTGCAAGCTGGAACGTGCGCACCGATCGTCTGCTGGTGCCGGAGGCGGCGGACGAGATCGTGGGAGCGGCGCGATGAACATGTTGCTACCCGGAATGCACGTCGCCGCCGACTCCGCGCTTCACCGCCTGGACCCGCGGGTCAAGATGGGAGCGGCGCTGCTCCTGATGGCGCTGCCGTTCGCGGCGTCGGGCTGGCCGGCCATGTTGCTCCTGACAGCCTTTGTCGGAGCGCTCGTCACCCTCGCCCGTGTTCCCCTCCCGGCTCTGTTGCGCACGCTGCGGACTATTTTCTGGCTCGGGTTTTTCATGTTCTTCTTCTATTTCTTCACTACCCCAGGCCGTCCACTGGTTGCGATCGGAGGCCTGACGCTGACCTGGGAAGGATTGCTGAGGGGGGTGATCCAGATTTACCGTCTCTGTCTGCTGATCGTCATCTCCGCGCTGCTGACGCTCACTACCTCGCCCAGCCAGCTGACGCACGGCCTGGAGGCGACGCTGGGGCCGCTGGAACGGTTGGGCTTGCCGGTGCGTGAGCTGGCGATGGTGCTGACCATCGCCCTCCGCTTCGTGCCGACGCTCTTCGACGAGGTCGATAAGATCGCCAAGGCTCAGCAGGCCCGGGGACTGGACGTTTGCGGTCAGGCCCCGTGGCATCAGGTGAAGCGCTGGGTGCCGACGTTCGTGCCGATCTTCGTGTCCGCCTTCCGACGCGCCGAGGCGCTGGCGCTGGCGATGGAGGCTCGTGGCTTCCGCGGGGCGCGCCGCCGCACGCGCTTGCACCAGCTCCACTTGACCGCTCAAGACCTGCTTGCAACCATCGTTTTTTTGCTGATTGGTCTGGCAATCCTGGCGGTGGAGCACATCTAAGCGTATCTACCTATCACATCGGGAGAGCCCTATGCTTTTGAGCATCGATATTGGCAACACTAACATTACCTTTGGCCTGTACGAGGGTGATGACCTTGGCCCGCGCTGGCGGATTCGTACCATCCACGACAAGATGCCCGATGAATACGGTATCTTGATGCAAGAGCTCTTTCATCATCGCGGCTATGCCGTCGAGGCCGTGACCGGAATTGCCCTCGCCAGCGTGGTGCCGCCGCTGACCCAGGCCTTCGAGCAAGTCTGTCGGGACTACATTGGGCTGGCGCCGCTGGTGGTGGACGCCGGCGTGCGCACCGGCGTGCGCATCTCCTACGACGACCCGAAGCAGGTGGGCGCGGATCGCGTGGTCGACGCGGCCGCTGTGCGAGCGCTCTACGGCGTGCCGGCCTGCGTCGTCGACTTCGGCACGGGCACCACCTTCGACGCTGTCGCGGCCGACGGGGACTACCTGGGCGGGGCCATCGCGCCCGGCATCGGCATCGCGGCCCAGGCCCTGTTCGAGCGCACGGCCAAGCTTCCGCGCGTCGACCTGACCCGCCCGCCGTCGGCCATCGGGCGCAACACCGTCCACAGTATGCAATCGGGGTTGCTCTTCGGCTACGTGGGTCTGGTGGAGGGAATGGTGGCGCGTTTCAAGGCCGAGCTGGGGCCGGATACGCGCGTCGTCGCCACCGGCGGCCTGGCGGAGATCATCGCCTCCGAGACCGATGCCATCGACGTGGTGGACCCCTGGCTCACGCTGCACGGTCTGCGCATCGTCTACGCGCTGAACCGGCCGGCGGCGGGATGACGATCGGCCGGGTCAAGAATTGATGCGCACGTTTGCTTGTCGGGAATGAGCGCGTTGAGTATAATGGTAGCGACGAGCTGTTTCAGATGACACGCGTAGAGGAAAAGGATCGATGAGGCAGAATCAAGGGCTGACGGCTGAGATGTATCAGGCGATTGTGGCTATCGTGGATGATCGGCTCCAATCCAGCCGCGTCACCCGCCGGGATTACGATCGGCTGGTGGAATCTGAAGAGCGCGTTGCAGATTGGATGGATCGGGTGGAGGCAATCCTGGAGCGGCTGACCCAGGCTTAGGATCGCGCCGACGAGCGCGCTGCACGTTTTGAGGAAGGGCAGGAAGCACTGCGGGCCACGATGCAAGAGATGGCCGAGGCTCAGGCCGGCACCGAGCGATCCGTGGGCTTTGGCCGACGTCATCGGGTATGGGCTGGAGGATGTGGCCCGCTTACTTTTGCCGCCTTATCTCCAGAAGCACTACGGAATTGCACTCCGTGGAGCGCCTGCCGAGGAGCTCCAGCGACGCTTCTTCCCGATGGAGGATGAACTGCCGGTGGAGATCGATCTATATGGCGAAGGAGAGCGCGATGGAGAGGACGTGGTCGTTCTAGGGGAGGCCAAGTCCCGCATTGGCGGGGGCGTCGTGAAGGATTTTGTCGATGTGTTGGAGCGCGTGGAGCCATCGATTGAGGGCGAGATCTGCCGCTTGATGTTCGGCTATTACATCCATCCCTCGGCGCGGGAAGTGGCGGAGGAGCATGACATTTTGTTGATGGCCTCGTAACAGCGATGAGCGTTGAGCCCATCGCTGATGTGGCCTATCGCATAGCGGACGAAACGACCCGGCCAGTGCCTGTTGGCCGGGTCTATTGGTGAATGGGATGAAAGATGAGATGAGGAAAGTATCCTTGCTCAAGGACAAACACGTTCTTCTCGGTGTCACCGGCGGCATCGCGGCCTACAAGGCCTGTACCCTGGCGAGCCACCTGACGCAGGTCGGTTCCCAGGTGGACGTGGTGATGACCGAGGCTGCGACGCGTTTTGTGGCGCCGCTGACCTTCGAGGCCTTGACTGGCCGACCAACTTACACCAGCCTGTGGCGGACGGCCGATGACGGTCTCTCCACCCACATCGCCCACTTGGGTTTGGCTCACGCCGCCGATCTGCTGGTCGTGGCGCCGGCGACGGCCAACACGATGGCAAAGATGGCGACTGGCATAGCCGATAACCTGCTGACCACCCTGGCGCTGGCGGCCCGCTGCCCGGTGCTGATCGCGCCTACAATGGACGTCGGTATGTGGGCGCATCCGACCACGCAGGCCAACGCCGAGACGCTGCGGGAGCAGGGTGTCCACTTCGCCGGGCCGGCCCGCGGGCGGATGGCCTCCGGACTGGAGGGCGAGGGGCGGATGGTAGAGCCCGACGAGATCCTGGGCCACGTTCGCTGGGTGCTGGGCCGCGAGGGGGCGTTGACTGGAAGGCGTGTAGTGGTCACCGCCGGCCCGACCCGCGAGTTCGTCGACCCAGTGCGCTTTCTCAGTAATCCCTCGTCGGGCAAGCAAGGCTTTGCGCTGGCTCAGGCGGCGCTGGATCGCGGCGCGGAGGTGACGCTGGTGACCGGACCCACGCCCTTGCCCACGCCGATCGGTGCGGAGCGGGTGGACGTGACTACGGCTCAGGCGATGAAGGCGGCGGTGCTGGAGGCATCGGCACAGGCTGACCTGCTCCTGATGGCGGCCGCCGTGGGTGACTATCAGCTGACTGATGTGTTTCCTCAGAAGCTCAAGAAGACCGAGGATGATCTGGTGCTGCAGTTGACCCGCACGCCGGACGTACTGGTCGCCGTGGCCGAGCGAAGGCGCGAGACCGGCTATCCGCGCGTGATGGTTGGCTTTGCCGCCGAGACGGAGGATCTGCTGGCGAATGCTCGCGCCAAGCGCGAGGCGAAGCGCCTGGATCTGATCGTCGCCAACGACGTCACGGCCGCCGACGCGGGCTTTGGCGCGGAGACGAACCGTGTCGTGTTGGTGGATCGCAACGGCGGCGTCGAGGAGTTACCGTTGATGAGCAAGGCCGCCGTGGCCGAGGCCGTGCTGGAGCGTGCTACTGAGCTGCTCATAGCAACGGCTTGATTTTGATTGGAAGTGCTTTCCCAACTTATGGATGATCGAACCATCGAACGTCTGCTGACGCTCAATCGCGAGTTCTACGCCGCGTTCGCCGAGCACTTCGCTGCCACCCGGTCCATCTCGGACCCGGCGCTCACCGCCGCGCAGCCACATATTCCGCAACAAACCCGCGTGCTGGATGTGGGCTGTGGCAACGGCCGGCTGGCGCGGCTGCTCGACCACGAGCGGCCCGGCGCTGTCTACGTGGGCGTCGACGCGGTGCCCGAGCTGATCGCAGTTGCCCGCACCGAGGCGGAGCAGCTGGCAAACATCCGCGCGGAATTTCACGTGCTGGATATCACCCGGGAGGGCTGGACAGACGATCTGCCGCTTCCCCATTCCCCTGGACAAAAGAAGGTGAGCTTTGACTGCGCCGTCGTTCTGGCGGTGCTGCATCACATCCCCAGCTTCGATTTGCGGGCGCGGGTGATGCGCGACGTCGCTGGCGTGCTTCGCCCCCACGGATGCGCCATCATCTCCAACTGGCGGTTTATGGCACACGAGCGCATCCGGCGCAAGATCGTGGATTGGTCGGAGGTCGACGTCGATGAAGAGCAACTGGACCCGGGTGACCATCTGCTCGATTGGCGACGGGGCGGACGCGGCTTTCGTTACTGCCACTTGATCGACGAGGAGGAGATGGACCGACTGGCTGCTGCCAGCGGCTTCCGCGTGCGAGAGACTTTCCGCGCTGGGGGGCGCGAGGGCGACTTGAGCCTCTTCGCCGTCCTGGAAAGAGCGGACGGTCATCGCTGACGTGAGGTTGGGCCAGATTCGATAATCGCACGGTTGAGATGTAGCAGGACTGCGGCCCAAACATTGAGCGCGGTAGGGGCCCAAGCCAGGTTAAACTTCCGAAGTCTACAACCACTCATTTCACCGGCTGAATCTTTGCAAAATCTCTTTTTTTTGCGCTCCAAGGCCATTTTCTAGACTTCGGAAGTCTGAATTCTGCCAATGTGACATTGTCAAACTAAAATGGGTTGGAAGCAGTAGCGCAAAATCTCCGTAGTGGTAGACAGCGACGATGTAGGGGCGTCTCCCCCTAGGGGCGGCCCCTACGGGACTATGCCAGACGGCGATAGTCGCGTTCCGGGCGCAGTCTCGGAGGGGCCACCGCCGCTACGGGGAGAAACCTCCCACAATCGCTTCGCGCATGTTCATTTGCCGCTTGAGATATTTAGAACGAACATTATTTCAGAGATACCCTTGTCTGAGCAACGAGGTAAGATATAATAACCCCTCGAATGCCGGAAAGGACTTCAGAGTTATGAAAAACGCGGTTGGCCCATCTCCACTCGCTCAGGCCAAGAGGTCACGCCCAATGCAGCGACGAAAGTCACTATGAGCGATCCATTCCCTCCCTTACAATCGTCGGTCCAGAAGCGCGTTAAGGCGCTTCACGACACGCTGGACCGGCTGGCCCAAGAGGCCCAGGACATCGAAACGAGCGGCTTTGCCAAGCGGATCTCGGACTTTCAAGCGTCCCTGAAGCAGATCGATCGTGAATTAGCTGAGCTGGCCTACGAGCAGAGTGAGTTGAAAGCTCTCTATGATATCTCTCAAGCCGTTGGCTCCTCGCTGGACTTGTCGGAGGTCCTGAATGAGGTGATGGACCGCATCATTGAGCTGACCGGGGCCGAGCGTTCTTACCTGATGTTGGTCGATCCCGAATCGGGCGAGCTGGAGTTTCGGGCGGCCCGCAATATGGACCGGGAGACGATCGATTCCTCCTCGTTCGAGATCAGTCGCAGCATCGTCAAGCAAGTCGCCACCAGCGGCGAGCCGGTCTTGACCACCAACGCCCAGATGGATCCCCGCTTCAAGGCTCAGGAGAGTGTCATCGGCTATAGTTTGCGATCCATCCTGTGCGTGCCGCTGCGATTGCGCGGTCAGACCACGGGCGTGATCTACGCCGACAACCGGGTCGTTACGGACCTTTTCTCCGACCGGGACCGCGATCTGCTGGTCGCCTTCGCGGGACAAGCTGCCGTGGCAATCGAGAACGCCCGCCTGTTCGAAAGCGTCGCCAATGCCAAGACGCTGATGGATAACGTGTTTGCCTCCATCACTAGCGGCGTGATCACCATCGACAGCCAGGAACAGATCACGCTCTTCAATCAAGCGGCCGAACGTATCCTGGGAGTTCCATCGGCGATCGCCAACGGTACTCAGATCGATGAGGCGGCGCCCGCCCTGGCAAGAGCGTTGAAGCCCGTTATCGAACGCATCAGGTCGAAGGGCCAACCGGTGGTAGATTACGAGCACGAAGTCGTGTTGCCAGAAAGAGGCCGCGTCAATCTGCGGATCAGCTTTTCTCCGCTCAAGGACACCGACAATCGGACGCAGGGTGTGGCCATCGTGATGGATGATCTGACTGAGCAGCGGCGCCTGGAGGCGAGCTACGAGCTTTTCCAACGCTACCTCTCACCGGCGGTCATCAAGCGATTGCCCGACGATCCCTACGCATTGAAACTCGGCGGTCAACGACAGGTAATCACCAGCTTGTTTGCGGATATTCGTGGCTTTACCGACTTCAGTCGCCGCCACAACCCCGAAGAGCTGATTGAGGTGCTTAATCAATACCTCTCGATCAGCGCCGATGCTATTCTGTCCGAGGAGGGCACGCTTGATAAAATCCTCGGCGACTGCGTGGTGGGCATCTTCAACGCACCGCTCCGTCAACCGTACCACGTCCTGCGGGCGATTCGAGCTGCCCAGAAGATTCAAGACGGCGTCTCTCGACTCCACCAAAGCCTGCCCCCCGACCGACGCCTTTCCTATGGGATGGGGATCAGCGTCGGCGACGCCGTGGTGGGCAATATCGGGACGGAACAACAGATGAACTACACTGCTGTCGGCTCCAGCGTCAACTTAGCAGCGCGCCTGGAAGAAGTCGCGGGGCCGGGCGAGATTTTACTGGCAGAGGCAGCCTATCAACGAGCTAAAGGAAGCGTAGAGGCCCAAGCACTGTCTCCTATCAATCTGGAGGGTTTCAGTATGCCGGTCAAAGCTTATAAACTATTGCGGTTAAAATGACCGTTTTGCGATTGATCTACGCTGGCGTAGCTCTATGGCTGGCGGTCTACGGATTGAATGCGTTCATTTTGACCTTTCTCTTCCTCTATTACCGCGAGGAAAGCCCCTCTCGCCCTTCTATCGAGCGCGATGATCTCCCCCTGGTCACCGTTCAAGTGCCGGTTTACAACGAGCGCCACGTAATTGAACGTGTGATCGATGCCGTGGCTACGCTCGACTATCCCCGCGACCGGCTGCAGATCCAGATCCTGGACGATTCGACCGACGAGACGACCAGGCTGGCGCGACAGCGAGCGGCCCACTATCGCGAGCAGGGGGTCGACATTGAAGTGTTGCGTCGCACAGAGCGCGAGGGGTTCAAAGCCGGTGCGCTGGCCTGGGGGACTCGACGTGCCAGGGGCAACTACATCGCCATCTTTGACGCCGATTTTTGCCCACGGTCCGATTTTTTGCTCAAGACGATCCCCTACTTCCTGGAGCGCCCGCAGCTGGGTATGGTGCAGACGCGCTGGTCACATCTCAATGGGAGTTACTCGCCGCTGACCCGGGCCCAGGCGATGGCGTTCGACGGCCATTTCGTGGTCGAGCAGGCTGGGCGGAACCGGGCCGGGCTCTTGATTAACTTCAACGGCACCGGGGGCGTGTGGCGGAAGCGTTGCATTGAGGAGGCCGGGGGCTGGCAGGCGGACACGCTCTGCGAGGATCTGGATATGAGCTATCGCGCTCAGCTGGCGGGATGGGACTGTCTTTACTTGCCCGAAGTCGATGCGCCGGCCGAACTGCCGCCCCAAATTGCGGCTTTCAAGCGCCAGCAATCACGCTGGACGCAAGGTTCGGTGCAATCGCTGCGCAAACTGATTGGTCCAGTGTTGCGCAGCGCCCGGCTGAATCTCACGCAGAAGTTGATGGCGCTGGTCCATCTGAGCGGCTACCTGGCCCACGCGCTGATGGTGGTGTTGCTCCTGGTTACTCTGCCGCTGCTGCTGTTCGACGTGACGCCGCCTTCGCTGGGCCAGGTGGGGCTGGTGATGGGCCTGGGCCCTCCGCTGGCCTACACCGTCTCGCAATGGTATCTCTACCGCAACTGGGAGTGGCGGTTGCTGACTTTCCCGCTGCTGATGTTAGTGGGTATTGGTATCGCGTGGAGCAACACATGGGCCATCTGGAGCGGACTGACTCGCTGGGGAGGGACGTTTGCTCGCACGCCTAAGTTCCGGGTGGAAGGGCTGGCGGGCAACTGGGTTCGGAGCCGCTACAGATTAGGAGTTAGTAAGAGTGTTGTCGGTGAGGTGATCCTGACGTTTTACGCCATCGCCACAGCCGCCACAGCTTACACTGTCGGCGAGTACGGGATGATGCCCTTCTTGATTCTATATGCGGCTGCCTTCGGCACCGTGGCGGGGACGGAACTGGGACAGGCGGTCAAATCGAACCAGAAAGAAGTGGCACAATAGCACGACTCCAGGCCCTCCATCCGGGCTTGGACGCGCGTCTTGTGTGGAACAGGCTCGTCAAAGTCTCAAGGCTGGATGCCCTCCTAGGGTGAACGCATTTATCTTACATCCCCGCAAAATGACGGCAAACGCTTGCTTTTCTAGACAGGATTTACAGGATTGACAAGATTTTAGTTAAAAATTATCCTGTTAATCCTGTTAATCCTGTCCAAGAAATATAAATGCGTTTGCCCTAGATGCCCTCCAAACCATTTACCTCCGATCTTCCGGCTCCACGTGGAGCAGTTGCGCTACGTGCTGAAGCTGGCCAACGAGTACGGGGCCAAGTTTACCATCGAGAGCGAGCAGCCCTTCGCCCGCGCCTGCGAGAAGTGGGGCCTCAATATGATGCAGGAGTGCTCAATCTGGGCCACGGCGTGGGCACGCACTGCGACGTCGGCTTTCGGTACACGCCGAAGTCGCCATCGGAACTGGCCCAGCTCTACCGGGAGCGCAAGGAGCTGGTGGACGGGCTGGTGGGCGCGGAGCATAATCGCGGCTATTCGGGCGGCGGCAGCGAGCAGGATTGGGTCCTGGCGGCGCAGG
>CAYYTU010000082.1:0-11339 GCA_964474655.1 uncultured Anaerolineales bacterium
AGCGTCAGCGCGTAGTTCACCGACCATATCAGCGGCAGCAGGTAGCCCAGGGGATAGCCGCGGATCAACAGGAGTCGGTTGGCATAGACCACGATCGCCATCATCACCAAGTTGATGGCCGCGATGCGCAGAAACTCAAGCGTGAAGCTGGGCGCGGCTTCCGCGCCGGCCAACGCCGCCGCGCCGCTGCGCCCACGCAGGAAGCCCTCCGGCAGGAGGTAGTAGCCCAGCGTCCAGGCCAGAACGAACAGCGCCGTCCCCAGCCCGAGGAGGGATAGAAACCGAATGTACCATGCCTTGTGACAGAGTAGTTTTCTCATCATCTTCGCCTGCCTTCTTTTTCGATTGCTGAAACGAGGCTTGTCGACTTGATGCTACAATAGGATAACATACAAGGCCATCTGGCACACCGACCGCCTGGGGAGTTATAGTTCTGGTCAGATAGTCAGTCTTCTCCCTGGTCAGGTGGGCAGGGAGGTGCAGGAGGGAGTACCTCGGATGAAGGAAATACACGATAAGGACGCTTGTGGAAATAAAAACTGTTACAGTTCTGATGTTTTGGGCTGTCGATAGATCGTTGACCTTGAGCTATTGCGAAATTTAGAAGTGTCACATCGTGCATTTCCAATATCCGCGGTACTCACTCCGCCGCCATTGAGAATCACAAAGCCAAAATGCGCTCTGTGTAGGTTCCCCACCAAAACCTGTTTGCATCGATTTTCAGGCTATAGTAAAATTGAGAGGGGAGCAAGTGTGATGACCTTGCACGATATAAAGATGGGATTGGCAGGATAATGTCTGATTTCTGGGCACTGGTTGGTGCACCTTTTGTGTTGCTTCTGGTAGGCTTATTGGTTGAGTATTGGGTGATTCAGCCTATTCGAAATTCACAAGAGTATAAGGATGTTTCTAAAGAGAATCGCCGCGATTGGGCTACCGCGACAACTCGAGCTATCAAAAGGTTTAGGAGACAGCAACCACATTACAAAGGTTTATTTCGCCGGAAGAATATCAAAATAGAGGCCACAGAAGTTAAGCGTGGGTATGCTATTATCTGGATCGCTGTCTCGAAGAGTCAGTTTTTTAGGAATAGGTCGGACAACACCTCAGAAGTCGAAGAGCGATTTGAACTGACCATAGATCGTACTGGAGATATTCTACGTGTTAAGAGCCTGGACGTTGTCGGCATTGCCGATAAGTCGAATGGTCTGGAAGCACCAGCTTCTGTTCGTAAGAATAAACCCAAACATCACCCTAACCCCTATGCGGTGTATCTATATGTTATCATCGGATTGCTGAGTGGAACAGGAGCCTTCACCTCCAGTGGGCTCATTTACTACTTGGCAACTCCAGATCCATATTTGGGAGATATTTTTTTCTGGGGACTCTCTTTGACATCTATGCTTTGTGGAATTGCCCTAGCCATTGGTGTGGATATACATTTTCAAATGGATCAAGCCTACGCCTGGCAAAGACTACCACTTTCCGTTATATTGGGCATCGTTGGTGGGCCTTTGGGAATACTAGTCTCTTGCGTCGGAGTAGTCATCCTGGTAGTTATGATAGGAATTTTATCAGATTACCAAGGCTTGAATGGCAATAATAGTAACAGAGTCTCGTAGTCCAATACTTTTGAACTTGTCAATGTTGGTCGATTTACGTTCAAATGCCGATCACCTCACCAAACACGGGGGGGATCAGTCAACGAGATATCAGGACAAAAACACAGATAAGGAGCGTACCTCATGAGCATTCATCAATCACTCCAGGACTTCTGCGAGGCCGTCAAGACCAGCTCGGGGCCAACTGTCCAGGGGGCGCCGGAGGATCAGCTTCGCACCCCCTTCAAGAACCTGATGGTGAAATCCATCAAAACCCTGGGGGGGAGGAAAATCACCTGCACGGGAGAACCCCATTTGGGGCATATTGGACGGCCCGACTATGCCGTGCAGCTCGATCAACTCATATCCGGTTACGTGGAGCTCAAGGCCCCCGGCACTGGGGCCAACGCCGGGCATTTCCGAGGCCACAACCGCGAGCAGTTCAAGCGTTTCTCGGTCATTCCCAATCTGCTCTACACGGACGGCAATGAATGGGCACTCTATCGGGACGGCAAACTGGTAGGCCAGATTGTCCAGATTTCCGGGGACATTCTTACTGACGGCAAGAACGCCGTGACCGCTCAGGATGCCCAGCGGGTGGAAAACCTGCTGCACAATTTCCTCCAGTGGCAGCCGATCATCCCCACCAACAAGCAAGGGAAAATCCATCTCAGGAAGTTTGCCGAGATGCTGGCTCCCTTGTGCCGGATGTTGCGCCGGAATGTGACCGACGCGCTTAAGGACCCGTCCTCGCCCCTGGTGCAGCTGGCCGGGGATTGGCGGCAATTGCTCTTTCCCAACGCCTCGGACGAGCAATTCGCTGACGCATATGCCCAGACCGTGACCTTTGCGCTGCTGTTGGGCCGCAGCGAAGGTGCCGACCCACTGACGTTGAGCGCTGCCGTGAAGAAGCTGGACGCACAACACAGCCTGCTATCCCGTGCCCTGCGAGTGCTAACCGATCCGAAGGCTCGTAAGGCAATTGAGGCCCCACTCGATCTTCTGGTGCGCGTCATCGCGGCTGTCCCGCCGGCCATTTTCACCAACCGTCAATCGCCCTGGCTCTACTTCTATGAGGATTTTCTGGCCGCGTACGACCCCGATCTGCGCAAGGACACCGGAGCCTACTACACACCGGTTCAGGTCGTCCACGCCCAGGTGCGCTTGATTGATGAGTTGTTGACGCAGCGACTGGGCAAGCCCTGGGGCTTCGCCGACCCCGACGTCGTTACCCTTGACCCCGCCGCCGGGACTGGGACCTATCTGCTCGGCGTCATCGAACACGCCCTGCAGCGCGTCGAAAATAGACAGGGGCCGGGCGCGGTGCCGGGCAAGGCGACCGATCTGGCGAGGAATCTGTACGGCTTTGAATTGCTGGTGGGGCCTTTCGCCGTGGCGGAGTTGCGAGTCAGCCGCGCCTTGCTCGATCAAGGTGCCAAACTGCCCGTCGATGGTACGCACATCTATCTCACCGATACGCTGGAAAACCCGAACGCGACCCCGCTCCAATTGCCTTTTTATCTCCAGCCCATCGCCGAGCAGCACGAGAAAGCGCTCAAGGTCAAGGGCGAGGTGCCGGTGATCGTCTGCCTGGGCAATCCACCTTATGACCGCCACGCGGCAGCCACGCCCGACAACAAGGCGGAGACTGGCGGCTGGGTACGCTGGGGGGAATACAACGGTGGGGATGATGAACAGGATCGGGATACAATTCTGGACGACTTTATCGAGCCGGCCATCGCCGCGGGCCACGGGCTGCACGTCAAGAACCTCTACAATCTCTACGTCTACTTCTGGCGCTGGGCGCTGTGGAAGGTTTTTGAGCACGAAACGTCGCGCGGGCAAGGTATCGTCAGCTTCATCACTGCCTCAAGCTACCTCGAAGGCGACGCTTTCAGCGGGATGCGCGAGCACATGCGCCGTCTCTGTGATGAGGTCTGGATCATCGACCTGGGCGGCGAGGGCCGCGGCACGCGCCGCGAGGATAACGTCTTCGCCATCCAGACGCCCGTCGCCATCGCCATTGCCCTGCGGGATGACAAGGAAGACCCAGACAAACCGGCCCGCGTGCATTACACCCGCATCGAGGGCAGCGAGCGGGAGAAACTGAATGCGCTGGAGGTCGTCACCGACTTCAAGAGCCTCGAATGGCGAGAATGTCCGGACGACTGGCTGGCCCCCTTCCTCCCGGCAGGCAAAGGCAGATACTTTGACTGGCCCCTTATTACTGACCTGATGCCGTGGCAACGCTCTGGTGTTATGGGTGGGCGCACCTGGGTGATCGGGCCGGACAAGGAGGTCCTCGAAAGACGCTGGCGTATTCTGCTTAACGCTGATAAAGAGGACCGTGGGGAGCTATTCAAGAATTCCCCCAGCGGTCGCAAGGTGCATAAGTCAGCCAATCAGTTATTGGCATCTCAAAGAGTACCGCCAATTCAGGGCTTGCCAAGCGATACTGAAACTCCCAAGATTGTTCCTTACGCTTATCGGTCGTTTGATCGTCAGTTCATCCTGGCAGACGGACGGTTGATAGATAGACCAGGACGGCCTCTCTGGCGCACATATAGCAAGCGACAAGTGTATCTGACAACTCTCTTAAACCATCCTCTTGGTCAAGGCCCTGCATTTACGGCTTGTGCTGCCATTCCTGACCGTCACCATTTTCGAGGCTCATATGGGGCAAAGGAGATCATCCCACTCTACCGCGCTACCGACGCCTCAGAGGCCAACATCGCATCTGGCCTGCTCGACCTGTTGGGCCAGACGTACGAGCAGCCGGTCACCCCCGAGGACTTCGTGGCCTATGTCTACGGCCTGCTGGCCCAGCCGGCCTTCACGGAGCGCTTCTTCGAGGAGCTGAAGACAAAGGAGCTGCGGGTGCCCATCACCAGGGACGTCGAACTGTTTGAGAACGTCCGCCAGATCGGGGCCAAGTTGCTCTGGCTGCACACCTACGGCAGGCGTTTCTTGCCCCCAGGCAAGATTCCCGGTCGTGTCCCGCAGGGCAAGGCCAAATGCACCAAAGCGGTCCCCGGTGACCGGGACGGCTACCCCGAATCCTACGACTATAACGACACCACCAGGACGCTGCGCGTCGGGAAGGGCGAGTTCAAGCCGGTCGCGCCGGAGGTCTTCGATTTCGAGGTCTCCGGCCTGAAGGTCGTGCAATCCTGGCTGGACTACCGGATGAAGGGCGGCGCGGGTCGGAAGTCCTCCCCGCTGGATGACATCAACCCGGAAACGTGGCCCAGTCAGTTCACGACCGAGCTACTGGAACTGCTCTGGGTGCTGGAGAAAACCGTCGCCGGTTACCCCGAACAGAAGCGGCTTCTGGAAGCTGTCGTGGCTGAGGAATGCTTCGCGGCCGACGAGCTGCCATCTCCTCCGGAGCGTATGCGCAAACCCTCAAAGGATAAGGGCAAGTATGCCGAGCGCCTTATTTGACCTGGATGCGCCTCAAATCAGTTAGGCCTGACAGGTTTCTGTAAACCCGTCAAGCCTGGGATAAAATCGAGAAGGAGGTGATACCACCCGGCCCTATCCCGCTGGATCGAATTTGCTGAGCTACGACGCGATGTGATCAAATAACCCTGACGATACGACTCGATAGAAAGGAGAAAACTCCAATGTCCATCAACTATGTGTTACTGGAGAACAACCTGACCAGCGATCCCGACGACTATATGGCGATGGTCAAGGCCACCGGCACTGCCGAGCTGGACGACGTCATTGATCGGATGATCGAGATGGGATCGACCGTGGTCAAGGCCGACACGCTCAGCGTGCTGGAGGATTACCACAGCGCCATCGAGAGCATGGTGCTGGAGGGGATGAACGTCAACACCCCCGGCGCCAATTACAGCGTCAGCATCCGGGGCGTCTTCGACGGGCAGAACGACAGCTTCGACCCCAAACGCCACGAGGTGCGGGCCGCCATCAGCCCCGGCCGGCGCTTCCGCAGCGCCATCGAGGAGCGCGCCCAGCCGGTCAAGCAGGAGTCGGTCAAGCCGGAGCCCAACCCGCTGGAGTACATCGACCTCAACAGCGACGCGCGCAACAGCGTGCTCACCCCGGGCGGGATGGGCCAGCTGGTGGGCCACCGCCTCAAGTTCGATCCCGAGGACGACGCACAGGGCATCTTCTTCGTCGCCGACGACGGCACAGAGACGAAGGTAGCAGTCGTGGGCCGTAACAAGCCCGCCGACCTGATGTTTATGGTCCCGGGTGACCTGGACGCCGGCGAGTACACGCTGGAGGTGCGGGCCGCCGTCTATGGCAGCGATGACGTCCGCGTCGGCGCGCTGGATGAGCCGCTCACCGTGGCGTAATTGAACTGTCAAGAGCCAAGACACCGGCCCTCCGGGCCGGTCGCACGCAATACCCCCGAGCAGTCGGGGGTTTATTGTTGTCAGTGGGGCTTTGGTGTAAAGTCAGTGGAGCTTTGGTGTAAAGTCAGTGGGGCTTTGGCGCAAAGTCAGTGGAGCTTTGGCGCAAAGTCAGTGGGGCTTTGGTGTAAAGTCAGTGGGGCTTTGGCGCAAAGTCAGTGGGGCTTTGATCCAAAGGCAGTCGGACTTTGGTGTAGAGGCAGCTTGACTTTTGCGCATAGGCAACCGGCCTTTGAGGAGAAGGCAGGCGAGCTTTGGCGCAAAGGCAGCTTGAGTTTACCGAAAATGCAGTGGGGGTTCTACTCGTGCAGGGGGAGGCGATCCCGTAAGCGCCAGCATACGAACGCCGCTGCCACGTAGGCGATTGCCAACCCCACGCCGAACTCGTCAATCACATATTCGGTCGGGCCGGTGTCCGCCGTCAACGGGGTGAAGATGGTCTGGACGGAGACGTTATGGGCCGCGTGGAGGAACATCGCCGTCCACACGCTGCCGGACTTGAGGCGCAGCCAGGCCATCACGAAGCTGAAGGCGACGGCCATCACTGTGAAGCAGATCAGCGCGTACCAGATTGGCACAGCACTGTGATAGTCGGCGAACAGGATGACGGGGTAGTGCCAGACGGCCCAGATGCCGCCGCTGACGAGCGCGGTGGTGGTGAAACCGGCGATCTTGCTCAGCTCGGGCACCAGCAGCCCACGCCAGCCGATCTCCTCGCCCAGCGCCGTGAGCGACGAGGTCACCAGCCCAAGGGTGGCCGAGACGAGCACGTAGATCAGAATGGTCACAGTCCGCGAGACCTCTAAGTCCACCTGGCCCGCAACCTCGTCCACGAAGGCCGGGTCGGGGAAGCCGCCCAGCCCCGTCAGCCAGACGATCCCGTAGGTCACCGCGACCAGCAGAAACGGCAGGCCGATGCTCAGCAGTTGGTAGCGCGTCTTATCCCAACGCCAGCCCAGGCCCTGCAAGCCCCCACGGGTCACAATCTGGGTCACCAGCGCGGCCACGCCCGGCGACCACATCAGCCCGGCGATGTACAGCCCGCCGCTCGCCTGCAGGGTTCCAGCCCTGGCGATCAGCAGGTAAAAGATGCCGCTGAGGGCAAAGGTCAGCAGCAGGAAGATAGTCAGCCTCTTCTTTACCTCTTCTCTCATAAATCCCTTTCTCTGACTAAGCCAGCACCTCTGGAAGCGGCCGTCTTGGCGTGTGACCCTCCGCCGGATCGGCATATCCCAGGCGGAAGGTGTGCTGCGGGGTGACGTCCGGCGTGGGGATCAGCTCCGCGACCTGGGCCTTGAACGCTGGGAGCTCCAGGATCTGGCTCATCGGGTGCACGCGGATGCCCAGCGTCGTCGCCATCAGGGCCACGCGCTCGAAGACTTGCCCTGCCCGTACCTGTGACGCGCGGTCATCCGACGGCGTGCTGATGACGGCCAGCACCGGCGCGCTCATCAGCAGCTCCGAGTCCTTCTTGGCCGTCCCCTGGCCCATATTCAGGTAGGTCACGGCCAGCTGCGCCACCTTGGACATCAGCCACGGCGTGCCGAACACGCCCTGGCCCATCCAGTAGCCCAGCTCCTCACGCCAGGCCGGGTCGGCGAACTGCTCGGCGTCGGCCTGGACGATCATCTCGTCCACCTGCCGCTTGATCGCCGCCTCGTCGGTCAGGTGGAGCAGAACGTCCTCCTCGACGCAGCAGGCCTGCAGACGATCAAGATCCTCCTGCGGAATGGGCCGCCCGTCGTAGACGTGGTGATTGGTGCGCCGGGCGGTGATGACGTCGAACAGCTCCGGCGGGCGGAAGGGCGCCGGCTCCCCGTCCGGCTCGAAGGTGACCGCAGCGATCAGATCGTCCTCGCCCTCCTCCGGCAGATAGGCCACCCGGTGTCCGTAGCCGACGTGCTCGGCCGCCACCAGCAGGTTCTCCAGGGCGCAGCCGAGGCTGACGTGGAGCTCGCGCTGGTCGGCGTCGGCGACCTTCAGCCAGCGCGACTTGTCCGCATACACGCGGATCTCGTCCTCGCCCACTGCGAAGCGCCAGGGTTGGGTGTTGTGGCTGGAGGGAGCCAGGATGGCGTAGCGGAGCAGGAACCTCAATTTCTCCGTCGGACTGCCTTGTTGGAGAAAATCCGCGGCCTGGATCTGCCAGGGCGTGGTTTGGGGGTTGTACTTGGCTTCCATTTTATGGACCTCCTTTCAAATCATTGGGACACTAATGCTGTCCGCAAACGAGAGGGTAACTTTTCAATCCAAGCATCTGGTTACGGGAGCTATCCTTGCGCCAGCGCCGCCCAGAAGCGTCGCAGCGAGAGCGACTCACCGCTGAGCAGCGTCTGGGCGTGGAAGAGCCGCGCCATCAGCCAGATGGTCCCGATCACGCTCACCAGCAGGAGCGAGAGGCCGACCCCGAACTGCCAGGCTGGCACCGCCGAGGCCGTCATGCGCATCAGCATCGCCACCGGCGCCGAGGGTGGGAAGAGGCTGAGGGCCGTCGCCAGCGCTCCGTCTGGGTGGCTCGCGATGGGCTGCCAGAGGTACATGGGGATCATCATCGGCAGCGTGAGCCCGAAGATCCAGGCCCGGCTGCTCTCCATATCCGGCGACAGCGCCCCGATCCCGGCCATCACCGCGGCGTAGAGCCCGAAGCCGCCCAGCGCGTAGGGCACCACCAGCAGCGCCTCCCGGCCCGAGAGGCTGATGGCGGAGAAGACCATCGCCGGTCCCTGCTCGGTGACCGTCATCGCCACCAGCCCGATCACGATCCAGATGGCGTACTGCACCAGCGTCAGCGCGCCCAGACCGATCAGCTTGCCGGTCAGCAACTGGCGGGGCCGCAGCGAGACCAGCAGGATCTCCATCACCCGGTTGCTCTTCTCCTGCGTCAGGCTCTGGAATAGATACCCGGCGCCGGTGTAGAGCGGGATGATGACGGCGATGGTGGCGGCGAAGGGGAGCATGGTGTTGCCGCTACCCTTCGCCTCGGCGCCGCTTTCCGGACTCAGGGAGACGAACGTGGGCCCGGTCGAGCCGAAGGGCCAGCGCAGGGTCCTGATCTGCGCGGTCTCCTTGTCCGGCAGCAGGTTGCTGATCAGGAGCCAGTTGAACGGCTCGGTGTCCGGCGGGGCGGTGGGGAAGCGCGGGCTGACCCGCGCAAGGCGACGATTAGCGTGTTTCTCATAAGAACTCTCCTAACCTGGACAAGCCAGAGCCAATAAAGGGCTTTTACCACAGAGAGCGCTGAGAACGCTGAGAAAAACAAACTTAAAAATATCTGCGCTCTCTGCGTGCTCTGCGGTTAAACTTCTTGCTCGTTGTGCAAGAATTTGATCGGTAAGGTCCTAACCCGGACAGAGCCGGAGCCAAAAGTTAACCACGGATTGCACTGATTTTCACAGATTTTTCTTTCTCCCTGTAGTAGCGTAGGCCCCTACGGAACTGCGTCCAATCCGTGTAATCCGTGAAATCTGTTAGCGTTTTCCTCATATCCCTTTGGAATGTGTTGAGTGTTGTTTGTAGTGCGCGCTTATGAGGTTTAAAAATTTAATTGGGGTATAGCGGGCTTCCCTCTGCCGACGAATGAATTCGCCGGCTAATACGGAAAACCCGTTGAAAACGGGTTCTGAAAAGCGCCCCACACGGTTTCAGTGCGTTTCTAACGCACTTGCTGGTATTAGCCAGCGGTTTCAACCGTTGGCGACAGGGGCGACGGATTACCGAATTATTTTCTTAATCTCCATCAGCGCGCTTTTACGGCGATAAATCGCCTACTACGAACCAGACCTCCGCGTCCTCTGTGTAATCCCTCATGCCTGGCGCAGCGCTTGCCAGATCTGCCGGGGGCGAAGTGCTTGCCCGAACATCAACATCGCCGCGCGGAAGATGCGGGCCACGAACCAGATGCTGGCGGCCAGGCTGGCGACCAGGATGCCGAAGCTGGCGAACAACTGCCAGGTCGGGACCTCGGCCAGCGTCATGCGGAAGAGGCTGATGGTCGGCGCGGTGAGGGGAAACAGCGTCAGCCCCAGGGCCAGATGGCCGTCCAGGTTGTTGACCAGAGCGCCCATGAAGTAGAGCGGCCCCATCCCGATGAAGCCCAGCATGCCGGACAGTTGCCGAGCCTGTTGCTTATCGCCGGCGATGATGCCCAACCCGGAGGCGATCACGGCATACAGGAAATAGCCGGGCACGCCCAGCAGCGCGCCCCATAGCAGCGCGCGCCACGGGATGCTGAGGTCAGAGGGCTCCAGGACGCCGAGCAGGGCCAAGCCGATGGTCGCCCCGGCGCCCACGGTCCAGACACCGACCTGCGTCAGGCTCAGCAGCGTCATTCCCAGCACCTTGCCGGTCACCAGCTCGCGCGGCGAGAGCGAGGTGATGATCATCTCCATCGAGCGCTGGTCTTTTTCTCGCACGATGGCCGCGCCCATCTGGCTGGCGCTGGTGAAGATCGCCAGCATGATAAGGACTGCCAGCGCCGCCGGCATAACCACCCGCACCAAAAGCGCCGGGCCCTGGGCCACCGTCTCGCCGCTCTCGCGGGCCACGTATGTGATCTTGGCTGGATCGTCCAGCCGCTCTATCAGTGAAGCGGGAGCCTCGGGCAGCATCGCCCGACGCACGAATTGTTTCAGGCCCTCCTCCAGTTTGACGTTGGGCTCCTCCTCGCCGTAAAATATCGCTGTCTCGCCGTCGAAGTAACCAGCGGGGATGACGAGGTAGCCTCCGATCTCGCCCGCGGTGAAGGCCTCCCGCGCGGCGTCGGTGTCCGCGTACGGCGTGAGCGTCAGCATCTCATTCTCAATCGAAACCTGATCGACGACGGCCAGTTGGCCCGTCTGGTCCACGTAGCCCACGCGCGGGAGCTCGCCCCGCAGTTCCATCAGGATGGGGATCGCCCCGGCGATGACCATCAGCAGCGGCATACCGAAGGTCAAAAGCAGGAACGTGGTCGAGCGGATGCGCCGCCGGTAGGTCGTGCGCGCCATCAGCCAGGTCTTTTTCATTGGTTCCCCCTTTCTTCGGCGGCCCGCACTACTTGGACGAAGATCTCATCCAGCGAGGTTCTGACCCGCTCGAAGCGATCCACCGTGATTTGCGGCATGTTGACCAGCGTGCGCAGCACTTGCTCCGGCTCGACGCCCTCCTCCAGTAGCAGACGGTAGCCGCCGTTGCGCGGGATCAGTCGCCGGATGCCAGGCGCTTCGTCCAGCTCGCCCTTCGACAAGCTCAGGACGCGGCCCTTCAGATCAACCTCGATGGCTTTGGTGGCGAACTGCTCCCGGATCTCGTCCAGCGGCCCGTACAGCACCCGCCGCCCGTGGTCGATCAGCAAAATGCGCCCGCACATCTCCTC
>CAYYTU010000083.1:0-10882 GCA_964474655.1 uncultured Anaerolineales bacterium
TGTCCTTATACGAACCCCCAAGACGCGGTTTATGCGGCAGATGATGGGGACACGATTCTAGTCGCCAGTGGCACGTATACCAACAGCGATGACGCCGGCTACGTGTTGGAGATCACCGAGACGCTCACGCTGCAGGGTGGATATACCACGACCGATTGGACGCGTTCTGACCCCGACGCCAACCCCACGATCCTGGACGGCGAGGGTATCACCCGCGTGCTCTACGTGGAAGGTGGTTCTCCCATCATTGAGGGCTTTCATATCTACAACGGCAACGACCCCGCTGAGGGAGGCGGCGTCTTCATCCACACTGATGCTGAAGAGCCGGCGCTTCGACGCAACCGCATCTACAGCAACGTTGCTTCCCTTGGTGGTGGCGTCTATATTGCTCAAACCTCTGTCCTGCAGAATAACCTGATTTACAGTAATACCGCTTCCTCGACCAATGGTGGCGGGATATACGTGGGGAGTGACAGTCCGCGCTTGCAGCACAATACGATCTTCAGCAACTCGGCAAGCAATAGTGGCGGCGGTATCTACATCAACGATGGATCCCCCGTCATCAGTGCGACTATCATCGTCAGCAACTCGGCAAGCAATAGTGGCGGCGGTGTTTACAACGCAAACGGTTCCCCGGTTTTGAATTATAATGATTATTGGGGCAATTCTGGTGGGGATTGGAGCACAGGATTGGTCACGGGCACGGAGAGCATCTCCGTCAATCCTCTCCTTGTCGATCCAACCGCGGGCGACTTTCACCTTCAACCAGATTCACCTTGCAAGAACGTGGTGCCCATCACGCAGTCGGTGGAGCAGGATTATGGTGGTCGTATGCGCCCCTTCGGTGAGCAAGCCGACATCGGTGCCTACGAGTTCTACACTGGCACCTGCTTCGCCCTCGGCCGCATTGAGGGTGGAACCGGCGTTTACACTAACGTCCAGGCTGCCGTGGACGCAGCAGACGATGATGACGTGGTCAAGGTGGCTGGTATTTGCCGGGGGGTTCTAACACAGACAGTTTCGAACGAGACGATTACTCAGACTGTCTACCTCAATAAAGATCTCACTCTGCGGGGAGGATATACGATCACCAATTGGGATGTCCGCGCTCCGGTTTCTTCTCCCAGCGCTTTGGATGCTCAGCAACAAGGGCGGGTGGTATACATTCCCGCTACAGCTACTGTGCTCATTGAAGGACTTAATATTGTCAATGGTAGCTATGACGATAATGGTGGTGGCATTTACATCGCGGGTGGGAACTCCACGGTGCGCGATAATTATATTTATAACAATACGACGTTCGGCGGAGAGGGCGGGGGCGGGATATACATTAATAAAGGTGAATCGACGATTGCGGATAATCATATCTACAGTAATACTTCTGATCGGATGAATGGAGGCGGGATTCAAATCCAGGATGGTTCTTCAGAGGTTCAGGGTAACCGTATTTTGAATAATACAGCGAATGCTAATGGTGGGGGAATTAGTATTCCCTCTGGAGATCCTGTTATTTCGACTAATGTTATCTCTGGCAACCATGCTGTATCTAGAGGAGGAGGGATTCGGGCCGAAGGTAATGGGGCTCGGATACAATATAATGATATTTATAGCAATACTGCTGATTCTGGAGGTGGCCTCTATCTCATTAAGGGACCTTTTGTGGTTGTGGGCAATGATATTTATCAGAATCAAGCGGACGACGGAGGAGGAATTTATAAACCTGAAGGTGATGCAACGATAGAAAGGAATCACATCTATGATAACAGTGGATCGCAGGGCGGTGGGATCTACAATGGGCATAATTTGGAACTGATAGATAATGAAGTTTACGGTAACGTTGTTACTGATAAGGGCGGAGGGTTATATCAGTATGGTAACGGGACTGAAAAATTGACCATTCAAGGGAACGCTTTTTACAGCAATACCGCTGCCTCTGGGGGAGCTATCTACTTCCGTGATGTTAAAGAGAGTGACGCTGTAATGGTCGAGAATAATCTTATCTATGGCAATGACAACGGTGGGATTTTCGTTTCCGATAAGCTATTGGATTCGTGTGCCCCGGTGATTCGTTATAGTGCTATTTATAATAACGAGGATGATGGCATCTATGTTGGTAGTGGAAGTGAGACCCCCGATATTTATGGCAACATCGTCGTCAGTAACACAGGGTACGGTGTCAATAGCACCAGCGAGTTCTCTGTGACTTACAGTAATCTTTGGGACAACAACGCTGGAAACCTGGGTGGCAGTGCAATGGCGGGTACAGGGACCATCACGGAGACCCCTCAGTTTGTTTCGTTGGATTCGTCTTCTTCTGACTTCTTGCGCCTCCAATCTGGCTCTCCCTGCATCGACGCCGCCGACCCCGACAACTATCCCCTGGTCGACTTCGACGGGCGTTCGCGTCCCTTCGGCCCGGCCCCCGATATGGGCGCCTTTGAGTTCTATACCGGCACTTGTTCTGCCCAGATCGACGGCGCTACCCGCGTCTACTCCTCGGTCCACTCGGCCATCATCTCCGCCATCGCGGGCGACACGGTCAAGGTGGCCGGCACCTGTACCGAGACAGTCTCGATCACCGAGTCTCTCACGCTCCAGGGCGGCTATCACATCACCGAGAGCGTGGTGAATGATGGCGGGGCCTGGATCACCCCCACCACCGAGACCATCCTCGACGGCAGCGGCGGTACCGGCCCGGTGCTCACCATCACCACCACTGAGCCGGTCACCGTCGACCGCTTCGTGATCCGCAACGCTGCAAGCAGCGGCATCTCCGTCACCAACGCGCTCAGCCCCACGGTGCAGAACGTGATCCTGCACAGCAATCAGGGCGGCGGCTTCCGCTCCGAGGGCGGCGGTCGGCTCTATAACAACACCGTGGTCAGCAATGCGGGCGAAGGTCTCACCTTCGCCGCCGGCGCGCCGGTGGTCAGCAACACCATCGTGGTCAGTAACACCGGCGACGCCATCGCCACCACCAATCCGATCACCCTGGCCTACAGCAACGTGTGGAATAACGGCGGGTGCGATTGGGGGTGTGGCAACACCTACTCAGACACGCACTCGATCTCGGTGAATCCGCAGTTCAGAGGTCCGGAGGCTGGCGACTTCCAGCTGGGGCTCGAATCGCCCTGCATCAACGCCGGTGACCCAAACACGACGCTTGCGTGGGACTTCGAGGGCAGCCAGCGCCCGCTGCCGGAGGACAGCGACGACTATGACATCGGCGCCGACGAGGGCGACCGGTTCTATGGCGTAAATTTCACGGGGTACAGCGAGCTGGGCGGCACCCCGGACCAATCGGTGACCCATATGCACTACCTGACCAACACCGGTAGCGAGGAAGGCACCTTCGATCTGGTGGGAACGAAGGAGGTCATCACCGGGGATGAGACGTTGGACTGGCAGGTTGCTGTCCCGTCGTCGGTCAAGCTCGATTCCAACAAAGGCCAAGCGATCCCGGTCACTGTCACTGTGCCCAGTGGTGCCTTAAAGGACGATACAGTGGTTGCCACTATCACGGCCACCCTGCAGGCCGACTCCTCGGTCCAGGCCGTGGTGACCAACACCACCGTGGTCAGCCTGTCCCGCGATATCTCGCTCGAGCCTGATTCAGACAGCGAAAGCATCAACCCCGGCGAGGTGTACGTCTACGAGCACGAGCTGACCAACGAGGGCAACGCGCCGGACACCTTCGACATCAAAGTCTCCGACGATACGTACGGATGGGCCGTTGTGACGCCCACTCAGATCTCAGAACTAGCCCCGGATGCCTCGGCGTCGATCTTCGTGAGCGTGACCGTGCCGCTCACTATGCCGTCCACGGACCCGGCGGGTCCTATCTATCCTGGTCGGACTGTTATCTCTGTCAAGAATCAGGAAGACCCCGGGACTGACTTACTGATCGACGAGTTCATCACCGACACCACCGAGGTCAACAACCCACCGGGGGATCGGTACGTCTCCGACGAGGACGGGGCGACCGACAATTTAAACAACTGTCGGGATCCTGACAATCCTTGCCGCACCATCGACCACACCGTTGGGCAGGCCACCAACAACGACACCATCAAGGTGAAGGAAGGCACGTATAACGAGCACGATATTCGCCTGAACAAGGACGTCACGCTGCTGGGGGAGTACAGCGTCTTCACCGAGACCCGCGAGGGAGGTTCTACAGTAGTGGACGCCGGGGGAGAGGGGCGCGTCTTTAACATCTTCGCCGACCCCACCATTGAGCGCTTCACCATCCAGGGCGGCACGGCTTCTGGTTCCGGCGGCGGCGTCTACATCGGGCCCGGCGCTGCTCCCACGCTGCGTTCAAACGTCATCACCGGCAACGTCTCCGGGCGCGACGGCGGCGGCATCTACAATCGCTCCAATGCGCCCGATATCACCATTGAGCGTAACGAAATCTCCGCCAACCAGGCCGACCGCGGCGGCGCTTTTGCCAACAACGCAGGCAGTCCAGGGTTCTGGAACAATATGGTCCACCGGAACATGGCCGACGAAAGCGGCGGCGGCGTATACGTCGGCGGCGGAAGCCCAAACATCTGGCACGATACGATTTACAGCAACACGGCCGGTGAAAGCGGCGGCGGCATCTACCTGGGCGGCGGCTCCCCCGTGGTCAGCAACACCATCGTGGTCAGCAACAGTGCCCTCACCGCGGGCGGCGTCTACAGCGCGGCCTCCGGCGCCTCTTTCGCCTACACTAACGACGTATGGGGGAACGAGAACGGTGAGACGGAGGGATTGCCTTCCGATGCCTACATTTCGCAGAACCCATCCCTGGAGGACAGTCTGCAACTCTCGATGCAATCACCGCTCATCAACCAGGGCAGTCCGACCGCGCTCCTGAGGGATTTCTATGGCAATCCCCGCACGATGGGTCCGGCCCCTGACGTCGGTGCTCATGAGTACCTGACCGCGAGCCTGGAGCTGGTGGCGAATCCCTCTCAGGCCCAGGATGGTTATCCCGAGCAGACGCTTGATTATACCTTCACCCTGACCAACGCCGGCGGCACGACCGATACCGTCAGCCTCTCTATCACGCCTGCCGCCGATGGCTGGGAGCCTTCCATTCAAGGTGATAACGAGCTTGACTTGGGCCCCTATGTCTCGACCACGGTTGAGGTGCAGGTAGGCATCCCCACCGATGCTCTGAGCGGCACCACGCATACGACGGCTCTGACCGCCACGTCGGGCATCACCGGGGCCGACGTCGAGGTCGACGCTGCCGTGACCACCACCGTCGCGCTCACGCACAGCGTGACGCTGGTGGAGGATCAGACGAAAAACGCTACCTCCAGTTCGTCCGCCGGCGATTCGATCGTCTACACACATCATCTCACCAACACCGGTAACTATACCGATGCCTTTGAACTGACCTGGGAGAGCGATTATTCGGTTGAGTGGGATCATACTCTGGCCCCCACCACCACCGGCGAGCTGGGGCCCGGCGAGGGCATTCCGGTGGAGCTGACCGTGGAGGTGCCAGCTGGTCTTCCCACAGAGACGGTCACGGTCGATACGACGGTCATCACTGCTATGCTGGATATCGACCCTCCATTATCAATCTACGACACGGTCACCGACACCACCATCGTCAATCAGCGGGCGGGGGTCTCGCTGGAATCGGACGCTAGTATAAGAGACTATCCTGGTGAAACGGTCCTCTATCATCTTGATCTGGAGAACACGGGTAACTATACTGATGATTTCGGGCTGACCTGGGAGGATAATGTCTGGCTCGTCAGCATTGGCGAGAGCGATGAGCAGCCGGTTACCTATACGGTAGGCCAGACGGAAACGATCGACGTGGAGGTCACGATCCCGGAGTGGGCCGATTGTGAGGCCGAAGACGTGGTCACTATCACTGCTACCTCCGGCTTCAGCCCCACCGTCCAGGACGATGTGGCCCTCACCACTACCGCCGAGAAAGTCTCTAGCGCCATACTGGCTCCCAACCTTGTGCGTCGTACCCAATCCCAAGAGGGTCAAGAAATAGAGGTGTTGTACACTCACCGGTTGACTAACACCGGTAACTGTGGGAGCAGCACTTACTCTCTTGAGTCGCAGAGCAGCGAGACTGACTTCACGTCCGATGTGGAACCGGCTAATGTGGAGATAGGGGCGGGGCAAAGTGAGCCGATCACCGTCACTGTTACCGTGCCGGCGGGGACTCCTGCTTGTTCTAACCTCATGGTCGATACCACCGTGGTCACCGCCACCACGAATGTCGGGTATATAGGAACCGTCACCGACACCACCATCGTCAATCAGTGCGTGACGCCCACGCTGGAGCTGGACCAGACGCGCCTTATCACCGAGCCTTACAAGGGGGCGGTATCGGTTGAGTACGAGCACACCTTGACCAACGCCGGTAACTACACCGACGCCTTTGCCCTGGATTGGCAGAACGAGAACGAGTGGGGCAACGTAAATCTTGAGATTGAGGTCGATGGTCAGGCCTGGGATACCCAACCGATCACGCTGGGGCAAGGAACCGCAGCCATGGTGGTCGCCGAGGTCACCGTGCCCGACGATGTCTTCACCCAGACCAATCGCACCTGGATCACCGCCACCTCGCAGACGCCGCCGACGGGGACGCTGGAGCATCTCTCCTCGGATAGCGTGGTGGACACTACTACGGTGCGACGCCCCCACGTGACGCTGGAGCCTGATTATGAGGAAGTGGTGGATCCCTCCTCGACCGTCGAATACATCCATACCCTGACCAACACTGGTGGCATTAGCGATACATATACCATCACCTACGCCCTTGACGTCCTGGAAGGTGGTTGGGGGGCCTCCATCACGCCGACCGAGGTTTCCACCGTGACGCCGGGCAGCGCGGTGACGGTCACGGCCATCGTTACCGTGCCGAACGTCCAGAGGGATACAGAGAATGTCCTTAATGTCACCGCTACCTCGAACCTCACTGAGACGGTTTATGACACCGCTGCCGATGAGATGACCGTCGGCTATCTACCCAATGCTGAGATAGGCCCGCCCAGAACCGCCGAGGTGTTACCGGGCGAGCAGATCACGTACACGCATGACGTGACGAATACGGGTAACTACACTGAAACCTTCGAGCTGGATGCGACGCCCGACCTTTATGCCGGCTGGGTGAACGCCGACTCCCAAGAGATCGGTCCCCTGGGGAGCGGAGAGAGCACGGGCATAACCGTGACAGTGGAAATCCTGGATCACGCCGCCGCCGAGGAGGATGAGCAGACGCTCGTACAGGTCTACGAGCTCGGCGGTGATACACCACGAGGCTCGGTCAGGGATCGGACGACGGTGACTTACACCGCCGGCGTGCGCTACGTGGCGCCCGATGGGCAGGATGCCCACAACAACTGCACTGACCTGGACTTCAACCCTTGCCGGACGCTGCAACAGGCCGTCGATCAAGCCGTTAGTGGCGATCTGGTCAAGGTCGCCGCTGCGGACGCTTATACCGACGTACGGTCTATTGATGGCATCACGCAGGCCGTGCGCGTGAACAAATCGATCACATTGACCGGCGGCTATCTGCTCGACGAGTGGGACGCCGATCCCGACCCCGCCGCTAACGAGACGATCATCGACGCCGGCGAGCAGGGCCGTGTGGTCCACATCGAGGGCGACGGCATCACGCCCACCGTCGAGGGCTTCCATCTGCGCGGTGGATACGTGGCAAGCGGCGATGGCGCCGGCGTCTACATCGCCGGAGGCGCCGTGCCCACCCTGACGCGCAACGTGATCTACAGCAACACCGTCGACGGTCAAGGCGGCGGCCTCTACTACGCCGGCAGCGACAGCCCGGCGCTGGTGAAGAACACGCTCTACGCCAACGAGGTGCTCACTGGGGATGGCGGTGGCTTCTACGTCGGCGGCGGCAGCCCACGCGTGTGGAACAACGTGGTCTACCACAATATCGCTCCGGAGGGCGGAGGTTTCTACATCGCCAACGGTAACCCGACCGTGTTGAATAACACCGTCTATAGCAATACAGCGGACAATGGAGGTGGCTTCTACCTCGCCGATGGAGCACCGGTTATTAGCAACACCATCATAGTCGACAACAAGGCGAACACCGCCGGAGGTGGGATCTACAGCGTGACTGTTGAGGCCTCGCTTGCTTACAATGATATATGGGGCAATAGTGGTGCCAATGGGGGCGTTTCTTCATCACACCTCAGCGTCGACCCCGGCTTTGTGGATCCCGCCGAGGCGGACTTCCACCTGCGCGGCAGCTCGCCCGTCATCGACAAAGGCGATCCCAACACGACCCTAGATGAAGATCGCGAAGGTAATCCGCGCCCGCTGCTGGACGGGTATGACACGGGTGCCTACGAGAATGGTCTTGGCATCACCAAGACGGCCTCTCTCAGCGTCACCGCTGGCTCGAACATCACTTACACCATCATCATCTCCAATGACGGCGAGGCGTCTCAGTCGGTCGTTATCACCGACACCCTGCATCCTTATCTGGGCCACGTGGAGATGTTGACCTACACCGTCAACGACGTAAACCGCGGCGAATATCTCTCTGCCACCCGTACGATCTCCTGGACCGGCTCGGTGCCCGCAGGTTCCCCGACGTTGATCACCTTCACCGCTCCCGTTTCCGGCAGTCTGGTGCCCGGCACCCCCATCACTAACGTGGCCTGGGGGAATTACGCCCCCACCGCGGTAATAACCAGGGAGATCCAGGCGTCGCCGGGAGAGCGCTATGTGGCGTTAACGGGCAGCGATACGCTCAACGATCTGGACAACAACTGCCGTCTGTCGGACCAGCCGTGCCGGACCGTGCAGTACGCCGTGGATCGGGCGTTCGAGGGCGATCCGGTCATTGTGGCAGCCGGCACCTACACCGGCACCGGGCAAGTGGTCAGCACCGCCAAGGCCATCACCCTGACCGGCAGCTACACCACCGCCGGCTGGGTCCGTGATCTCAGCGCCTACACCACCACCCTGGACGCCGAGGGCGGCGCTGGCGTGGTCATCGCCGGTACGGGCCCAGTGAACGTCTCCGGCCTCCACATCGTCAGTGCCACCGAAGCCGTCAGCGTCACCAATGGCGACCTGACGCTGGCCCAGTCCTGGGTCTACAATAACGACGTCGGCGTCTCGGCCGCCAACAGCACCTACGCGCTGGATAACAACGTCCTCGCGCACAACGCCAGTGCCGGCGTGCAGGCGACCGAGGTCAGCACCGGCGCGCTGCGTCACAACACCTTCGCCCGGAATGGGATCGGTGCTTCCATTGATGGCACGGCGCGCTTCACCAACACCATTGTCTACAGCCACACCACCGGCGTCAGCGCCGCGGGAGGCAGCACGGCCTATCTCTCGCACACCCTGTGGACCGACAACGATGCTCATAGCTCCGGCGGGGTAATCAGCGAGACCAACATCTTCGATGAGTCCCCGGCATTTACTGATCCGGACGCTGTCGACTACCATCTTGAGGCCGGTTCCGCTGCTATCGACGAGGGATTGGACACCGGTTTGACTGAGGACATCGACGGCGAGGATCGCCTCCAGCTGGAGCAGCCGGATCTGGGCGCCGATGAGTTCGGGCTCAATATCACCAAGGATGCTCCCTCCACGGCCGATCCCGGTGATGTGATCACTTACACCATCACGCTGGAAGGGACCGAGGATAACTTGGTGATCACCGACACGCTCCACGCTTACCTGGCCCTGACCGGCACGCAGCCGATCATGTGCTCCACCGGGAGCTGTGGAGTGCTATCGGCACAAGAGGGCATCACCTGGACCGGCGACATCTCGGCCACCCAGCCGGCCTTCATTACCTACACAGCCCAGATCACGGACTGGCTGGGCGTCGGTGTGCTGATCACCAACACCGCCGAGGTGAACGTGCGCGGCAACGTCCGCGACCTCGTCCCGGCGGAGACGACCATCAACCGCATCGCCAGCACGCGCTACGTGGCCGAGGCGGGCACGGACGAGGACAACGGCTGTCACATAGTGACCAGGCCCTGCGCCACGGTCCAGCAGGCCGTCGATCAGGCGACGGGCGGCGACGAGGTGCGAGTAGCGACGGGCACGTACACCGATACCGCCGATAACATCGTCGCTATAGCGGACAAACCGCTCACCCTGCGCGGCGGCTACACCACGACCTTCGATACATCGGAGCCAGAGGCCTACACCACCATCCTGGACGGTGAGGGGGCGCGGCGCGTGCTTCACATCACTGGCACCGTGCCGGTCACCGTGAGCGGGTTCCACATCGTCAGTGGGTCTGTCGGTACTGATGAAAAGGGCGGTGGCCTCTACGCTTATGACGCCACGGTCACCCTGGATCACAGCTGGGTCTTCAGCAACACGGCTGGCAGTAGCGGCGGTGGCATCTACCAGAAGTACGGTTCTCTGACCATCACCGACACAGCGGTCTACAGCAATAGTACCAACCGCAGCGACGGGACCGGTGGCGGTGTGTACTGTGGTGGCGATAACTCCACTCAGGCTACTTGCACGTTGATCAGCAGTCGTGTGTATAGTAACTCTTCTGAAAGTAACGGTGGGGGTCTCTACCTAATATACGCCGACGTTAATATGTTAGGCAATGACATCTACACTAATACGGCAAATGGTCACGGTGGCGGTGTAGACCTCTATTACTGCGGAACAGCTTCGTTGGAGGCCAATCGAATTCTGGATAACGAAGCTAACAATGATGGAGGAGGTATATATGCCCGGGGGCTCAGTGATACAGAGTTGGCTCTGACAAACAATATCATTGCTTCCAATCACGCTGATAATGGGGATGGCCTCTACATCTATGGCGCCAGCAGCACTCAAGGCCATCTCCACCACAACACCATCGCCGACAACGCCGAAGAGGGCCTGCGCGTCG
>CAYYTU010000084.1:0-10715 GCA_964474655.1 uncultured Anaerolineales bacterium
GGCGCGGCTGCGACGTCGACCAGCCGCGCAACCTGGCCAAGAGCGTCACGGTGGAGTAGACGTGCGGATTGTGATGGTCGGCCCCTTTGGGCTGGAAAAGCGGGGCACAATGAGCGTCCGCGCGCTGCCGATGGCGAAGGCGCTGGTGGCGCGCGGGCACAGCGTGACGATGATCCTCCCACCCTGGCGGAAGCCAGAGCAATCTGGTCAACACTGGGAGGAGAGTGAAGTGGTCATCGAAACCATCGTTCTGCCGCCGGGCATCCCCGGCCTCTTCCACGCCCTGACGGCGGCGCGACTGGCCCGCCGCGCCCTCGAGCTCCGCCCCGCCGTGGTCCATCTCTTCAAGCCCAAGGCCTATAGCGGCCTGACGCACTGGCTGCTCCGTCGGCTTCCGCGCTCGCGCCGTCCACGGATGGTGGTCGATACCGATGATTGGGAAGGCCCCGGCGGCTGGAACTCGCTCGGCGACTACAGCCCGGCCCAGCGGCGGTTCTTCACCTGGCAGGAGCGCTGGGGGCTGACCCACGCCGACGCGGTCACCGTCGCCAGCCGCACGCTGGAGAGCCTGGTCTGGGCGATGGGCGTGCCGCCGGCCCACGTCTTTTATATCCCCAATGGCGTCTCGATAGCAGGAAGCCGAGAGCAGAGAGCCGATCCTAGACATCCCCCGTCGACCGCATGCATCTTGCTCTACACGCGCTTCTTCGAGTTCCCCGTGCCCCGCGTGATGGACGTGCTTCACCGCGTGCGGGAGCAGGTGCCGGAGGCGCGGTTACTCGTGGTGGGCAAGGGTTTTTCCGGCGAGGAGGATGACCTGCTGCACCTGGCCCGCGAGGCAGGGCTGACTATTGAAGATCGCAGCACGTATCTCCCGTCACCCGATGCACGTCTCACCGCCGACGTCACCTACGCTGGCTGGGTCGCCGAGGAAGCGATCCCGGCCTATTTCGCCCAGGCCGACGTGGCCATCTATCCCTTCGATGATACGCTGGTCAACCGGGCCAAGTGCGCGGTGAAGCTACTCGATCTGCTGGCGGCCGGCGTGCCGGTGGTGGCCGAGCGCGTGGGGCAAAATCGAGCCTACGTACGTCACGGAGAGACCGGCTGGCTGGTGGAGCCGGGCGACGTGGACGCCTTCGCCGCAGCAGTAATCCATCTGCTGAGAGACGCTTCCCGGCGAATGCGGCTGGGAAGGGCAGCGGCCCAGGACGTGCGGGAACGGTTCTCGTGGGCCCGATTAGTCAACACCGTCGAGCAAGCCTACGAAGCAAACCAATGAAGCAATTTTTGAAGTATTGGCTTCCCCCGCTGGCCTGGATGACCTTGATCTTCGCGTTCTCGGCGCAGCCATCGCTGCCGTCCGCTCCCAACCGATGGGATGCTTTGCTCAAGAAAACGATGCACGCGCTGGCCTACGGCGCCCTGGCCCGGCTCTACCTGCGCGCGCTGCGGGCGCAGTGCCCCAGGGCTCAATGGGCGCGGGCGGCGAGCTGGGTTCTGGCCCTGATCTATGCTCTGAGCGACGAGTATCACCAGACGTTAGTACCCGGGCGAAACGGCTCGCTGACCGACGTGACAATTGATGCGCTGGGAGCTTGCGGCGCTATGCTGCTGGACTGGTGGTGGCATCGGGAGCGGTCCAGGCGGGTCTCATAATCATGATCTCCCCGAACAGCCGTCCTTGCCGCACCTGTACCCGATCTTGCTTGATCAGTTCCAACACGGCCAGCAAGGTCACGATCACCTCAATGCGGGTGGCGGAGCGCGAGAGAAGCCGCCGGAATAATAGACGTTGACGATGAGCCAGTTGACGTTCGATCAAGTCGATCTGCTCGTCGATAGTCACCGTGACGGGAGAGACGACGTCGCTCACCGGCGGTCCGGTTCTTACATCCAGGGCTTCCTGAGCCAGGGCCAGGATGTCTTGTAGCGTCACGTCGCCCAAGTGGGGTTGAGGGTCGCGGGGAGGAGATGGCGCCAGGCGGACGTGACTTCGCAGCCCTTCCTCCTCTCGCGCCTGGAGCTGGGAGGCGACCCCCTTGAAGCGTTTATAGATCTGCAGCTGGCGTACCAGCTCGTGGCCTGCATCCTCCGCCTCGCTCTCTGAACTTGATTCTTGAGGGGTGGGGAGTAAAGCCGCCGATTTGATCAACAACAATTTGGCGGCCACCACGAGAAAATCGGCCAGGTCTTTTACCTTCCGCTGCTCCATCTCCGCCAGACGGGCCAGATACTGATCCGCGACCTGGGTCAGCGCGACAGTCGTCACGTCCAGCTCCTCCCGCTCAATCAAGCGCAACAGGAGATCCAAGGGCCCCTCGAAGATGGGTAACTGAACCGAGTAAAGCGAAGGCATAATCTGAACGTTAAATTATAGCATACCTTCCCCTCCTGACCAAACTTTTCCTGTCCATGATTTATGGTATAATCTCCTCGGTTGCCCCGGTATCAACACAGCTTGCCGGGGCGGTTACTTGTATATAGGAGATTTGAGTGTTCAATCCCATAGACGCCTTTTTGGGTCTTTTTTCTCTTGACATCGGTATCGACCTGGGCACGGCTAATACCCTCGTCTACGTAAAAGGTAAAGGCATCATCACCAACGAACCGTCCTGGGTTGCCATTGAACGAAAGAGCAGGAAAGTGCTGGCGATTGGCTCCGAGGCCAAAGAGATGGTCGGCCGAACGCCGGAGAACATCATCGCCATCCGACCTATGCGCGACGGTGTCATCTCGGAGTTCGATGTGACCGAAGCGATGTTGGACTATTTCATCAAGAAGGCCCACAGCCAATTGATGCTCCCTTTCCCGCGTCCGCGGGTCGTGGTAGGTATCCCCAGCGGCGTGACCGAGGTGGAGAAACGCGCTGTTTACGACGCTGCTATCTCGGCCGGCGCCCGTGAGGTCTTTCTGATCGAGGAGCCGATGGCGGCCGCCATCGGCGCCGGCTTGCCGGTGACAGAGGCGCGTGGCATCATGGTGGTCGACATCGGCGGCGGCACCACCGAAGTCGGCGTCTTCTGCCTGGGCGGAGTGGTCGTCAGCAGCTCACTCCGGGTGGCCGGAGACGAGATGGACCAGGACATCATCCAGTACGCCCGGCAGAAGTATAACCTCTACATTGGCGAGCAGATGGCCGAGCGAGCCAAGATCGCCATCGGGTCGGCCTATCCGCTGCCCGAGGAGAGCACTATGACGTTACGCGGGCGCAACCTGGTCACAGGCTTACCAGAAGAGGTAGAGGTCAGCAGCATTGAGTTACGCGAGGCTTTGAGTGGCTCCGTCGATATTATCGTGGACGTCATCCGGGATACAATCGACGAAACTCCACCGGAGCTCGTGGCCGACCTGATCGAGACGGGTATCTGTATGGCTGGTGGCAGCTCGCAGCTGAAAGGCCTGACCGAGCGCGTGAGCGAGGAGGTCAACATGCAGGCCTGGCTGGCTCAGGACTCTATGACGTGTGTGGCTCGAGGCGCGGGAAAGGTGCTTGAGGAGCTCGATGTGCTCCGCGAGGTCCTGGTCAGCGCTGATGATCGTAGACACGGGTTCTCATTCTGATGGCTGTTGCGACTTAATTCGACAATGGCATATTAGACTTCGTAACCGTTCAGATGGTTATGCTTTTTTCACCGCGGAGGGCGCAGAGATCGCTGAGACAGGCTATTTTTCAATATTTTGATCAGATTGACAAAGCTTTTCCTTCAGTTTCTCTGCGCTCTCTGCGTTCTCGGCGGTTATATCGACCGCTACCTGAACGGTTACTAGACTTCTTCTAAACTTCGGAAGTCTGCGAACTGCTAATGTGCCATTGCCAAATTAACATGATGGTTGTGGAGATTGACTGCCGCTCAAGCTGCCCCGCATTCCCGTCTTCTATTGAACGCGCCTTCCAGGCGGCAAGAGAGGTGAGGAAGCGGATGTTGCGATTGAACCGCACAGACCTACGGGGTAGCGTATGAAACAATCACGCTCCATGCTGCGCCCGCAAAGCAATCGCTCCTGGCTCCCCCTGCTGCTCCTGGTGGTTGGCCTCCTATTGCTGGTCTTCCACGAAGCCGGTTACCTGACCCCCCTGGAGAATACCCTTCACTATGTCCTCGACCCGCTACAACGCATTACCTCGAACGCCTTCGGAGGAGCAAGCGGATTGTTTCAGACAGCCCGGACGGTACGCGAGCTGCGCGAAGAGGTCAACGAGCTGGAAGAAGAGGTAAATACGCTGCGGATCGAAAACGCCCGGCTGCGGGAATACGAAGCCGAGTCGCAGCAGCTCCGCACGATGCTAAACTTCGTCAGCGAATATCCCATCTCGACCTATCTGGGAGCCGAGATTGTCGATCGGGAGGGAAACGAGGCCTTCCCCGAGGGCGAGGTGATCGGCGTGGATCCCAACCCCTACTTGCGCTACGTCACCATCAACGTGGGTCTTCAGCAGGGTGTTGAGACCGGTATGCCGGTCGTCAGTGGCGGGGCCGGGCTAGTGGGCAGGGTGGCCTCGGTGGGGCCGCGCACAGCCAAGGTACAGCTGCTCACCGATCCCGATAGCGCTGTGGCCGGCCTGCTGCAAACCTCTCGCGCCACTGGACTGGTGGAAGGCGAGGCCGACGGCACGCTTCGGATGAAATATATCCCCCAAGACGCCACGATCGACGTCGGCGAGGTGGTGTTGACCTCCGGGCTAGGTGGGTTTATTCCCAAGGGATTGGTCATCGGTCAGGTGACTGAGGTCGATAAGAGAGATTATGCCCTGTTCCAGGTCGCTACCGTGCGACCGGCGGTCGACTTCTCTCGAATCGAGCTGGCGCTGGTGATCACATCGTTCGAGCAAATTCCGGTGGAGGAAGCGCCGGCCGAGGAGTTGCTGGAGGAGACACCAGAACCTACCGTGCCAGGGGGCGAGTAGAGGGCTTGCCCCTTCTTAAAATATGTTATGAATCTCTACCTGACGCTTCCACTCTTGACCGGCGTCGCTCTCATCCAAACGACGCTGTTGGCACGGGTTTCCGTGCTCGGCGCCCAGCCCGACTTGATGTTGTTAGTGGTGCTGGCCTGGACCGTGATGCGAGGGGCTGACGAAGGACTGGGCTGGGCCTTCATCGGAGGAATAATGCTCGACGTGCTCTCCGGCGGCCCATTAGCCTCGACGGCGCTGGCCCTGATCGCCGTCGCCGCAATGGCCGGCCAATCGCTGGGGCAAGGAATCGGATCAGAAGTGGTGCGCCTGATCTTACTTGCGCTGCTGGGCGCTTTGATCTACCATCTGGTCTTACTGATCCTCTTGAGCTGGACGGGACATACTATCGATTGGCAATTTGCGCTAGCGGAAGTCGCCTTGCCCTCGGCGGTACTTAATGCGGCCCTAATGCCCTTCGTCCAACAACCGCTGAGCTGGGTCGAACACCAGACGAGCGAAGAAGGACTGACATTGTGAAGACACGAGAGAGACCAAGCGCATCGAGACGTGATCTCTGGGCACTCTGGGAAAGCATCAAAAGGGCCCCTCGAATCGTTATCCTGGCCCTGTTTATTGCGAGTACGTTTGGGCTTTTTGGTCGCCGGTTGTGGATCCTTCAGTTCACGCAAGGCGAGTATTATCGTGACTTGGCGAACCGACAAAGCACGAGACCCCGAGATATTCCTGCACCGCGCGGCATCATCTACGATCGCAACGACGACCCGCTGGTGCGCAACGAGCCCAGCTTCTACGTCACCATCGTCCCGGCCCACTTGCCGGACGACGAAAAGGAAGCCAAACAAGTACTTGTGCGCCTGGCCGTCCTTCTCGATATGCCTTACACGACGGGAAATGGCGATTCCTCGGAAGAAGAGACCGTTAACAAAGAGAGAACGCTCGGTATCCGGGAGATCGTGGAAGATGTCCCTTACGTGGCCCCCTATCGCCCGCTGGTGATCAAGCGCGGCGTTGATCGTGAGAAGGCCCTCATGGTGGCGCAGGAGTCAGCCAACTTACCCGGCGTATCGGTAGAGACAGAATCCGTGCGGCGTTACCTCCACGGGACGGATCTATCGCACATCCTGGGCTATCTACTTCCCATTCCAGGGGAATTGGAAGAAGAGTATCGCGCGGAAGGATACGATCCCGCCACCGATCGCGTCGGCAGCGCTGGCATCGAGGCCACCTACGAGGATACTCTCCGCGGGACCAAGGGTGAGCAGATGGTCGAGGAGGACGTGCTGGGGCGCGTCATCCGCGTCGTCGAGGAGCGCGCGGCCCCCGTGCCCGGCGACAACGTCTACCTGACGGTCGATCTCGAGCTGCAGGCCTTCGTCAAAGAGACCCTCAAGGCACAGATGAACCGCCCCGACGTTAGCTCACCGAGAGCGGTGTCCATCGTGATGAACCCGCAGACCAGCGAGATTCTGGCAATGGTCAGCTTGCCTACCTACGACAACAATCTCTTTTCAGAGGGCATCTCCACGCGCGACTGGGAGCGCCTGCGAGACGACATTCACCGCCCACTGATGAACCACGCGATCTCGGGAGATGTACCGCCGGGCTCGGTCTTCAAGACGGTGATGGCCGCGGCCGTGCTCCAAGAAGGGATTGTGACGCCTCAGACCCAGCTGAACTGCCCCGGGAAGATCGTGGTGGCCAACAAGTATTATCCCAACGATCCCGGCCTGGCGCAGCCTTTCTACTGCTGGAACGAGGCTGGGCACGGGTGGACGGACATTTACGATGCTATTGCACATTCCTGCAGCATCTACTTCTATAAAGTCGGCGGGGGGTTCGAAGAGACCGACTTCGACGGGCTGGGCGTCAGTCGCATCGCCGAGTATGCCGAGATGTTTGGACTAGGCGAGTCCACCGGCGTGGAGTTGCCAGTCGAGGTCAGCGGCCTGGTGCCCACCGCCGATTGGAAACGCAGGGTCTATGGCGAAAGCTGGTCCACCGGCGACACTTACAACTTGTCCATCGGCCAGGGATTCCTCTCCGCCACGCCATTGCAGATGTTAAACGCCGTCAACGCCATCGCCAACAACGGCACGCTCTACCGCCCCACCGTTGTCCATCACATCACGGACCCAGAGGGCAACACCCTTGAGCCCTTTGAACCTGATGTGATTCGTCAGGTGGCTATTGACCAAGAATACCTGGATATTGTGCAACGTGGGATGGAGGGCACGTTGGAGTATGGCTCCGCGGCCAAGAGAGGGCAAATCGAAGGGCTTCGCGTGGCTGGCAAGACCGGCACAGCTCAGTTCTGCGACGACATTATGTGCGGCGTCGGGTTCGAGCAGCCAGAGCACGCCTGGTTTGCCGCATTCGCGCCGATGGAGAACCCAGAGGTCTCTGTGATCGTCTTCCTCTACAACGGCGGCGAGGGGTCAGTCACCGCGGTACCGGTGGCGCAAGAGATTCTGACGCACTACTTTGGGCTGAACGAGGAAGAAGGCGAGGAGAACGAAACCGAACAGGAATCCGACCAAGGAACTGCCCCGGATCAGCTGGTCAGCCAGATGGATTAGTCCAACTCTGGAGGCGGCTTCTTCGGCTCAACCCAGAGCGTCTGTTCGTCCCGGTAGGTAACCTGACCGGGATGACCGCCGCGTTGACGCTGCACGAAACCTCGCTCCGTCACATCCACGGCCACGTGATCTTCCTCGCGCATCGACGAGTAATAGGCCGCCAGCTCGGCTGCGCGCCGGACCACCTCCTCCGGCACCTCACGATGCCCACGCTTGATAATCACGTGAGCGCCCGGCCTTCCGCGCACGTGGAGCCATAGATCCTCCGCCCCACCGCGCCCGAACGTCACCCGCTCGTTCTGATCGGCGTTCCGCCCCACAAAGACCGGAAAGTCGTGAACCTCGAAGCGGCGCGGCCCTTTGACCTGCCCGCTACTGCTCTGCTTGGGTTCACGGGAAGCCCAGCCGCCTTCGACCAGAGCCTCCTGGACAGCGTCGATCTCCGGACGCGATTCAGCCAGCGCCAGATCGGCGGCCAGCTGCTCCAGATGGGCCCGATCGGCCTCCAGAGATGCAATACGGAGCGGTATCCTCTGGGCAGCACGTTTGGCCTTGCGATAACGTTCGAAGTAAGCCTGGGCGTTCTCGACCGGCGTCGAGGCCGGATCGAGTGTGATCGTACGCTGTTCACCCTCATAGTCCGGCACCGTCACCTCCGATGCGCCGCGCTCGACCTGATGCTGATAGCTCAGCAGCAGCTCTCCGGCCTCCCGCAATGCCTCGATCTCCGCTTCGTCCACGCGCTGCGCCCGCACATCCTCCAAAGCGTGTTCCACACGCTCCAGTGCATCATCGATCATCCCCTGCACTCGCTTTCGGGCTGCAGCGTAGGCGTCGGCGGTGAGACGGCTTTGGAAGTAGTGCCGCATCGCCTCGCTGATGTGAGAGACCGGTTCTACCGCCACAGGAACGTCTTCGCGCTCGAACTGATGCAGCGCATAGGGCGCGAAGGCGACCACGTCGCCAGACTCCTCGCGAGCGATGTGAGGCCTCCACAGGCCGGTATTCAACAGGCCAAAGAGCTCACTGACGGCCCCATCTACCGCCTCCGGTTCGGCGGCGCTGGCCAGGGCCTCCGGGGCACCGACCGCGCGGGCGGCAATCTCGCGGGCCGCCGTTGGGCTGACGGCGAGGAGGCGACTGGTCAGCAAGTAACGGAGCGCCTGATCGGCATCGGCGGAAGCCAACAACGCCGCCCATTCCTCAACCGAAATCCCGACTGGAGGCTGGCGTCCAGGCGGCTGGGGCGGAGGCTGGTATGGTCGCGCGGGCAAAGTCACCCGGTAGCGGTTGATGTCTGGGCCGACGTGCTTGGTCGCCTCCAGCACGTCTCCGTCGGAATCGACCAGGATCAAGTTGCTGTAGCGCCCAATCAGCTCGGCCACCAGGCGGCACGGCCCGGCTTGGCCCTCAAAGTGAAGCTCGAGAATACGCTCCCACGGCGGCTGGGTCACGTCCGTCAGGTAAGCGCTCCGCACCCACTTGCGCAGCAGGAGCAAGAGCGGCGTGGCCCTTTCCACGCCCCGACGCGGTTTGTGGGGCACCAGCAGCATACGGGCATGTTGGGGATGCGCCGATATCAGCAGCTGGTGCCGCTCGCCGGCGTAGAGCTCCAACGCGATAGCGTGCTCATCAGGCAGCACCACGCGCTGAACCCACGCGCCGAGCAGATTGTCGAGGCAATCCCGCAAACAGGCCAAGGTCAGATGGTCAACGTGCATAAAGTCCTTTCACATTTTGCTGAATCTCTACCACTGGACCTGCTTGAATTCGCCGCTTTCCACCCGGTAGATCCAGATCTGGGCATCCACCAGGTCGCCGTTGGGCTGGTAGCGCAGACCACCCAGGAGCGTCTGGAGGGTGTTCTGTCGCAGCGCCTGGGCGATGGCGTCGGCGTCCAGAGAGCCGGCCTGGCGCACGCCCTCGGTCAGCACCTCCATAGCCACGTAGCCGTTGATGGAGTAAGTGTCTGGATTGCGGTACTCCACCGCCTGATAGGCCTCAATCCAGCGCTCGTCGGCCACATTCTCCGGGCTGGGGGCGAAGGCACTGACGTACATCCCCTCGGCGGTACCGCCGGCCTCGTCGATGGTGGCGCCCAAGAAGGCACCATCGCTGGCCAACATCGGGCTCTCTATGCCGGCCTCCACCAACGCCGTCTGCAGGTAGGGCGTCTCGATCTCATAGCCGGCGTAGAAGATGGCATCGGGCCGGGCCGCCTCTATCTGGGCCACCTCGCGCTCGTAGCGGCCCTGGCCCTCCTCGACCTCCAATTGGATCGCCGCCTCGGCCCCGCGCTGCCCCAGCTCTTGGACCAGCAGATCGGCCAATCCACGACCGTACTCGGTGTCGTTATGGACGACGGCCACGCGTTGAGCGCCCAATTCCTCGATCAGGAAGCGAGCGTCCACGGCGGCCTGCACGGTGTCGTCGGCGTTGACGCGGAAGAAGTTATCGTAACCTTTCTCGGTCAGGCTCTGCTCCGACGAGGTGGGCGTGATCACCACCAGATCCATATCCTGGTAGCGCTCCATCGCAGCCAGCGTCTGCCCACTGTTTAGATGACCGATCACGCTCACCACGCGCTCGCCGGCGTCAAGCGCCTTCTGGATCTGCTCCACCTGGGAGACGGCCACATCGCTATCGGCCTCGTCGTCCAGAGGACGGACCACGACCCGATAGCCCTCCAGTCCGCCGTTACGATTGATCTGCTCGGCCGCCAGGCGCACACCGCCCAGCACAGTTTGGCCGCCATTGGCCATAAATCCACTCAGCGGCACCGCGACGTAGACGACGGCGTCTCCCTTACTGGGCGCTTGCCCACCGCACCCGGCGAGGGTCAAACCGGCGCTCAGCACCAGGCTTAGCATCAAGATTGTGTATTTTCTCATACCTGCTCCAAAGGTTGGTACATCGGTAGATTGGTAGGTTGGTAAATTGGGAAACTGTGAAGGAAATCAGTCCGGTTCACCACTCCACCAACCTACCGGCTTACCAATCTACCAGCTCACCAATGCCCTAGCCTAAATTTCCTCGGACGTGAGTATATATTCGACTTGTTCTTCTAAAGCTGGCAGATCGTCGTTGACGATTTCCCAAACTATCGACAGATCCACTGAAAAGTAGGCGTGAATGAGTTTGTTCCGTAACCCAATAATCTGCCCCCAGGGAATGGTCTAGAGGGAGCCTTTCAGCAGTTCCAAAAAGCTGTTGTGTCA
>CAYYTU010000085.1:0-10647 GCA_964474655.1 uncultured Anaerolineales bacterium
CCCCAGGACGGTGGTTTGTGAGAGTTAAGAGGAGACTACTATGGGCAAATCAGAAACGTTACAAGATCAACCGGCGCAATGCACCTGTATAAAAGACGGTTTCGGCGCACTGCCGCCAGAGATGCGACCAAAGCCGAAGAAGAAGAGCAGCCTGCGCAAGGTCACTTGCCCTGGTTGCGGATTGGTCTACTCGACCAATCGGGAGACGGACCTGTGTATGGAGTGCGAGAAGAAACAACGTCAAGGTGGATTGTCTGAAGGAGCCGTCGATGAACAAAATGCATGATGTCGCAATCCTCGGCGCAGGACCCGGCGGCTACGTCGCTGCATTGCGAGCGGCCCAACTTGGCGCCGACGTGGCCCTGGTGGAAAAAGAGCGCGTGGGCGGGACCTGCCTCAACGTCGGCTGCATCCCCACCAAGGCCCTGACCACGGCGACCGATCTGCTGATCGAAGCCCGACGCGGCGCGGATTTTGGGCTCATCATCCCCGAGGCCCGGCCCGACCTATCGGCGTTGATGGCCTACAAGCGAGAAACCGTGGATAATCTGGTGGGCGGCGTGGAGCGGCTGTTGGAGGAGCGCGGGGTGACGCTGATACGCGGCGTGGGTCGCCTGGCGGCGCCGGATACGTTGCAGGTGGCCGATCGGGATGGCGGGACGACGGATGTCTCGGCCAAACACGTGATCCTGGCCCCCGGCTCCGTGACCGCGCGTCCGCCCATTCCGGGCCTCGATCTGCCCGGGGTAATGACCTCCACCGAGGCCCTGACCATCGCTGAGGTGCCGGAGCGCTTGATCGTCGTCGGCGGGGGCGTGATCGGGCTGGAGTTCACCTCCATCTACCAGGCGCTGGGCAGCCGGGTGACGATTCTGGAGATGATGCCCACGCTGCTGCCCGGCCTGATCGGCAAGCGCTTCGCCAAGCGGCTGGCGATCACGCTTCATCGACAAGGGATGGATATTCAGACCGGGGCCACGGTGCAGAGGATTGAGGCCATTGATGAGGGCCTGCGCGTGGTCTTCGAGGGCCGCCGGGGCGAGGAAACGGTCCAGGGGGAGCGCGTGCTGGTCGCTGTGGGACGCTGGCCCAACACCGCGAACCTGGGCCTGGAAGATGTGGGAGTAGCGATGAACGGTCGCGCCATCGCCGTGGACGAGCGCCTGCAGACCAACGTGTCGAACGTATGGGCCATCGGCGACGCCGTGGGCGGCCCGATGCTGGCTCACAAGGCGATGGTAGACGGACGGGTGGCCGCGGAGAATGCCACGGGCGGGGACGTCTCCGTCGACTATGGCGCGGTACCGGACGTGATATGGACCCGCCCGGAGGTGGCCAGCGTCGGTTTCACCCAGGACGAGGCGCGTGAACAGGGAATTGCGTTCAAAGTGACCAAGTTCCCCTTCTCGGCCACGCCCAAGGCCCAAATTCTAGGCCAGACCGAGGGATTGATCCAATTGGTGTGCGAGGAGGAGAGCGGGCGCGTGCTGGGCGTTCACATGATGGGGCCGCACGTGACCGACCTGATCGCCGAGGGCGCGCTGGCGGTGCAGATGGGCGCCACGGCCGACGATCTGGCCTGGACCACTCACGCCCATCCCACGCTGCCGGAGGCGATGCTGGAGGCCGCCCTGGGCTTCCGGGATGCGACGATTCATCATCATACGCGACGATAGGCAGGCCCTACAGGTTTCCGAAAACCCTCAGGGTCTTTTAGTGAGATCATATTTGGGAGGTTAACATGACAGACGTATTGGAATTTACACTGGATAAGTTTCGCTTCGAGGTGCCCACCGATCGCTATTACAGCGATGAGGGGTTGTGGGTTCTCCCCGAGGGGGAAAATCGCGTGCGGATCGGCCTTTCCGACTTCGTGCAGCAGCGCAGCGGCGACGTGGCCTTCGCAGAGATCAAGCCGCAGGGTACGGCTCTTGAGCCGGGCGACGAGGTGGCCGTGATCGAGACCATCAAGGTCGATATCTACTTCGTCTCGCCGGTCGCAGGCCAGGTCTTGGAGGTCAACCCGGAGATGGACATGGCGCCGGAGGCGATCAACCAGGATCCCTACGGCGAGGGCTGGCTGGCCGTGCTTGAGGCCGAGGACTGGGAGGCCGCCCGCGAGCGCTTGCTCGATCCGGAGGCCTACTTCGAGATCATGAAGGAAGAGGCGAGGGAGGAGGCCAAGAAACTATGAGCGATGAGGAGCGCAAAGTGATGCTGGTCCCATGCAGCGGGCTGGGCAAGACGCTGGGCACGGTCAGCCGCGAGGCGGCCTACGAGGTGCTAGAGGACCTGCGGCCCGATGAGACTGGACTGAGCCCACTTTCCTTGCTGGTGCTGGGCGACGAGGAGACCCGCGCTGCGCTGGCGGATAATCCGGCGGTGACCATCGACGGCTGCAAACTGGCCTGCGCCAGCAAGATGGTGGAGGAGAGCGGCGGAACCGTGGCGCGCGATTTCGCCGTGCTCGACGCTTACCGTCGCCACCGCGAGTTCAAGCCGCGCGGCATTGCCGATCTGAACGAGGGCGGGAAAAAACTGGCCCACGCGCTGGCGGAGGAGATCGCGGAAACCGTGGACGATTTGTCGGAGGACAAGGTGGATACACAAGATGCCTGATCTACCGCAGAAGAAAGTCGGTATCGTGGCCTGCTCTGGGGAGGAGATGGCGGAAGGCACCGTGACCCGGCAGGCGGCGCTGAAGGTGTTGGAGCAACTGCGCCCCGACGACACGGTGACCATCTGCCTGCCGCTCTTCCTGGCCGGCGGGGAGCAGGATCGGGCCTTCGCCCGCTTCTACCCCACCATCGCCGTGGACGGCTGCGAGAAGCGCTGCGCCGCCCGCGGCACCGCCATGCACTCCGGCGAGCCGGCGGCCGAGATCGTGGTCACTGATCTTGTAGAAGAGGACGGCGAGCTCGGAAGCGGCCGGCAGTTGAGCGCCGCTGGCATAGAGGCCGTGGATGCCATAGCGGAACGGATCGCCCAGACGGCGGACGAGCTGCTGGGCGTGAAGTGGGATCGGCGACAAGGTGAAATCGTCGAGGAGCCGGGCGCGGAGCGGGAAGAGGAACAAGAGGAATCCGAGGCCAAGGTGGCCACCTGCGCCTGCGGCTCCGGCATCCCCATCCAGAAAGTACAGGTGAACGGGAAAGAGGACACTTTCATCGCCCTGCCGCTCATCTTCGAGCAGTTCCATCAGCAGGGCAAGCGGCCCGAGGATGGCGCCGCCGATGAATTGATGGAGACAGTCAAGATATACACACCGATCCCGGAAGGGGAAGAGGAAGCCTACCGGGAAGCCGTGATGCGCGAATACGCTGCATTTTGCGAGGAGGAGAGGTGATGGCGGAAACTGCTACTTATCACACCACCGTCGAATGGACGGGCGAGCACTGGGGGCATATCGAGATGGGCAATGGGCCGGAGATGAAGTTCTCCGCCCCGCCCGACGCCGAGGGGCACGCCGGCGTGCTGACGCCGGAGGACGCCTTCGTGGCCGCGGTTAACACCTGCATCATGATGATGTTCATCTGGGCCACGGAGCGCTTCAAACTGGATCTGCAATCCTACACCTGCCGCGCCGAGGGTACAAAACTGATCGAGCTGGACCGCACGGAGATCTTCACCGACGTCAAACTCTGGCCGCAGATCGTGATCGCGGCCGGTGACGAGGACCCGGAGCGGATCGAGGCCCGCACGCGCCGGGCGCTCAAATCCGCGGAGAAGTACAGCCTGGTGGCAAACTCGGTCAAGTCGGAGGTGGTGATCGAGCCAACCATCGAGATTGTATAGCGGTCAAGTTTGACGTGAGTAATTTGTGGCGACCTCTCTAGCTGTGGCCGGTCTCCTGACCGTGCCACTCAGGGAATATAGGAGGAAAGATGACACTCAACATTAAAATTCTGGGGCCTGGTTGCCCCAACTGTCAACGAGTCGAGGAGAACACGGTGGAGGCGCTGGAAGTGCTGGGCGAGGAGAAGCCCGACCTGGAGGCGACGGTCCAGCACGTGACGCAGATGGTGAAGATCATGGAATATGATATCCTGGCCACGCCGGGCCTGGTGGTGAACGAGGAGGTCGTCTGCGCCGGGCGGATACCGAGGGTCAACGAGGTGGTCGGCTGGCTGCAAGCAGCGCTGGATGAGGCTTGAGATAAAGAAGGCCCGGTGAAGAAAGTAACGCTCGACCCAGAGGGGCGGCTGGCGTTGCCCTCCGAGGTGTGTCGTCGCTATCAGCTGGATGGCGGCGACCAGTTTTTGCTGGAGAGGACCGAATCCGGCCTGGCGCTCCATCCCTTGCGGCCGGACGTGCGCAAGGTCTACCTGGAGCCGACCACGCGCTGCAATCTGAACTGCCGCACCTGCGTGCGCAACGTCTGGGAGGATCCGCTGGCGGATATGAGCGCGGCCACCTTCGAGCGCGTCGTGGACGGGCTGCAAGGCCTGCCCGAACTGCAAGAGGTGGTCTTCGGCGGCTACGGCGAGCCCTTCGCCCATCCGCGCATCCTGGATTACCTGGCGGCGGTCAAGGAGCTGGGCGTGAAAATCGCCATCAGCACCAATGGCCTGCTGCTAGACGAGGAACGAGCGCGGGCGCTGGTGGAGCTGGGCGTCGACGGGCTCACCGTCTCGCTCGACGGCACCGACCCGGAGACCTACGCCGACGTGCGCCGTGGTGCCAGACTGGAGGCGGTGATGGAGAACGTCGAGGCGCTCAACCGGCTCAAGAGAGAAGCAGGCGCCTCGCGGCCGCGGGTGGGGATCGAGTTCGTGGCGCTGAAGCAGAACGAAGCGCAGATTCCCGAGCTGCCGGACGCGGCCCAGCGGTTGGGGGCCAACCGGGTGCTGGTGACCCACGTGCTGCCCCACACGCCGGAGATGGCCGAGCAGGCGCTCTACGGGCGCGAGCCTAGGCCCTCGCTGCCCATCGCCACCGGCTGGGCGGTCAAGAGCAGCGATTGGCTGTTGTGGGGCATCGTGGAGCTGCCGCGCATGAACTGGGGCGCCGAGCGGCGCTGCCGCTTCGTGGGAGGCAACGCGCTGGTGGTGGGCTGGGACGGCGGGGTCAGCCCTTGCTACGCGCTTTCTCACTCCTATCCGTATTACATTTTCGGGCGGCGCAAGGAGGTCAGCCGCTACACGCTTGGCAACGCCAACCAGCAGGATCTGGCGGCGATCTGGATGACGGAGGACTACGTGCGCTTCCGCGCCGAGGTGCGCCGCTTCAACTTCCCGTCGTGTGTGGACTGCGATCTGCGCGACACCTGCGACATCACCGAGTCGAACGACGGCTGCTGGGGCTGGTGTCCCTCCTGCGCCGACTGCCTGTGGGCGCAGGACATCGTGCGCTGCCCCTAAGTACGCGGGCAGGGCCACGCGCGAGGTTGAGGAGACGACGCACAACCGGGATGACCAGGATAAGATTATCGTCGCAGATTGAGATGATGTTCCTGATAGACACGTTGTCTGGAGGTCTTAGCTTATGACCAAGTGTACTCCGTCCTGCCGGTGTTTGTGCCATCGCACACGCGCGGCGGGGCTCAAACGTCCGCCTCCCAGGGCGTTGCTGCCGGTACAGCAATGTAGTGTGATGATTCTGTTCAAGAGATAAGATCGAGACGAGATACCTGAGGAGGTAAGGTAAAAGATGGCTGAGAACGGAAAGCCGCGCTTTGTGATGTGTATCTGCACCGGTGAGTGCCCCGGATTCGAGGAGCTGGATCTGTGGCCGCTGATGAACCGGGTGCGCAACGAGCTGGACGTGGAGTACGACATCGTCCATCCGCAGCTGTGCGAGGAGGACGGGGATCGCTTCTGGCACGACTACGCCAAGCCGGGCGTGACCTACGTCGTCGGTGCCTGCGCTCCCACTATGCAGCGCAAGATGTTCAAGGATGCGCTGGCGGACGTAGGCGCTGACTTCGACGAGCAGGTGGTGCCGCTCGACCTGCGCAACAAGACCACCGAGGAGGCCTTCCAGAAGGTGGCCGATGCGGTGGCTGGGTTTGGGAAGTAGGAGGTTGCCAGATGGCTGAAGAGAAGATGTGGGAAGGGATTCCACGGCGCGAGGTGCCCTGGTATCCCATCGTGGATGAGGAACTCTGTATCGGGTGTGAGGCGTGCATTGAGCACTGCCCGGCCGGTGTCTTCGAATGGGACGATGAGAGGGACGTACCTCTGGTCGTCAACCAGTACGACTGCATCGTCTACTGCAAGGGCTGCGCCAACGCTTGCCCCGAGGACGCGATCAGCTTCCCCGAGAAATCGGAGGTCGTGGAGCTGGTCAAGAAGCTGCGGGTCCAGTACGCGTCAGGATGAGGCAGTTCTGATAGGTGGCGAGGGAGGATAAGGGGCGGATTGGATCGCCTCCTTATCCTCCCGACCTGATACCTTTGACAGGAGTATAGGTACGAAGTGGAGGTCAAGGCAGCCCCGTGCCAGCAATCTCGGCGTGACACAGCGCCAGGAGGACAAAGGTGAAGGAGAAACGGGGTCGAAAGATAGCCCGCCGGTTACACCTGCTCTCTCATCCTGTCCGGCTGCGAATTGTGATCGAGTTGCGCGAAGAGGAGCTGTGTGTCTCGGAATTGCAGGCTTTGCTGGATCGTCCCCAGCCGTATGTCTCTCAGCAGTTGGGCGTGCTGCGAGAGGCTGGTATCGTGGCTTGTCGCAGGGAGGGGCAATATGTCTACTACCGGCTGGTCGAGCCCTTCGTGGAGCAATTGTTGAACGAAATTACGGATTAATAAAGGGAGGCATAAACTATGTTTCACTGTCTGGCATTTACAAAGGCGTTGGGGAATTCCCGGGCTTACCGTCAACGTCCCTCGTGCGCGGCTGTGATGAGCTCGGTTGCGCTGGTCCTGGCGATTGTCCTGCTCGGCTTGTCTCAAGGGCTGACCCCTGTTCGGGCCGACGAGCCGGTGGTGCGGGTTCTGTTCTTCTGGGCCGAGACCTGCCCGCACTGCCACGTGGTGATGGACGAGGTGTTGCCGCCATTGAAGGAGGAGTATGGGGCGCAACTTGAGATCGCCGAGTTGGAGCTCTCCGAGGTGCAGGAGAACTACGAGTTCTGGCTGAAGGCGATGGAGGCCCAGCAGGTGCCCACCGACCGGCGCGGCGTGCCCATGCTCTTCATCGGCGACACGGTGCTGGTCGGATCGGCCGAGATTCCGGAGCAACTGCCGGGGCTGATTGAGCAGCACCTGGCGGCCGGCGGCGTGGGGTATCCAGACATTCCCGGCCTGGAGGACATCCTGGAGGTGACACCCGCCCCTGCAGAGGAACCCACTCCCACCATCAAGGCCTGTCTGAAGTGTGAAGAGGACATCATCGTCGACACGACGGATTCGGCGGTCCACCTCTACTTCTTCTCCGACCGGCTGTGCGAGGAGTGCGTGGTGGTGGAGGAGGAGGTCATCGCGCCGCTGAAGGAGACTTACGGCCCGCAGTTGATGATTGAGCGACGGGACGTCGAGGGCTCAAGCGAGAACTACAACCTCTTGCGCTCGTTGGAGCAACGCTACGGCGTGACGCAGGCCGAGATGCCTGTCATTTTTATCGGGAAGTACGCCCTCACCGGCGAACAGGAGGCGCGGGAGAACCTTTCCCAGTTGGTGGAGATGTACCTGGACATGGGCGGCGTGACGCTCCCGGAGGTGGCATCGACGACCGCGCCTGAGGCCACTCCAACGCCGGATGCCGAATCGTCCCCCATCCACCTGGCCTATTTCTACCAGACCGGCTGCCCGGAGTGTGACCGGGTGCAGCTGGACCTGAACTACCTGCAGCAAAAGTACTCTCAGCTCGTGGTCCACAAGTTCGACGTGCGGGAGGAGGCAGCCCTGGCCGAGTGGTTGGGCGAGCGGGCCGATGTCCCGGAGCGGAAGCGGCTCACCGCACCGGCCGTCTTCGTGGATGAGCAGGCGCTCGTTGGCGATGAAGAAGTGCACGCTCGAGCTCTCGAGACACTCATCGCCCAGTATGCCGACACGGGGGGGGCGGAGCCGGTGTGGGAGGATTGGAGGGCCGCTTCGAATGAGGCGACCTCGAACATCATTGAGCGCTTCCGTTCCTTTGGCCTGCTCACGGTATTGATCGCCGGGCTGGTGGACGGCCTGAACCCGTGCGCCTTCGCCACCCTGGTCTTCTTCATCTCCTATCTGACTTTCCTGGGCCGCGAGGGCCGAGATGTGCTGCTGGCGGGCGTGGCCTTCGCGCTGGGCGTCTTCCTGACCTACCTGGGCGTGGGCTTCGGCGTGCTCAAGTTCCTGGCCACGTTGCCCTTCCTGGACGCGGCGAGTCGCTGGATCTACGGGATCACCACGGCGCTCTGCCTTCTGTTGGCCGCCGGCAGCCTCTACGACTGGTGGCAGGCGCGTCGAGGGAAGTCGACCGAGATGCGTCTCACGTTGCCCACCCGCCTGCGCCGCTGGGTCAACCGTACCATTCGCCGGGGAGGCGGGACGCGAGCTTTTGTGCCGTTCACGTTCGTCACCGGCATATTGGTCTCGCTCATCGAGCTGGCCTGCACCGGTCAGGTCTACCTGCCGACCATTCTCTTCGTGTTGGGTGTGCCGGAGATGCAGGCCCAGGCCGGGCTCTACCTGGTGCTCTACAACCTGATGTTCATCCTGCCGCTGGTGGTGGTCTTCGTGCTGGCTTATTTCGGCACCACCTCACAGCAACTAGGGATGCTGATTCACCGGCACACGGCCAAGGTCAAGCTGGCTACAGCGGGTCTGTTCTTCCTGTTGGCCGGCTGGATGGTGGTGACCCTGATATGAAACGCACTCATCCACAAAACAGCAGCCCTCACCGTAAGACGCACAAATCCCCTGATCAGAGCCTGTGGACGCGATTGCCGCTACGCCAGATCGGCATCATCGCAGGCGTCCTGGTCCTGATCGGCGCTGTTCTGATTCTGAAAAATCGGCAATCTCCGGCCTCGTCAGCCGAGCCGGTCGCAGCTGGGCCGACGCTCCCCGCTGAGCGCGAACCCCCCTCTGATCCGGGGGACTCCGTCCCGCTGGGCACAGTGACAGCCGAGGCTACGCGCGTAGAGGCTCCTTCGCCAGCACCGGACGTACTACCCGAACAGCAGTTGGATCGACTGCTCCAGGCCGGCGAACCGGTCTTCCTCTTCTTCCATTCGAACACCTGCGCGCAGTGTGTCAAGATGACGGGCATCGTCGAGGAGGTCTACCCCGATTTCTCCGACTCGGTCGCGCTGGTCGACGTGGATGTCTACGACGAACAGAATCGCAATCTGCTCCAGCGAGCGAACATCCGCGCCATCCCCACCTTGATCTTCGTCGACGCTGAAGGCGAAGTGAGCGGACAAGTGGGCGTGATGGAGCCGGATGCACTGCGCGAGAAGCTGACGCAGTTGGCAGAGGAGTGAGACACGATGCCCCTTGATCTTGAGATTCTGAAGACGAGTTCCATCTTGGCCTACCCGCTGGTCTTCCTGGGCGGGGTGGTGACCAGCATCGGCCCCTGCAACGTGGCTATGATCCCGCTCATCATCGGTTATCTGGGCGGCTCGGTCGATCTATCGCGCCAGCGCTCCTTCACGCTCTCGTTGACCTTCGCCACCGGCCTGGCCCTCACCTTCACGGCTCTGGGCGTGGTGGCCTCTCTCGCGGGTGGCCTGATCGGCGGCACTAGCCGTGTGTGGTACTATGTGGTGGCTGGGGTCTGCGTCACCATCGCCTTGCAGATGTTCGGTGCTTTCCACCTGCCACAGATCCCGGGATTGGCCCGGCTGCGCGAGCAGGTGAAGATCAAAGGACTTCCGGGTGCCTTGGCGTTGGGCTTGGTCTCTGGACTTGTAGCCTCGCAGTGCGCCACGCCGGTGCTGGCGGCGATCCTGACCTATGTCATGGCGCAGCAAGAGGCGCTGGTCTACGGCGCGGTGCTGCTGTTCCTCTATGCGCTGGGACGCGGCGTGCCTATCGTGGCGGCTGGCACCTTCACCGGCGTGCTCACCCGACTGCGGGCTTTTGGTCGCTGGTCGGGCGTGATGGAGAAGGTCAGCGCGGTGATCATCCTCGGCGTAGGATTGTATTTCCTGTGGATCGCGTGATGGCGCAGGAATCGTCCTCCCCGCGCCGCATCTGGCTGACGCTGCAAGGAGAAGAGATCGTCGAGCTGAAGCAGTTGATGATGGATCGCGACGTGGAGGGGACGAGAGCGTTCTTCCACCAGACAGTATTCCCTCGCGTGCGGCGCGCGGCCGATCGGCGGGGGATAAGTGCCGACGTTCCCTCAGGCCAATCTGAGTAAGCAGCCAAGGCCGATCAAGGCTAGTTGCCTTGCAAATTCCAATTCAATGGAGATAAAAGGTCATGGCTCTGCTGAAGAAACCACTAAGACGCCAAGACACGAAGTAAAAAGTAAGAATTTGCTTAAAATACTTCAACAAAGCGACGAACAATGTAAGTTTTATTGAACCAAGCATTGGTTTTTCTTAGCGCCTTTGTGTCTTGGTGGTGAGAAATACCTTTTTTCAGGGAGGGGTTGGTCATGAATTTTGATGAATATATCGATCGTAACGAATATCCAACCCTAAAGTGGCGTGGGGCATTTCTCTCAGAGTATTTCGGAAACGAAGAAGCGATTCCGATGTCAGTCGCTGATATGG
>CAYYTU010000086.1:0-10356 GCA_964474655.1 uncultured Anaerolineales bacterium
CGCGCCGCCTTCTCCCACTCCGCCTCGGAGGGCAACGTAACCATCCAATCTTCTTCGCGCAGCAGCGTTGCCAGCAGATCCGGCGTCCCCTCCCACGTGCGCAACCTCCGGGTCAGCCATTCACAATACGCCAAAGCCTCGTCCCAGCTCACTTGTACCACCGGATGATTGGCCACACCTCGCAAGCTGTCAGCATCCCCAGGTTGGAATTCGCTGTCCTCCACGAAAGCCCGGAACTGGGCCACCGTCACCGGATAGCGGGAAATGTAGTAGGTTGGCAAATCAACCTTATGCTGGGCCATCTCCCGTTCATAGACTTCCCGGGTTCCCATCAGAAAAGGACCCTCGGGGATTTTAACGAAGCCTGTCAGAAGCGGATCATCCCGCAAGTGCCAGGCGTCCTCGCGGAAGCGTGGATCGCCCACCAGCGCCAGGGCATCGCCCGCGCTTACCCGCTCCTTCGCGGGACGGGCGAGATCGCGCATCACCTGCTGTAACTGTTCTCGGATTTCCTCGCGCTGTGCCCCCTTGCGCTCTGGCTCCTCTTCCTCCAGCCTTCCAACCGCATCTCGTATCTTCGCGCGGTCGCCGCTCAACATCTCGGCCAGCAGATCAGCAGGTATCTCTACAGCGACCTGCTCTTCCGTCCCTACAGCCCCGGCCAGCCGCACGTAGGCCACCATTTCCTCCCGACCCAGGCCCTCGAATCGAGCCCGATCTTGCTCCTCTCCGCCTTCGTCCGGCCCCGGGAAGGCGAGCATGCGCTCCAACAGGGCATACTTGCGGCGATCGCTTAGATACGGCTCCAGCAGGCCGCCGGCCTCGGATGATTCCTCGGCCTCCTCCCCTTCCTCTGGCACAACGGGGCGGCCGCGAATGGCTTCCTTGTCAGAGAAGGGCTGGCGTGCATACTCCGCCTCTAGCGTCTGCACCAGCGTGGGGTACTGCCGCCAGTCGCTGTACAGCTCCGGCCACTGGGTCTGGATGAGGACCGTCTTGGCCAACAGCGGCCAAGTCACATCGTCCTCCATTCCTCGTGTTTCGGCGATATCCTTCAGCAGGCGAAAGATGTTGAGTGCCCGTTTCGCCTGCCGCGGATTGGGCAGAAGGCCGTGGGCGAAGACGTCCCGCGTCATATCCGCCAAGTGGACGTCGGCGGGCACCTTCTCCTCCAGCGCCTCGATGTACTCATCCACGTCGTCCACCGCCAGCGGCGGCAGGTGGAAGGGGATCTGCACGATCTTCTGGAGGTAGGACGCGCCATCGATGGGCAGCTCGGGCCGCTCATCACCCTGAAAGCAGGCACCATAGCGGGCCTCAATGCCGCGCTCGATCACCGTGCGGTCCATCCCCAGCACGAAGGCCGTGCCCTCTACCTCCAGGAAAAGTTTGATCGCCTCCAGCACCTCCACCGCCTTCTCCGGCAGGCAGCGGTCAAGATCGTCCACGAAGACGATCAGCCGTCCGCCCTCGCCCAAAATCTCGGTCAGCGCCTCCTTGAACGTGGTCTCGAATTGCTCCATTGAGGTCAGTTGCTCGCGATGATAAGCTTGGATCTCGCGGTTGAGAATGTCTGGTTCCCCTTCGCCCTTGAGCACCTTGGTCAGTGCGTCCTTGAAGAGCGCCGCGCCCGGCACGAGTGCAGCCGCGATGTCGGCGGCAGCCTCGCCACCAGCCCGCGCCGCTTGCCACCAGTCCATCGTCCAGCGCCCCAACTCCTCCCAGTCCACCGGGCGGTAGACGCTCTGCTCCAGCCTTTGGAGCTTCTCCACTTGTTCTTTCTGCTCGCCTTGGAGATCTTTCAGACGCTCGCGCTTCTCCCACGGCTCGTCGCCCTCCTTGCGAGGGTAGAGCGCGTCCAGCACGCGCAGAATGAAGGCCCGCCAGAGCGCCTCGTGGCGATCGTACTTCCAGGCCGTGAACCAGACGGCACGCAGGGAAGGTGATCGCTTCTCCTCTTCCACCTTCTCCTTCAACATTCGCAGCAGGCTGGTCTTGCCGCTGCCCCAGGGTCCGAAGACGCCCACCGTCAGCGGCGTCTGGGCCTCAGTCAGGATGTTGAACAGCGCGGGACGGAAGTCGGAGAAGTCGAGATGATCATCGGTGGTCCAGTAATCGCTCAGGTAAGCCGCACGGTCTTCTGCCATCAGTCACCCCCCAATCGCTCTATTCCTCTTCTATCTCCCCGCCCTCGTCCTCCGCAGGCAGCGCGGCCCCTCGCCGCGCTTGTGGCGGTAGAACCAGGTTTTGTCTTCGGGGTCTCTGCCCACCCGACGGCTGCGCAGCACAACCACACCATCACAGGCGGGGCACGTAGCCACTTCGGGGGCGTCGGGGCCCGCTTCGACGCGGGTGTTGTTCTCGTTCAGGGCGTCTTTCATCCTTTCCTCCGGCGTATCAGCACCTCAGTTGCCCTGTGGTGCCCGGGTCAGGTTGCTCCCCGCCTGGAACCGATACCGTTCGGTGCGCGTCAACCGGTTCCCGAATAAGACGCTCAGGCGCACCCGCTTGGCCCCTTTGCTATCCTTGGGCAGGTGAGCCACCGGATGCCGCCCCGCCTCCTCCAGGTCCGCCCACATCGGGAAGACGACAAACACATCCTGCCGCGCCATCCACTCGCTGCGTTCCGCCAACAGGTTGCGGATCACCCCCGCGGTCCTGGCCGTGTCCTCGGCCTCCTCCAGCACCGTGTCCAGCCCCGTCACCCGCAACGGATTGGGGAGCGGCTCCTGGCGCTGCACGCGACGCAGGAACTCGATCAGCCCGACCGTCTCCTTACACCGGATTTCATCTTTATCCTCTTCGATTAAATTATAATTCGTGGCCATCACTCTCACTCCTGCCTACCGATCTACCAATCTACCACTCTACCAACCTATCAACCCCACCTTCCCGCGCTAACGCTCGAACTGCCGACGCTTCAGATAGTCGGCGATTCTCTGATACTCCTCATTGTCCTGGATCTTCGCCAGCTCCTCCAGAGTGAAGATGACCTCCCGCCGGGCGAACGGCGCCGCCTCGGCCAGCAGGTCCTTCTCATCGCGCACGTAGATCATGTAGTGCGCCCCGTCGATGGCCAGCTCGGGATCGCGGGCATCGATGTCATCCCGCCGGGCCACGGGCGAGACGACGTGCAGCCGCCCGCCCTCGCTGCGCAGCAGATTACGCGCGGTGAAATCCTCCACATCGGCCCCACGACCCCGCAGCTGCTTATCCAGCGCGTTGTAGGCGATGGAATCGCGGTCGGCCAGGAAGAGCAGGTAAAGCGCTGTCAGCGTGTCGGTCTGGCCGACCAGGTCATGGAAGCGATCCTCGATCAACTGCTCGGTGACGATCTCGCTGGTGCGCTTGACCGCCTCCTTGACAGACAGCGGGTGCCCTTCCTCCACCACGTTGGGGTAGTGCTGCGCGTAGAGCTCCAGGCACTTGGCCTGGGCCACCACGCCCATATCGGGCTCGCTCAGATAGCGCCCATCGTGGCGGCGGTAGTAGTCCACGATCTCGGCCGCGCGTTCGTGGATCTGCTCGCGGAGCTTGAACCAGCTAATCCGCTGCCCCTCACCCTCGCGCCGGCGGGCGACGACGATGGTGTCGTAGGAGATGTTCTGCTTGTCATAGATGTGGGTGCTGGCGGACATCTCGGAATGGATGGGCCAGGCGGCGGTGATGGTGAAGTCGGCGTCCAGCAGCGCTTTCAAGACCGCACTCCAGGCTTCGTCCCTCTTGTGGTGGAAGGTGAAGGCCATCAGACCATCCTCCTTGAGCACGCGATGGCTCTCACGGAAGATGTCGGTCAGCATCTGGAGGAAATCTTCCTCCTCCTTGCCCTGAGCCCTGTTCTTAACCGCCTCCCCGGCCTTGGGCGTCAGCGCGGCGCGGAAGTGGGGATAGCGATCCTTGAGCACCAACCGCAGCCAGACGTAGAAGAAGTCGGAGAGCTCTGAGTACATCACGTTGTCGTAGTAGGGCGGGTCAGTGAGCACGACGTCCACGCACTGGTCGGGCAAGGGCAAGAAATCCGAGGAGCGACAGAAAAGCAGCGCATTACCTTCTTCCCCGAGTTGGACAAAGTTGGTTACTATGTCTCCCTCAATTGAGGCATCAACTTCTTGTTCCTGAGTCACATCACTGCCGTTGATGTACTTCTCAAATGGCTGTTGAGCATACTTCTTTCCATCCCGCAAAATATCAAATTCGTTTGTAAAAGTACCCCGCCCGTATTTTGAACCCCACAAGTTGTTTTCAACTGGGTCAGCTTTAGGATGATAAGCATGGCTAGCAAATAACCCCTCTGTCTTATTGGCAGATAAATTGTATCGACAAAACATATTGTTGGGCTCTAGCGTTTGCGAAAAAGCAAGCAAGAGAGCCTCCTCTAAATTTGTATCCTCAATCTCCAAAATTGCCTGCAACAACCTACCCAGACACAGCAACTGTCGAGCGTTGAACATATCGCGGAAATTCGGATAGCCGTGATTATGCAGTTCACGTGTCTTTTGCCCAGCTGGCACTTCCTGATCCGGCAGAGGCAGCGTGTCGCCAATTTCCTCCAGCTTCCGCGCCGCTTTCCGGTAGAGCGCCCGGTCATCATCGTCGGCGGCCTTGTAGCCCTTCAGGTCGCAGTGAGGGCAGTAATACTCCACACCGTAAAGCCGCTCCGGCGGCTTGCCCAGTTGGGCGATGGCGTCCACCACTTTGTACTTCTGTCGGCACTCGGGCCGGGGGCAGGTGTAGTATTGGCCGCTGGTGTTCCCCTCGGTCGAGGTGAAGGCATAGCCGCAGTGGGGGCATTGATGCTCGGCGCGGTAGTTCCGGGCCTCGAACATCCCGCCGCAGTCAGGGCAGAGCAGGTGGTAGAATTTGCTATGGTCGAACTCCCAGCCGCACTCGGGGCATTCCGGGTCCTCCTCGGTGGGTGAGAAGTCGTTACCGCACTCGGCTGACTCCTCAGCCGCGCACAGCACGTGGGGATGGTGCTCCACCCGCGTGGAGCGCGAGGAGGCCACGCGGTAATCCTTGAACAACGGCACCGGGTGCCCGCAGTTGGTACAGTCCAGCTGTTTGACCCAGAAGTAATACATCGCGTCGGCCTCGCGCCCGCAGTCAGGACAGGTGGTCTTGTAATACTGGAGAATTTTGGGCGCCACCGTCTCCTCCAACTCCTCGAAGGCCGCGTCCAGCGCGTCGAGGTCGACGGGCTCGATTTCCTTTTTGACCACGAACCAGGCCACGGGGTTGATATCGCAGCCGATCACGTCGGCGCCCAGGCGCAGCGACTCCACGATGCTGGTGCCGCCGCCCATCATGGGGTCCAGCACCACCTTGCCCTCGCCCACCTGAGCATCGGTCAGGTAAAGGTCCCAGATGCGCTCCTCCTCGCTCTTCTCGAAGCTGAGCAGATCGCGGCTGCCGGTCTCGGCCTCGGCTCGCTCCAGCGCCTCCTCGTCGGTCAGGGCATAGAGGGCCATGGTGCGGAAGACGCTGCCCAGCCGCCGCGCCCACCACTTGTGCATGGTGTAGACCGGGCGGTAGTAGCGCTTGGCGTGGGCCTCGCGCTCGGCGATGCGGTTGACCTCGCTGATGGGGAATTTGCGCTCAATGGGCTTGCTATCTGGCATTAAGACCTCCAAATGTTAACAATCATTGACAAACTGTAACAGATATTATAGTATTAAGATGAAAGATGGATCGGGATAGCCCGGTCGCAAGAGGAGATCTGCACAAGATCTCCTCTTGTTTTTTTACCCCTCGCCGTCCAGGTAGAAATAGTGATCAAACCTTGCCTGGGGGAAAATCTTGATCCCATACCCCAGAAGGCAATTAACCTGTCCCGGTCTGTGGCGCACCTTGGCGCGAATCACGTCAAACGCAAGCTGAGGCGAGGTCGGATCGAGTATCTTCCGTGCGATGGGGTAAGCGACCAAATCAGCGATCTGCAAGCCCGCGATGTTCTTCCGCTTCTTTTCCGTCCACAACGTCGTGACCTCATCAAAACTCTGGTAATAAGACCCACGCTCCTTCAGTCGAAAGAACTCGCCCTTCAGCAGGTCGTCCTCCACCTTACCCCGTGACTCAGCGATGATGTGACCTCTACTCACCTCACCGCTATGCTGCATCTCCATTACGAAGCGCTCCATCAAAAATTCCAGCGCCAGATGATAAGGATGCTTGGCCTGCTCCCCATAGCTCGCCAGATGCTCGTGTTTCAAGATCCCCACTGCGATGATAGAGAAATCCAGTTGCCTCATGACCGCGTTGATGGCCTCGTAGAACGCCTCTCGCTGATCAGAATCGTGTAGAAACCTGAACTGCTTCTGCCATCTTCGAATATCTCGTGAATGCAAGATGACGTCGGTGGTTCCCCAAAAGCGACGCTTGAGCTCATCAACCATCGGACGGGCCACGTCGTGGTAGTAGTCCTTCTCGAAGATGCAGCCGCACAGACAGAACAGGGGGAAATTGTCGTCGATGTTGCTCAGGTTGTGATCCCCCGACTCATCGACGAACATCACATAGTCAGCCACGATGAAGTCCCTTGCAATATCCTGGTTATCACGCGCTCTCGGCCCATCAGAAGGCGATCCGCAGCACCGGCACCAGGCACTCCAGAAGACTGATCCCGCCGTGCGGCATCACCTTGTACTTGCCCCGCGTGGCCCAGGCGTAGCGGTTGTTGACCAGGTGATACCCGTTGTGCTCGACCACGTAGCCGGCGTCGATCAGCGCGTCGGCCTTCGTCTCGGCCTCGGCGTAACGGGAGGCCCCAAAGATGTTCTGCATCGCACCCTTCCACCGTCTCGGCAAGGGCAAGAAATGCGTCTCGGTGCTGATGTAGCCGTGATCGGAGGTGACGACAAACTCGTCGCCGTGCAACGCATCGCAGATATCCAGCAGTGCATTGAGGGAATCCTCGTAAATTTCCGCCTGGCCCCGCACCTTGACGCGGCCCTTGATGTCCTCCAGCTCATCATCGGGAATGGGGCACCAGACGCCGCGCTCATCACCGTCCAGCCAGAGGTCTTCCAGATCCTTGAGCTCCACCTTCTTGACGTCCCAGGGGCGGAATATAGCATCCTTGTAGAAGACCGTCTCCGAGGGCAAGCACGAGTAGGCGAAGGATAGGTCACACGCTGCGTCCAGATCGCGACACAGCAGCAACGCCTCCCGCAGGCTCAACGCATCCAGCCAGATGATGGGCACATCAATGGCCTCCACGTCGAAGTTACAGCGCGAGCAGCGGTCGGGTAGAATTTCGCCGTAAAGCTCTGGGTAGGAATCGCCCAGCACCTTCTCCAGGTACATCGTCCGCTTCTCGCCCTGCGTGAAGTAAGTATCCCTCGGCTCATCGGGATCCCATAAATCACACAGATAGTCCCAAATCACCGGCACGGGATCGTCGGCCGCGATCAGGCGCTCCAATAAACCGCCAAACTGCAAACTATCAGTCACGCTGCACCACCTTCAGTTGCAATCTAAGCGCCGTGCCCTTGGGCAAGCCGGCGACTAGATCCATCAGCTCGCCCTTGGAAAGCGGCAGCTCGCGCTTATCGACCACGACGGCGACCTCGCGCACCTCGTCGTCGGGACCGATCTCCTGCAGCCCCAGCGGTGTGCGGCCCACAATGGAGAGCGTTTGAGGAGCCATCGAGGGCTCCATCTCCTCGCCAGCCTCACCCCCAATCCTCCTGCCTTCCCGCGAGGGCTTCCGGCTATCCTCCAGCGGCTGGTAGAGTATCTCCTCGTCCTCGTCGGCGGGTTCTTCTCCTTCCCTCGGTTCCGGCTCGCGTTCCTTCAAAACCTCGTAGCGAGCCACGGATAATCCCTGGTGAACTCCCAGGGGGAATGAATCGCGCCCCGGCAGATAGTTCTGCTTCAACCCCTTGAACCCGATCTCGCGATTGCGATAGAGCTCGCGAAGCGCATCCTCGATATCCTCTCGCCCCCTGACTATCGGATAGCGGCGCACCTTGAAGAAGTTGTCGATCAAATGTCTGACTTCAATGAAATCCTGCTCCTCAAGCACATTGAGGATCTGATCATAAGCCGCGTCCAGCCCGGCCACCGCTCGCCCCTTAATCTCCTCCAGGTCGGGCTTCACAGTCCGCTTCGATAATCGGTCGCTGGTCATCATCCACTGGACATAACGCCCGTAGGCGCCGCGCAGATCCTCCAGCAGGCGAGGCAAATCCTCCTCGTTCTTGATCGTAAGTAGTTCCTCGCGCAGATCCTCAACATCCCGCCGCTGCCCGCTCAGCAAGCGTTCCTCGGCCACCACACGCCTGGCGTTCTCCAGGTTATCCCCGTGGTCATAGATGCTTTTTCCAGTTACGAACGCTTTGGGCACGACCAGCACCACGCGATTGGGCCAGTTCAGAGGACCAAGCACAGCGTTGATCTCCTCATCGCTCATATCGTGCGGCGCTACCACGACCTTGAGTCGACGGTCGTCGGCATCGTCCAACTCCGATAGAAGGTAGGCACCCTTACCAAACACCTCTCCTTTGAGTAGTTCATCGATCTTGGCCGTGGCTTCCTTATCCTCCAACTCTCCAACCTCGGCCCGGACGACGGCGTAGACATTCATATCCGGCGTGATTTGAAAGCGTCCATTGCTCTGCAAGTGGAAGGCCCGCCCATCAAGGTCTTGCAGCGGCATCGTGATCGCGTTGATGCTATCGCCTGGGCGGAGCATGCTCTGGACGATCTCCTCCGTCGTAGCCCCCGGTATCCGGGGCCGAAGGGAGTAGAAGAAAATCGTCGAGAGCAGGGGGGCCGCGTTCTCGATCTCCCGACAGCGCTCGACATCCTCCTGCAGCGCAGTGTGAAGATCGGTGTCGATGGAGAGCAGTTTTTCGGCTGGAACGTCGGAAACCAGGAGCAAGTCTCGTTTGTCCTGGTGCATCACCACCAGATCGGCCAGCGTGCGCAGGGTGTCGCGGATGCCCTGTCGCGTCTTGGCGGCATAAATCTCTTTGAGCGTGGTGAAGAGCCCGGGATGGAAAGGATACAGCTGCACCATCTTCTCCACGTCCAGATCCGCGGTCGCGTACTCGCCATAGTTGACGAGATACGCTTCCGCTATCTCGCGAGCCTTCTCCTCGTCGCGCTCGGCGAACAAACGGTGCTGAACGATGTCCCGGCGTTCCCCCACGGCGACCATGTTCTCGATCATCGCCCCGGTGCGCTCCAGGAGCTTCTTGAGCTCCGGATTGCGATCCAACAGCGAGATGAACAGAAAGAGGTTGTATCCCGGCTCGCTGGCCACCTCGGTCAGGTTCTGCAGGAAGCCGCGATTCCTCGACTGCCGCGCCTCGTCATCGGCGAAGCTGCCGTACCAGTCCTCGATCTCGTCGATGAAGACGGCCAGAGGATGTCCCCCCGCCAAGTCCTTGATCTGCGAGATGGTGGGATAATCTTGAACTTGAGACAACAGGTCCTCACGCCCCGCCCTGCGGAACACCGGCTCCCACAGATGCTCCGCCTGATCTTCCTGGGCCGAGATCATCACGGCTCGCGCACCCTGAAGAGAAAGGGCAGGCAGATCGTACTGCTGTAGCCACGCCGAACCCTGTTCAGGATAAGCGAAGAGGTTGTAGAGGGTAATCAAAGCGTGTGTCTTACCACTCCCCATCCGCCCAATGGGCAGAAATGCCCCTTGATCACGCTCGCCAGTCAGCTTTTGATGCACCAACTGGACGAAGCGCTTCAGGGATCCGGAAGGGAAAGTCACCTCGAAGAACAGATCGGGGCTATTTTCCAGCTTGTCGGCATCGTCCTCCCGACCAACGCGGTAGGCTCGTAAGTCTCCTTGAAAACTACCGGACAAGACGTCAGGGCGAGGCTGAACAACATCCTGAATGACCATTCGAGTTCTCCTTGAAAACCGTTAGGGTAGCCAACCGTCCAATAGCGAGGAGCATCAAAACCCCGCCACACCGTGCTTGACGGCGAGCGGGCTTGTCCAACGACGCGCTTGATGCTAGCATGCGCCTGTCGGGGCGCTCGGCCCGCCTCGGCCATAGCCTCGGGCTCCTACACAGAGCGCCGGGGCTTTCAACGTCCATTGTATCACACGATAGCCTTCACTCCAACCTGTGATTTTCCCGGTTGATCGTCAGCCCTTCCCCCGTTGCTGAGCGTCAGTCCTGACGGTGACCGGACGTTTGCGCGTAAACGTGTATCAGGCAAGCGCAGTTAGCGGGTGGAGGAATAGCCAAAAGGGGCACTGAGAGACCCTCTTGATTCAGGATACAGACACTAGGGAGGCTACACCAACGGCCCTATGATCACCTCGCCGTGACGTGGGCTTTCCCCCGCTAGTCGGGCACTTGAGGGGTAGTGCGGCTCCTCGCCACA
>CAYYTU010000087.1:0-10093 GCA_964474655.1 uncultured Anaerolineales bacterium
TGGAGGTGCAGACCTACGGCGACCTGCTCCACGTCTTCGTCGACGACGCCGAGGCGCGGTCATCGCAGATCCAAGACACACTACACGAAAGAAGCATCGCTGTCCAAGGCCTGCGCCAGACCCGTCCGCGAATGGAGCAGGCGTTCATCTCGCTGATACGGAAGCGTTCGGAGGAAGGATAATTACGTTTTACGTTTTACGTTTTACGTTTTGCGTAATGCGTAAGGGGAGTTACATTTTGAGCAACTACGCTGTCGAAGTCGAAAATTTGACCAAGAAGTTCGGTGATTTCACCGCCGTGGACGGGGTGTCGTTCAACATCCGCAGCGGCGAGATCTTCGGCTTCTTGGGCCCCAACGGCGCGGGCAAGACCACCACTATCCGCATGCTGCTGGGCCTGCTGCGTCCCACGGCCGGGCGAGCCTCGGTGCTGGGCTACGACATCGAGCGCCAGGCGGAGGAGATCCGCCGGCACATCGGCTATATGTCCCAGCGCTTCAGCCTCTACGAGGATCTGACGGTGGGCGAGAACTTGGATTTCTACGGGCACACCTACGGCGTGCGCGGCAAGCAGCTGCACCAGCGCAAACGGTTCGCCATCGAGATGGCCGGTCTGGAGGACCGCGAGGGCGAGCTGACGCGCAACCTGGCCGGTGGCTGGAAGCAGCGGCTGGCGCTGGGCGCGGCCATCCTCCATCAGCCGGAGATGCTCTTTCTGGACGAACCGACCGCCGGCGTCGACCCCATCAGCCGCCGCGAGTTCTGGGAGCTGCTCTACGATCTGGCCGACGAGGGCACCACCATCCTCGTCACCACGCACTATATGGACGAGGCCGAGCACTGCCAGGCCCTGGCCTTCATCCACCAGGGGAAGATCATCGCCCACGGCGCGCCGGAGGAGATCAAGATCAACAAGATGCAGGGACAAGTGCTAGAGATTGATTGCGACCAGCCGGACGAGGCCATCGGCGTGCTGCGCGCGATGGAGCGGTTCGAGGAGGTGGCGCTCTACGGGGCCCAGATCCACGTGGTGGCCGATGAGATCGAGAAGCACAAAGCCACCATCAACCAAGCGCTGAACGAAGCCTGTGTTCGTGTACACGCTATGGACCTCATCGCGCCCTCGCTGGAGGACGTCTTCATCGCTAATGTGCGGGATGGAGAATGAAGAATGGAGATGGAGAATGGAGAATAGAGAATGGAGCGTCAATCTATGCAACTCGCCATTCAACATTCACAATTCGTAATTTGGAGGTAAGTGATGAAGCGTAAGCATATCGTGCCGATCATTATCGCCGCTGTGGTCGTCGTCGCGATGGCGGCGGGGGGCATCTACTTCGCCACGAATCCCGCCGCATGGCGAGAGGTGGCGACGCGACTGGAGATCGCCAAGCCAGAGACAGGTGGTCTGAGCGCCTCGGGGTTCATTGAGGCCGAGGAGGTCAACATCGCGCCGGAGCTGGGCGGGCGAGTGGCAGAGCTGGTGGCGGAAAAGGGCGACGATGTGGAGGCCGGGCAGCTGCTGGTGCGCATCGATGGCTCGCTGCTGGAAGCTCAGATTGCATCGCAAGAAGCCGCCATCGAGGTGGCCCAGGCCGAGCTAGCGCAGGTGAAGGCCGGCGCTCGCCCAGAGCAGATCAAGCAGGCGGAAGCCGCGCTGGCCCAGGCCCAGGCCGCCCGTGATGGCGCCTATCAAGCCTGGCAGGACGCCATCGCCATCCGCGACAATCCTCAGGAGATGAACGCCCGCATCGCCGAGGCAGAAGCTCAGATCGAAGCGAAGCAAGCCGCGCTACAAGAACAAGTCGCACTAAAGGACGCCGCTGAGATAGCTTACGACAACTTCTGGGATGCGCAGGAAAAGATCGAGGAAGCTCGCAAAAAGATACGTCAAATCCCCCAACCACAACGCCCACCGATGCCAGATCTTCCTCCCAGGCTCGATTTTCATCTGATCCCCAACCAATACTGGAAAGCCTGGGTGGGTGTTAATAGCGCTGGGGCTCAATACGACGGGGCCGAGTTGAGATTGCATCATCTTTATAATATGCGCAACAACCCGCAAGAGATGGAATCTCAGGTCGACGCGGCCGAGACCCAATATCAGGCCGCCCGCGCCACGGTCGAGAAAGCACAGGCCCAGGTGGAAAACCTGAAAGCCGGGGCCAGCGCGGAGGATATCGCCGCGGCCGAGGCACAGGTCGAGCAAGCTCAAGCCAAGCTCAACACACTGCTGGCCCAACAGAATAAGCTGACCATCAACGCACCGGTCGGCGGTTTGATCTTGCAACTCAGCGTAAAGGAAGGCGAGCTGGCAGCACCCGGCGGCACGATACTCACGCTAGGAAACCTGGACGAAGTGACACTCACCGTCTACGTGCCCGAGGACCAACTGGGGAAGGTGAACATCGGACAAGCGGTTGAGGTCAGCGTGGACAGCTTCCCGGATCGGACATTCCATGGCAAAGTGATCGCCATCGCCAGCGAGGCCGAGTTCACCCCACGCAACATCCAGACCGAAGAAGAGCGCGTCAATATGGTCTTTGCTGTGGACGTGAGCATCCCCAACGAAAACCACGATCTCAAACCCGGCATGCCGGCCGACGCCGTGATCATCACCGAGGAGCAGTAAGATGCAAATAGCGAATAGCCGATGGCGAATGGCGAATGGCGTTTCACGTTTTACGCTTTACGCGTTATGTTTCGCATTCATCGCACTTCTTCTGGTCGGATGCGCCAGCGCTCAGGCCGATGACGACGAGGCGCTCACCGCCTCCGGGTTCATCGAAGGCGAAGAGGTGGCCGTGGCCGCGGAGACGGACGGGCACGTCGCGGAGATCCTCGTCGATCGCGGCGATCCGGTGGCGAAGGGCGACGTCGTTGTCCGCTTGGACGATGACGTGCTCCAGAGTGAACGTGCCGAGGCCGAAGCCGGGCTGGAAGCCGCGAAGGCCAACCGGGCGCGTGTACTATCTGGTGCCCGCGCCGAGGAGATCGCCGCCGCCCGCGCTGCCCTGGCGGAAGCGGAAGCTCGCCGGGAGGGCGCAGAGAAGGCCGTGACGAACGCCGAGGAAGCGATCAATAACCCTCAGTCGATTGATATGCAGATCAAGGAAGCGCGCACCCAGGTCGCTCTGGCCGAGCAGAACGTCGAACTGGCCGAAGCCGAGCTGGCCGAGACGGAACTCAAATACAACCTGTACAAAGACAGAGGCGGCGACACCGAGAAGACCTGGGAGCTCCAGCTGCAAGCCTCGCAGGCGAATCTCAGAGAAACCCAGGCACAGTTGGAAGGTGCAAAATCTTACCTAAACGCAATGCTGGCGATGCGGGCCAACCCGCTCTCGCTGAAAGCAGAGCTCCACAAAGCCAAGATGGAGCATCAGATCGCCGAGGCGGAAGTGGAAACCGCCCAGGCCAAGCTCGACGAACTCGAGGCCGGCCCCACCGACGAGGAGATCGCCCTGGCCGAGGCCCAGGTGCAGCAAGCAGAGACCGCCAGCGGGATGATCGACGCCAGAGTCGACCAGCTGACACTGACGGCTCCGATGAGCGGTACCGTCAGCACCCGCAGCGCCCAGGTCGGCGAGACCGCCACGGCGGGCAAGCCGCTGCTCACTATCACCAACCTGGACGAGATGACGCTGGTGATCTATATCCCACAAAATCGCATCGGGGAGGTGAAAGTCGGACAAAAAGTCGAGGTCACGGTGGACTCCTTCCCAGGGCGCGTCTTCATCGGCCAGGTGGCAAGCATCGCGGGCGAGGCCGAGTTCACTCCGCGCAACGTCCAGACGAAGGAGGAGCGGGTCAATCTGGTCTTCGCTGTGGACGTGAGCATCCCCAACCCCGATCGCGCGCTCAAAGCCGGCATGCCGGCCGACGCCACCATCGCGCCGTAGATGAGAATCCGTGTCGGAGACACTTTTCACGTGTGCCCCCCAATATTCACTACACGAAGAAATGAGTTCTATAAGAAATCGGCGGCTTGATTTAAGCCAGATTTATGTTACTATGCTAATGGTATGCAGAAACGATTTGAGGAGATAGAACACACAGCCGACATCGCAATCCGCGTCTGGGGACGTGACTTGGCGGAGCTGTTCGCCAACGCCGCCTACGGGATGGCGTGCCAGATCGCCGAGATTGACGAGATACGCCCGACTATCACGCGCACGCTCGAGCTGGATGCGGCCGACACCGAGATACTGCTGGTGAGCTGGCTGAGCGAGTTGCTCTACCTGGGGGAGAAGGAGAATTGTGTCTTCTTCGACTTCGAGCGATTGAGCGTCTCCCCCACCGAGCTACGCGCCGTCGCAAGCGGAGGTCCAATCGACGAGCATCTGACTCACATCAAGGCTGTGACCTTCAGCGAATTGGAGATTATTAACAGCGACGTGGGTTACGAAACCCACATCGTCTTCGATGTATGAATTTGACGTGAGAGCGGAGGGCAAAAAGAATGGCTACAAAGAGAGACTTCAAGCGAGTGGGGGAGTACAGCTGGGAACTACCTCAGGATTTTCGACACGATATGCGCGTCCCAGTGCGCTTGTTCGCCGATGAGGCGCTTTTCGACGCTGCTTTCGGCGATCGCAGCGTGGAGCAGCTGATCAACACCGCTACCCTGCCGGGCATCACCAAGTATGCGATGGCTCTGCCGGATATGCACCAGGGCTACGGCTTTCCGATCGGGGGTGTGGCCGGCATCGACGCTCGTTCCGGCGTAATTTCCCCTGGCGGGGTCGGGTATGATATCAACTGTGGCGTGCGACTGCTCAGATCCCACTTGCACTGGGATGAGGTCGATCCTCACATTGAGGATCTGATGACGGCGCTCTATCAATCTTGTCCCAGTGGTCTAGGCGGCGATGGGCGCGTCCGGGTCTCGCAACGCGAGCTGGATGACTTGCTGGCCGAAGGGGCCAGCTGGGCCCTGAAGCAAGGCCTGGCCCGCCGCGAGGACGTGAAACATACCGAGGAACAGGGCAGCCTCCCCGGCGCCGATCCCAGCAAGGTGAGCAAGCGGGCTAAGGAACGCGGGCTCTCGCAGGTCGGCTCGTTGGGCTCCGGCAACCACTTCCTGGAGCTCGATGTGGTCAGCCAGGCCCACAACCCAGAGGCAGCCGAGGCGTTTGGGCTATGGGAGGGCCAGATCGTGGTCCAGATTCACTGCGGATCGCGGGGCTTCGGTCATCAAGTCTGCGATGACTACGTGAAGAATTTACAATCGGCGGTCAACAAGTACAACATCCATCTGCCCAACCGCCAGCTCGTCTGCGCTCCGATCGATTCACCTGAGGGTCGAGCTTACTATGGCGCGATGGCCTGCGCCGTCAATTATGCCTTCGTCAACCGTCAGGTGCTGGCAATGGGAGCGCGCGAAGCTTTCGAGCGAGTGCTAGCGGGGAAGGTCGACGACTTCAATCTGCAGCAGGTCTACGACGTGGCCCACAACATCGCCAAGTTCGAGGAGCACGACGTGAACGGGCACCAGATGAGGCTCTGCGTCCACCGCAAGGGCGCCACCCGTTGCTTCCCGCCCGGGCACGAGGCAGTTCCGGCTGATTATCGCGAGGTCGGGCAACCGGTGCTGGTGCCGGGTTCGATGGGGACAGCCTCCTACGTGCTGGTGGGCCAACCGAAGGCGATGGAGCTGACCTTCGGCTCCACGTGCCACGGCGCTGGCCGGACGATGAGCCGTACCCAGGCCCGCAAGGAAGTTTGGGGCCACGACCTACGCGACGAGCTGGAGAAAGGCGGTATCGTCGTACGCGCTTCCAGCATGAAGGGCCTGGCGGAGGAGGCCCCGCTGGCCTACAAGGACGTCAGCCGCGTGGTAGAGGCGGTTCACGGGATGGACATCGCCCACAAGGTAGCGCGACTGGAGCCGCTAGGCGTGATCAAGGGATAAAGCCGCGAAGCCAGAGCACCAATTAACGCCCCGTGCGAGGAAACAACGGCTCAAGATGCGCAGCAGCCGAAAGCTAATCCAGGCGCCGGTGCAGGATTGCGGTGGCGAGGGCGAAGAGTGCCACGCTGAAGAACGTCAGCACGGCCAGATTGAGCCCCAGGATCGGGGATGTCTCTCTCAACAGCGCCACCTCCAACGCCTCCACCGCGTAGGTCAGGGGGAACAGCCGTGCTACCGTGGGCAGGACGCCGGGCAGTTGTTCCAGCGGCACGAAGACGCCACAGAGGAAGATCATCGGGAAGCGGATGGCGTTGGCCAGGGTCTGGGCCTCGAAGACCTCGTTCACCATCACCGAGACCAGCGCCCCCAGGGTGGAGAACGCGGCGGTGGAGAAGAGCAAGACCACGAAGGCGAGGGGCAGCCGCCAGAGAAGCAATCCGAAGCCGACGCTCACTCCGACCAGCACCACCGCGCTGATGGTCAGCCCGAACAGCATGCCGCCCAGCACCTTGCCCGCCAGCATCGCCGGCAGGGTCAGCGGCGCCAGCAGCAGCCGCTCCAGGGCACCGGTGCGCCGCTCGAAGGTGATCACGATGGCCTCCATTGAGGTGGCGCTGAAGAGCGCGGTCATCGCCACCAGGCCCGGGACCAGCGAGCGCAGATCGCCGGGCGTGCGCACCGCAAAGGCCAAAATCAGGGCGCCGGGGAACAACATGCCCCAACTGATGTTGGGCGGCTTGAAGTAGTAGGCCCGCATATCCTTCCAGGCCACGTAGAGCAATCCCCGCAGGCTATCGCGCCACATCATCGCCCTCCTTTCTCGGCCAGCATCACCTCGGCGCTCAGGCCGGTCAGCTCGATGAAGGCATCCTCCAGCGTGGGCCGCACCGTGTCGATACTCACGATCTCGCGCCCGGAGGCCTCGGCCTGTTCCAGCGCCGCCCGCAGCCCAGGGATGCCGTCCTCGCCGTGCAATCGAACGCGCTCGGTCGCCAGCGAGTCGCAGTAGCGTATCTCCACCATCGCCTCTCCGTCCGCGACCCGTCCCTTGAGCCCCGCCACTGTGTCGCAGGCCACGATGTGGCCATCCACGAGCAGGGCCACCCGGTCGGCCAGGCGCTCGGCCTCCTCCAGGTAGTGAGTGGTGAGGAAGATGGTCACGCCTTCCCCGCGCAGCCGCTCGATGAGGGCCCGCAACCCGTGGGCGGCCACCACGTCCAGTCCCGAGGTGGGCTCGTCCAGGAAGAGGATCTGGGGGCGATGGACGAGCGCGGCGGCCACGGTGAGGGCTCGCTTCATCCCCTTGGATAGTTTGCCGAAGGGCGTTTCGCGCTTCCTCTCCAGGCGGAAGCGCCGGAGCAGCGCGTCGGCGCGGGCGCCTCGCTCGCGGCGCGGCACGCCGTACAATTGCCCCATGAAGATCAGGTTCTCCCGCGCCGAGAGCTCGTTGTAGAGATTTGAGCGCTCCGGCACCACGCCGATCTGCTTCTTGATGCGCGGCAGGTCGCGCGCCAGATCCAGGCCCAGCACGCGAGCCTGACCGGCATCGGGGCGGGTCAGGCCGGTCAGCATGCGAATGGTGGTGGTCTTGCCGGCGCCGTTTGGACCGAGGAAGCCGAAGACCTCGCCAGACGGAACCTGGAAGTCGATATCGTCCACGGCCAACACGCCCTCGTCGGGCCGGCCGTAGCGCTTGGTCAAACCTTGGACTGCAATTGCCGAAGATGGTTCAGGTGTGAATGTCATATCTGGCCTATATTTCTTGTCTTCCCAGCACCCAATGGGTGATGGCGAGAAAGACGATACCGTAAACCAACAGAACACCGAGGGCTGTGACGTATGTGGGGCCGTTGAGAGGTCCGTTTACCGCCTGGCTCAGTGCATCTATTGAGTAGGGGAGCGGCAGCAGCCGGGCGAGAATCCGCCACCACCCTGGCGCATCCCTCAGCGGAGCAAAGGCTCCGGACAGAAATACGATGAAGATGCGCACGACGGTCGCCGGCGGCATGGCCTGCGGCACATCCCGGAACGGCGCGGCCAGGCAGAGGCCGAAGCCAGAGAAGCAGAATGAGGAGAATAGAGCAGCGAGGGAGAATGAAATCAGGTTAGGCTGCAAGGGCAAGAAGACCAGCGCCACCGCTATATAAATTGACGCCAGAACCAGCCCAAATATCACGCCGGCCAGTGTCTTCCCCAGTACGATGATCAGCGGTGTCACGGGGGTCGCCAGCAAGGTGTGCATCGTCCCGGTCCTTCTCTCCAAAGGCAAGGAGACGGCCTGGATTGCCCCAGCGCCGAAGAAGATAGCGATAGCCGCCAATCTTGGGATAACTTCGGTCAGCTCGACCGGTCTGTCCAGCGTGAACGCCCAGTAGAGGACAAGTGGTAGGAACAACCCGAACGTCAGGTTGGGGCCCTTAAAGAAGTAGACACGGGCGTCTTTCTCGGCGATCCATAGCGTTTTCTTCAGCGCAGCTGTCCATCTCCGAATCATTCGCTTCCCCCACGATCGCTCTGACGGACACGCCTGTCCTCAGCTGCCATGGCCTCCGGATGGAGCCCGGTAAGCGCGACAAAAGCATCCTCCAACGAGGGCCGCGTCGTGTTGAGCGCCACGATCTTTAGACCGCTTTCCCTGGCCAGGTCCACCAGCCGAGGCAAGGCCTCTGACGGGTCCTGCACGTACAACCTCGCTCGTTCACCAAATAGGATCACTTCATCGACGTGGTCAAGCTGCTGAAGCCTGCGAGATATCCCATCCACTACGTGGTTGAACGAGGCCTCGATGATCTCTTTCCTCGGCACCAGGCCCTTGAGCGCCTCTGGGGTATCTACCGTGACGATTCTGCCCTGATTGATGATCGCAATGCGCCGGCATAGCCGATCGGCCTCTTCGATGTTGTGGGTGGTGAGGAAGATCGTCACCCCGCTTTCGTTCAGTTCACGCAGCATCTGGCGGATGCGTCGGGCGCTCCGTACGTCCAGGCCAGTGGTCGGCTCGTCCAAGAAGAGAATCCGCGGCTCGTGGATCAGGGCCGCGGCGATCATCAACCGTTTCCGTTGCCCGGTGGAAAAAGTGGCTGTACGGCGGTGACGACTATCGTACAAGCCTAAAAAATGCAACAACGCCTCCGCCCGCTCGATTCTCTTTTTCCTGGGCATACCGTGCAGCTTCGCCACGAAGCTGAGGTTATCCCACGCGCTCATCTCACCGTATAGATTAGCGACGTCCGACACCACTCCGATCTGTTCCTTCACCTCAACCAAGCGGCGGGCGACATCAATTCCACCAATACTCATCGTACCCGCCGTGGGCCTGGTCAGGCCGATCAGCATGCGGATGGTGGTGGTCTTGCCGGCCCCGTTTGGTCCCAGGAAGCCGAAGATCTCTCCCTGGCGCACCTGGAAGGCGATGTGATCCACGGCCAACACGCCCTCGTCGGGCCGACCGTAACGCTTGGTCAGGCCCTCGACCGCGATCGCAGAGACTTTCTCATTCATCGGACAGGGATTCCTCTCCCGGCAGGACATCGGACAGAGAGCGCGGCAGATTGCCCCGGCGCTCCAGCGCCCGCAACAGCTGCGTCACGCCGAGCCCGATCACGAAGCCCACCACCATATTGGTGACCACCGAGATGGCCGCCGTCGCCAGCGCCAGCGCCAACTTCCAGCCGCGCAGCCTCACCGCTCCCTTGCCCAACTGCACCCCCACCATGAACATCATCCCCCCGATCAGCGGCATGGGAAAAGCGCTCAGAATGCTGGCGATGGAGCGGCTCAGAAAGAGGCCCAGCGAGATCTCGATCAGTCCCTCCAGGATCGGCGTGCCGCCGGTGCGGGCCCCGAAATAATATTGCCCGGCCAGCCCCTGCGCGCCGTGGCACATGGGCATCCCGCCGAAGAAGGAGCCGATCACGTTCATAGCACCCATGTTGAGCATCAGTTTGCGCTCGCTGACCGCCTTATCTGGAAAGTAATCGCGGATCAGGGCCGCCGCGGCGATCACGGCGTTGGTGATAGAAAGGGGAATCTGGGCGAATCCGGCCAGCACCATCGCCTCCCACATCTCGTCCAGGCGGGGGATGGTGAGCGGTGGCAGGGTGACGTCGAAGACAACCACCTCTTGGAGCTCCCCGCGCCAGGCCATCAGGCCCACGCCCAGGGCCATGATCACGAGCG
>CAYYTU010000088.1:0-9767 GCA_964474655.1 uncultured Anaerolineales bacterium
GTGCCCGTGAAAGGCTCGTTGGAGCAGACGTCGCGGTAGAGCGGCCTGAAGCCCAGATCGTCCCCGTCGGCCGTGCAGACGATGTCGTCCGGTTGCACCTCGAAGGTGAGCGTGACGGTATCGTTGGCCATCAGGGTACCGCTCACCAGGCCGCCGGTGTAACTGAATATCCCGCTCGCCGGGTCGTAGTTCCAATCGCCCGTGATGGTCGGCGTGATGATCTCCAGGAAACCCTCGCTCTCCAGGCTGGAATCGAGCCGGAAGTCGCCGGCCGGGCCGCCCGCGCCGCTGACCGTGATCGTCACGCTGCGGGTGATGGGGGCACAGTAGGTGAAGGTGAGCGGCGGGGAGACCTCCACGTCGACTTTGGGCACATCGGGCCGGAAGAGCACGCTGGCGGTGGAGGAGACCGGGTTCGTCTCCTTGGCGTCGCCGACCTTGTTGCCGCACGGCCACCAGGCCTCGACCACGTTGGTGAAGTTACAGGCCTCCACCGTCCCCACCACGGTATAGGTGCGGGTCTCGTTCACGTCTAACATAAAAATGGTCGTGGTCGGGGGGTCGATGGTGGGCGGGTTGAGGTTGGTGCCGCCGGTGTCGGTGATGGTGGCGCTGTAGATCTTACCCAGGCCGGTGTTCTGCAGCGTCACGGTCCAGGTGATCGGCTCGCCGAAATCCGGCGTGCTCAGGTTCTGGAGCGATGGTTCCTTCTTGATCACCAGGTTGCCGCGCCCGGTGGTGACGTTGACGCCGCTGGCGTTGGTCTCGATCGGAGGTTCGTCGGGATCGGCGTTGTAGTTGACGCCCACCTCCAGCCGCTTGCCGGATTCGGCGTTGCATGTGGCCCGTAGCCGGAAGTTGAGCGTGATAACCTCGCCCGGATGTAGATTGTAGGTGATGGACGGCGTCCAGGTGATGGCGGTGGTGCTGGTCACCACCGGCGTCAATGTGATGGCGCCGGTGCTGGAGATCAGCTCGGAGCCGCCGTCGTAGACCATAAAGGAGCGATGCGTGGCGGTCAGGTAGAGGCCGTATGCTATCTGGGATGAATCGTTGCGCACCACGGCGGTGTAGACCTCGCCGTGACCAGCGGGCGCGCCGACGCTGGCCGCGTCTGGACCGGTCACGTCCACCGAAAGCAGCGAGAGGGAGATATCCCGCGTCAGCGTTCGCGGCGGCGGGCTGGCGTCCCGGGAGGCGGGTTGTTCGCTCGCGGGGGAGAACCAGGCCGGCAGTGCGCTGGAGGCGGGCTGTCGGGCCGAGGCCACAGCATCCATCTCGGCGTTATTCCGCAACAGCTCCCGTGTGGGCAGCGGGTGGGCGCTTTTAGCGGGCGCATCCGCGAACCACGAGGGGAGAGCCTGGGGGGCGGAGGTCGTTCTTGTCTTCGAGGCGGCCTCGACCGGGGTCGAAGCTGCGGCTATGCCGATCATGTTGATTATAAGTGCTAACACTGTGGTGAGGATTATACTCTTTTTCATCAGTTCTCCCGATTATGAGCAAATTGGGCAAACGAAGCGATTCTAGGGTAGCCCAGATGCATTAGATTGCCTACAGTCGCGTTTATCGAGCGTATCAACCCCAGATTCGTTTGCCTTGTTCACGCTTTAAGGACGCTTGGCAGCCTTGAGGGCATTTTTGCTGGGCGATCTGCTTCGAAATCCCAAATTCACACAAAGAGTGGCTAATGTGTGACCCAGTTACAAACCAGTATACCACAACAAGGTTTGAGTCTGGTTTGGGATAATCTACGCCGGTCACTTTCGGTGCCTGGTACGGCGAAAAATCCCCCCAAGCATCACAGGGGAGAGGTAGAAGTGGCTGGAGCTATAAATCTGTGATAGCTTTTGGATTACCTTATCCGTTGCCTGGGGTTTGTTCAAGTTAGGCGGAAAAGGGGCAAACGAAGGATTCTAGGGTAGCCCAGATGCATTAGATTGCCTACAGTCGCGTTTATCGAGCGTATCAACCCCAGCTTGGTTTGCCTTTTTCGCGCCTAAGCACGTTCTGCGGCCTTGAGGGCATTTTTGCTGAGCGACTTGCTTCGAAATACCAACCCCTAAACTCAATTATAGCAGAAAAAGGATCGGCGCTTGTGGAAGTTACGTGTCGATTTTGTGACTTTTTGGTTGCAAAGAAGCGGAGCCCAGGTCAAGGATTGACTGATGAAGATTTTCACTACCCTACACATTTCTTGACTCAACTAGCTTGAAATCATCCTGAGCCCGTCGAAGGGTGATTCAAGCAGTTTCTGCCTCGAAAACCGCAAAAGTCGTCCTTCGACAAACTCAGGATGACTTTTGCTAGTATGAACTCGACCCCCGAAGCAAGATTAAAATTTCTGTGGGGTAGCGAAGGTTCGAATTAATCCTGAAGCCCAGATGAGACGCGGGTTACAAGCTCGCTCTGAGCCCCACCCAAAGTCCCAGAGAACCTCGCCATTGAGCCTGCGTCAGGTTTTAAGATTGGTCAAGGTTCAAAGTCAGTCACCGACGAACCAAGCCTGACGAGGTCGGAACGAGCTGTGCATCCTTGCACAAAAAAACGCCAGGGAGAAACCTTTCTCCCTGGCGCGATTGCTTCCGTAAAATAACTTTAGCCTAACAAGCCCTTTGCTGCGTCGCCGAGATTTTTGGGAATCTCGCCGCCTTCCAGCACGTTGTCGACCTGTCCCGCGATTGGATCGGGCAAGTTCTCTTTCAGATAGCTGATGACGACTTCCACTGCTTTGCGGGCTTTCTCTTCAGGCACGTCAGCTTTCTCGGCTACGAGTTCGATCAGTTTATCCATTTTTTCCCCTTGTATGCGATTGATGAAGCTACCTTACGATTGTTTGATGGCCGCGAAGACACCACCGCCTATCGCACCGAGAATAGCGCCGACGATGATGCCGACGATGATGCTGATGATGACGCTGACGAGATCAATGCCGGCTTGCGCGGCTGCCTGTCCGATTTCGCCGCCAAGCAGCGAGGTGGCTGATCGGGTGGCGCCGAAGATCAGGTTCAGGATGCCCGAAGCGAGCGCATTGGTGCCTCCGCCGATCAGGCCAGCTACTCCTCCGCCTACAGCGCCCTCGGCGAGCTCAACTGAGCGACCGCTCTCCGTGGCGAAGTAGACGTACAAGACCCCGGTTCCGACCGCGACGAGCCAGCCCAGCGGGGCAACGATGCAACCGAGGAAAGGAATTCTCCCCAGGACGGCGACCACGAACCCGGCTGCCGCGCCGATCAGTCCTGCTTTTATCGCTGTGGACGAATCGAAGCTCATACTACCTCCTTCTCTCTATTCAACTTGCTGCCCCAGCGGCTTGCTGGAGTTTATGCCTGACGTGGGCGGTTTTGTGGCTCTTGCTGGTTCGAAGCCTGAGCCCCTTGCGCCCGGTGCTACTCGACGACTTCAATCTCCTGGCTGCTCTCCCACAGGCCGTGGATGTTGCAGTAGGATGTGGCGTAGAGCGTGCCGCCCTTGCTTAGCTTCATTGAGGCGCATGCCACCGGATGGGTGTAAACTGGCCCTTCGTTGGCGCCCTTGATCGATTCGCCGTGGGCGTTGAACTCGAAGGTGCCGACGTCATAGGTGAAGTTCTCGCCCTCCGGATGGAAGTAGAGCGAGATCCAGCGAATGTGGTGCTCGGTGGTGTTGGGATGGGCAATCTCCTTACCCACGCTGGCCTTCAAGTCGAAGGCCTCGCCTGCCTTGACCTGGTCCGGACATTCGATCACCGGGGCGTGCTTTTCCTTCTTCCAATCTGCCGTCTGATACCGTTCACCTAGCCTTGTCATATGTTACCTCCTCTGTCTCATTAACTCGATATCTTCTACCAGCGCTTGGAGATCCTCCTCGTGCTCCACCTCGTCGCCGAGGATTTCGAGCACGATCTCATATGTTAGAGAGTCTGATTCTCGCGTCTTCTCCGCCAGGTCTCGATAGACCTCAATGGCGCACTGTTCGCCCTGGATATTCTGATCCAGCAGCGCCATCACGTGGGGGTGAGTGGGAGCTTCGTACCCGCAGTTGGTGAACTCGTACCATGCCTCTGGCGCGAGCAGCGGGGTGCCGCCCAGCTGGGTGATCCGTTCGACCAGCATATCGGCGTGGCGGAGCTCGTCGTCGGCGTGCTCGATCAGCTCCGCTACCAGGGCGCCGCGCATTGGTCCTTTGGCGACCTTGGAGCCGATCCAGTACTGGTAATATGCCAGCCACTCATCAGCAAGTGCCTTATTGAGCAGGGTGATGATATCGTCTACGTCAGCGTCGACAATCTCAATTCCTTTGGTGCCCATATTGACCTCCGTGTGTGGATTGGTGGGACTCTTGGTTGACCGATGGCACGCTGCTTTCGAGCTCATAAATGGTTCTGAGATGCAAAGTGGTTCAGTCGATGAGGCGATCTGGTGTGAACGTCGGAAGCCAAACATGCCATAGTCGAATTGGTATGCACAAGGGTATAATACTTCAGGTTATCGTTCTTGACAAGCTCCCCTCCACACTTTGGGTCGTTGGGGGCGTGACAGCCGCATCACTCTTCCAGGTAGTCGATCAGCGGATCGCTGATCAGGGGCACGAGCTGCGGCAGCATCTTGGGCATCAGGTTGTCCATCGCTGCCGGCATCAGGTCCGGCATCTGTTCCTTCATATGCTGCGGCATCGGCACGCGCTCCTCGACCGCCTCCAGCATATGGGGCATCACGTCGTCCATCATCGCCGGCATCAGCAGCGGGAAGAGCGTGGGGAAGAGGGGTTTCATCGCCCGCAGCATCGCGCCGCCGCCCGGCAGCTTGCCGATCGTCCGCATCATCCCGCCCATACCCAGCGGCATCGCGTCCACCATCTGCGGGAAGAGCTCGATCATCAGCTCGGCCATATTCTCCGGCTTCATCAGCAGGATCATGGCCTCGAAGGTGGCCCACATCTCCAGCGCGTACGCGGTCGAGTCCGGATGCGAGACGCCGGCCGCGTCGCACGCGATGGCGCCCAGGTCGATGACGGGCAAGTCGCGCCCGGTCTTGTCGGCGGTCACGCGCAGCTGGACCTCGCAGCAGGGGCAGGAGGTGACCACGGCCTCGGCCTCTACCTCGTCGGCCTCGCGCAGGCGAATGTCGCCGATGCGCTTGGCCGCCGGGGGATCGGCCACCAGGCTCATCACCGAGCCGCAGCAATGACCCTGCTCGCGATTGTGCTCCATCTCCACGAACTCCAGGCCCGGGATCGCCTTCAGCAGCTCGCGCGGCGGCTCGTAGATGCCGCCGGCGCGGCCCATGTGGCACGAATCGTGCCAGGTGACGCGCATATCGACCGGCTGGTCGAAGACCAGATCGCCGGACTGCACACGCTCGGCCAGGATCTCCGAGTAGTGCTTGGCCTCGAAGTCGTACTCGATGCCCAGCTTCTCGGCCCACTCCGGGTAGTACTGCTTCCAGACCAGCCAGCAGGCCGGGCAGGAGGTGACCACTGTCTTGACGCCACGCTTCTTCATAGCGTCGATGTTGTGGCGCATGATCTCCTCCCAGGTATCCCACAGCCCGGCCATCAGCATCGGGATGCCGCAGCAGGCCTCGTCCTCGCCCAGATACGTGAACTCCACGCCGGCCTTGTTCATCAGGCAGGCTGTCGATTGGGCGATGTCCTGCTCCACGTAGGAGGCGGTGCAGCCAGGGAAGTAGCAGATCTCGGCCTCCTCCGGGAGCTGATCCAGCCCGGCCGCGGCCCAATCGGCGCGGTCCTTGCGATAGGAGCCCCAGATGTTGTGCTCCTTGCGCAAGCTGGCGGCCATAATCTCGAAGGGCGGGAAGGTCATCTCGCCCCGCTCGTCGATCAGATCGCCGCGCATCTTCAGCCAGCTCGGCTCGATGGGCAGCTCCAGCGGGCACTCGACGTTGCAGAGCTCGCAGGTCGTGCAGGCGATGAACTTATCGACCCAATCCTGGGTCAGCTCGGCGCGGCCGGCCATGTATTCTTTCAGGAAGAACCACTTGGCCCGCGGCGACTCCGACTCCCAGCCGCGCCCATAATACTGATCGCAGACGTCGACGCAGTAGCCGCACTGGGCGCAGGTGTAGGCATACCAGGCCACGTCGTCGGGCACGCCGCGCCGCCCAGCGCCCTCTATCCGCTCGCCGACGGGCGCCTTCGCTAGATTGCCCACCGTGCGCACCAGTGGTTCGAAGGCCCCGGCCACGCCCATAAACGTGCCCAGCAGGCCGCCGTTGCCCAGGATCTTGCCCGGATTCATCACGTTTTGCGGATCGACCTGGCGCTTGAACGCCTCCAGCCGCCGAATACGCTCCGGGCCCAGGATGTCGTCGGCCTCGTGGGCGAAGTAGAGCCCGCTGGCGTAGGCCCGCCCGCCGTGCCGCTTGGCCTTCTGAATGGCGGAAAGCGACAGGGCAAAGGCCAGGTTGTATCCGACGCTACGCTCGTCGTGCGGGATGAAACCCAGCAGAATCACCTGAGGCTCCCCATCGCCCTGGGCCACCATACCCTCGATCACCAGCGGCAATTGGATGTCGCCCTCAATATCGTCCAGCGCCTCGGCCAGGTTCTCCAGCGGCACCACCACCTCGGTGGGGATCAGCGATGGGCCCAGCCGCTTGATGTGCATAATCGAGAACCGCTCGTCCCACTCGTGGACGGCCAGGTCAGAATCGAGCAGCGCGCCGCCGCTGTGCTCGACGATGGCCTCCAGCGACGCCCGCACGTCCTCCTCGCGGGTCGCCGGGAAGACGAAGACCGCCACGTATTCCTCGGGAATCTCGGGCCGATGCTCATCCACCGGTTCGCCATGCTCCATCTTCGGCGGACGCTGGTTCTTGAGCTCGGCCATCTGCGGGTTGATGAAGCTGACTGACCAGAGCGGCAGCCCCTCGTCCACGATCGCCTGTAGCGCGGAGGCCAGCTGACCCGCTTCCGTGAAGCGCGCGCCGACGACCATCTCGGCCTCCAGGGGCCGAATCTGGAGCGTGATCGCCGTGATGATGCCCGTGGTGCCCTCGGCGTCGGCGATCAGGTCGAGCTCATCGCCCGTAAACTCGCGCGCCTCGCCGCCGGGCAGCACCACCCGCGCCGAGACAACGTTGGCGGGAAAGTCGCCGTACTCGAAGCTGCCGTAGCCGAAGCCGCCCTGCGCCAGCCAGCCGCCGACGGTCGAGGAGGGCGCGCTGGAGGGATAGAGCCGCAGCGCCAGCCCCTGCTTCGCCAGCTCGCGCTCCAGTTCCTCCCAGACGATGCCCGGCTCGACGGTCACGGTCATCGCGTCCTCGTCAAGCGACACGATGCGCCGCATACGCCAGAAGTCGACCGTCACCCCACCCTTGACCGGCAACACGCCGCCGTAGCCGGAGGTGGCCTTGCCGCGCGGGATCAGCGGCACGCCGGTCTCCGCCGCCCAGCGGGCCAACTCAGCCACCTCATCCTCGCTCCGCGGCTGGACCACGGCGTCGGCCAATGCCTTGCCAATCAGCGGCTTGACCAGCGGGGGCATCACACCCACGTTGTGACTGTAGATCTTCCGCTCCATCTGATCGGTGCTGAGCCGACCATCGAACTGTTCACGTAGCCACGTCTCTTGCTTCGCCGTCAACTTTCCCATCGAATCGTTCCTCCTGCCATGACTTTAAATGTCGCTCATCAGCTCGGCCCGGCGTGCCAATCGATCGGCCAACACCTGACGCAGGATGTCCAGCGCCTCAATGACGCGACGGTCGACGAGCGAGTAGTACGCTGCCGTCCCCTCTCGCTCCGCTATGACTAGCCCCCGTTCTCGCAGCACCTTGAGGTGATGCGAGACGGTGGACTGGGGCAGACCAAGGGCCTCAACCAGATCGGTGACCCGTTGAGGCCCTTCGTCCAACGTATAGAGGAGAAAGATGCGCTTGGGATCTGCTAACCCCTGGCAGATCTCCGCGTGCAGCTGGTTGATCTCTTGTCGCAGGTTAGTTTCCATAACGTGTTATTGATTGATCCAAGCATTTCGATATTCGAGTGTAGTAATTATACAGCCTTGTTTTGAATACGCAACTCGGGAATTTGCATTGATGGAATAAAAACCGAAACCGACATCTATTTGACGAGTGAGCTATCTTATGCTAGACTTTTCGTAGCACTCTGTTGCTTGTCATTGGTGATGGTAAGAATCTTCTCCGCTGTAAAAACCCGCTTCACTTCTCAGGAGTGTGTTGCTTGCGCATTGGGAACCCTTCCCGCGACTATGAGCCCCCCTTGGTTTGCCCTGGCGCCGAGATGCGCTATGCAAGGGCTTTTTGTATCCTTTCTGCGGGATTTCGAAGCAGGTCGCTCAGCAAAAATGCCCTCAAGGCCGCCAAGCGTCCTTAAAGCGTGAACAAGGTAAACGAATCTGGGGTTGATACGCTTGATAAACGTGACTGTAGGCAATCTAATGCGTCTAGGCTACCATAGAATCGCTTCGTTTGCCCTTCTGCCGGACACGTTTGCTAGATTTTCTCTCATAGAGATTCACAGAGTCGGTTGTTCCGTGGGAATCCCTTTATGCGTAAACTTAACGTGGAACACTCTTACTTAGAACCCTGCACAAAGTCGCGGGCTCTCCCTTGCAAAGCCGCTCTTCAGCGGCCTCAAAGTCGGCGTAGGCCGACTTTGCAGGCTGTAGCACGCAGTCTCACCCGCGTGCTAAGCCTGTGCTGCGCTACCCTACACATCTTAGCGCAACTAGCTTGAATCATCCTGAGCCCGTCGAAGGGTGATTTCAAGCGGTTTCTGCCTCGAAAACCGCAAAAGTCGTCCTTCGACAGGCTCAGGGTGACTTTTGCTAGTATCGGATTCATACGAACTAACCTCCTGCAATGCAAGAACAAAAGTTCTGTAGGGTAGCGAGAGCCTGTGCAAGGAATTACATAAGAGCGACGTGGAATTGGCGCAGTTTCCCTCGTGGGCAGCGTCTCTGACGGCGATTTCGATTTGCGTTCTTGACGGACCCAGGCGTGATAAGCGTGAGAAGGAGTAGGCGATGTTTGACGAGGTGGTCCAGGTGCTTTCGATTGAGGACAACCCGCTTGATGCTGAGCTGATTCAGGAGAAGCTGGAGGAGGCACAGCGCGTGGGGTGGAACCTGCCGCGCTTTGAGATTGAGCACGTCGCGCGGCTGGAGGAGGCGCTGGCGCGTCTGGAGGATGGAGCGTTCGACGTGGTGCTCAGCGATCTGGACTTACCGGATAGCCGGGCGGGCGAGACGGTCGTGACGCTGCGCGAGCACATCCCGCATATGCCCCTGGTGGTGCTGACGGGGCGTGAGGATGAGGCGCTGGCGCACAAGAGCGTCCGCGCTGGGGTGCAGGACTACCTCTATAAGGCCGAGGTCACCGGTAGTCTCCTGGCCCGCACGATGATGCATGCCATCGAGCGGCAACAAACTCACGACAGGCTGGAGCAGCGCGTGGAGGAGCGCACGGCCGAGCTCCAGGCCGAAGTCGCCGAGCGCAAGCGCGCCGAGCAGGAATTGCGTGAGAACGAGGAGCACTTCCGGCTCATCGCGGAGACCTGTACTGACGTGGTCTTCCAGCTCGATCTGGAGGGTCGGCTTACGTATTGCACGCCATCCTCGGAGCAGCTGCTGGGCTTTCCCCCTGATCAGGTGGTCGGGACTCATCTGACGCGCTTCTTCCCTCCCAGTGGGAGAGCCGAGGCGATGCAGAATTTCGAGCGCGTCATCGCCACGAGAGAAACCAGCGTTCTTGACGCGGAGATTCTGGACTCTACCGGCGCGCCGGTTCCGATTGAGGCTATCCTAA
>CAYYTU010000089.1:0-9740 GCA_964474655.1 uncultured Anaerolineales bacterium
CAGCGGCTGAACCCCAGCGCGTCGTGGAGCACCAGCACGTCGCCGTTGTCGCCGCGCCGCTCGGCTACCAGGTCCATCCCCGTGATGCCGAAGTCGACGCTGCCGTCGCGCACGCTGACCACGATATCGCCGGGGCGCTGAAGCAGCACCGTCAGCTGGGGCAGGGCCGGGATGCGGGCAGCGTACTGGCGGGGGTTCGATTGCTTCACCTTCAGGCCGCAAGCGGCCAGGAAGCGCCGCGTCGATTCGGCCATCCGTCCCTTGCTGGGCAGCGAAAGGCGGATGTCTTGGCGTTGATTCATCACACACTCCTATCAGTTCAACTTGGTGAGCTGCTCGGGCCGGTCTCCCGACCGTGCCCGAAGGTGGCGCGGTCACGCCTTCGGCGGACCGGTCACAGCTCTGAGATCATAGACAACAAAAAAGCCCTCGCCGGCTAGACCGGGAGGGCTACAATGGCTTCTGGCGTTGTAGATCAATCAGCTCGAGCGGACCAACGCTGACCTCCACGGTCGGGCAGCAGGGTCTTGTGATGATGAGCGTGGGTGTGCCGAGTAATCATAATGAGGCGTATTCTAGCAGCAATTCGGGCGCTGTCAAGGCCCCCCTTTCAGGCCAACCGGCAAGGCAATCGCATGTGGTCAAAATTCCGAAGTTTACAGGATAGCCTCTCTCTGAATAGGTGTGGTCCATATGTGCGCCAATCTTGGGATAAATGGCTGCCTCAAACTTCGGAATTCTAAGCGCTCTCACCTTCCATATGCGATTTCCCTGAGGCAACCGTGGTATTAGACTTTGGACAAATCTTGTTTGAACCTTCCCGAAAGCTTTCCAATGTGATGAAACTGGCTGAGAATTGCTTGAAAGTGGGCCTTTCTGACCTTTTAGGCTGTTCTTTTCAGCTTTCGGGAAGGTTGTTGGCGAAAATCTGAGCTTTATCCAAAGTCCAGGTGGTAGTATGGAAATCCGCCTGACCTGGCTATGTAGTCAGCAGCGCCATCGCCTGGGCGACAAGGGCCGTGCGGTCCAGCCGTGAGACCCAGCCGTTGCGGGCGATCCGGAGCGTGCTGGAGGCGCGATAGAAGCGGGTGCGTTCGAGCAGCGCGTCGGCGTCCCAGTCGGCGGGGAGGGCCTCCCGATAGGCCGTGGTCATCTCCTGCACAAAAGGCTCGGCTTCGCTCACGCTGCCGCCGTGCTGGTTGATGCTGTGGGTGATCTCCGCCATCAAACGCCCCAGGTCGGAGGCCGGATCGGTCACCTCCAGCCGCTCCCAGTCGATCACCACCACGCCGTCGCCGGCGGGGAAGATGAAGTTGGTCGTGGTGGCATCGCCGTGGGTCAGGGACGGGGTGAAGTCGTTCATCCCCGGCCGGGCGGCTTGGCGGTCGATCAGGCGCTCCAGGCCCTGGCGGGCGATCGGGTCGCTCGCCAGCACGCCGTGCCGGGCCAGCTGGCCGACCACCTTGTGAGCGTAGGCGACCGAGGCGAAATCCGCCTCGGCGTCCGACTGGAGCCCTTGGGTGTGGAGCGTGGCAAGGCACTGGCCCGCGAACGCCAAGCTGCGAGCGAGCTTACCGGGCTGGCTGCGACGGACGGCGATCACGTCCTCCAGCGTCAAGCCCTCGACGTGTTCCAAAAACAGCACGCCGCGCCACAGCGCCAGCGGCTGGACGGCGCGGCACGCTCCTGTATCCAGGCCCAGCGCTCGTACCCGCTGTGTATCCTCCATCTCGCGGGCGGCGTACTTCTCCGGCGATGACCCCGACTTGAGCGCGTAGAATTTGGCCACAATGGCCCAATCGGTGATCGCCTCCCGGTAGATGTAAGCCGTCTGGGAGAGCCTGGCCATCTCCCAAGCGCCCGGTTCCTCCGCTTGATCCCAGAGATTCGTCGTCAGGTAATCGACCACGGGATCATCGTTGGGCAGAATATACCAGTTTCCTCGCTGGATCTCCGGCACGTCGGCCGGCGGTTCGATCGGAGGAAAATCATTCGTTGACTGAGAACTTTGGTTCATCTAGCTGCTCCTATATCGTCAGCTGGTCTCACTCTGGCGGCGAGGTGGTGTTTCTCGCGGCTCCGGCAGCCGTGTCGCCAGCACATAACCGAGCGCACCCAGCCCCAGCGTTACAGCGAAGAGTCCCACAAATCCCAGTAAGTCCACCACCAGCCCGCCCAGGCCAGAGATGATGACCACAACGCCCATCAGGGTGTTGGAGAGCCCCAGGTAGAGCGGCCGATCGGCATCCGGGACCAGTTCCATCAAAAAGTTACTGCCAGAAATGGTCTTAGCCGGCAAACTAACGCCATTCAGGAAGAAGAGTGGCAAAGCCAGATAAGGCAGCCACGGGCCTTGTAAGTCCATCACCTGCACCATCCCCACCAGCAACAACGCCAACAAGGCCGTCAAGCCATTGTCCAGGTTCAACAGGCGCATCACCAGTCGATTGCCTCGGCGATCGCTCAGCTGGCCCCAGGCCAGGTTGGAAAGCATCTGAGCACCGACCCGAATCGCTACGTAGACGCCGACCATACCCTCCGGTGCTCCCAGGATTTGTTTGGCATAGACACCATAGAAGGGAAGCGCGATATCGGACAGCCAGACCGCCAGCTGAGCCCCTATATAGCGGCGGTAGATAAGATCGGAGCGGAACAAAGCACTAGCCTTGCGCAGTTGTTCGTTGATTGTCACTGAGCTGGTGACTTCTTCATCCGCCGGTTCTCGGATGGCCACGAAGGCCCCCATGGCCGGGACAATCGTCAGGCCATAGAGGAAAAAGAGAAAGGCATGACCTCGTGGAAAAGGGAAGGCCGGGTGATTGAGTACTATGTTTACAATCCAGCCAGCGCCAAGCCCGAGCAGCCCCCCCAGGAGCTGCCGCCAGGCAAAGAGACTACCCCGCCGGTGAGCGGGAATTGTCTTTGCCACTACGTCATAGAATGAGAGACCAGCGAGCCCCCCCGCCGTCCAGGCCACGCTGTAGAGCACAAAGAAGCCGATCAACAGCAGCAACGAATCCTCGACGAACCAGACCGCCGTCGCCAGCAGCATCCACGCCGTGAGCCGGATCACCCCGGCTACAGCATAGCCATGCAGTTTGCGCTCCATGCGCTGGATACGAGCGGAGATAAAAATCTGAGGGAAGAACCAGCACGCCTGACCCAATGGAGCGACCAACCCTACGAGCAAATTGGAGCTGGTCAATTGGCTAACGAACCAGGTCAGAACCAGCGGAGGGTCGATCAGCTTTCCTGCAAAGTTGAAAAGAGCCCCATTGAAGACCCCCAGCGCAAAGCTGCGCTGCACCTCTGGCTTAGAGAGCGTAGCTTCCATCGTTACCGGCCGACTCGTTTCATCCGTAATAATCCAATCCCGCCCTATTCCCAAAGGCCATAGCACAAAAGCCACGCCTTGTCTATCACATCTCTCCGTAGTGGTGTAAGCCTCTACGGGACTACGCCAGACGGCGACAGTTGCATTCTTGACGTAGCCTCCAGTGCTTCCAAAGCCTGCACGCCTGTTGTTCGCTCATCAACCACCCGTTTGATCACGATGACAACCATCTCACAGCCGAAAAAGTATCCGACGACGGCAACTATTTATTATAGCCCACTCGCATTCAAAATCCAAACCCCCTGACGATGGGATGGGGATTCCGAAGCAGGTCACCTCATACCGCAGGGCGTGCTTAGACGCGAACAAGGCAAACGAAGCTGGTCTAAGGGCGCTTAGGCGCTCCAGGTTATCTCCAATCCTGTTTGCCAGGCGCATCAACCCCAGCTTCGTTTGCCCAGTAGCTCTCCACCGAGAAGGAATCGCGCATGAGATACCTCGACATCTGGAGATTGGAGATGATAACCCCCAGCTCGGGAGTGCTCAGCAGATAACGGCCCATCTGCACCGCCATCTCAATCAGCACTGTTTGCTTGACTTGGTCACTCTCCCAGGCACGATCCGTTGACGACCAAGCCGCGTTGGGTTATAATAGTATTGACTCTCTTGGAAGAACCAGGCGGAGATTTTGAGCCTTTCTGACAGGACCCTTCTTTCGGTGAATCCAGCATTTAACGGGCCTGATAATGAGCAGCAGGAGACATGACCTGTGGGTAACGGGCGGAAACATGTAGCCAAGCAGTGCAGAAGTTTCCTCCAAACCTTATCTCAATGGCTACCCATTGGCATCGGCATCAAGCGCTGGTTGCTCCTCCTGGTGGGGGGGGTTGTGCTCCTGAGCTTAAGCTTTTCCTACTTCCTGCGCGAGCTTTATCCTCTCCCAGGCATATTTTACTACCTCACGCTCCAATTTATCCCCCGCATCCTTCGATCTGCATTGTTTGGATTAACGGGAATGGTCGCCATCATCGGGGCCCTTATCGAGCTTAACCGCACGCTTTTGAAACCTTTCGTGGACCCCAACCCAACGGCGGTGGCGAAGGCACTTCGACAGTACCGGCGTCGGGAACGTGGTCCCAAAGTAGTCGCCATCGGCGGTGGACATGGCCTTTCCACGTTGTTGCGCGGCCTCAAGAAACACACGACCAACATCACAGCTATCGTGACCGTGGCCGACGACGGCGGCAGCTCGGGGCGGCTGCGGCGCGAGCTCGGTGTACTGCCGCCAGGTGACTTTCGCAACTGTATCGCCGCGCTGGCCGATGACGAGGCGCTGACCACCCAGCTGTTCCAATACCGCTTCGCCAACGGCAGCGCTGAGGGGCTCAACGGACACAGCTTTGGGAATCTGTTCATCACCGCGATGGCGGAGGTGACGGGCAGCTTCGAGCGGGCGATCCTGGAATCCGGACGGGTGTTGGCCGTGGAAGGACAAGTGTTCCCCAGCACACTGCGCGACGTGAGGCTGACGGCCGATCTGAAAGCCCCCCCGGCGCAGCTAAACCGGGTCAGCGGCGAATCTCACATCACCGAGGCGCAAGGGACCATCGCCCACGTATACCTGGAGCCTGATGATTCCCCGGCTTACCCGGGCGCGGTGAAAGCACTGTTGAGCGCAGACCTGATCATAGGGGGACCTGGCAGCCTCTATACCAGCGTCCTTCCCAACCTGCTCGTGCCAGAGGTAGCACAAGCGATTCGAGCCAGTCAAGCGACCAAAGTCTACGTCTGTAACGTCGCCACCCAGGTCGGAGAGACCGACGGGTACAACGTATCCGACCACGTTGCAGCTCTAAAAGCTCACGTCGGCGCCAATCTGTTTCCCATCGTGCTGGTCAATGGAAATTACACAATCGACTTCGAAGCGCCGAAAGGCGTCGAGCTGGTAAGGTTAGATGGTTCGGCCCATAGCGATTATCGCATCGAGACCGCCGATCTGATCGATCCCTCTCACCCCTGGCGACATGATAGCGATAAGCTGGCGCGGGCGTTACTGCGCCTGCTGGAGGATGCCTGACCGTCACCCATAGAGAGGCTCACATAAGTCGGTAGGTTTTGTCAAGCACGACAGATATTCGTGTGGTAAATTCGTATGGTAAAAATAGACATAGTAAAGGAGAACTAAAATGACAAAGGTAGCGATTAACGGATTCGGAAGAATTGGTAGAGCAGCTTTCAAGATCATCTTGGACACACCAGAGTTAGAGCTGGTAGGCTTCAACGATATTATGCCGTTGGATAACCTGGCCTACCTGCTTAAATACGATACGGTCTACGGGCGGTACGACAAAGAGGTGGAAGCCAAGGGCGACGTCCTGGTGGTGGACGGCAAGGAATACCAGTTTTTCCAGGAACGCGATCCGGCTGACTTGCCCTGGGGTGAGTTGGGCGTCGACATCGCCTTCGAATGCACCGGCATCTTCCGCTACAAGGCCGGCATCCAGAAGCACCTCGACGCTGGGGCGAAGTTCGTCATCCTCTCGGCCCCCGGCAAAGAAGAAGGGATTCCCACCGTCGTGCACGGCGTGAACGTCCCCGAGGACCCAGAGGTCAAGTACCTATCGTGCGCCAGCTGCACCACCAACTGCATCACCCCGGTGGTGGAGGTTATGAAGCGACGGATCGGCGTGGCGAAAGCTATCATGACCACCATTCACGCTTACACATCCACGCAGGCCATCGTCGACGGGCCCAGCAAGAAGATCCGCCGGGGACGCGCTGCGGCCGAAAACTTCGTACCCACCTCGACCGGCGCCGCGATCGCGACCACGCGGGTGCTCCCGGAGCTTGAAGGGCGGTTCGACGGCGTGGCCGTGCGCGCTCCCATCCCCGTTGGCTCCATCTCCGACATCATCTTCGTGACCGAGCGCGATACCTCCGTCGAAGAAGTAAACGACATCTTCCGCGAGGAGGCCGCCTCCGATAAATACCAGGGCATCCTGGGCGTGGCGGAGGACCCGATCGTCTCATCCGACATCGTGGGTGATTCACACGCCTCCATCGTCGACGTCGGTATGACGCAGGTCGTCGATGGCACCCTGGTCAAGATAATGAGCTGGTACGATAACGAGTGGGGCTTCACTAGCCAGATGGTTCGGGAGAGCCTGCGCGTTGCGAAGACGCTCTGATCTGAGGAAACACGGATAAGAGATAGCAGATACGCGAGGATGAACGAGTAGACAGGTACACGAAATGTACCTGTCTACTTATTACCTTGACTCCTGCACCTTTCAAATTTTTGAGGAGCAGAGACTTCGGAAGTCTTAAAATGTGGTCTACAAACCCAATTTGGAAGCAAAGGGGTTATTTTGCATCCAAAATCCTCGACGGTGGACTTCCGAAGTCTGGAGTCACCTGCAAGAGTTAAGTTATTACTTATCTGCATCCAATCTGATGGAGGTGCTGGCAATTGATGGACAAGAAGACAATTCGTGACGTGGACGTGAGCGGCAAGCGCGTGTTGATGCGGGTCGATTTCAACGTGCCTCTCAAGGCAGGGGCCGTGACCGACGATACTCGCATCGAGGCCGCGCTGCCCACGATTGAGTACCTGTTGGAACGTGACGCCGCTGTTATTTTGATGTCCCACCTGGGCCGCCCCAAGGGTAAAGTCGTCCAGGATCTGCGAGTGGACCCGGTGGCGGCGCGACTTTCGGAGTTGTTGGAAAGCCCGGTGAGCAAGATGGACGATTGCATCGGGCCAGAGGTCGAATCAGCCGTGGAGGCGATGAAACCAGGCGAGGTGATCCTGCTGGAAAATACCCGCTTCCACGCCGAAGAGAAAGCAAACGATCCCGACTTTTCCACTCGGATGGCCGCCCTGGCCGACGTATACGTCAACGACGCCTTCGGCGCATGCCACCGCGCCCACGCTTCTACCGCCGGCGTGGCCCAGGCGATGCGCGAGAAAGGAAATCCCGCCGTCGCCGGCCTGTTGGTGGAGAAAGAACTGACCCTGCTGGGGCGAGCGGTGGACGACCCAGAGCGTCCCTTCGTCGCCATCCTCGGCGGCGCCAAGGTTTCTGGCAAGATCAAGGCCATCAAACGTCTGTTGGAGCGTTGCGATCGGCTGCTCATCGGCGGAGGAATGGCTAACACGTTCTTCAAGGCGATGGGCTATGAACTGGGCGAAAGCTTAGTCGAAGAAGACGTCGTTCCGACCGCGGAGGAGCTGATGCATAACTCCGGCGGCAAGCTGACGCTCCCCATCGACGTGATCATCGCCGATGCTTTCGATAACGAAGCCCAGACCAAAGTGGTGGCTCCGAACGAAGTACCTCCCGGCTGGCGCATACTCGATATCGGCCCCAAGACGGTCTTCACCTTCGAATCGGCACTGAAAGGGGCCAAGACAGTGACCTGGAACGGGCCGCTGGGCGTGTTTGAGATGCCCAACTTCGCCGTTGGCACCTTCGAGGTAGCGCGACTGCTCGCCGAGCTGAACGCCACCACCATCATCGGCGGCGGAGAATCGGCGGCCGCTGTGAAGCAAGCCGGCCTGGAAAAGGAAATGACCCACATCTCCACCGGCGGAGGGGCCAGCCTCCAATTCCTGCAAGGCGAGACCTTGCCGGCGCTGGCGGTTCTGGACGAGATCAGCTAGCGTATCAACAAGGCCCACTACGTAAGCAAAGATATAATAGCGTAAACAAGCGCAAAGGAGAGATGATGCGCAAACCATTTATCGCTGGCAACTGGAAGATGCACAAGACCATCGAGGAAGCGATCTCACTGGTCGTAAACTTACAAAAGGAGCTGGATGATTCCGTGCTAGAGGGCTGCGATGTAGCCGTCTGCCCCTCCTTCGTGGCCCTGGCCGCCGTGCGCGAGGTGCTGGACGGATCGGCCATTGGGCTGGGCGCTCAGAACATACACTGGGAGGAATCCGGCGCCTTCACCGGCGAGGTCAGCCCGGTGATGCTGGAGGGGTTGTGCGACTTCGTTATTATCGGCCACTCGGAGCGTCGCAACATCTTTGACGAGCCGGACGAATGGATCAACCAGAAGATTCACGCTGCGCTGGCTCACGGCCTCAAACCAATCGTCTGCGTCGGCGAGAACCTGGAACAGAACGAAGCCGGTGAGACGGAGTCCTTCGTCGGCGGACAGGTCCGCGCCGCCTTCGAGGGACTTACGGCTGAGCAGGCGCGTACGATCACTATGGCCTACGAGCCGATCTGGGCTATCGGCACCGGCGTGCCGGCCACAGGCGAGGGCGCCAACGAGATCATCGGCGACGCGGTGCGTGGCACGCTGACTGATCTTTACGGCGACGACGTGGCCCAGGCGATTCGAGTCCAGTACGGCGGCAGCGTCAAGCCCCACAACGTGACCGAGTTCCTTTCGCAACCGGAGATCGACGGAGCATTGGTGGGCGGTGCCAGCCTCAAGGCCGCCGACTTCGCAGCGATCGTGCGAAAAGGCCTGGCGGCAAAGCAGCAGTAAGCGCCAGAGGGAATAAGTGGATGCTCCCTCCGAGAGCATCCACTTACCCCTCTAACTGCTCCCGATGAGATGGCTCCCTCTCCTCTCCCTGGCAATCGTCCTCGCACTTCTCCTCCTGCTCGAACATTGGATTCATCGTCATCTGCAAGGAAGTATGCTGCTCCTTTCCGGGGACCGCGAACTCTCGGCGATGCTTTACGCCATCCCCCTCTTCCCCGGCATCGTCCTGCACGAAATAAGCCATGCCCTAGCGGCCCAGCTGCTAGGGGTGAAGGTGGGACGCATATCCCTCCGCCCCCAGCTGGAAGACCGAAGGATCCAGCTGGGATTTGTACCGGTCGAGAAAACCGACGCCGTACGCGCCAGCCTGATCGGCCTCGCCCCGCTGCTGACCGGCAGCCTGGTCATTATGGTGATCGGCTTTTCGATCTTCGACGTCGGCGTGACCCAGCAAGCGCTGGTGGACTTCGATCTTCCGGCCATCGGCGCTGGACTGCACCGGATGCTGAAGGCTCCCGACTTCTGGCTGTGGGCCTACGTGGTCTTTACGGTCAGCAACACGATGTTTCCCAGTCGTTCCGATCGGCAGCCCTGGACCCCGGTGCTTCTCTTCTTGCTGCTGATCGGCCTGCTGCTCTGGTTGGTGGGCGCTGGCCCCCTGATCACCAGCAAATTAGCCGATTCTTTCACCGCCGCCATCCGCTGGCTGGTGGTGGTGTACGCTTTTACCGTGGCTATGGACCTTCCCTTTATTCTGTTAATCATGTTGCTGGAGAAGGGCCTGGAACGCGTGAAAGGGATGAAAGTAGACTATTAGTACTACAACGAGACTTTGACGAGCCTCTCGAAGGGGGTGTATGCAAAACTTGGGGGGGCAGGAGTGCCAAGACTTCGGAAGTCT
>CAYYTU010000090.1:0-1955 GCA_964474655.1 uncultured Anaerolineales bacterium
GTCTTAACGCCCTTACGGGCATTGATGGTTTTTGGACTCTCTGGCGGAATCTGTGATGATTCCGACGGGGATGGGTCTTAACGCCCTTACGGGCATTGATGGTTTTTGGACAGAATACCGTATAGAGGAAGACAATATCGAATTCTACACGTCTTAACGCCCTTACGGGCATTGATGGTTTTTGGACTCCCTTGCCGAGGGGTGGGGGGTACTTTCATCGTTCTTGAGTCTTAACGCCCTTACGGGCATTGATGGTTTTTGGACTCATCTTTCCCCAGGAAGTGTTGATGCATACCTGAGGTCTTAACGCCCTTACGGGCATTGATGGTTTTTGGACTCAGTAAGCACCCATGCCCACAGGCCCCAACCTTGATGTCTTAACGCCCTTACGGGCATTGATGGTTTTTGGACATAGACTACGAAAAGAACTAAACCTAGTCCAAACCGAAAGTCTTAACGCCCTTACGGGCATTGATGGTTTTTGGACACGACCGCCCCAAGGTCGTCGTCACAACCAACGTCGCGTCTTAACGCCCTTACGGGCATTGATGGTTTTTGGACCCAACTCGAGGGCGTCGACGCCAACGATTTTAACGAGTCTTAACGCCCTTACGGGCATTGATGGTTTTTGGACTTAGATACCGGAAAAGCTTACGACGTAGTTATTTAGGTCTTAACGCCCTTACGGGCATTGATGGTTTTTGGACTTACAGTTGCATTTGCTTATACTTGCCACACTAGTGAGTCTTAACGCCCTTACGGGCATTGATGGTTTTTGGACTTGATGCACTCGTGGACGGATGAGGCGCAGTTGTTCTGTCTTAACGCCCTTACGGGCATTGATGGTTTTTGGACTGCTATATTTACCGGTTCTCTCCGAAGCAACCCCCATATCTGGGATTGCCTCGCCGCGGATTCAATTGATAAGGTACCCAGACGCCCTAAATTATACCATAAAGGCCGATTTTGTGCGAACACCCCCCTCGCGAACCCCCCTTTGGAGGCCCTTTTCAAGGGGGGTGTTCGCAACGATTAACGCTATTATGCAATTGTTAAGGTGCTCTCACTACGTTTTGCACCGTGAGGCGCTCAAAAGCCCATCCTGGGGCCTAACCGCTCCCGGGCAAGTGCGTCAGTCGATGATCCGGGCGTTCACCGCGCGAGGCCCCTTCGCCGACTGTTCCACGTCGAAGGCCAGTCGGTCGCCCTGGCGCGGTGCTGGCGTCGGGTCTAGCAATCCGCTGACGTGAAGAAAGACGTCTTCTCCACCGCCGTCGGGCGCCACGAAGCCATACCCCTTCGAGCCCGAGAACCACTTGACCGTCCCGGTGCGCTGCCCGGTGGCCGCCTTCTTGGGCGCCGGCGCTTCCGCTACCTCGATCTCATCCAGCCCCGCGACCCGCACCGCCAGCCAGCCCATCGGCAGGGCCGGGCGCCCGTTCTGCAGCGCCAGGTGTCGGCTGCGCGGGAAAGGATCGCCGGGACGCCGGTTACGCTCTCGCGTCATCCGATACTGGCTCAGCATCCGCTCGAATTGCCGCTCGTCCTGCCGCAGCAGCTCGCTGCCCAGCGTCTTGCTCTCCCAGCCGGCGCCCCAGCCCACCTGGATCAACAGGGTATCGTCGGGCAGCTCCAGCAAGCGCTTGATCAGCCGATCGTAGAAGCGCATCGCGCCCCGCGGCCCATCTTTGCCCTTGAAGTACTCGGCCTCGGCGATCAGGCGCTGCTGAGCGTGCTGCTTGGCCATCGCGGGCAGCTCCTTGAGCCAGCGCCGCTTCCCCTGCCAGCGCAGCCGGCCCGCCTCCGGATCCTCGAAGCCGTAGGTCTCCAGGGTGAGGGCAGCGTGGAGCACCGTCCCCGGCGCGATGGCCTCCACGTCGACGTCCAGGCCGGAGCTGCGCGAGGAGGCGGTGGGGTAGACGCGCACGGTGTGGAGCGCCAGGTGGTCGTCGGCG
>CAYYTU010000090.1:1965-9698 GCA_964474655.1 uncultured Anaerolineales bacterium
CCCGGACGCGCAGGGCGCGCAGCCAGTCGTGGTTCGGGTCGCGCCCGAAGACCTGCTGCTCCAGCGGCTGGGAGGCCCAGCGGGGGTTGCGCTTCAGGCGGCCCAGGTCGAGCGCCTGTTCCTCGGACCGGTAGACGCCCCAGAGGAGCAGCGTGCGCAGCGCGCCCTTGAGCGAGGAGCCCGGCAGGTAGGGCCGGTCGAAGACGTCCTTGATCTGCTCGACCACCTGGGCACCGCGACTTTGGGCGCTGGGCATGCCCGGGATGACGTAGCGGAAGAGCTCGGACCCGGGTTCGAAGTCCCCGGGGCGGAGCAGCTCAGTGGCCGGGCGGCCCATCAGCGTCTCGTCGAATTCCTCCCCGCCGCCCAGCGCGGCGTCCAGCAGGGTGTCCTCGTCGATGCGCCAGGTGCGGCCGTCGCGGGCCACGTAGTCGTAGCCGTGCAGCAGTTCGCGCCCGCTGCCCACGTGCAGGGGGCTGAGCACGGTGATCGCCAGGTCGAGCTGTTGAGTGATCTCAGGCATCGTCGCCCTCCTTCGTCTCCGCCATCTGGACGCCGACGGGGCAGGCGTAGCCCCAGCGCCAGATGGGATAAGCGTCCCAGCCCTCGGGCCGTACGTCCGCCAACCGGCCCCAGGGCGCCGCGCCCACCGGCTCGAAGACCGAGCCCTCGCGCAGCATACGGACTTGCTTTCTCCGCCGGGCCTGGTGCCCGGGGGCGCCCAGCCAGCCAGCGATCGCGTCCAGGCGGTAGGCGGCCTGACCGCGCAGGGTCTGGGGCAGCTCGTCGCGGCAGGGCAGGTAGCGGGAGAGGGTCAGGCAGGGGCCATCCGTGCGCGGCGCTGGCAGGTCGAGCGCCAGAGGCGGTTCCTCCAGGGTGAACTGACCGTAGCCCACGGAGCGCTCGCCGCCCAGACCGCGGTCGCCCAGGTGGGCCAGCAGCGTCTCCAGCCGGGCCTGCGCATCGGCGTCGATCCCGTCGGGCCATTGGACGCCGAGCCAGAGACCGCAGCCGGGCGCGTAGACCGTGCGTCCGATGCGGTAGACGGCCGAGGCCGCGCTGACCCGGTCCACCGTGACCCGGTCGACCGGCCGCGAGCCCCAGACCTGCTGTTCCCGCAGCCAGCGGCGGCCCTCCTCGCCCTTCAGCCAGCCGTGCCAGTCGTTCCGCTTGCGCACGTCCTCCGGGGCCTGGCTCTGCCAGGTGTCGGGCAGGGCGTCGATCTCCTCGGCCGCCAGCCAGACGCGCCCGTCCTGCAGGAAGGCGCCCTCGTCCTTCACGCCATCGGCGTAGGCCGCCATCGGCTCATACGCCAGCAGGCGGCGGAAGATGGCGGGCGAGACGTAGCGCAGCCGCTTGAACAGCTTCCGCTGGCCCGGTTCCCGTTCCAGGTTGACCCGCAGAAACGGGAAGGGCAGCAGCGGCAGGTCCCCGGCGCGGGGGAAGACGGAGGTGAGCAGAAAGGGCGGTCGTTCCTCGCGGAACGGCGCGACGAAGGCCCGCACCGCCTCGCTGCCCTCCAGGTCGCCCAGCGTGGCTACCAGGGCGGCGAAGAGCGTGTCCGAGGGGCAATGCGGCGCCGAGCCCTCCTGCTCCAGCCCCCGCAGCCCGAAGTGGAACCCGGCCCCAGGTTTTGGGGTCAGGCGATAGGTCGTCCAAGTGGTCATCATTGACCTCCTAAGCGGACGCTGCTATGGGCACGCCGTCCTCTTTCAGCCAGGCCAGCAACTCGTCCATCCGGGCCGTCAGCGCCGTCAGGCTCTCGAAGGATGCATCTTCCTCCGGGAAGTAGCGTTCGTTATTGTAATCGCCGCGGGCGCGGACGTAGACCTGGATGTCGCGGAAGGCCACCTGGCCGGAACCGCGCGAGCCGGAGCCGCCCAGGTAGTCGTCCTCCAAAAGCTGCATACCCTCGACCACCTGCTCGAAGCGCGTCACGTCGGCCGGCTCGTAGATGGAGTAGACCATCTCGGCCGGACCGAAGACGGCGCCGGCCGGCACGCGTTCCATCTGGCGCGGTGTGGCGGCCGAGGTGACACGGTCGATGGCCGCCTCCCACTTGACCTCACTGAGCGGCAGGTCGGTCTTGGCCTTGCGCAGCTCTTCCACGCTCTCCTCGGTCAGCTGCACGTCGCGCACCACCAGCCGGGTGGAGGTGGAGAAATCGCGCTGGCCCGGCAGGCCGTAGATGTGGCAGACGGCGCAGTCGGCGTACGCCTCGGCGCTCTGGCAGGTATGGATGGTGACCTGGCCGATGCGCTGGTTCTGCGGCCGGCTGCGGAACTTCTCCATCTGCGAGCGCATCTTCCCTTTGAGCGAGGAGCCGGGGATGTAGGGCTGGTTGGAAAGCGGGTCGCGGATGACCACGTTGTCGACGCCGCCGATGGAGAGCGAGCTCTCGGCGCCGCCGATGTGGAGGCCGGTCTCGGCCTCGATCTTGCATTCGATGAACACACGTCCGTATAGATTTGCTCGTTCAGTCATTGGGGCACCTCCTAATTGCCGCCGTGGGCCTTGTGGTAGGCCAGCGTGGCCTCGAAGAAATCGACGAAATGCTGGAATCGCTGCCGGTCGCCTTTGACCAGGTCGATGGCCTCGGTGAGGACGTCGACCAGAGTCTGGACGCCGCGACCGCGTTCCCGCTTGGCCTGGTAGGCCATCTTGGGCTTGAGCAGCAACAGCTCGCGCCGGGCTTGCTCGGCCTCCTGCTCCTCGGCTGCGTCCTGCGGCTCCTCCGGCCAGGTCATCTCGATGCGCCGCACCGTGCCGAAGATGTTGCGGATCTGGCTGGTGCTCAGCTTGCGGGCCAGATCGCGGCCCAGCTTCTCGGCGACCTGGACCGTCGCTTCCGCGTCGCCGTCCTCGACAATTGCATGTAATGATGCTTCGCTTACCTTGCTCATATCTATCGCTCCTTCTGATCCTCTCGCTTCAACAGCTCGACCCAGCGGGCGGCCGGGCCCAGCGTCTCGATGTACCGAAAATCGTCATCCTTCAATCGTCGCCGCAGGCGGGCGATCTCGTCTCTTGCCTCCTTGTTCTGTCGGTCCTCCATCCGCTTGAGGAAGTAGGCCCCGCGCCACATCCACGGCCCCCAGGTGGGCTTGCCGCGCTCCTCGGCGGCCTCCGTGAACTGAGCGTACAGCTTGATCAGCGTCCGCAGCAGTGACCGGTCGACGCCCAGCCCGCCGTCATCATCAGGCGTCACCAGCTCCATCAAGCGCTCCCGCTCCTTCTTCACCGCGTCGAAAGCCTCCCAGGGAAAGGTCACGCCCAGGAAGCTGAAGGCGTCCTTGGCGTGCCCCCCGTCCGGGCGCTCCAGGTCCTTGGCCGCATCCAGGGCCCGCTCGGCGTCGCGGGCGGCCTGGTAGAGCGGATACTTGCCGCCGTGCAGCGTCAGCCCGCCGGAGAGGTGGATCCCGGCGTGGTCGGCCGCGAAGCAGGTCAGATCGCGCCGAATTGTGTCCGCCAGCCCGGGCAGCGCGTCCCAGGCGCCGACGATGAACAGGTCGTCGCCGCCGGAGTAGATGGCGTAGACCTTGTCCGGCCCCTCGGCGTTGATCCGCCGGCAGAGCCGCCCCACCCAGCCCTCGAAGAAGAGCGAGAGGGCGAAGCTGAGCGAGGCCACGCGGGAGAGGGTGCCCTCGTCCTTCATGCCCCACTTGAACAGATCGCCCAGGTCGTCCACGTCCATGCGCAGCACGCCCAGCCGCCGGACGCCGCGGGCCTGCTCCTGCATCAGGCCGAACTCCTTGACGTCGCCCGGCGCGGGCAGCTCCCGGCGCTCGCGCCCCTCGGCGTATCGCGCGAAGGCCGCCGTCCGCAGATCTTCCTCGGAGACGCGCGGCGTGACGTTGACCGCGTAGCGGGTGCCGGGCGCGACGGGGCAGCCGCAATGGGAGCCAATGCTCCGGGCGACGGCAGCCGCGTCGGTCAGGTCGCGGGTGGCCAAAAGCGCAGCCCGCTCCACGTCGTCCGGCAGGCGCAGCGCCGGGCGGCCGTCGGCGGCCGTGAGGCCCACCGCCAGCCCGAAGGCCCGCAGCGCCTCCTCGTAGCCGGCCCGTTCGCTGTCCGCCGGCGCCACCTGGCCCAGCAGCAGGTAGTCGGCGTCACGCAGGCGGCGGCCCAGCGCCTCCAGCGACTGGCAGAACGCGCAGATCCGGCGCTCGTCAGCGGTGTCCTCGCGCTCCACCTCGACCTCGCCCTCGTAGTGGCAGACCTGGCACTCGTCCTCCTCGCCGCCGCCCTGGCCCACCGGCCCGAAGACCTGCTCCTCCAGCAGGTCGACGTCGTCCAGCTCGGCGAAGCGCTGGCGCTTGGCCGCGCCCATCTCCTGCGAGACCTCGCTCCACTTCTCGCTGAAGCGCTGGCGGTCGAAGTCGGCGGCTTCGGCCTCCGCCCAGCCCAGGGCCAGGTAGAGGTCGCCGCCGTGGTGGTCGAGCAGCTTGCGGCTCACCTCGGCCCGCAGCGCTTCCAGCTGCTCCTCGGCCTCCGGCGGGGCCAGGAAGTAGAAGTGCCCGCCGCCAGCGTAGAGCAGGTTGGTGATGGGTAGGTTCAATTGGCGCAGCAAGTAGCGGGTCACCGCCTCGGTCAGCAGCTCCAGGTAGAACGAGCGACCCCGCAGCCCCTTGGCCGCGCCCTTGGCCGTGATGGTGTAGATGAAGTCCTGCACGCCGGAGACGTCGCCCCCGACCAGCAGGGCCACTTGTGTCTGGGCCAATCTAGCGGGAGGCTCTACCTCTGCGGGGTTACCTCCTTGACGTTTCGCTTCCTCACGTGCCTGGTGCCAATCACTTAACGCCTGAAGCAGAGCTTTCAGCGTATCCTCCGGCATCCCCTGCAGGCAGGTCGCCAAAGCCGCCGTGGTGCGGCTGTGGTCGAAGAGCGAGACGTCGGGCACCGCGCGGTAGTAGGCGCCGGGCACGCACCAGGCAAAGCGCTGCAGCGCGTGGTACATCCCCGTCAGGTAGGCGGGCAGGTCGTCGTCGGGCAGATCCTCGACCGCCTGCACGAAGCCGTCCCAGAGCGTCTCGTAAGCGTCGGTCTCCTCCTCCTCCGACGGCAGCGCGTCACCGGGGAAGAGGGCCTCCTCGCTCAGGGCCAACGGCTCCAGGGGCCAGACCTTCGGAGCCGGGCGCTCGTCCTCCTCGCCGACGCGGGTGAGGATCGACACCAGCTGGCGCTTGCCCCTCTTCTCGGTCTCCTCGCGCTCGGACGCCGAGAGCCGGTCGGCCAGGGCCACGACTTTGGTCATATACCCCTCCAGGGGCTTGTCGTGGTGGCCCATCACCGGGTAGAGGTGCTGCCGCCACGCCTCGGGCACGTGGGCGCTGATGAACTCGCCGCCCACGTCCGTGTGCTTGCCGGATCGCCAGCCGGCCCGCTGCGCCAGCTTGCCAATATCGTGCAACAACCCGGCCAGCGCGGCCAGGTAAGCCTTGTCTTTCATCGCATCAGGATGCATCAACTACCTCCTCGTCTTCCTCGTCGTTCAGAGCGCGTCGGGCGCGTCGCCGCGGGTCCTTCACCACCACGGCGAAGCCGCCGTCGCCGTGGCTCCCTTCGCTGACCACCACCACGCGCAGCGGCAGTACCTCGCCGCAATAGCGGCAGACGACCAGCGCCTCTCGCAACGACTCGTCACAGATTGGACATCGTTCCATCGGTCCCCCTTGCGTTTACTTTTAACTATACACGCTCGGGGCGCTTTGCGCATCGGGAGACTTCCCTATTTCGATATAGGGAACTCTCCCTATTTTCCCTCCTCCACCATATAATACGGCGTCAGCAGCGAGGTCAGGGTATGCCGGTCGGCCCGCTGCAGGCCGAAGAATGTCCGCGCCTTGGCGTAGGCCGAGGAGAGATGGTGTCCCACCGTCTTGGGGCTGCGGTAGGTCGCCTCGGCGATCTCGGCGTTGGTCAGGCCGCGACAGACCATCGGCCGCACGCACTCCCGCTCCGCCGGGCTCAGCTCCTGCTCCACGAAGAGCCGCGCCGACCGCAAGGCGTCCGCCTGCAGCCGCTCCTCCTGGCGCTGCAGCGCCTCGAACGGGTCGTCGCTCCGCATCAGGTCGGTCAACACCGGGCTGATCTCCGACCAGCGCAGCACCGGCACCCGGATCAGCCGCGCCTCGCCCGGTTGCGGGTGAAGGGCCTCGCTCGCCACCAGCGCTGGCACCGAGAAGAGATGCCAGACCCGGTCGTCTTCGTCAAAGAGGAGCTGGGCCGCCGCCATCGCGTAGACGGCGATGATCTTGCGCCCGCCAGCAATGGAGAGGTGGACCCGGTGCCCGGCCTGTTTGGCGGCCTTGATCTCCCGGTAGAGCACGTGGAAGGCTTCCCGCGCCGCCGGCTCGCTGGCCACATCCCGCAGCGGGACGCCCTGCTCGTCGCACAGGCAGATGGGCCGGAAGCGGACGTCGGGGTAAGCTCGAGGGAACTCCTCGCCCAGTTGCGCCACCGAGGCGCGGTTAGCGGCCCGGTCGAGCGTGGTGTGGAGCACGACCGTCTCCTGGATCGCCTCGTCGCGCCCGCGCAACAGGTCGAGCGCGATGGTCACCAGCTGGGGCTTGGTGCCCACCGGGGCGATCAGCAGGGCCGGGGTTCGCTCGTCGTCTGCCACTACGCCCTCCGGGCCTGGCCCATCCCGACCGCCGTCTGGTAGCCGATCCCGGCGTAGAAGGCGAAGTCGGTCAGCAGCTGGATCACGTTGAGCCAGTAGCGGTCGCGATTGAGGGCCGTATACTGGCATTTACCCACGAAGCCGATCTGCACCCCGCCGCCCTTGCTCCTGATCGCCCGGGTGGAGAGCTGGTAACGGCTGATGCCCAGGCACTCCTCGGCGAAGCGCCGCACCTCGTCGGAGACGTCGACCGGCGAGAAGGCGTTCCACGTGTCCAGCAGGCTGCCGTAGACCAGGTCCGGCAGCGGCACGGGCAGCGTCATCCCGCCGGAGCGGAAGCCGGTCGGCGAGGCGAACCAGATCCGCGCCCGATGGGACGGCGACGCGTCGGCCAGCAGGTAGGCCTCGGACAGCGCCTCGTAGGTGGTCCGCCCGGCCCACGGGTCATCGTCGGGGTCGAGCGTGGCCTGCTCGATCATCAGCCGGTTGCCCTCGACCTCGATGGACGGCGGGGGTTGCTCCGCCAGCCGCTGCAAATGCGCGGAGACCTCGGCGGTCAGGCCGGTGTAGCGCAGGTTGGCCGTGTCGTCGGGGCGCAGGATCAGGCTGCCGTCCTCGGTCGGCGCCCCCCAGATCGTCGAGCAGGTGTAGGGACGGCGTTGGTTGGGGGCGTGCAGTCGTTCGGCCAGGGCGGGGTCCTCCTCGCCGATCAGGTTCAGGAGGATGGCGTGGCTGGCGCGGCCCAGGTAGGGCGGGAGCGTCGCGGGGCGTTCGCCGCTCAAGGTGAAGGTCAAGCTGGTTAGCATTTGAAGCACTCCAGGTTGTGGTTGGTAAATGGGAACAAAACAGTCTGTCGGCGGAGGGCCCTTCGTTTGACGTGTGAGAGGGGGTATGCTACAATAACGTCGACCGAAGCGGGCCCACCGCTTGAGACTTGTCTCTTAGGGCAAGGTCTCGGTCAGCGCCTCGGCGTGCTTGCATGCCGAGGCGTTTCACTTTCTGTCACAGTATAACACGATTAGAGCCTCTGGCAAAGGATGAATCACAAAACCTTTTGACCTGCTCCCGCACCGCCGGGTCCGGTTCGCCGTCCGCCTCGGCCCAGTGCTGG
>CAYYTU010000091.1:0-9668 GCA_964474655.1 uncultured Anaerolineales bacterium
TCTACCAGGACATGCTGCGCGAAAAGAATCTGGTCGACTTCGCTGACATGATCCGCCTGGCAGTGAAGGCCCTGGAGACGAACCCAGAGGCACAGCAGTTCTATCAAAACCTTTACCGCTTCGTCGTGGTGGACGAGTGGCAGGACACCAGCGGGGCCCAGTACCGGCTGGTGCAGGCCCTGACCGGCCCCGACACCGACCTCTTCGTGGTCGGGGACCCGTTGCAGTCCATCTACGGCTGGCGCGGAGCCGATCCCACCGTCTTCCAGAGAATGGATGAGGACTTCGGCGGCGTGCGCGAGATGAGGCTTCGTCGCAACTACCGCAACACGGAGACCATTGCCGCCGCCTCCGAGGGCATTGTGGAGGCGCTGGAACTACCCCGCCGTGAGATGGTGACCGAGGGTGGCGCCGGCGAGCCATTGACCCTCATCCGCTGCGACACTGAGCGGGGCGAGGCGCTGCGGGTAGTGGAGGAAGTTGACAGGTTGGTAGAGGAGCAAGGGCGAATGTATAATGAATGCGCCGTGTTGGTACGCACCGTGCGCCATGCCCGCTTGATCGAGCAAGCCTTTCTGCGCCGCCACGTTCCCTACACGCTGGTGGGGCGCAGCTCGTTCTTCGACACGCGGGCCGTGCGGGAGCTGCTGTCCTGGCTGCGCCTCGCGGCGGATCCCTTCGACGAAGGAGCTCTGGAGACAGCGATCAATGCACCTCCTCGGGGAATCGGCAAGGTGACCCGTGACAAGATTCGAGGAGGGAGCTTTCGGCTGACGATGGAAAAACTGCTGGAGGTCACCGCCCGCGATGAGCTGGACACACGCACACAGAACGCAGTGACCGAGTTCCTGGAGATCGTGGACGACGTCCAGGAGCTGGAGCAGCCACCCGACGCAATGCTCGAATACATCCTGGACCGCACCGGCTACGAGGCCTGGCTGCGCGGGAGGAGCAAGGGTAATGGGAAGAGCGGCAATTGGGCCGCCCTTCGCAATCTGCGTCTGATGCTGGAGGGCTACCCCGGTAAGGGGGATTTGGAGGCTTTCCTCGAGGACGTGGAGCAGATGCAGGTCGGGGCCGAGCGGGGCAACGACCAGGGCGTCACTCTGGGGACCATCCACGCCGCCAAGGGCCTCGAATGGCCCGTGGTTTTCCTGCCCGGGCTTGACGAGGGACTGCTGCCCCACGCCAAGAGCCTGATGGACGAGAAGCGCTTGAGGGAGGAGCACCGTCTGTTCTACGTCGCTCTGACCAGGGCGATGGAGAAGGTCTACCTCCTGCGGGCGCGGTACAGAACCAACAAACGCGGCGAGATGTGGGAGTGCCGGCCCAGCCGCTTCCTGGGCTATCTCCCTGCAGAGACGATCGAGGAGGTGTAGTTATGGATAGAAGGGAGATCGAGCGAGTACGAGACGCCAACCCCATCGAGGATGTGGTGGGCCGCTACATCCGCCTTCACCGGGCCGGCCACCGGTACCGGGGGTTGTGTCCCTTCCACGAGGATCACAATCCCTCGCTGGTGGTCTTCCCCGACGACGGCGGGTGGTGGTGCTTTGGCTGCAGCGAGGGCGGTGACGTCTTCGACTTCGTGATGGAGATGGAGAACCTTTCCTTCCCGGAGGCGGTCCGGCGGTTGAACGGCGGGCAATTGCCGGAGCGCCAGGCTCCACCGCCGCGCCCCATCGAGGAAGAGGCGCCCGAGCAAGAGGAAGGCTTGACGGACGCCCATTACGCGCTGCTCACCACGGCGGTCGAGGTCTACCACGCGGCACTGTTGTCCAATCCCCTGGCGTTGGACTACGCCTCCAGCCGTGGACTGGACGCCGAGACGGTGCAAGCGTTCAAGCTGGGCTTCGCCGCCGACCGGCTGGAGCGCTACCTGACCTTTCGGGGTTGGTCGGAGGAGCTGGCGACGGATCTGGGCCTGATCGACGATCAAGGCAGGGAGTGGTACCGGGGTCGGTTGGTGATCCCGGAGATGCGAGGCAACCAGGCAGTGTATTTGGTGGGACGCCGAGTCCCCGGTGCGTCCGGCTTTGGCCCCAAGTATCTGACCCTGTCCGGGGCGCCCAAGCCGCTGTATGGGCGTGAGCGTGTGGAGGACTCGCCCGAGGTTTTCATTGTCGAGGGCCCCATCGACTATCTGCTCCTCTGGCAGTGGGGCTACCCGGCGGTGAGCACGCTGGGTAGCCACGTCAAGGCGGAGCACATCGAGGCTCTACAGGGCTTCTCCCACGCGGACGGACGTCCGCACGTCTATCTGGTCCCCAACCGGGACGACGCCGGGCGGAAGATGTGGCGGACGTGCAAGGAAGCGTTCGGAGACCGGATGCGGACCGTCCTCGTGCCGGAGGGGATGGAGGATGTGGGCGACCTGGCGGAGGAAGCGCCGGCGCCGGGTCGCGTCTTCGGCCGGCTGGTGGATGAGGCGGTCTGAAGGCAGGGGTGATGGAGTTAGCACACAAACTCCATCACCCCGGCGACGAGAAACCCGCGTGTATGGAGGGCTTTTTTTGTTGCCTGGCGGTGGAAACTTTGCTCGGAATATGTCGTAGGCAATGGTAGCAGCTATGTCACAGCTCTCGCGAGCTCAGAGCGCCGCTGGCGAGCAATTACAATGCCCGATCACTCCTCAATGCTGAAGACGGCGAACCGACCTGGTCTTCACGATGGGCAGCACCTCGGCCGCCATCTTCACTACCAGGATTACGATTGTCTTCGCTCCCCCCTTTCTTGTCTCTCAACTTCCCTTCGTGCCGTGTGACCGTCCTCTCCCCCAGCCTATGCCTCCATCTTGGCCTTCACGTTGGACAGGATAGCGTCCGCTTTACCTTGATCAGAAAGGACTCCGCCAGCTTTTGCAGCACGGGCAGCTGCACCGTGTACTCGTTCTCGACGGTTACCTTCGTCCCTCCATCGTGAGGCTCGTAGATCCAGGTGGCGGGGACGTACTCGGTGCACTCCGACTCCACGTCGAAGCGAACGCCGGCCATCTTGTAGACCGCCGTCATCCGCGCGCCCCCATTGGGCAGCTGCTCTACCTCTTTGATCTCGACGACGCTGGGCCAGTACTCGGGGATGTTGGTGGGCTCCTCGACGTAGTTGAAGACATCCTCTACCGGTGCGTCGATGACGATGCTCTTCTCTATCTTCGCCATTTTAACCTCCCTCTGACTACTCGCGTGGACGGAATGTCCACACACAATGGGGTTGACTACTTTGGAAATTAAGTCTTTTGATATTTTTCCGCGCTGCACCTTCTAGCATATAGTGAGCAATTTGGTTGACCGACAAATTTAACATTCTGGCCAAAGTCACTTCCACACAGGCTCCAAGTGGACGACAGGCCGCGTTTTTGCAAGCAAAATGAGATGCTTTAGCCCCAAGCCGGGGACTGTCGTCCCCTTTGAGCGTGTTATTCTTTGAATCCGACAAAAATGTTAAAAGTGTCAGCTAATCAGGTACGGCTGGTGTGGAATTTTCCGCCGGCACTTGCCCTAGGAGTACCTCTCTGATAAAGTCATGGCAGTCTAGTCTCGCAGAGTTAGTATCAGGAGGTATTGCCATGGCGGTCGATATTGACAAAACCGGTGTGCTCGCTAACCGGGAGAGCCTCGCTGAGCAGTTTGACTATGATTGGCATGCACGAAAGCTTTACTTCGAGACCCATCTTCGTGGCCACTTGCTGATGCAAATGACGGCCTATACAAGCACCCGTGATCATCAATGGGCGGCACAGCATGATCCCCTGTTTGCTGCTTGCGGTGCCGATGTTGAGATCAACGTCTCAGGCTTGGCGCAAGCCAACAAACAACGCCCTCTGGCTCCTATGATAGGGCTCCTCCAACAGGTGATGGGAGCTGCCCCATCGTCGGTTGCGAGCACTGGACAAAGAGACCTGACAAGGGATCGTCAACCTCCTGAGCCGGGTGGAGCTATTCGATGCGACCACGTTGGAACTGCCCCCGAAGCTTCGCGACTGGGCTCCGGGCACCAACGAAGACGAAGCGGCTTTGAAACTGCAACTGCGCATTGATGGCGAACACGGAGACTTCAAAAAGGTCGCACTCACCCCAGCCTCAGGACCGGATGCTCCTTATTTTGAGGAGATGCTCGGAGATCTGGAGCAGCAGCACGACCAGATCTTCGTCTTCGACGGTGGATATTGGGGCTTGGAGACCTATCACGCCATCGTTGATAGTTCACTGCCGGACACTTTTCAGTGGAGGCATCTGAAACTGAACCGGAATGGGTTTATCCTCGTTTAAGAAGTGCTCAAGCAGAGCCAATCCGAGTTGAAAGAGGCTTAAATCGCAGCGGTCAGTGCGATGGATGATTCCCACTCAGCCATCCTGTTTAGAAACCACGCCCAAATAGATGATCCAAATGTAAGCCAGGCACGCCGCGATCATCAGACGGGCCAAACGTTCTGGATCAGAGATGTGACTTTTGTCCAAGTTGAAGCCACGGCTTTTTTGATCCGAGAAGAACGTCTCAATACGGAAACGGCGGGCATACCAGTAACAGGCCTCGCTGACAACCTCCATATTGGTGACCAAATAGATGGGGTCCTTATGCCCCACCTCCCACCAGGCAATGACCAACACGGGTCCGTACGCTTCCAGGGTGAAAGTGACATCGTGCCAGCCCTTGCGTTCTCCGGGCCGAATGTCGATTTCAGAGGGGAAGAATTGCTCACCATCAGCTCCTACGGTGATGTTCTTGGCCGTGCGGCAAGCATATTCCCACCCATAATTGACACAAGAAGGCATGAAGCAACCTTCATACGAAAACTGTCCGGTAGCTAGCATAGTAACCTAAGTTTCTACCATCGGGCGGTTTCGCGCAAGTCGCGAGCCGCCCTGATCATTTATCTAAACTCAAGTGCAAGAAGCGTGGAAGAAGTCAGGTCCAACATCTAGACTGTCATCGATTGACGATTTCGCATAGATGACAACTTGGCGTCAGATTCCTTGTCAGGGTTGTTTCGATATGCCTGGCATGATCAAGCAGAACCAATATCGTCCGACACGCCCCTCTGATTCTACTCAGCCGTGTAACCGCCGTCCACGATGAAAGGGGCGCCGGTAACGAATGATGCTTCGTCAGAAGCAAGGAAAAGCGCCACATATGCTACTTCCTCAGGCGTTCCAAACCGCCCAAGAACCCCCCAACTACTAGACACCTCTGCGAACTCGCGCGACTCGGTGATGGAATTCCGCGACATAGGAGTGTCGATGCCCCCCGGCACCAAGCTGTTGACACGAATGTTATACTTGGCGAAGTCTACTGCCATTTGTCGGGAGAGGTTGATCGCACCTGCTTTGGCAGCATCATAGGCGCACTGATTTGCAGCGCCAATAAGCCCTCCATCTGAGGATGTGTTGATGATCGCCCCACCACCACTCTCGATCATTCGAGGTATAGTATACTTCGAGCAAAGGTAGATGCCCTTCAGATTAACGTCAATAACTTGATCCCATACCTCCTCAGAAGTGTCTACTACTGTTCCATGCCTGATAATCCCAGCGTTGTTGACCAGGATATGAATTGCGCCAAAAGCACTTACGGTCTCCTCAGCGAGGTTTTCTGCATCTCGACTGGAGGTTACATTCGTTTCGACGAAGATCGCCTCTCCACCATATTCCTTTATGCGCTTTACGGTCTCTTGTCCGCCTCCAACGTCGATATCGGCAACAACCACTCGAGCTCCTTCACGGGCAAAGAGAATGCAACAGCTTCGTCCTATTCCCGAGGCGCCACCTGTCACAATGGCGACTTTGTCCTTGAGACGCATAGAGCCTCCTGTTACTCTTGCAGAGATCCTAATTCAGCAATTAAGTTTGTCACAAGGTGCTCAGCCCTTTCCTTCCTGTTTGAGCATATGGTCGGCTAACCATCCACCGCAGCTGGTACCGAAGTCACTCGCCGATCTGCCCACTGCCAAGTACAGATTCAATTGCCTCTACAGATTCTTCTGGTAGCGATTTTGGGCGATGGTTCTCCAAGATATGATGAACCTTCTCATTTGCACGTTCTTGCAGGGTGATCTTGCCCTGGTCAGACCAACGAACAAATTCGAATCGGTCCAGGAGCGAGGGCATCCAATCCTCACGCATATGACTCAGAGTATGTTCAGCATCTAGGAACGTCCCATCAGGTCCTCGCTCCTCGATGATATCTAGCGCCAGTCTGTCACAATCGATCTCGGGAGGTCGCAAGTAGCGCTTCAACCATCCGATGATCTCGTCGCAGAATGCGACGAGCTCTAAAGACCCGGTCATCGCGCTGTCGAGGTAGCCAACATCATGGATCAGATTGGCACCGCCGATCGCATTGGCAAAGAGCGTGAGAGAGGCTTCAGCGGCAGCTTGGGCATCGAAAACCTTTGCGTCACTGCAGCCAGCCGCGCCGAAGATTGGCAATCCCTGGTGATGGGCTAGATCCCAACCAAAAGGTCCCGAATCGGGGGCACCGTAGAGGCTTACCATCGTACGCAAGTCCATTCTCTCTGGATTGGGGTTACCTCGGATGAACGGGGCTCCCTCACGCTTGAGTTGGGTGAGTACCAGGCCACCCAATTGTCCAGCGTTGGTCAAAGCCAATGCCCCCATGGTGGTCACAGGTGAGAGTATGCCGCAAGAATTACCCGGCGAGTAGACACTGGGGATGTTGTGCTCCGCGGCGTACAGCAGGCGCCTAACGCTATCCTCGTTGTGCCGAAATGACGAAACAGCGTTAACATAATTGATGACAAAGGGATATTGTGCTAGCTGCTCCATGCTACCAGCAACGGCCGCTGCCATACTTATTGCGTAGACTGTGCTGGCTTCTTCTTCGCCAACGAAGACAATCGGCTTATCGGTCTCTCGAAGCATCACCGCCATCTGATGCCGCTCATGGTATTCTCGAGGGACATCTGCAGGCATGAACATCGACATAACGAAGTCGATGTTCGGAAGAGCATCCACCAGCCTCACGCCCCTCACGACATCGTCCAATACAGCCTTCCGACGTTCACCTGACTCCAAGTCGTAAATGTGCATACAGTCAGAACCGACGCCGAAGTAAGTACGGTAACCTCCCAGTTCCATTGCCGATTCGCCATAACGATTGTAGATAGTCACATTCTTAGGCGCAACCTGCAGGGCCCACTCCACAAGCCGAGAGGGTATGTGAACAAGGTTGTCGTCGGTGATCTTGGCGCCTGCCCGCTCAAATAGCGTCAGGGCTTCTTCATCGTAGAACCGCATACCTACCCGAGACATGATCTCGAGACTAGCCCCGTGCACACGTTCGATCTGTTCTTCTCGAAGCCGGATCTGGTGTTGAATCCCCAATTCCCGCATGTCGCTATCTATCATCTCAATTCTCCTCATTACTCCAGCAAGGCAGTGAAGTCTCGAACGTCCTCGAGTTGATCAAATGTCCAGACCAGCTCGATCAGTTCCTCCGTCTGTTCTTCAGACAAGACATCTTCGACCAGCCATCGGAACTTGTCCGCAACTCGTTCTCTATCCCAGGCCGCGTCGTTGAGGCTGAACGCTGCCACCACACCGGAGTCATAGCAACTCCCATTTTCGAGCGTGATTTTCACCCGAGCAGCGTACTTACCCTCGGGATCGGCAAGGAGTCTCAGGCGTGCCCATTCGGAGAAGGTCTCTGATTCGACAACTTCGATCTTCTTTGCCAATGAAACCAGTTCTGGATCGCTCAATCGCTCTTCCAGCATCTGCTGAGGTCCCACCTCTCCATCCAAGATGAATGCAGCCACTGGCCAAGCTGTGTTGAACTGCGCTTCTTCAGTTGTCGTCGGTAGTTCGTCCCCCAGACGAACAGTTTCATGATAGCCCTCAACCAGAATGTGCTCAATCGCCTTCACCGGTATCGTATGCTCCTGAAGGATCTTTCGGACAGCGTAGATCGCCGAGTGCGCGAAGCCACAACAAGCAAGTTCTTCCTTGAACCAGACGGCGTCAAGGATCAAGTACTCTTTGCCGATATTGAGGACCCAGTCCTGGTACTCTTCGAAGCCCAGAATGCTTGGGATTCCCGTGAAGCCGGTAGCTGCAAGCTCGGCAGCGATAATGCCAGTCGCAGCGCCCCAACCAATACCGTGCTTGACCATAGCAGGGTCATCGATATCGCGCATCATAGGAACATTCGGAGCATAGTAGTCAGCAATCCCTAGAGCATGTTGGATTTGATCCACGTCTAAGCCGAGAAGATTGGCAGCGGCAGCGGCGTTGGCAATGGAGCCCCACGAGCCACAGGCTTGCCAGGGTTTGTGATCATCGTGCCAACAGCGACCGGTCCTAATCGCGACTTCGTAGCCAACCACCATACTGGTCAGCAGATCTTTGCCGCTCTTTCCTAATCTCTCCGATATGGCAAGAGCTGTTGGAAACAGCTGTGCCCCTGGATGCCCCTTGGTATGATCCGCTCCGTCATCAGTATCGAACGCATTGGCGGCGTAGCCATTGGCGAACGCTGCGCCTGTCGCCGTGGACCTGCTGCCGTGGAGCAGGATTGTGGCTTCGTCGCCCTCCCAAGCTCCCGTTGCGTAGTCAGTCGTGATCTGGCTAATACGAGTCATAGTCCCGCTTAGGGTCGCCCCGAGCACATCTAGCAGACAGAGCTTAGCCTTATTCTGCACTGCAGTGGGCAATTCTTCCCACCGCAGACCGTGAATGAACTCAGCCACCTTCTGATTCCCGTTCATTATTTGCTTTTCTCCTTTAGAAATGACACGATAAACGCGTTGGCCTAGATGAACAATCTCAATTCTTTGTTTCCCACAAAATGTGTGATCAGAACAAACGAGGTTTGGCTAGGATTTCCATCACGCGTAGATCCAGAAACGACTGAGCATTGGAGGGGATCAAGACGACCGCAGTGTCGGCGCCCTGGCCGGTGCCGCCAATGGAGATGCAAGGCTCACCGATCTTCACCAAACCTGCGTCAGCGGCCATAAGTGCGATCTCAACGCAAACTTTCAGGCCTTGACCAAAAGTGCGCAACGTGTAAGCGATAATCTCATCTGTCAGAAAAGTATCTAGTTTGTTACGAACACCACGATTCACCCCGCCAAAGGCGTGCTGACAGGTGAGGGTCCTAGCGCCGGTAGCCTCAATAGCTTTGCGCTTCTCGGGATCCATTTGCTGGACATTTGGCTCCTGAAAGCCTGTCGAGTGCGTCACGACGACCACATCGAAGCCCTGCAGTTCTTGCGCAGCCCGAATGCCCGTTTCTCCATGCGTGCTGGCCACCAGTACTGTCGCGATGTTCAACTGATGCGCCCTTCGTTCAGCAGCTTCTAGCGTGTGAGATGTGTTCTGGGGACCGGGTTCATCGAAATAGACGGATTGAACTATTGTCTTAGTCATTTAAGGCTCCTCCTTGAATAATAGCACTTAAACTGCCGTTGTCTTGTGATCGGGGTTAGCTACATCAACTCATCCTGGGAGGGCTTCCTGCATATTCCCTCCTAGATTTATCGTCTGTTATTAAGTCCTGATGAAACGTGCTATCACCTCCTTCGGGCGAAAGCCCAGCCTGAGTACCTGGAGATATTGAGGCCCCTGTAGCCAGGGTGATTGCATGTACCTTTACCCTCTATCTACAAGTAATTGATGCAGGAATAGCATCAGATGCATCACTTTAGCTAC
>CAYYTU010000092.1:0-9530 GCA_964474655.1 uncultured Anaerolineales bacterium
GGCGCGGCTGCGACGTCGACCAGCCGCGCAACCTGGCCAAGAGCGTCACGGTGGAATAATCCATCAAGATGCATCTAATCCTTTTTTAGTGTTCATGTAACCTTAAATCAACGCTTTCCTGCTAGGATAACGCATAATGACAGATTGATTTGTTCGGTTAGATGAGAGGGATGGGTATGTTAGTAAACGACTTTCTGCAAAACAGCGCGGAGCGATTCCCCGATAAGGTGGCGTTGATCTGCGATGGCAAGCGCCTGACGTATGCTCAGATCGAGGAGCAGGCCAACCGCGTGGCGAACGCTTTGCGGACGCTGGGCGTGCAGCGCGGCGATCGCGTGGCGATCTGGCTGCCCAACTCCGTGGAGGCCGTCGTCGCCATCTTCGCCACCCTCAAAGCCGGCGGAACGTTCACCGTCCTCAATGCCACCACCAAGTTCGACAAGCTGGCTTACGTCCTGAACAACTGTACGGCCAAGGCCCTCTTTGCCCCAGGCCGCCAAAGCGAGCAGGTGACCGATCTGTTCGACACTGTCCCTTCTCTCAGCTTCGCCGTTCAATGCGGCCCAGGTGGAACCGACGCGCATCCATCTATCCATCCCTTTCCCCAATTGTTGGATGCTTACCCGGTTCATCGCCCGCCCTGCCCGACCATCGACATTGATCTGGCCTGCCTGATCTACACCTCGGGCAGCACCGGCGATCCCAAGGGCGTGATGTCGACGCACGCCAACGTCGTCTTCGCGGCATCTTCCATCATCGAATATCTTGAGAACGCGCCGGCGGACATTGTCATCAACGTGCTGCCGCTGGCGTTCGATTATGGGCTTTACCAGCTGCTGATGGCTTTCAAGTTCGGCGGCACGCTGGTGCTGGAGCGCTCCTTCGCCTATCCGGCCGCGGTCCTGAACCGCATCGCGGAGGAACAGGTGACCGGGTTACCCGGCGTGCCGACGCTCTTCGCGGTGCTGCTCCAGCTGGATCTGGACCGCTTCGACCTCTCCTCGCTGCGCTATCTGACCAACACCGCCGCGGCGCTGCCGGTGGAGCACATCCAGCAGCTGCGCGAGGCTTTCCCGTGGGCGCGCCTCTATTCGATGTACGGACTCACGGAGAGCAAACGGACGCTCTATCTGCCGCCGGAGGAACTGGATCGGCGACCTGGCTCGGTGGGCATCCCCATCCTGGGCACCGAGGCCTGGGTCGAGGGCGAAGATGGCGAGCGCCTGCCCCCGGGCGAGGTGGGCGAGCTGGTGGTGCGCGGCTCCCACGTGATGCAGGGTTACTGGCGCGATCCCGAGGAGACGGCCAAGCGATACCGCCCCGGGCGCTATCCGGCGGAGAGGTTGCTCTGTACCGGCGATCTGTTCCGGATGGACGAGGAGGGTTTCTTCTACTTCGTCTCCCGCAAGGACGATATCATCAAGAGTCGCGGCGAAAAAGTCGCGCCCAAGGAAGTGGAGGGCGTGATCTACCAGATACCGGAGGTGGTGGAAGCAGCCGTGGTCGGCGTCCCCGATGACTTGCTGGGGCAGGCGATCAAGGCCTTCGTCGTTTGTGGCGATGGTCACAGTCTCAACGAGCGGGATGTGCTACGCCATTGCGCCCGGCATCTGGAGGACTTTATGGTGCCCAAATACGTCGAATTCCGCGACGCTCTGCCCAAGACGTCGTCGGGAAAGATCCGGACATCGTCACTGAGGGATGAGGCAGCGAGGTAACAGCGATATGTGTGGAATTATTGGAACGTTGCACGGGAATGGAGAGCATCCGCCGGACGTCGATCGGCTGCGACAAATGTTGGGGGCCATCCGCCATCGCGGCCCCGACGAATTTGGGCTCTACGTCGATGATCACGTGGGGCTGGGTTGTGCCCGGCTCAGCATCGTGGATCTCGACACGGGCCAGCAGCCGATTTCCAACGAGGACGGTTCGCTCTGGATCGTCTTCAACGGCGAGATCTACAATTACCCGGAACTGCGCGCCGAGCTGGTGGCCGGGGGACATCGCTTCAAGACGCATTCCGATACCGAGGTCATAGTCCATCTCTACGAGGACATAGGCTCTGATTGCCTCCACTGGCTCAACGGTCAGTTCGCCATCGCGATCTGGGACACGCGCAAACAGGAGCTCTTCCTGGCCCGCGACCGGCTCGGCATCCGTCCGCTGTTCTACACGCTGCTGCCCGGTTCGCAAGGGCTGATCTTCGGGTCGGAGATCAAGGCGCTGCTGCTGGATCCGCGGCTGGAGGCCCGGCTGGATCGCCGGGCGTTGGCGCAGACGTTCACGTTCTGGGCGCCGTTGGCGCCGCGCACGGCCTTCGAGGGCATCATGGAGCTTCCGCCCGGTCACTTTATGCGCGTGCCGCTGGATGGGCGTCGGCTACAGCCGGATATCTCCCGTTACTGGCAGCTTTCCTTCCCAGAAGCAGGCGACGAGTGGGCCACGTCCGAAGAGGAGGCGGCGGAGGAATTGCATGCTTTGCTCTCTGACGCGACGCGGCTGCGGCTGCGGGCAGACGTGGAGGTCGGGAGCTATCTCAGCGGTGGGCTGGATTCGACCTTCATCGCGGCCCTGATTCGAGAGCACACGCCAGACGCTCTCTGTACGTTCTCCATCGCCTTTGAGGAGGCTGCCTTTGACGAACGCTCCTATCAGGAGAACGCCACGGCTTTTCTGGGCACTGATCATCGGCGGGCCGAGTGCACCAACGCCGCGGTCGGGCAGATCTTTCCGGAGGTGGTGTGGCATACCGAAGCGCCAATCCTGCGCACGTCCCCTGCGCCGATGTATCTGCTCTCCCGTCTGGTTCGCGAGCACGGGATCAAGGTCGTCCTGACGGGCGAGGGCTCGGATGAGTTCCTGGGCGGCTACAACATCTACAAGGAGGACAAGGTGCGGCGCTTCTGGGCCCGCCAGCCGGAATCCTCCTGGCGGCCTCTGCTGCTGCAGCGACTCTATCCCTACATCGCCGATCTATCGCGCGGCGGCGATTATCTGACCGCGTTCTTCCGTCAGGGATTGACGGACGTGGACGAGGTGGGATACTCGCACCAGATCCGCTGGCGCAACACAGCCCAGCTGCAGCGCTTCTTCTCCGCCGAGCTGCGGGCCGCGCTGGCGACTTACGACCCGGTCGAGGAGTTCCTGACGTCGTTGAATGGGGCGCTGCCTGGCTGGAGCCCGTTGGCTCAGGCCCAATTCATCGAGGTGGCGTCCTTTATGTCGCCGTACCTGCTCTCTTCTCAGGGGGATCGGATGATGGCGGCTAACTCGGTGGAGGGCCGCTTCCCCTTCCTGGACCATCGCGTGGTGGAGTTCGCTAGCCAGTTGCCGCCATCTTACAAGCTCCGGGGGTTGCAGGAGAAGTACTTGCTGAAGAAGAGCGCCCAGGACATCCTGCCAGCCGAGATTTGGCAACGCCAGAAGCAGCCCTATCGCGCTCCGATCCATTCCGCTTTCCTGGGGCAGCCGTTGGATTATGTGGAGGAGCTGGTTTCGCCGGATACTATTCGAGCGGCCGGGATCTTCGATCCCGAAGCGGTAACTTATCTTGTGCGCAAGTGTCGCTCAGGACGTCGGGTCAGCGAGCGAGATGATATGGCGCTGGTGGGTCTCATCTCCACGCAGCTTTTACACCATCTCTTTGTGGAGCGCTTGCCGCATCGACTGATCCCTGGAGTCGATGAGGTACGGATCTGTCAGGGGCCGGGTTTTCGAGGCGTTGATCAAGAAATAATCCCATGCCGGTTGGGGTTAAGGAGGCGGGTAATATGAAGCGATGCACTCAATGTGTTCTGCCGGAGACGTTTCCCGGCATTCAGTTCGATGAGGAGGGCGTCTGTCAGTACTGCCGGCGGCTGCCGGGTCCAGAGGTATTGGAGCGGCGGAGAGCGCGTCTTCGCAAGCGATTTGAGGATCTGGTCGCTCAAGTGCGCGATCGGGACGGCTACCATTGTTTGATGAGCTGGAGTGGGGGCAAGGACAGCACCTATACGCTCTGGGTGCTTAAGGAGCGGTATGACCTGCGTATCTTGGCTTTCACCTTTGATAATGGTTTCGTCTCGCCTGCTGCGCTGGACAATATGCGGACGGTGGCGGAGATGTTGGCTGTGGATCATACGATTGTGAAGCCACGTTTCGATTGTCTGCGCCGTGTCTTTGTGGCTTCTACCAAGCCGGGTATGTATGCACCGCGGGCGCTGGAGCGCGCCAGTGGAATCTGCAACACGTGTATGGCGCTGGCAAAGGGGATCGGCTTGCGTCTGGCTCTGGAGAAGGATATTCCGATGCTGGCTTATGGCTGGTCGCCGGGGCAGATTCCGATGGCCTCGGCCGTCTTCCACGTCACTCCTCAGATGTTGCAGGCCACGATCGATGCGGCAATGTCACCTTTGCAGGTGGTCGTGGGGGATGCGATAGTGCCTTACTTCCCGGAGAACGGTCATCTGGGCAGCAGGGAGCTGCCCTATAACGTATCTCCGCTGGCGTTCCTGAGCTACGATGAGGAGGTGGTGCTCAAGCGGCTGCGGATGTTGGGTTGGGAACGTCCTCGCGATACGGACCCCAATTCGACCAATTGTTTGCTCAACAGCTTCGCCAATCTGGTCCACTCTGAGCAGCTGGGGTATCATCCCTACGTGATGGAGCTGGCCGGGCTGGTGCGGAATGGTCATATGAGCCGCGAGGAGGCGCTGGAGCGGCTGGCGGCCCCGGTTCTGCCTGAGATTGTTTCGGCGGTGGAGGCCAAACTCGGGATGCCGATTTCTGATCGGCATAAATAGAACAAGAGGGCTTGATTGAAGCCCTCTTGTGCGCCTGTGCGCGTCAGTTCGGTCCCAAGCCAGCGAGCGGTCAAGCGCTGGCTTTTACTTCGTCGGATACTGTTTCGTCGGTTGTCAGCTCGTCGGGCACCGATTTGTCAGGTGTGAGGTTAGCTACCTATCACTTTCACCAAGGAATTGAGCGTAAAGAAAAGAGCGCCAGACTACTATTGCGTCATTCCGAGCGAGCGGAAGGCCCTACGTGCCTGTAGCGAATCGAGGAATCTCGCTTTTTGAACCGAAGATCGCTCTCAAGCGGGCAGATTCCTTGGTTCGAGGCTGCTCACCACAGATGACTTCGTTTCTCCCGCCCCGCTCGGAACACCGCGCTCGGAATGACGATAGATCCGAAAACCAAAGTGATAGGCGGCTAGGGGGTGAGGTGGAAATCTCCTTGGCCGGCGAAGTAGTAACCCAATCCCCAGCGGGTGCGGATATATTGGGGTTTGGATGGATCCTCCTCTATTTTCTGCCGCAGATAACGGATGTAGACGCTCAGGTAGCTTTCCTCCTCTGAGTATTCCGGTCCCCAGGCGCTGGTGAGTAGCTCTTCGTGCGGCACGACCTGCCCCTGGTAGCTGACCAGGCACATCAAGAGGCGCGTCTCGGTCGGCGTGAGGTGGATCGTTTTCCCTTGCCGCCTGACGATGCTGTTCTTGAGATCGATGTGGAGAGCGCCGTCGTCGTAGGCCTCGCGCCATACCTCTGAGGCGCGTGTGCGGCGCAGCACGGCGTGGATGCGGGCTTTCAGCTCCTCGAGGCTGCATGGCTTCTTCAGATAATCGTCGGCCCCGATCGAGAGCCCCTTGAGAAGATCAGTTTCGCCCGTCTTGGCTGTGAGCATAATGATCGGAGTCTCGGATATGTAGCGCAGGCGTCGACAGGTGAGCCAACCATCCATCCCGGGCATCATGATGTCCAGAATGACGAGATTGGGACGACTATGGTAGGCTTTACGTAGCCCCTCTTCGCCGCTACTGGCGGTGATGACCTGGAAGCCGTCTTTCTCCAATCCAAGACGTAATAGTTTGACCAGTCCGGGATCATCGTCAATTATCAGAATTGTCTTCTGCATTATCGTTCTCTCCTCAGGTTGTATGAGCCGCAACCTACTTTTGTAAGGAGGTTCTCATCTACTTCTAAGATATTGTAATAGAGGAATGTCTCATTGAGGTGAACGTGGGGTAAGAATAAGGTAAAAAAGCTCCTTTGGAGGCAAGTTTGACCGGAGTTGGTCATTGCGGTCAATGTCTTCGATGGGGTTTGTCCCTATGTGCGGCAGTAAGGCTCGTAGCGGGTTTGTAACCTGTGTTTTTGGTGACCCATAAAGACTTCAGCACCACTTATGGTCAGGCAGTGGGGTTTGCAACCCCACTGGAGCAAGAATTTCTACACATCAACGCTTAAATTGACGCGCATAGGATTCCCCTCCCCCCCCTGCTGACCAATTCGTCCTCGGAGCGGGGTTGTAGCCCGCCCCGAGGGACCTGAAGCCTGGGTGTGAACCCAAGGATGTCGGGTTGGTGCGTATGCAGGGAGATCTTCCTCAATTTCGGCGCTACTTTCCCCCAGGTTTGTCGCAAGTTGAGTCCATATACCACGGTTGCGCGCCGCCGATTGGCGGCAGCTCGATCACTTGGAAGTCTGAGGCTGTGAGGGTGTGGAGAGCGCGCCTGTCCTCATAATCGAAGAGGCCTTCCCAATCGCCATTGCTCTGGAAGTAGACGCTCAATGAGCGGGAATCGTTTTCGTCCCCCAGGTACATCCCGTACTCCTTCATCGCCTGGGCCACGATTCTGGCTCCGCGTGGGAAGTGTGAGATGTCTGTGGAGGGCTTGAGCTGTAGCCTGGCGCCCAGTGGCAAGACGTTGTCGGCCCCGCTGTTGTTATGGTCGGCTCCTTTGGAGGCCGGGTAGACGAATTGGTCGGCTCCGTCCCGCGCGTCAAAGGCAAAGACCAGAGCGTGACGGATCTCTCCGGCCTCTATCTCCTCTGGTCTGATCAGTCCGGCGGTCAGCGGGAAGCCGGATTCCCGACAGGCCGGTTCCCCCGGCGATCTGACGCCAGAGTTGGAGACGTCATATTCGGCTCCTGTGCCGCTGGTGAGGTCAGGATATTCCCCCTGCAATCTCCAGAAGCTCCACTCTTGTTCACTTTCCTTATCCACGAGGCATAAGTGTGAGTCCCCAGCTGGATCAGGCTCGGCGAATTCCGGGATGGGGGCTGTAAGGTCTTGTCCCCAGCTGGTATGGGCAGGCACGTGGATTTCCGGCGGGTAGGGATTCATCTCGTCGACGAAGTAAAGGGGGATGGACCACGCGGAGATGTTGCAGCCGAGAGGGACCTCGCCGAAGCCACCGATTTCTGTGTAGTATTGGTTCAGGTAGGTGATGAATGCGTCTGAGTTGGGGTCGATTGGTGGGTTCTTCCCAAGGGGGATGTTCCAGGGGCTTTCCTCGTTGAAGGGGCGCCATATCTCTTGCGGCGGGTTGAGGTTGGGGCCGATGTAGTTTCGCAACAGCGCAGGGAGGTAGAGATGGTTGGTTTCTGATGGGGCCAGTGTAGCGCTGGCTGCATAGGCTGGGTGTGTATACTGTGTCGAAGTCGAAACGAGAGTCAAGATCGCAACGCTGATTGCTATGAGGGCCAAGCTTACGGCGCTGTATCTTTGCTTCAGATGGAGTTTCATATCCGGCCTCCTGTTGTGGATCAGTACAAAGCGGCCCAGCACGACAGGGCGATCGGAACAGCGGCTGTTTACGAGGCTTGGTATGAGAATGTTAGATTTTTGGATTTACATTTGGGGGTTTTGACATGAGGTTTGATTCGATTGCGCTGGAGAAAAGCATATATTCTCGGAAAAGTGAGGGGCTTCGGGTCGGTCTCCCGACTGGCCCAGAGGTGGCGGTCAGGAGACCGGTCGAGGCCTTTGCTTGTTGAGCAAGTAGAAGCTCTATCTCATCACAAATGGTAGGTATACTTTTTCATTCAACTCTGCTGGTGGGGCGCTGCTTTCGCAAATCCCGTGCTTCCAGCAGTTATAGTAGGCATTGAGCAAAGGGACGAATTCCCCGGTAGCTTTCTGGTTGCCGGCCATAGAAGGATGATCATCGCCGGTTGGATATTCGAGCACGTTGGGATTGTCGTCGTCATCGCCATCGGTGATATGTTGGATGGTGTTGTTGGATACCCGGTGATGATTGCCAGTGTCTTGGCCAAAGTCATTGACGGTGGAGCTCCCGCCGTTGGTGGTAAGCACGTTATAGAAATCGAAGACGACCACGTTGTGATGGGGGTAGTCTTTCAGCCAGTCGTTGACCAGCCAGTTATTGAAAGCGCGTGCGTTGGTCGCATAGGTGTCGTCCTGGACGGGCGGCGCGGTGACGACCACGAAGAGTTTGTCTTGTTGCGTTTCAAAGTATTCCAGGATGTCGTTGTAGATGCCTTTGGCGTTGGCGACAGTATGGTATGACGACCAAGATGGTTCGCCGCGCAAGGGATTGTCACCCGTAGTAGGTGGATCGTTGGGGTTGCCTTTCAGGTTGGAGTTGGGGTAGCACGACTTGAACATAATGATCTCATTCTCGCCGCCAGGGTCGGCTGGACGTGTGTAGGGAGGGTAAGAGGGTTTGTTATCCGTGGTGTATAGAGCGTTTAGATAGGTCTCATTGCCGAACCATTCTCCCCAATGTCCAATGTCGGTGCAGTTTCCAATGTGTCCTGATCCCGAACCACCACACCCGTTACAGGTGGGGCAGGCTGGCCCCCATTCGTACGATGTATTGCTGACGAAGTAATTGTTCTCTCCCAGCTCGTCCCCTAATTTGCCGTTCCATTGGCTCAGCCATGCGTTCCCGACGGAGTGGTGGACGAAGACCAGCTTGACGACCTCACTGGGCGGCGTGGTGGTGATGGTATCCGTCGTCGTGGCTGACAATAGGGTTTCGTGAGCACCATAGCCGGGTTCTATCGTGTTGACTGGGATGGCTGCTGCGGCGGACGGCTTCGCAAGGCCGATGAGGCTCAGCGTGAAGAGGCTTGCTAACAATATCGCGCTTAACAGGAACGACAAAGGTCCTTCATTTGATTTCCAATAGCCATTCATACTTCTCCTTTACTTGCCAGACTTCTGGTCTGGATAGAGGCTTGGATCGGTCCCTGTGTGCCAAGCCTGAGATTCTACTGCTTTCGCCGATTTAAGCAACTTTTGGACCGAAGGGGCAAAGACGAGTCCTGGACGGCCCAGGCTTGACCTCACCCGTGTTAAAGGATGCTGAAGCTTGGGCGGTACGGGGGGGTTGTCTCTGATGGTTTTGTCTGGGGTGGAACGTCTGCAGGGGAGCAGGTAGAGGATCGGTTTTGGGGCGTGAATCCTACCGGATTACCATCTCTGGTTAGGCAAGGGGGTATTGACGATTGATGGAGGTGGGCGCTGCAAGGTTCTAAGGTTGACATATCTTTCGCACAGGGTCGCATTAGACAATTCCCAATGCACTATAACACACTTAGTGGGTTTTTACCTGACGCGATTTGTGCGTTTGTCTGATGAACGCTTTTCGGAGGGCGTGGTGCTCGGTGTGACGAGGTCTATGCCCCAAACTGGTGGTAATATTGGGTTGTGTTCTTGGGAGTTGATGAATTTCTTACCAGTTGAATTTGGACTTTGGATAAACCTTGCGTCAATCTTCAGCTTGACCTTTAACAAATTGG
>CAYYTU010000093.1:0-9474 GCA_964474655.1 uncultured Anaerolineales bacterium
GTTAAGGACAAGCCAGACTTCGGAAGTTTCAAAGTACATCGTCAAACAACATTTCGAGGCCGATCAAGGCTTGGTAAAGTGCAAAGTCTCGTAGCCCGGCGACTGAAGTCACGGGCTACCTCTTGCAAAGCCGCTCTTCAGCGGCTTCAGAGTCGGCGTAGGCCGACTTTGCTAGCCGTAGCACGCGGTTTTAACCGCCGTGGGGAAAGTGGGTGCGATTTACCGAGGCTTGGGATTGCTTTCAGAGTCCTGAGCGGCAAACTTCCGAAGTCTTTCTTAATGACATTGACTGGGCCAACTATGGCGTCAGGCCGTTTTGAGAGGGAGAGAGAGGGTGACAAGGAGAGGGGGAGGTGAGAGGGAGTAAGGGGTTTCCAAGATTTAAAACCTCCCAGAATCTGTATCAGTATCTAGCGAGCAATCATCCTGAGCCTGTCGAAGGATGATTGCGGGTGCTTACGGGGCCGCAAAAGTCGTTCTTCGACAGGCTCAGAATGACTTTTGCTAGTCTTACAGACGAGAGATAGTGCCTCTGAAAAAGTGTCCGGTAGCTAGCGTTGCGGCCGGAGTTGAAGGTGGAAATTGCTCTTTCGCTGTACAAAAGCGAGGAAGTTTCCCTGGGAAGGGCGGCTGAAATTGCTGGCCTTTCTCGTGAGGAACTCAAGGAGATTATGGCCTCACGAGGGATCGAACGAATGGAGGCCAGTGTGGAGCGCCTCCTGGAAAGAGGATAACAATGAACGTATTCGGAACGCCGGTGAAACAGGATCGACCTTTGATACGTCGCGTCACCCAGCTCCAGGTTACTCCTCCCCCATTGGAGAATGGCGATCGGCTGACGCGGGCCGAGTTCGAGCGGCGGTACGAGGCGATGCCCCACCTCAAGAAAGCAGAGCTGATCGAAGGAGTTGTGTATATGCCCTCGCCGGTACACTTCGAGCGTCACGCTGAAAAGCATAGCCAGATTATCACCTGGCTGGGCACTTACTATGCGGCGACGCCCGGCGTCAAGCTGGGTGACAACGCGACGGTTCGGCTGGATCTGGACAGCGAGGTACAGCCAGACGCCCTGCTGCGCCTGGAGGAGAGGCTGGGGGGCGCTTCGCGCATCAGCGAAGATGACTACCTCGAAGGCCCGCCGGAGCTGATCGTGGAGATAGCCGGCAGCAGCGCCTCGTATGATCTGCACGATAAACTGAGGGTATATCACCGCAATGGCGTGCGAGAATACGTCGTGTGGCGGGTGTACGATGAAGCGCTGGACTGGTTCTATTTGGAGGGTGGAGAGTACCATCTTCGGGCGGCAGGGGAGGGCCACATCATCCGCAGCCGGGTGTTTCCCGGCTTGTATCTGGCGCTAGAGGCTTTGTTAAGCGGTGATCTGGCAACGGTGCTCACCGTGCTTCGACAAGGAATGCAGTCGGAGGAATACGCTGCTTTCGCTGAGCGTAACCTTTCAGTCTTGTGAGCAATCAGGTGCAACGCACTTCCAACCTGAAATCAACGACCCCACGGAGGCTTCCCGCACTGCTCACGGGATTGCTCAAAGCTTTTGCTGGTCAGCAAGTGCGTTGCACCTTAGAAGACTAAATGGATACCGCTGAGCGTTTACGGCAGGGAGCGTGAGAGGCGTCTCTGGCGTCGAAAAGCAAGCACGCGACCAGCTTTTCATCCCCGCCTCAGTCTACGAAAAGGTCGTTCGTGGGAAAACTTGCTCTTTGCCCCTGTCTCGGGGGCGGCCTATGCGACGAAACCTCGCCTTTGAAACGGTTGTCAGCCCTAGGGCAAACGCATTTATATTTCTTGGACAGGATTAACAGGATTAACAGGATAATTTTTAACTAAAATCTTGTCAATCCTGTAAATCCTGTCTAGAAAAGCAAGCGTTTGCCGTCATTTTGCGGGGATGTAAGATAAATGCGTTCACCCTATTGTCAGCCCCAGGACGCCCCCGGGGACGAGGACTGGTACAGTTTGGCAGAGGTTTCCCATCAGTTTGCGCTCAAAGGGGATCGCGTGTCTGAAGCCCCGATAGTTTTCGTCTCGCAGAGCCGGGGTCTGGCGATCCCTGGCGAGCATAAACTGGTGGAGTATTTCCGCCTTGTCGTTTAGCACTACAACGAGACTTCAGTGAAGTTGATCCTTTGATAGTCATCCTGAGGGCTTCGACCGAGCTCAGCCGAGGGCCCTGTCGAAGGATGACGACTTGGCGAAAAACGCACCCTTCGACAGGCTCAGGGTGCTTGCGTCGTCGAAGTCTCGTTGTAGTATTAGTCAGTAGGAGATGAAAATGGTTCAAGGGAAAAACAATCCGTCCCTCACGCAAAGTGATCCCCGTCACCGGCGTGCTGTGGAGGAGCGTTATCGGTCCGTCGTGCAAGCCTTGGAGCATCGCTTTGGTGAGTGCCTGGTAACGGTGGTGCTGTTTGGCTCTCAAGCGCGAGGTGCAGCCAGACCGGACAGTGACCACGATCTTTTTGTCGTGACAGAGGATTTGCTGCAGGATCCTCTGGCGCGTTCGCGCACCGTGCGAACGGCGTTGATGCCCGTTTTAGATCGTCTCCCGGGCCCCATCGGCTTTGTGGCCAAGACGCCGGTCGAGGTCCAGGCCAGGCTCACCGCCCTCTTGCTCGATATATGTACCGAAGGTGTCTGTCTGTATGGCGTGTCCTACTTTGAATCGCTCCGCCAAAAGGCGTTAAGCGCTCTGCGGCAGTCGGGCTTGCGTCATCGCCGGATGGGTGATAGCCTTATGTGGCTGTTTCCCCGCGCGCCGACGGGCGATTGGGAGCTGAGTTGGGAGGGATATCGTGAGAGCCCGTGATGAGATCGCCTATCGTTTGGCCCTGACCGAGGCCGAGCAGGATATGGAGCTGGAACGTTGGCGTTCCTGCGTCAATAATGCCCAACTGGTCGTGGAAAACGCCGGTAAGGCGATACTGGCCTGGTTTGGCGCGGTGCCCAAGACCCATGATCCGGCCCAACAGGTCGCCGCCCTGCTGCGCACACAGACGCTGCCCGAAGAGATACAGGAAGCTATACGGCGTATGCTGCCTGATTTGTTAGCCCTGGGGTCAGCTGAGCATTTTATGACGGATTACGGAGATGAAGCGACGTACACTTTGCCGTGGGATCTCTTCACCCGCAAGTCGGCAGAGGAGGCGCTGGCGGCTGCACGGCAATCCATCGAGCTTGCTCAGAAAGCCATCCCAGCAATCGAGTCCTGGTATGAGGAGCGGAACCAATGAAAGATAAACCTATGCAAATCCCTATGTCATCCCCTGAACTGACCGACACCGACATCGCGGCGGTTAACGAGGTACTGGAGACCCGCTACCTCAGCCTGGGTCCCAAGATCAAGGCTTTTGAGGAGGCTCTTGCCTCCAGCGTGGGCGCGGCTCATGCTGTGGGCGTCAACTCCGGTACCAGCGGACTGCATCTGGCGGTCATCGCCGCTGGCATCGAGGAAGGAGACCTGGTCATTACCACCCCATTTTCCTTCATCGCCTCCTCCAACTGCATCCTCTTTGAGAAGGCCATCCCCGTCTTCGTCGACATCGATCCCCAGACGCTCAACATCGACTCCGCCCAGGTGGCCCAGGCTGCAGCAGACTTGGCCCAGGGTGGCGAGGCCGCGAAGCGATGGCTCCCTCCCACACTCCGCGACAGTCCACTCTCCTCTCTCAAAGCCATCCTGCCCGTGGACGCCTTCGGTCAGCCCGCTGACTACGATCCAATCCAAGCAGTCGCCGACCAGTACGACCTGGCGATCATCGAGGATTCCTGCGAGGCCATCGGGGCCGAATACAAGGGGCACCCGGCTGGCACGCTGGGGGACGTGGGGGTTTTCGCTTTTTATCCCAACAAACAGATGACGACCGGCGAGGGGGGGATGATCGTCACCGACCGCGACGACTGGGCCGCGCTCTTCCGCTCTTTGCGCAACCAGGGCCGAGATGGCGCCGGGACCTGGCTCAATCACGTCCGGTTGGGCTACAACTATCGGATGGACGAGATGAGCGCCGCACTGGGACTTTCGCAGATAGAACAGATCGACGAGCTGCTGGCGAAGCGCAGGCAAGTGGCCAAGTGGTACGATCAGCGCCTGGAAAACGTCGAAGGGCTACAGACGCCTTACGTAGCACCGGCCACCACACGCATGAGCTGGTTTGTGTACGTAGTCCGCATCGCTCCGGAAATTGGGCGAACTCGCATACTGCGTGCGTTGCGAAAACAGGATATCCCCTCGCGTCCCTACTTCACCCCCATACATCTACAACCTTTCTACGTCGAAAAATTTGGCTACCGACGCGGCGATTTCCCGGTCACCGAGGCGGCGGGCGATACCTGCCTGGCGCTGCCGTTTTCCAGCGTGATGAGGGAACAACAAGTGGAGATCGTCTGTCGTACTTTGCGGACCGCTCTCAAGCAAAGCAGGCAAGAGGTATATGCAGTCACTTAACGCTGGGGGGCAACCCGGAGCCCCAATACACGAGAAATTCTTGGCAACCTCACTAGCCACCTATCACCTTGGTTTTCAGAGCCATCGTCATTCCGAGCGCAGTGTTCCAAGCGGAGCGAGGGACACGAAGTCACCTGTGGTAAGCAGCGTCGAACCAAGGAGGATTGCTCACCTGAAGGCGATCTTCGGTTCAAAAAAGCGAGATTCCTCGATGCACTCCAGGCGCGTAGTGTCTTCCGCCCACTCGGAATGACACGATAATAGACTGACGTTCTTTACGCTCAATCTTTTGGTGAAAGTGCTAGGTAGCCAGAGGCTTTCAAAAGAAATCGCTGGTGAAATTGATCCGAACCGGACCAAAATGCGTTAGAAACGACTCGAGTGAATTCTAAAGAAATTGTGAGAGACGTTTCTGACGCCGATTTCGGCCTCCGGAGAGCCCTCCCAAGTACTATGCAAAGCCCCAAGAAAACCATTGGCATCTCTAACAGTTTCAAGACAATGAGGAGCTAACCCACTATAATGCGAAAGGAGACATCGTCCCACAGAATTCCCCCTGTCCGCAACCGCTACTTTTTCTTCGCCGATCTATTACTAGTCGGGCTGGGGGCCGTGGCCAGTTTCTGGCTACGCATGGATGTCGCAGGCTTTCAATCCTACTCCCGTACCATGCTCGTCTTCGCGGCGCTGGCTATGCTGGTCAAGCCGGCGATCTTTTTGGCGTTTGGTCTCTATCGCCGCTTCTGGCGCTACGCCAGCGCCAAGGATCTGATCATCATCACCCTATCCACGCTGAGCGCCACGGCTGTGACGACGCTGGCGATTTACTCGCTGGCGTCTCTTTTTGTGGATTTCCGTCCCATGCCGCGCTCCATCCCCATCATCGACTTCCTGGTCAGCGTGCCGCTGGTGGGGGGGCCGCGCTTTGCCGTGCGCCTGATCGCCCGGCACGAATTCCCCCTCCATCTGAGGAATAATAGAAACCACCCCTTGAAGCAAGAACGCGACGAGAACAAACGTGTGCTGGTGATGGGAGCTGGGGACGCAGGCGCTATGATTGTGCGCGAGATGCAGGCCAACCCCGGTCTGGGGCTGGAACCGGTGGGATTGCTGGACGACGACCGGGCCAAGGTTGGCATGACTATCTACGGCGTGCCGGTGCGGGGCACGCGAGATCATATCCCGCGTCTGGCTCAGAGAGGCGAGGTGGATGAGGTGATCATCGCTATGCCCACCGCGCCGGGCCGGGCCATCCGCGAGGTCGTCGATCTCTGCCAACAAGCCGGCGTGAGCTATAAGACCATCCCGGGCATCTACGAGCTGATCTCTGGACGGGTGAGCGTCAAGCAGGTGCGCGAAGTAGGCATCGATGACCTCCTGCGCCGCGATCCGGTGCAGATCGAGGGTGGGGAGATGATGCGCTATCTCTCCGGCGCGGTGGTCCTAGTCACCGGCGCCGGGGGTTCCATCGGGTCGGAGTTGTGTCGCCAGATCGCCCCGCAGAATCCCGACCGATTGCTTCTGCTAGGGCACGGGGAGACCAGCATCTATCATATTCTGCGGGAGCTGCGAGAGACATTCCCCGGCCTGGACGTATGCCCACTTATCGCCGATATTCGCCACGCCGAGCGCTTGGAGGCGCTCTTCGCCCGTCACGAGCCAGACGTGATCTTCCACACCGCTGCTCACAAGCATGTGCCATTGATGGAATGTAACGTGTCGGAGGCGGTGACTAATAATGTCTGCGGCACCCGGCGTCTGCTGGAGGCCACCGTAGCCCACGACGTCGGACGCTTCGTCCTCATCTCCACCGACAAGGCTGTCAATCCGGTCAATGTGATGGGGGCCACCAAGCGGGTGGCGGAGCTGCTGGTGCAAGATGTTGCCCGCCGCACCGGCCGGCCCTATGTGGTAGTGCGCTTCGGCAACGTGTTGGGCAGTCGAGGCAGCGTGGTGCCCCTCTTCCAGAGGCAGATCGCTGAGGGCGGGCCGGTCACGGTCACCCATCCCGAGATGGAGCGCTATTTTATGACCATCCCAGAGTCCGTGCAGTTGGTCATTCAGGCGGGAGCCCTGGGCGAGGGGGGGGAGATCTTCGTGCTGGATATGGGTGAGCAGGTGCGCATCGTCGAACTGGCTCAGGAGATAATTCGGCTTTCCGGTTTGGAGCCGGGGCGTGATATCGAGATCGTCTTCACCGAGCCCCGCCCGGGCGAGAAGTTGAGCGAGGAGCTGTTCGCCGCGGATGAGGAGCCACGTCGCACAAGGCACGAGAAGATATTGATGGCATATGGGAACAATCACTGGAGCAGCTCGGCGCTCTCTGAGCACTTGGATGAATTGAAGGCCCTGGCGCGGAATGGGTACTCAGAGCGGGTGCAGGCCAAGTTGGAGGAGATTCTATCGAGATATCGCCCGGATTTCTCTCAGGCGAGCGCGTTTCAGCAAGCGTTTGTCGAGGGGAAGAAGACGAGGCAAGGGGGAGACGGGAAAGTGGAGAGAATGGAGAACACACGGTGAGTAACTTGCTTTTACTTCTGAGGCGTATCCTGCCCCATCGTTGGTGGATGGCGCTGTTGACGTCCTGGGCTCGCCTGTGCTCCGCCATTGGCGGTCAGACCAGTGAATCGCACGGCTGGATCTGGGATCGAGACGAAGCTGCGTTTGACCGCCTGGCCTGCCGCCGCCTCCTTCGCGAGGATCTCCTGCCCGCCTTTGAGCGAGCCGCTCGCGGCCTCCCGCAGCCCTACGACGTCGATCGCCTTCTGGCCCTGGTCTGGATTCACAGCCCCGAGGGGCAGCCCTTGCATCGCCTGAGACTGGATTTCCCGATGGAGCAGGTGGAAGAGACAAAGCAGAAGATCACCGATGCGTTGCTCTCGCTGACGCCGATGGACCTGCGAAAAGGGGCGCACATAGGCTTCGCGCTCGCCAACGTGTCCGAGGCGGCCCTCTACCGCTTCCAGGGTGGAATGACGACCCTGCGGACAATAGACGGCTGAGGGGGAGAGCGGGTGCAAGGGCGTTTGGGGCCGTCGGCGCCCCCCGTCGTGAGCGTGGTCGGACAGTCGGCGGTTTCAGCGGAGGTCAGCAAGGGAGCGGGGGGCTGTTTTGTACGTCAAAAACAGGCGTCCCCCCTTTTTGATTTTAAGGCCGGGGTAGGGTATAATGGGACAAACGGACCTGGAAAGCAGGAGGCTAAAGATGTCTGCAACCATTACTATTGAAGTACCACGCGAGATTGTCCACGTCACGCGGATGACGCCTCAGGCGTTGAAGCGGGAGCTGGCCCTCTATCTTTTCGAGCAAGGCAAGCTCTCTTTTGGCAAGGCGCGCGAACTGGCTGAGATGACCAGTTGGGAATTCCAGCAACTTCTCGGCAGCAGGGGAATCCCGATCCACTACGACGTGGAGGATTACGAACAAGATCTGGCGACGTTGGAGGAATTGGATCCACTGTGAGGGTCGTAAGCGATGCTTCAGCCCTGATCAATCTGGCTCGGATCAGCGAGCTTGATCTGCTCCGTCGGCTGTATGGTGGGCTTTTGATCCCCAAGGCCGTCTGGCAGGAAGTCGTCGTCGAAGGCGCGGGGCAGCCAGGGGCCGAGGAAGTTAGAAGAGCTTCTTGGATCGAGACATATGACGTCGCCAACGAACATCTGGTGCGTGCCCTGCGGCAGAATCTGGACGCGGGGGAAGCCGAGGCCGTCGCGTTGGCGCTGGAAATGGGGGTTGACTTGCTGCTTATGGACGAGCGGCTGGGCCGGGAGACGGCGCGGCACCTAGGGGTGCGTCGAGTGGGGCTGATCGGTGTGTTGATCATGGCCAAGCGGAGTGGATTGATCGACGCTGTCAAGCCTTATTTGGATAGGTTACGGGACATAGCTGGCTTCCGCGTGAGTGACGAGCTTTATGTACGTGTGTATGCAAAACTTGGGGGGGGCAGGAGTGCCAAGACTTCGGAAGTCTACGAGAACGATATGCGCAGGGCTTCAAAATTGTTCTTCTCGGCATAATTTGATAAGCAGAGCAGTATTTGAGACTTCCGAAGTCTGTCCTCCCCCAACTTGTAAATACGCCCTTTATGTACGTGTGTTACGGGATGAGAGGGAAGCCTGATCGTCTTCAGGGCGCGGCCTAATCGATGAAAACGACTGGGGCGCAGCGGTCGGGCCTACGTCGAGGCCCGCTACACCCCGCAGGTCGTAGCACGGCAGTACGCATCGCTGCTGGAGCGAACGGCCGAGGGGGCGTTTAGTCGGGTAGTCAGTTAGTCAGTTAGTCAGGTAGTCAGGTAGTCCCTGGTCGGGGGTTCGCGAGGGTTCAACGGATATTGTGGGAGGTGATTCCCCTCCGGCTCGGGGCCGTCAGCGCCTTTCGTCGTGAGCGTGGCCGCACGGTCAGCGGTCCCGGAAGGCAGCAAAGAGCGGGCGTCTGTTTTGTACGAAAACAGGCGCTCGCTTTTTGCTTTTGGGACCGAAGTGGTATAATTGCGATTGAGTCGATTCGAGTGTAGAAGATAATAGGAGAGCGGTATGGCTATGCTGAGAACTCAAGATTTGGAGACAAAAACCATTCTTGGCAAGGCGGCAGAGACTTTACAGGTCTCTGAGGAGGATGTGTTGAGGGAGGGGATACGGGCCTTGCTGGAGCGTCGGCTTCGCGATATCAAAACTCAAATTTTCGAGCTCACCGGTCGTTATGGAGTTTCCTCCGTCGAAGGAATGGAAGAACGGTATCGAGAAGGCACATTGGAAGAGGCTGACTCTTGGCGGGACCTGCAGCGTCTGGACCACCTGGAATACAAACAAGATCGCTTACGAGAACTCATCGAAATGCTGCCATGAGCCTCCTGATAGACACAGAAAGGCTGCGCGAAATCGCCGAGATCGAGTTCCCGGATATTGTAGTAGAGGTTTTGGTCCCCGACGTCAATGAGCTGCGGATTCTGTTAAATGATGGCAGTTTTGTGGACGTTTGGCATTCGTTGAAACTCGCCGACCGCTACAGTT
>CAYYTU010000094.1:0-1963 GCA_964474655.1 uncultured Anaerolineales bacterium
TGGGACACCGGCAACGAAATCTGCACCCGCTTCGATGCCCCGTGGCTGGTGCAACTGCACGAATTGCGAATGACGGATGACGCAAGACGAATGACGAAGGTGCTGGCGTTGCTGGGCGACGACGCGCCCGATGTCACGCTGCCGGAGCCGGTCACGCTGGAGGCGCTGCTGGACGCTGTCCGCACCGTCGAGCGGGCCGCCGACGCCCGGCTACAGCGCCTGCAGGCTCAGATCGACGAGGCGGTCTACGACCTCTACGAGATCTCGGAGCAGGATCGGCGGCTGATCGAGCGCGAGCTGGGCGACCGCCCGCCGGAGCTGGTCTGGCCGCAGATGGAGGGCAAATCGGACGCGGAGAAGCGCCGCGAGCACGTGCGACGGCTTCTTTCCCACTTCCTGCTCCAGGCCCTCAAGGAGAAGCGCGACGGCATCCTGCCCCTCAGCGACGGCGCCGGCCGCACCACGGCCCTGGACGAGGTCCGCCGCCGGTTGGCCGAGACGTTCGGCGAGGAGGCGGCCTTCAAGATGGAATCGGAGATCAAGCAGGTGCTGGGCCGCGACATCGAGGATTGGCTGGACGGGCCGTTCATCAAGTGGCACGTCAAGCTCTACAAGCGCTGCCCCGTCATCTGGCAGCTCAGCAGCGGCGATTACTACCACACCTTCAACTGCTTCGTCTACTACCACAAGCTGGACGCCGACACGCTGCGCAAGGTGCAGACGCTCTATCTCTGGCCCCAGCGCCGCGCTCTCCAGAGCAAGCTGGAGTCGGCGCGGAAGGATCAGCAGGAGGGCGTGAGCGGCGCGTCGGCCCGCGTCGAGGATGCCGAGGAGGACCTGGAGGTGCTGGCGACGTTCGAGGAGAAGCTGGTGCGCGTGATCGAGGGCGAGGCGCCATACCAGCCCCCGGACTGGGCCGAGGGCCCCATCCGCAACGGCATCTACGACCCGGTGCTGGACGACGGCGTGAAGGTGAACATCATGCCGCTGCAGAAAGGGCGGATACTGCGGTACAAGCGGTTGGTGTGAACGATGAAGATTTTGTGGTGCACTCTTGGTGCTGTCGGTGTGTTGTTATTGTTGCTTTTGCTCTGGCGAGGCCTACGCGCTTTACGAGCGAAGCTTCGCATCCAAAAAGTCTTCAGATTCCTGGTGACCCCCACTGTGGACGAAGGTGTGGCCTACATCCAGCGCCAGCCCTGGCTACTCGAAGACAAAGTTCTTCGCTACATTGAAGAGCTGCTTGAGCGAGCGTGGAATAAGGGAGATCTCTACTTGGTCATCTCTGGCGCCTTGCATCACCAACTGTTGGTCTACTGTCGGGACAGGGGCATACGAACTACCCAGCAATTGCTGAACAGTCACGACATAGGAACGCTCGATCCGACGAGGAGGCCAGGATGGCATCGGGCTATGCAGATTATGCGTCAGTTGATCGCTGAAGGAAAAGCGAGCATACCTCCAGAGGATTTGAGTGAAGATGTCCTGGAGGCGATGGATCAGATCACGACTTTTTTGGAGGCCGTTGTCATCGAAGAGGAAGTTGAGCCCTTGAAAGAACTCACGTGACGATTGCAACAAAGAAAGGATCAGGCTTAGGATTTTGTGAGCACCATTCCCAGCGCTGGCTCTTCAGGCCGGCGCGGTTAACACAAGACTGAAACGTTACAAGTTTAGGTGTCCTCAGCGCACTTGAAAATGTAAAACGCTTGTACTGAAAAGGACTACCTCGGATGTCAGAAATACAAGATGATGATGCTTTTGGAAAACAGGTCTTGACGTTTGGGGCTGTTGATGACTCACCTTATCGTGCATTTCCGCTATCCGTGGTACTCCTGCTGCTATCCTCAAGAATTACAAACTTAGGAAGATTGGTGTGAACGATGACGATTTTGTGGTGGATTATCGGTGTTGTCGCTGCGTTGTTCTTGTTGTTGTTGCTTTGGCTTGGTTACCAGGCTAT
>CAYYTU010000094.1:2063-9397 GCA_964474655.1 uncultured Anaerolineales bacterium
ACCTGGCATTTCAGGATGTGGAAGATGCCAGGGAGTATATCGAAGAGCACCCTTTACTGCTCACTGAAGAGACTGTGAATTATATTCAACTGTGGCTCAACCGCGCCTGGGGCCGTGGAGAAGTCCATAAGTTCGTTTCCTATGTCCCACACATGAAGTTTCTGGTGAGTTGCCAGAAGAACGGCACAGAGACCATTCGTGGGAGCAAGATGATGGACGAGATTCAGGCTCAAATGAACGCCGTCGCCAGCCCCGGTTGGCAACGCGCTTTGGACATGCTGGAGGAATTGCCCGCCGACTGGGAATCCGCTATTTCTCCAGAAGAAGTAGATGAAGATCTGGTGGAGGCGATGGAGCAGATTATAGAACTGCTACGCCCCCTGTCAGTCGATGAGGAGACACTCGCTCTCCAGGACGAGATCGTGCATATGTTGAATCAGATGTTAGAGCAGAAGGACAAATAACGCACACTTGCTGACGAGAATAGCTCTGGTACAATTAGCCAAAAATAGCAAATTGTACAACTTGAACATAGATTTGACTATGGAGGAACGTGATGCCAAAGACCATCTCATCGTCCGAGTTGCGGGCCCAGATCAAGCACATCCTCAACGAAGTTGGCTACGGTCAGAGTCAGTACGTTGTTGAACGGTTCGGCGAGCCCACCGCTGCTATCGTCAGCGTGGAGGATCTACAGCTCCTGCAAGCGATCAAGCAGCAGCGGGCCAAGATGTCGCTGCAAGAGACCATCGCCAGCATCCGAGCGCGGGGTAGCAAGGTGGATCCAGATGAACTGGACGATCTGATCGAGGAGGCCCGGTCCGAGTTCTACAATCGGCAGCATCAAGCAGCCAATGCCTGAGCGCTCCCAGTTGAGGGCTGTCCTGGACACCAACGTCTTCGTCAGCGGCTTGATAGGTGTCAACAGCCCGCCGCGCCAGATCGTCGACGCCTGGTTGGACGGGCGCTTCACGCTGGTGACCTCGCTCTATCTGGTGGACGAACTGGCCCACGTACTCACCTATCCTAGGATTGTAAAACGCATTCGCCTGGATGAGTCTGAAGTCGATGCTATCCTGGCGGCTTTGCTTTCCCAGGCGGAGATGGCACCGGGTGAACTGGAGTTGCCGGGAGTGACTCGCGACCCGAAGGATGACGCCGTTGTGGCCTGCGCTGTCGAGGGCGAAGCCGACTACATTGTCAGCGGTGATGAGGATCTGCTAGTGTTGAACGTATACAAGGAAGTCAAGATCGTCACCCCGCGCCAGTTTATGAGCATATTGGAGGCAAACTAATGGGAGGTAAGAGAAGGACCAGGCCGCGTCGGCGACGCGATGACTCAGATTCACGTGTTGAGCTCAAGATTTCAGGTCTGCAAACATCCGTCGCTACCTTTGTTCGCCACGACGAGCCACCCCACTACGTCGAGTATTTCCTCTTCCGACCCGATCACAGCGAACGCAAGGCGGCGTTCATCGAGAAAAGACAATCTGGGGAGAAGCTAGACCTGAAGGAGTTTCAACAAATGGGGCGCTTCGCCATATTGATGATAGGCCTTGACGAACGTGGCTTCACGGCGCACCTGTTTCTGGATCGAAAGAAGGTGGATGCGTCGGAGGTTGACGCGATCATTGATGAAGTATATCACGCGCTCGACCAGATACCTTCCGGGCCCGATGGCGGGGTGCTCATCGCCAACTGGATGGAAGAGGTCGGCATATACGGCATTTCGTGAAAAGGTGACCTATGCTCATTCCAGCCCTGACTGCACACTTCCAGCGATGGTTCGAACGCGCCGCGCACCACACGACGGTCCTCTGGTTCGACCCCAACGAAGAATACGCCGCCTTGCTCGACCACCTGAACGATCAAAAAGCGCTCGAGCTCTGGCGCTACGAGGACAGCCTGCTTGAGCTCCGCTACCGGCTGATCCATCGTGCCCCAGACGAGCGCACGGTCGTTTATCTCCCGCTGTCGCAGGATGAAGCCGAGATCCTCCGGCCCTTTTTCGCCACCAGCCTCATCTTCCGTGACCGCCTCTACAAGTTTCTCCGCAAGCAGGGGTTGGATTTTCCTGACGATCCAGAGACGAAACACCAACTACGCTCGCTGCTGCCGCGGTTGGCCGCGCGGTCAGTGGGCAAAGGACGCAGCTTCTGGGAATACAACCTGGCCAACCTGGAACGAGCTCGGGAAACGCTGTTGGGTAACTTCGACGACACCCTGCTCCAGTTCCTGGCCGGCCCCCGTACCGCCCTGGCCAATCTGCAGCGCGAGCAACTTGATGGACTCTTCTCCGCCCAATTGGAAAGCGCCTACGGCTTGGTCGCGGCCCCCGACGATGATCCCGAGGAGATTGCTCGTCGATTGACGGCTCAGCTCGTCCTGGTGCGTGCTTTCACAGATGCCGGTCAACCCGATGACTTCCCGTACGCGGCCCAACTACCTGAACCGCTCCACTTTGGACGCTGTGAAGCCTTCCTCGATCGCTGGCAGCGCGACAGCCGCTACCAAGCGGCCTACGTTCGCCTTGCCGACGACCTGGAGCGGCGCTACGATCTCGCTCGCTGGGTGAAGGATCTGTCGATGACAGTCGGTCTTACATTGGGAGCGACCTTCGCCAACGTGGAGACGGCGTTGTGGGAACAGAACCACGCAGCGATGGACCATCTTTCGAGTGAGGACGATTGGCAGACCTGGTTGGCGGAGCACCGCGCCCCATTTGAGATCCGGGCCGACAGCTTCTGGGCCCGGGAGGGACGCGCTCCCTGGTGGGATCTGCTGGTCCGCGCGGCCGATCTGCTGACGGCGATCCAGGACTCGTGCAACGAATTGGATCGACAGACGACGCCCAAGGCGATGCTTCGACGCTACGCCGAGGCCTGGTGGACCGTGGATCACGACTTCCGTCGGCTGCGAGAGGCGATGGGCGCTCAGCCCGCTTCCCATAACCGGCTGCGCGATCGCTGCGTCCGCTCCTACCGCGACGTGCTCCGCCGGATGAACGATCGCTTCACCATGCTGCTGGAGACGGAGGGGGAATGGCCCCCAGCCGAAGCGTTACCTCCGCAAGATCACTTCTGGGGCCAGGTGATGGAAGAGCGAGAATCGAATCAGCGAGTGGCCGTGATATTCATCGACGCCCTGCGCTACGAGCTGGCCCAGGAGCTTTTGCGGCAACTCGATCGCGAGGCGGCCGGGGACCGTCGGGCGCTCACCGCCCGCCTGGCAGCTATCCCCACCGTGACCCCGATCGGGATGACGGCCTTGCTCCCCGGTGGCGATCAACGAGCGGTGGATCACGACGGCGAGTGGAGCATCGTCATCGAGGACAGCCGCAACCTGAAGGACAAAAGCGCCCGTCAGGACTGGCTTGAGCGCCGGCTCGACGATGTGCAGTTCTACAACCTGGACGATCTGCTGAACACGCCAGCCGACCGCATCCCAGAAGCGTCCGTCACCGTCGTCTTCGACACCACGTTGGACGCCGTGGGGGAGACGGCCAGCACCATCGCCTGGAACACCTTCGGCCCCTTGCTCCAGGCGGTGAAGAAAGGCATCTACAAACTACTGGAACTGGGCATCGACCAGATCCACGTGGTGACCGATCACGGCTTCCTGCTGCTCGACGAAGTGGCCGAGCACGAGAAAGTCAGCCTGCGTGACATCCCGGCTCAGGCCAAGAAATCGCGCTACGTCGTGGGGCACCATCTGGGCCACACGGATCAGTTATCTTTTCCCGTGCGGCTGAATCTTCAGCCGGGCAGCGAGCGCCTGGAGGCCTGGTTCCCGCGCGGCGTCGGCTGCTTTCGCACCCCGGGGCCGTACAACTACGTCCACGGCGGCCTCTCGCTGCAGGAGCTCGTCGTGCCGCATCTAACGATCGAGCAGCAGGTGACGGGTCGTCCGGTGACCGTGGCGGGCGATTTCCCCGACGTGATCCGCAACGCCCAGCCGGACGTGCGCCTGTATGCGGTGGACCCCGAGATGTTCGAGCAGCCACGCCAGGTCACCGTCACGCTCGAAAAAGGCGGCGAGCCGGTCATACCACCCTCCAGTCAACCCGTCGGCCCGGCCGAACCGGTCAAGGTGCCCATCTTCCTGCCGATGGGCTGTGGTCTGGAACCAGGCGATCGGGTGCGCTGGGTGCTGCGCGACGCCGTCACCGAGGAAGTCTTGGACGAACAGAAAGCCGTTAGCCAAGTCGATCTCTGGTGAAACACGTTTATCAGACAGGATTTGCAATAAAGCGTCCTGTCAATCCTGTCCAAAAACCAAGAACGCACAAACATCCTGTAAATCCTGTCAATCCTGTCCAAAAACCAAGAACGCACAAGCATAAAGGAGCAATCGATGGACACCCCCGTGTTCGATGAGCTGGATCAGACGCTGAACGACGTCCTCCCGGGACGCGTCGTCCGCAAGGACCTGCTACAACAGATGAAATCGGGCTTCAACGTGCCCGTGTACGTCCTGGAGTATCTGCTGGGGCAATACTGCTCATCGACCGATCCGGAGGTGGTGGAGAAGGGGCTGGAATACGTTCGGCAGACGCTCAGCCGCAACTACGTCCGCGCCGACGAGAGCGAGAAGATCAAGGCCATCACCCGCCAGAAAGGCCAGCACCGGGTCATCGATAAGGTCAAGGTGCGGCTCGACACCCAGGCTAATCGCTTCTGGGCCGAACTGGTCAATATGGGCGTAGACGATGCGGTCATCAAGGATCAGACCGTTCATGAGTACGACAAATTGCTTAGGGGGGGCATCTGGGCCCTGGTCGATCTCCAGTACGACCCCGAATTCAAAGCCGCCGGCGCCACGCGCCCCTTCATCATCGAGCGCCTCAAGCCCATCCAACAACCCAGCACCGATTTGGATGAGTACATCGCTGCCCGAGCCGCCTTCACCCGCGATCAGTGGCTGAACATCCTGTTACGCACGACCGGCCTGGAGCCGACTCATCCGGACTTCACCCAGCGCAAGAAGCTGCTCCATCTGATGCGGCTGGTGCCGATGGTGGAGCCCAACTACAACCTGATCGAGCTCGGCCCGCGTGGCACTGGCAAGAGCTACATCTACCGGGAGATATCGCCCTTCGCCATTCTCATCTCCGGCGGGCAAACCACGGTGGCGCGGCTCTTCATCCACCTGGGGACAGGTCGCATCGGGCTGGTGGGGCTGTGGGACGTGGTGGCCTTCGACGAGGTGGCTGGTGTGCGCTTCCGGGACGCCCACGGGATTCAGATTCTCAAGGACTATATGGAGTCCGGCAGTTTCGCCCGCGGCAAGGAGGAGGTGCCGGCCGATGCTTCTATCGTCTTCAACGGTAACATCGACGGCGACATCGGGCGGCTGGTCAAGACCTCGCACTTGCTCCAGCCGCTCTCAGACCAGATGCAGGATATGGCCCTCATCGACCGTCTCCACTTCTACCTGCCCGGTTGGGAGGTGGATAAGATGCGACCGGAATACCTGACGCCCCATTACGGGATGGTGGTGGATTACGCCACCGAGGTCTGGCGCGGCCTACGCAAAACGAGCTACGCCGACGTGATCGACCGTTACTACAACCTGGGCAGTCATCTGAACCAGAGGGACGTGCGGGCGGTGCGCAAGACGATGTCCGGGTTGATCAAGTTGTTGCATCCGGATGGTAATTTCACTCAGGGTGAGCTGCGCGACTATCTGGAATTGGCGCTGGAGGGCCGCCGGCGCATCAAGGAGCAGTTAAGGCGAATGGGCGGTCTGGAATATTGGGCCGTCAACTTCTCCTACATCGACCTGGAGAGCCGTCAAGAGACGTTCGTCGCCGTACCGGAGCAGGGCGGCGGGGGGCTGATCACCCCTGGCGTGCTCGATCCTGGGGTCACGTTTACGGTGGGCACAGATCAGGACGATGGGCGGTTGGCTATCTTCCGCATCGAAACCCAGGCGGTCAAGGGCCGGGGCAAGCTGCGAGTCACCGGTGCTCCCTCCCGTGCCACTCGCGACGCGATGAAGACGGCCCACACGTATTTGAAGACCAATGCGTCGCGTCTGGGCCTGAGCAAGTCGCCGGGGGACTATGACCTGCACGCCCAGCTGGTCGACCTGATGGGGACCAAGAAAGGGAGCGAAGTAGGCATCGCCTTCTTCGTGGCGATGGTGAGCGCCCTGCTGGATAAGCCGGTACAGAAATCGCTCGTGATCCTGGGCGAGATGAGCCTGCACGGAGGCCTACAGCCGATGGGCTCCTTGACGGAGAGACTTCAGTTGGCGATGGACAACGGGGCGAAGCGCGTGTTGCTGCCCATCGAGAACAAGCGGGACTTGGTGGACGTGCCCGGTGATGTACTGGGCAAACTGCAGATCATCTTCTACGCCGACCCGGTCAACGCGGCTTTCCGTGCGATGGGGTTGGAGTAGACTGACTCTGGGAGTTCTTTTTGGAGGTTGCCGGATGAAATTCCTACACGCCGCCGACGTCCACCTCGGCTACCAACAATACGGCTCCCAGGAACGCTTCAACGACTTCAGCAAGGCGTCCCTGCACATCGTCGAGCAAGCCCTGGAGGAGGACGTCGATTTCGTGCTCCTCGCCGGCGACCTCTTCCACAAACGCACCGTCGATCCGCTGGCGATGCGGATCGCCATCGAGGGGCTCCGCATGCTGCGCGAGGCCGAGATCCCCGTGCTGGCCGTCGAGGGCAACCACGAACGCGCCTACTACCGGGATCAATACTCCTGGCTCGACCTCCTCGAAGGGCTGGGCTACCTATACCTGCTCAACCCCCGGTTCGGGGATGGCGAAGCCAGCCTCGATCCCTACGACGACGCTGGCGGCGCCTACGTCGATCTTGGGTCTGGCGATGCCGCCCCAACCGTCCGCGTCTACGGCCTCAAGTACTACGGAGCCTCCACAGGCCGGGTCTTCGACCTCTTCGCCGACGCCATCGCCGATGCCAACCACGCCGACGTCGACTTCACCATCCTGATGGCCCACGCCGGCCTGGAGGGCCAGCTACCCCATTATTCCGGCACGCTGACCTACGACGCCCTGGCGCCGCTGCGCGAGCACGTCGACTACCTAGCCCTGGGGCACATCCACAAGCCCTACGCGCTCGACGGCTGGATCTACAACCCCGGATCGCCAGAGACGTGTGGGATGGACGAGGTGGCCTGGCCCACTCGTGGCGTCTATCTGGTCGAGATCGAGCCTGGTCACAATCCCGGTCACCACGCCGAGCTGATCCCCACGCCGCGCCGCCCCTTCCACCGCCTGCGGCTGGAGGTGGATGGCTTCACCGACCCCAACAGCCTCTACGACGCGGTGCGGGCGCTGATCGAGCGCGAGG
>CAYYTU010000095.1:0-9202 GCA_964474655.1 uncultured Anaerolineales bacterium
TATGACTAGCGGTTCAACAGTTGCAGTAGGCGATGGCGCCGTGGTTGCTGTCGGTGCAGAAGTGGGTAATGGTGCTGTAGTTGCTGTCGATGCGGAAGTAGGCTGCGTACTTGTCGCAGACTCTTCATTGCTGCAGGCTGCTAAAGGTAAGAGCGAAGTGACCAGGATAATCAGCAGTAATCCAGGCATCCATCTTTGTAGTCTTCTATTCGTATTCATGTTATGGGTCTCCTTTTTGATATGAAAGTCATTACACAGGTAAACTTGGCGGGGGTCAGTACAGGCACCAGATACATCACAGAAGAGTCATGGGGCGACCTACGCGTCCGGGTCGGCGCAGTCACCGACGCAGGTTCACTGAAACGCCCAACATCAAGCGTTCAGAAGAAGACCTTTGCCAGCCGGAGGAGTCCCTGTCCCCACGGCACGCGATGGGTGATGCCACTGACGCCGTCTGTCCTGTCGGTGTGTTCGACGTACCAGCGATATTTGCGCAGCAGCGCCTCCCGGTTGGAATATCGGGGCTTGAACCCCAGTCGCTCCTCGGCCTTGGCAACCGAAACGAAGGATTCCTTGCCCACCGTCTCATAGATCCACTGGTAGAGCGGCGATAGGCCCAATCGCTCCAGCACCCGCAGCGTTAGGATCGCCGGCCCTTCCGGTATGGAAATGATCCGTCGGCCGTGACCGGCATCGTCCAGGACTGCCTGGAAATCTGTCAATGGTGTGCCAAACTCCTTGGCACCGATATTGAAGGTGTCGTTCACTGTTTCAGATGGCAGCGTAGCGCAGAGCCAGATCGCCCGGCACAGATCCTCCACGTCCAGGAGCTGGTATGGCTTGTTCCCGCGTCCCAGAATGGGGAAGTGCTTGCCGTCCCTGGCCCAGTCGTAAAGCAGCGCGAATACGCCCAGCCGTTCCGGCCCGACGAAGGACTTGGGACGCAGGATGGGCAAGCACATGCCTTTGTGACGGTACTCCTCGCACACCTGCTCAGCCAGCACTTTGGCCTCTCCGTAAGGCCCGACGCCGTCCAGCGGGTCGCTTTCCAGCAAGGGGTGATGTTCGGGAATGCCGTAGACAGCCGTGGAGGAGATGTGGATCACCCGCTCCACTCCTTCTAGAAAAGCCGCCTCCAGCACATTGCGTGTACCATCCACCTCTGTGGAGAAGATGTCGGACGGCTCGTACAAGGGCAAAGCCGCCGCCGCGTGGACGACGACATCCACTCCCTCCAACGCGGATCGAACCGTCGGCATATCGCGGATGTCCCCCGTTATCTCCCCCACCTGGCCTTTGACGTCAGGATAATCGAGGTGCGCAATGTCCAGCGACACCACGTGCTGCCCCTGGTCCAACAGATAGCGGATCAGATTGATTCCTAGAAAGCCAGCGCCGCCTGTAACGAGATATGTCATCGTGATCGCGCCCCGCTCAGGAGTGAGGATGGTCATGGTCGAGATGGACGTGCTCACTCACCGCTGCGCCGACATGCTCGATGGCACCTTCCAGGTCGCGGTTGGCGGCTTCAATCTTGCAGATCGCCTCCTCGATGTGATCGGCCAGGTGTTCGTCGCCAGCAGCCCGAACTTGCTCGGCCCAGGTGCGAAAGGACTCGGCGTGATCGACGTTGTGCTCGATCCAATGAGGAATCAGCACGCTCAGCTTGGTCGCTATCTCCCCACATTCCTCCGAAGCCGCTTCACCGTGCTCGTGTGCGTGCCCATGCTCGTGCGTATGGGTATGCTCAGTATGATGATGATGGTGATGATGCTCGTGCGTCGCCGAGACCTCCTCCAGGGAGGGCGTGGCGCCGCAGGAAAGGCATTTCGGCTTTTCGTCGATCAAAATCACCCGTCCGCCGCATTCCGGGCAGACGAGCGCGGTTTGCTCTCCACAGCCACATTCCAGACACATAGTTACCTCCGGGTTCTCAGACTCTAGAACTGTCCTTAATGCAATCAGTTGCAATTGCTGCTATTATAGAGTAAGGCCTGTGCGGTGTCAAGAAAACCCCCTTTTGCCGTCACGATAGTTTGACAGCGTGTGGTAGTCATGATATAGTCCTCTGTAGCTTGATAAGGCTCGCTGGCGATTGACAGTGAGGGGGCGCTGGCGAATCTTTACTCGGTATACCCTACCGGGCTATATTGTCACTGGATTGGTGGAGACCGTTTCAATCAGTATGGTGGGGGATGTTGTGAAATCACGGACAGAGCAGCTGGTAGGCCGGCTACGGAACTTGCAGTCGGGCACGCCGGACGTCGAAGCTTCGGCGCTCGTCAGCGTCGATGGGCTGATCATCGCTTCTGCGCTGCCGGCGAGTGTGGAGGAGGATCGCGTCTCGGCAATGTCGGCCGCGATGCTCTCTCTTGGCGAGCGCATTGCATCCGAGTTGGGGCGAGGCCTGCTGAGCCAGGTCTACGTCAAAGGCGACCATGGATACGTTATGTTGATGTCCGTGGGTAAAGAGGCGGTGCTTACTGTACTGGCTCAGCCCGATGCGAAGTTAGGGCTTGTCTTTCTGGATATGCGTCGTACCGTCGAAGATTTGATCGGACTCCTTTAAATATGTGAAGGGCGGTCGATTAGCGCGTCGGACATTTGAACGTCTTGGGCGTGACTTGGTGAGGGAGAGTCGTCTCCAGCGACCCTCCCTCTTTTGTTTGTCGATGCTTGTTTGTCGGTGACTGTTTGCCAGGCTTCGTTTGTATTGGTCAGGGGCTTATTTGATGAGGAGGCTATGCGCAACTATATTTTTTGTACCGGGGGTGTGCTGAGCGGCGTCGGCAAGGGCGTGACTGCTGCATCAGTAGGGCGAGTGTTGAAGGCGCGCGATGTTCGGGTATCTATCCAGAAGCTGGACCCTTACATCAACGTCGATCCGGGCACGATGTCGCCTTACCAGCACGGTGAAGTCTATGTGACCGATGATGGTGCCGAGACGGATCTAGATCTGGGGCACTACGAGCGCTTTATCGACGAGAATCTGACCCAGGCCAGCAACGTGACGACCGGGCAGGTCTATGCTGAGATCATCGCCCGCGAGCGGCGCGGTGACTTCCTGGGGGGCACCATTCAGGTCATCCCGCACATTACCAACGAGATCAAGCGTCGCATCATGCTGGTGGGCGAGCAGGCAGATGCCGAGGTGGTGATCGTCGAGGTCGGCGGCACGGTAGGGGATATTGAGGGCTTGCCTTTCCTGGAAGCGCTGCGGCAGATGCGGCAGGATATGGGCCGCGAGAACACGCTCTACATCCACGTTACGTTTGTGCCTCATATCGCGGCCACTGGCGAGCTGAAGACGAAGCCCACGCAGCATAGCGTGCGCGAGCTGCGCTCGATCGGCATCCAGCCCGATGTGATCATCGCCCGCGCTGACTATCCGGTGGACGACGAACTGTGCGACAAAATCTCGTTATTTTGCGATGTGGAGCGGCGGGCCGTCATCCCACTGGTGACCAAACCGGTGCTTTATGAGGTGCCTTTGACGCTGGAGGAGGATGGTCTAGGCGATTTTGTGGTCGAACGTCTGGAATTAGAGACGGCCCAGCCGGATTTGAGCGTCTGGCGTGAGCTTGTCTCTCGCATTCGTGAACCGAAGCCCTCGCTACCCATCGCCATCGTGGGTAAGTACGTGGATCTGCACGATGCTTACATCAGCGTGCGCGAGGCGCTGGATCACGCGGCGCTCGCCCACGGCTGGGACGTGGACGTGTGTTACGTCGATTCCGAAGACCTGGAACGGGGACGCGGCTGGGATGATCTGGAAGGATCTGAAGCGAGCGATCAGGTGGCAGGCGTGGTAGTTCCGGGCGGCTTCGGCGAGCGAGGTATCGAGGGTAAGATCGCGACGGCCCAGTGGGCGCGTGAGAACAGGATCCCGTATCTGGGCCTCTGCCTGGGCTTACAGGTGATGATCGTCGAGCTGGCGCGCGTGGCCGTGGGCAACGATGAACCCAACAGCACCGAGTTCGACCCGCGCACCGAGTATCCGGTGATCGACCTGATGCCCGATCAGCGCACGGTGGTGGAAAAAGGCGGTACGATGCGCTTGGGGCTTTATCCGTGTCGGCTGGTGCCAGGTACACAGGCCGCCCGCGCCTACGGCGTGCTGGAGACCGAGGAACGACATCGCCATCGCTTCGAGGTTAACAACGCCTACCGGGATCTGCTGGCCGAGGCCGGGTTGACGTTCAGCGGCCTGTCGCCCGATGGGCGGCTCGTCGAGATCGCCGAGCTGACCGATCATCCCTTTATGCTGGGGAGCCAGTTCCATCCGGAATTTAAGTCGCGTCCCACCCGACCTCATCCGTTGTTTGAAGCCTTTATTGGGGCCGCCATTCAGCATCATCACGGAGGAGGGGAAGCAGAAGAATCGCGTGCAAAGTCCGTCGATTGAGGCCCAAAAACGTGATTGCTTGCCAAATACCCCCCTTCATGTTATCATACCCGCTGTTGTGTCGATAGTGAGTCTGCGTTCATATGACTTTGAGCGCTGAAAAAAAGCTTTCCGCTCCCGGCCAAGTCCGGGGGCAATCCCGTGGGAAGGAGGTATATGGTTTGATGCGTAGTTATGAGATGGTCTTTATCGCTCATCCGGACCTGGAAGGGGACGAGATGACAGCGCTCGTGGGGGAGATTGAGGATCTGATTGAGCGGCAAGATGGGTCGGTGAAAGAGATCGAGCCGTGGGGGCGTCGCCGATTGGCTTACCCCATTCAGGACCAACAAGAGGGACAGTACGTGATGTTCCACGTCGATATGCCCCCTCAAGGCGTGTCTGCAGTCGAAAGAGGTCTCCATCTAAAGGAGTCCGTGTTACGCCACCTGATCGTGCGTGATGAGGAGTGATAGCGCTCCTTCGGGAATAGCGTATGAAGCACTTGAACAAAGTTATGCTTATTGGCAGCGTGGGGCGTGACCCCGAGATGCGCTATATGCCCGACGGGCGTCCAGTGACGTTGTTCAGCGTGGGCGCGACCCGCGATTGGATCGACAGCGACGGTGAGCAACACGAGACGGTCGAATGGTTCAATATCGTGGCCTGGGATGAGCTGGCCGAGCGTTGCAAGCATTGCTTGCGCGAGGCTTGCCAGGTCTACGTCGAGGGACGTCTCCAGACCCGCAGCTGGGAGAATGAGGAGGGAACGATCTGCCATCGCACTGAGCTGGTGGCGCAGGAGATGATCCTTTTGGCGTGCCCTTAGCGGCGTTCATACTTACTAACTGGATGATTGGACTTTAGCCGTGTTGATCTGAGTGGGGGGAGCTAAATCAGTTGCCCCTTGTAGCGTTCTACATAGATCAATGACTTCGATAGGTAATACGAGGTAGGAGGATAGAATGACCCCTCGTCGTTTCAGAAGACGACGTAAGACGTGTTATTTTTGCGAACAGGGTATCGACGCGACCGATTACAAAAACCCCGGGTTGTTGCGAGATTTTCTGACGGAGCGTGGCAAAATTCGGTCGCGCAGGCAGACTGGTACGTGTGCTCAGCACCAGCGCCAGCTGGCGAAGGCGGTTAAGCGTGCTCGGCACCTGGCGTTGCTTCCCTTTGTAGGGGAGTAAAGCACCGTATCTCTGCGTCAGCAAGCATCCAAGAGGCCCCAGGCAGCCTTTAGTTCTCCTTTTGTGGGGGCATTAGGCTAACTGGGGTCTTCTTTGTTTTGGAGGAGAGGGAAGAGGGACAAAAATGGCTAAGAAGAATCTTACCCGTAAGCAGCGTTCCCGCCTGGAGCGTGAGGCCTATCTACGGAAGTTGCTCTTCGGTGGGCTGGCACTGGTAGCGGTGATCGTCATCGGTGTGTTGGCTTACGGGATTGTGACTGAGTTGATTATCAAGGGGCGACAACCGGTCGCGGTTGTGGATGGCGAACCGATCGCAACTGTCGACTTTCAATCTCGGGTGAAGTTCCAGCGCGCGCAGATGGAGAATCAGCTCCAGATGTTGTATATGCAGCAACAACAGATGGACCCGGAGGACGAGAGCTCACAGTTCTACTTGAGCTACCTCCAGAACCAGATCCAGCAGATTCAGGAGCAGCTGGCGCCGGAAAACGCTGTCGCCGTCGGCGATCAAGTGCTGGAGCAGATGATCCAGGAGGAGCTGGTACGACAGGAGGCCGAGCGGCGCGACATCACCGTCTCCGAGGATGAGGTGCAGGAGACGATTGAGGGCTACTTTGGTTATGAGCCGGGCGCGACGCCGGTGCCCACTCTTTCTCCTGCGGTGACCACGACGGAGGAGATGCCCGCTCCCACGCCGACGGAGATGACCGAGGAGGACTTCAGGCAGATGTATAATCAGTACGTGCAGGAAACCCTGGGGCCCTTGGGCGTCTCGGAGCAGCAATATCGCTCCTGGATTGAGGCCTCGCTGCTGATGGAGAAGTTGCAGCAGCGTATGGCGGAGGAGGCGCCGGCCGAGGTCGATCAGGTCAAGGTGCGCCTGCTGTCCGTGCCCGATGAGGAACGGGCCAATGCGCTGGTGAGTCGCCTGGATGATGGTGAGGACTTCCAGGTGCTGATGGACGAGCTCCAGGCGGATGAAGAGGGAGGCGGTTACGGCACCGAGTTGGACTGGCTACCTCAGGATATGCTAGCGGATCGCTTGGATGATAGTCTGGCTGATCGGGCCTTCGATCTGGATGTTGGCGAGCATAGCCAGCCGCTGAAGATTGAGACGAGAGCGCCTCAGATGGAAGGGGAAGAATCTCCGACGCAATTTGCCATCATTGAGGTGATAGGACACGAAGTGCGTGCGCTGGACGAGGAGCTGCGTCAGCAATTGGGCCAGCAAGCATTCCAGTCCTGGCTCGAATCTCAGCAGGTGTTGGTTGAGCGGAAGTCGTATCAAGATGTAGTGCCGACGGATAGCTAGGCGTTGGGGATGCGTTGCTGAACCGTCGATGGCGCTGGAACCTTAGCCGGTGTAACGCTGGGCGTTGGTCACGTTGGGGATGCTTTCGATCTTGGTCAGGATGCGGCTTAGCTGAGTGAAGTTACTGATTTCCAGCGTGATGTAGAGCGTGGTGATATTCTTATTGCGGTTTACGTTGACGGAGGCCATATTGACGTTCTCCTTGCTGATGACCCCGGCGATTTCGTGTAGCAGTCCAGTGCGGTCGAAGGCCGTGATCTCGACAGTCGCCGGTACGGTTGGCGGTTCGATCCCCCAGTCAACTTCGATCAGGCGGTCGTTGTCCCTCATGCGGAGCACGTTGGGGCAGTCGCGGCGGTGGATGGAGACCCCTTTCCCGCGGGTGACGTAGCCGATGATCTCGTGACCAGGCAGTGGGTTGCAGCACTTGGCCAGCCGGGTCATCAGGCCGCCGGTGCCTTGCACCTGGATACCCTCGACTGTTTTGGGGGTGGGGATGGTGGGCTGTTGAGCCAGCTCCGTCTCCTCGTGTTGTTGTGTCTCGGCGATCTTACTGGTGATTTGCTGGCTGGTGATATCCCCAAAGCCGACGGCGGCGTAGAAGTCATCAAGAGATTCGTAGTCGAAGAGCTCCGCCACCTGCTTATGTTTGAAGTGCTCCAGGCCCAGGTGTTTCAGCTCCCGCTCGATGACCACTCTTCCCTGGGCGATGTTTTTCTCTCGATCTTGCAGTCGGAACCATTGGCGGATCTTGGAGCGGGCGCGTGAGGTCTTGACGTAGCCCATCGCCGGGTTGAGCCAATCGCGGCTGGGGGAGGCTTGATTCTCGGTGATGATCTTGACCCGATCGCCCGTGCTCAGCTGATAGTCGAGCTCGACCCACTTGTCATTGACCTTAGCGCCGCGGCAGCGGTGCCCGACCTCTGTGTGGATGTGGTAGGCGAAGTCAATGGGCGTCGAGCCGCGCGGCAAGTCGATGATGTCGCCCTGCGGCGTGAATACATAGACGCGATCTTGGAAGATATCGGTCTTCATCGCGTTCACGAATTCATTGGCGTCGGGAATCTCGCGGCGCCATTCCATCAGCGAACGCATCCAGGCAATCTTGGCGTCGTAAGAGGGATCGCGTTTGCCTCCCTCCTTGTAGCGATAGTGAGTTGCGACGCCGTACTCGGCGACGCGGTGCATCTCTTGCGTACGAATTTGAACCTCGATGGTCTTTCCGTTTTCTCCCACTACGGCTGTGTGTAGACTCTGGTAACCGTTATCCTTCGGAGTGGCGATGTAGTCATCAAATTCGCCCGGGATGGGTTTCCAGAGCCCATGCACGATACCCAGAGCCTGGTAACAATCGGGGATGGTATTGGTGATCACGCGCAGGCCCACGATATCGTAGACCTGCTCCAGCGGGACCTCTTTGCGTTGCATCTTGTTGTAGATGCTGTGGATGTGTTTTGGGCGGCCGGTGATCCTGGCTTCGATTCCTTCTTTTTCTAATTCCTGTTCGAGGATGGTCTGATGTTGCTTGATCGTGGCCTCGCGCTTGGGGCGGTTCTCTTCGATCAAGGTGGCTATCCTGTCGTGGGTCTCCCTCTCCAGGTATTTGAGGGTCAAGTCTTGCAGCTCGCCCTTCCATTGCCAGATGCCGAGGCGGCTCGCCAGGGGGGCGAAGATCTCCTCTGTCTCGCGTGCAAAGGATTTCCTGCGTTGTTCCGACAAAGCGTCCAGCGTTCGCATATTGTGCAGGCGATCGGCGAGCTTGATGATCACCACTCGCATATCCTCTGCCATAGCGATGAACATCTTGCGCAGGCTTTCCGCCTCCTTGTGCTTGGGCTGCCATTCTCGCTCCCTCGTCTCCTCGAAGCGCTCTTCGATTTCCTCCCTTTCTATCTTTTCCAGCTTGGTCACTCCATCGACCAGGTTAGCGATATTTGTGCCAAAGTCATCCTCAATCGTCTCCAGGTCGATGGTGGTGTCCTCGACGACGTCGTGGAGCAGCCCGGCAGCAATGGTGTCTGGGTCCATCTCAATGTCGGTCAGCAGGGAAGCGACGGAGAGTGGATGTTGGATATAGGGCTGATCGGACTTGCGCATCTGACCGGCGTGGGCGCTCTCAGCCACGGCGTAGGCACGTTCGATCAGGGCTTGCGCCCCGTCGGTCAGCTCCGCAGGGTTGATATGGTCCAACAAGTCCGAAAGGCTTAGCGTCTTCTCGCTCACCAGCATATCCATTTCTCTTGTGGTAAGTGCTCCAATCGTAACCGTTCAGATGGTTATGCTTTTTTCACCGCGGAGGGCGCAGAGATCGCT
>CAYYTU010000096.1:0-9153 GCA_964474655.1 uncultured Anaerolineales bacterium
TCCGAAGTCTTGACACTCGTAATCCCTCAAGTTTTGCATATGCTTGTGCTGAAGTCTTTATAGTCATCAAGCACGCGGGTTGCAAACCCGCTACGAGCCTTAAGTTGACGCACATGCGGTATTTGGCTTAAGCGGCCCGGTCATACGTCCCCCGATGTCGCTCCGCGATCACGATAGGGATCTCCAGCGGGCCTTCCTCTCCCCTCTGCTTCTCCCCCACGCTTTCCACCCTCACGTCCAGCCCCGCTGCCGCTGCGTGTGTTTGGTAGCGGGCCAGCGCGTCTCTCTTCTCCATTTCCGCTGCTCCCCGTCCCTCAAAGAGCAGGCGCTCCACGCGGCGCACGGCCCCCCACCTTGGCGATACATAGAGTCCGACCACGATGAAGCGTCCCCCGACGCCCGTCGCTGGGTCGGGTCGGCGCAGCACTCGCGTCGCCTCGTGCAGGGTGTCTGGATCTAAGATGTAGGGTGCGGGGAAGGTGGCGATGAGCGCGTCGAACCAGCCATCGGCGAAGGGCATCCGCTGGGCGACGCCGCGCACCCGCGATACCTCAAACCCCCGGCGCTCCATCTTGCGCGTGGTGACCTGATGCATCTCTGGTGAGGGATCGAGCCCATACGCCGTCAGCTCACGGTCGGCCAGCTCAAGCAGCAACTCGCCGGTGCCGAAGCCCACTTCCAGGACGCGCTCGCCGGTCACGTAGTCCAGCGCTGCCTCGCGCCAGGTCGACCACCAGCCCAGGCTGACCAGCCAGCTCACCGGGTCATAGGCCCAGGCGAGCTCGTGGTAGAGGCGGCGGGTGGCCCACAGATAGAGTCGCTTAATCCAGGTCATTGTATCACTATCAAAATATCGCCACAGAGAGTATCAAGGTATCGCCACACGGACTGTCAAGGTTTTGGGTCAAAAGTGTCAAGGTTTTTGGCGGAAATTGTCTAACTTTCACTACAGACAGAGCCCTTCTGATCTAGTATAATATATACAGGGTAACACCAGCAGCATAAAGCGGTGGGGAGTCTTCGTGAAAGGGAGGACTTCTCACCGCTAATCTTTTCTCCATAGTGGCGTAAGCGGCGATGGGGGAGGCGTCTCTGAGCCGATTTCGGCCTCTGGCGTCATTTTAGCCGCAATTGGATTTAGCCCAGGTAGGTGGCCTGGGCGAACGTCTTCTTGAATGCGGGCGCGGTGGAAAGTTCCAGATAGCGCGTGCGCCGGGCCAGTGCCTGGGCCTGGCGGCGCTTGGACCTGGAGAGAAGCGCCAGCTTGGCCCCCATACCAGCCGCGTTCCCCACCTGCCGGAAGCGCTTCGGCGGCAGATCGGGCAGCATGCCGATCGCAATCGCGCTGCCCACGTCGATGTAGGAGCCGAACGCTCCGGCGATGATTATCTCGTCGATCTCCCCCTCGGTCACTCCCTCGGCCTCCAGCAGCAGCTGAATCCCAGCCCGCATCGCGCCTTTAGCCAATTGTAGCTCTCGCACGTCCTTCTGGGTGATGGTGATGGGTGCATCCTTCCCTTCCGCGTCCGCCTCGACGAGCACGAAGGCTCGCTCCCCGTCTTGCGTCCGCACGCCAGGGCCTTCTTCCATTCGCCCCCCGGCGTCCACCGCTCCGATGCGGTGGAGCTCCGCCAGGGCGTCCAGGATGCCGGAGCCGCAGAGGCCCACCGGCGGGGTGTCGCCGATGGTCTGATAATTGACCCGGTGGCCGTCGTCACCCTCGCTCAGTTCCAGGTACTCGATGGCGCCCTTGGCCGCGCGCATGCCGTGCTTGATGTGGGCGCCCTCGAAGGCCGGCCCGGACGCGCACGAGGTGCTGATCAAGCGCCCGCCGCGGGCCAGGCAGACCTCGGTGTTGGTGCCGATATCAAGCGCCAGCACCACCCCTTCGGCCTGGCCCATCTCGGTTGCCAGGAGCATCGCCACGTGATCGGCGCCCACGTAGCCGGCGATGTTGGGCAACATGTGGAGCCAGGCCCCAGGCGCGAGATCAAGCCCAGCGTCGCGCGCTTTGAGATCGAGCGCGTTCCGGATGACCGCCACGTAGGGCGAACGGGCCAGCTGACCGACCGGCAGCCCCAGGAAGAGATGGTGCATCGCGGTGTTGCCCGCCACCACCGCCTCGACGATCTGGGCGGGCGTGGTTTTCACCTCGTCGCAGAGCTCGCCCGCCAGCCGGTTTAGCGCCTCCACGACCAGGGTCTGTAAGCGAGCGGCCTGCTCGGGGGCGCGCTGAGCATAGGTTGCGCGGGCCACCAGATCCTCGCCGTAAGCGATCTGGGGATTCATAATCCCCTGGGCCGCCAGCGTCCATCCGCTTTCCAGGTCGATCAGGTAGCCGGCGATCTTGGTCGTCCCCAGGTCTACGGCCAGGCCCAGCAGTGGGCTGGGGGAGGGCGTGACGTTGATCACCTCTCGCTCGCGCACGGCGACGCTCACGCGCCAGTCCTCCTTGCGCAAGCGAGGGGAGAGCTCGCGCAGCACGTCGACGTCGATGTGCCTGGCTTCTACTTCGTGTTTCGCCTGGAGAGTGTCCAGGAGGCGATTTTCGTCGTCGCGCAGGTCTTCTTCCTGATCCTGGCTCCGGAGGGAGGGCGGAATGATCGTCAGTGTATATTGCTTCACCATCGGGTTCAGCCGAACGGAGATTCCCTGGCCTTCGACCTGGGTGCGCTGCGGGGTGGTGAGTGAGGACGGCGGCACGCGCAGCTTACAGTCGCTGCGCGGATAGGCCTGACAGGCCAGACGGTAGCCGTCGTGCAGCGCTTGCGACGTCAGGGCCTCGCGCTCGCTCGGCGTCACATCGGAGAGAGTGCCCTCCACCAGCTGGACCTGGCAGCGTTCACAGGTGCCTACGCCGCCGCAGACGTTCACCAGCTCGATGCCTAGCTCGCGGGCGCAATCCAGGATCGACTGGTTGGCCGGACAATCGCCGCGCCGACCGATGGGTTCAAAGTCGATGTGGTAAGCCATGGCCTCCTCGGTAAGCGTAGTAGGCGCAAAGAAACCCGGCTTCTTTCAAAACCGGGTTTCTGCTCGCCATCGGTTGAGGCTTAATAGACCCCGTACTCGAAGGTGGTTTCCGTCATAGCTTCGACGTTTTCCGGTTTGGCCTCGGGCGGGATGCCGTCGACGGCGCCGTCGATGATCAAGCCGCCGCCGTCGGCCAGCGTGTCGATCAGCTCCTTGACGTAGTTTACGGTCTGCTCCGGGGTACCGGTGACCAGCAGCTGGGCCGGAACGTTGCCCCAGAAGCACATACGGTCGCCCAACACCTCCTTATACTGCTGCTGGTCGATTATGTCGAAGTGGCCGACCACCTTGCCGGGCGGCAGCTCGGCCAGGAACGCCAGCCGCGGTGTGTAGTCGCCCTCGAAGAAGGGCATCGGCACCAGATCGGCCTCGACCAGCGCCAGCAACATCTTCTTCAGGCTGGGCCAGTAGAACTCGGCGAACTGCTCGTTCGACATAAAGCCGCCCGCGCCGCGATGGAGCGGGATGAAGATGCGCGGCGTCTTGGTCTGCTCGGCGCCGGCGATGGCCGATTGGATCAGGAACTCGGTCAGCATCTCCATGGTGGCCTTCAGCTTTTCCGGGTGGCGGTACATATCGAGCATCGTGCCGCGCAGCCCGCGGAAGTGGTCGGAGACCCAATCGAAGGGCGCCTGGGTGAAGACGGTGCTGGCGACCGGCGGATAGCCCATCTCCATCAGCTCCATCGTCAACCGGCGCTGGACCGCGTTCCATTCGTTCATCTCGCGCCCGGCCTGGGCCAGCTGCTCGAACATCTGGAGCATGGGCGGCATGCCGGCCATCATCCCGCCCAGGTTCAGCAGGGCATAGCCGCTTGAGAACCAGAGCAGGGGCGGCAGCATGCCCAGCGGCTCCAGCGTCTCCGACATACGAGGTATCAGCTTGCGGATGATGAAATCACCCGGGTTGTTGAGGAATTCGTCATACTCCTCGGCCAGCATATATTCGTCCTCGACGAACTGGTAGGGCAGGTTCTCTTTGAAGTGCTTGCCGGGCCATTTGAAAGTCTTCAGGCCCAGCTTCTCCATCACGGGGCCGGGGAAGAGCGTGAAGTGGAGCGGGGACATATCCCAGTCCAGCGCTTGCATGGCCTCTTTGACCGCCTGGGCCGAGGCTTCGTAGTCATAGAGCCCCTCGGCGTTGGTGAGTCCGGCGTAGCGCACCATGAAGAGGCTGGCCAAGCTGGCGACGGGGACGCGGTCGGGTTCCTTGAGACTGGCGGCATCGTTGAAGCGCTTCTCGCGGGCCAGGTAGTCGGGTGAAGGTTGGAATTCGGGTGCTTTCTGTCCTTGATTCATCTTATGCCTCCGTGGTCCATCCTTGAGCGAGTTGGACGGCGGCCCGGGCGTCGCGTCCGTAGGCATCGGCGCCGGTGTACTCGCGAATCTGCTCGTCGACCTGCCCGCCGCCGATCATGACGTTAACTCCCTCGCGTAGCCCGGCCTCGGCCAGCGCTGCGACGGTCTCCTTCATCGGCTCGTAGGCCAGGGTGAGGAAGCCGCTCAGGCCCACGATGTCGGCCTCGTTCTCCTGGACCGCCTCGACGAACCGGGCTGGCGGCACGTCGACACCCAGGTCGACGACCGCGAAGCCGTTGACATCGAGCATGAAGACGACCAGGTCCTTGCCGATGTCGTGGATGTCGCCCTCGACGGTGCCGATGACGATGGTACCGAACGTCTCGGCTGCTTCCGCGCCCTCTGCTTCTTCGAGGTAGGGCTTGGCCTGCTCCGAGATCTGGCTCAGGATTTCGCCGGCCATAATCAGCTCCGGGACGAAGCATTCGCCGTCCTCGAAGCGCTGGCCGATGATCTCCATCGCGTCGCGGCAGGCGTCGAGCACCTCCAGCGGAGGCGCGCCGCCTGCCAGCAGCTCATCGGCTATCCGCAAGGCGTCTATCTCGCGCATCTCTGTGATGGCGTCGATCAGTTGTTGTGACATTCAGCTCTCCTGTTGGGTTGGTTTTCCATTTCGATCTGCTCTGTTGCAGCAGAGTGCAAGTGGTGTCTATTATCGTACCTAAGTCGTTTCATTGCAAGCTGTCTCTGGTGTGGGTTCTTCTAAATCAACTCCTGCAGTTTAGCGACTCCAGACTTTGGAAGTCTACCGTCGAGGATTGGGATGCAAAATAACCCCGCTTTGCTTCCAAAGGTGCTTTGGAACTGCTTCGTTTGCCCCAGGCTCGCGGCTGGTTGACGACTATGATCTTCGTCAAGTATAATGCGGCAGCAGCGCGAACACCGGCGCCCGTTTTTGGTGATCGGGTCCCCGGTCTCTGGATGTCCAGTAACATAGATTTGCGAGGTGAGTATGGTACAACGTGGGCACCTGATTTTGATGAACGCCGATGACCTGCCGTATTTTACCGCCGATCTGCCCGGCGTCGGCGGCCAGATCAAGGTCGAGCCGGCCCACTTCGTGGTTGAGGAGATCCCGCTCTACGAGCCTTCCGGTCAGGGCCAGCACGTCTACGTACGCCTGTCCCGCGAGGGCTGGACCACACGTGCGCTCCAGAACGAGCTCGCTCAGCTCTTCGACCTGCGCGACGTCGACGTGGGCTGCGCAGGCCGCAAGGACAAACACGCCCGCACCACCCAGACCTTCTCGCTCAACATGCCGAACGCCGACGAGACCGAGGTCGCCCGCCGCATCGAGGAGGATCTCCCGGTCGAGCTGGCGTGGGTGCGCCGCCATCGGAACAAGATCAAGGCCGGGCACCTGCTGGGCAACCGCTTCCGCATAGTGGTGCTGGGACCGGGCGAGGAGGCGCTGCCGCGGGCCGAGGCGGTCGTGGAGGCCCTGCGCCGGCGCGGCTTGCCCAACTTTTACGGCCCGCAGCGCTTCGGGCGTGAGGGTGATAACGCTGAGCGCGGGCGCGAGATTCTGTTCACGGGCCGGGGGCCGCGCAAGCGCTGGCTGCGGCGGTTGTTGCTGCGGGCGTACCAATCGGCGCTGTTCAACACCTGGCTGGTGCGGCGCATCGAGCGCGGCTGGTTCGAGCGATTATTGACCGGCGACATCGCCAAGAAGCTCGATACCGGCGGCCTGTTCGAGGTCGAGGACGCCCAGGCCGAGCAAACCCGTTTCGAGCGCTACGAGATCACCTACACTGGCCCGATCTACGGCTCGCGGATGTGGTGGGCCGAGGGCGAGCCGGGCGATCTGGAGCGCGAGGTGCTGGAGCAGGCCGGCGTGACGGAGGAGATGCTCGACCGCGCCCATCTGAGCGGCAGCCGCCGCCGCGCCCGCCTGCTGCTGGATGATCTGACAGTCGAGCCGCATCCCGATGGGCTCTTGTTCACTTTTAGCCTGCCCAAGGGCTCCTACGCCACGACCGTGCTGCGGGAGGTGATGAAACGATGAAGATTGCAAAAGGTATTGCGCTGCTGGGCGTGCTCGCGATGAGCGGCGTCCTGATCTACGCCTTCACCACCGGCAACTTCAACCAGGAGGGGAGCGTGTTGCTTTCGATGCCGTGGGGCATCGTCTCGCTGGTCGATCTCTACGTCGGCTTCACGCTCTTTTCCGGCTGGATCGTCTATCGGGAGCGGTCGCTCGTCCGCTCCGTCTTCTGGGTGGTCTTGATGATGACGCTGGGTTTCTTCACCGCCAGTCTTTACGTCTTCATCGCGCTGCAGACCAGCGGCGGCGAGTGGGGGCGCTTCTGGATGGGGCGGCGCTGGCAGCCGGAGTAGAGATGGCGGACGCGGCGACCGAGCGCACGAACGAGATATGGCTGGAGGCGTTGGGCGGGCCGGCGCCCAGCTCGGCGGCTCTGGACGACCTGCGCGACTATCTGGTGCGCGGCCTGGGCTATGCCCTGACCGACTACGGCGTGGCGGAAGCCGACCTGGAGGACTTCGCCCAGGAGGCGTTGCTGAAGATTCTGGACCATCTCGACACGTTCCGTGGCGAGAGCCGCTTCACGACCTGGGCGCAGAAGATCGCTGTGCACGAGGCGTTCACCGAGCTGCGCCGCAAACGCTGGGAGAACGTCTCGCTCCAGGAGCTCGTGGCCCGATACGAGGGCGACTTCACGCCGACGGTGCTGACCGATCGCGACCCCTCGCCGGAACAGCGCGTCACCCGGCAGATGCTGCTGGCCATGGTCCAGCGCCTGATCGCCGAGGAGCTGACGGAGAAACAACGCCAGGCGCTGATCGCGGTGATGATCGGCGGCATGCCGTTGCAGGAGGCTGCCCGTCGGATGGGTATCACGCGCAACGCGCTCTACAAGCGGCTGCACGACGCCCGCCAGCGGCTCCAGCGGCGCATACTGGACGAAGGACTCTCGCTCGACGAGGTGCTGGCGGCCTTCAAGACGTAAGAAGGACATGAGATGACGCGTCTAAATTCCAGAGGTGAGCGATGACGATTGAACCTGAGATGCTCAAAGCGATGGTGCATAAGGTCCTGACCACGCGGCCCGACGAGATCGGGTGCGCGGAATGTCTGGAACAGATGGATCGCTTCGTGGAGCTGAAGCTGGCGGGCAAGGACGCCGCCGAGGCGATGCCCCTGGTTCAGGACCATCTGGCGCGTTGCCGTGACTGCCGCGAGGAGTTCGAGGCGCTGTTGACGGCACTGCGTGCCCTGGACTAAAAAGCCGAATCCGAGTCGTCGAGGTAAGAGATTGCCCTCCCATCTCGTCTATGGCATGTAGGACAACATTAAGGTATGACTATTAGAGATGGGAGGTTCAGGATGCGTACGCTCGAATGGATAGCGACTTTCGCCCTTTTGGTCCTGATAGCAAGCGCCTGCGCCGCGCCGACTGCGACGCCGGCGACGCCCGAGTTCACTCCGGTGCCAGACACTCCGGCGCCTAGCGCCACGCCCGCCCCTACGACCACCTCGCCGCCTTCGTACGAAGCGCCGTCCTCCAGCGCGGCCGCTGAGTTCACGACCGACTTCAGCCAGCATACCGTGCCTTACGATCAGGTCTCGGAGGTCTTGCCCAAGGACCGCATCCCGGCCCTCGACGAGCCGACGTTCGTAGCCGTCGAGGAGGGTGACGCCTGGCTGGTCTCACAGGAGCCGGTGCTGGCGGTGCAGATCGGCGACGAGGCCCACGCTTACCCTCTTCAGATCCTGATGTGGCACGAGATCGTCAATGACGTGATAGACGGTATACCCGTGGCGGCGACTTACTGTCCGCTCTGCAACACGGCTATCGCCTTCGAGCGCACCGTCGACTGGCAGGTGCTGGACTTCGGCACGACGGGCCGGCTGCGCTACAGCAACCTGATCATGTACGACCGTCAGACGGAGAGTTGGTGGCAGCAGGCCACGGGTGAGGCCATCGCCGGTCAGTTCACGAGCCGACAGTTGACGTTCGCGCCCGCTGGACTGATCAGTTGGGCCGACTTCAAGACGGCCTACCCGACGGGGCGGGTACTCTCGCGGGAGACCGGCCATAACCGTGACTATGGTCAGAACCCCTACGCCGGCTACGACGCCGAGGACGGAACGCCCTTCCTGTATGATGGGCCGGCGACGCCCGAGGACTTGCCACCGATGGCCCGCGTGCTGGGCGTCGTGCTGGATGGGGAGGCCGTGGCCTATCCCTACCAGACGTTGAGAGAGGTGCGTGTGGCCAACGACGCTGTGGGTGACGCGTCCGTCGTGGTGCTCTGGGAGCCTGGCGTAGCCTCGGCGATGGACAGCGCTCTGATCGCCGATGGGCGCGATGTCGGTGCAGCAGTGGCTTTCGAGCGCATGCTGGACGGCGAGCCACTGACCTTCGCGTTCGACGACGAGCGCGACCGCTTCATCGACGAACAGACCGGGAGCGCGTGGAACATACTGGGGCAGGCCGTGGACGGGCCGAGCGCGGGCAGGCAGTTGGAACCCATCGCCGGGCTCAATAACTTCTGGTTCTCCTGGGCCGTGTTCCGACCGGAGACGCGCGTCTACAACGCCGATGTGACCTCGCCCGGCGAGTGAACACGACGCCGATCAGCCGTCCGAGGGATACAGAATCTACGGGATTTCGAAGCAGGTCGTCTAGCGAAAACGCTCTCAATGCTGCAGGGCGTGCTTAGACGCGAACAAGGCAAACAAAGCCAGGGTTGACGCGCCTGGCAAACAGGATTGAGGCACCTGGAGTGCCTAAGGGAG
>CAYYTU010000097.1:0-9048 GCA_964474655.1 uncultured Anaerolineales bacterium
GCTCCGCCATCCCGTAGATCAGATAGTCGGCCTTGGCGTCCAGCAGCACCGAGCGGCGGACGCGATCTTCCCAGTAATCGTAATGGGCCACGCGGCGCAGGCTGGCCTCGACGCCGCCCAGCACGATGGGGGCCGTCTCCTTGAAGTAGCGCTTGATCAGGTTGGTATAGACGATGACGGCCCGGTCCGGGCGGCGGGTGTTGCGCCCGCCGGGGGTATAATCGTCCGAGCGACGCGGCTTCTTGAGCGCGGTGTAGTTGGCCACCATCGAGTCGATGCTGCCGCCGCTCACGCCCCAGAAGAGCGCTGGCTCGCCCAGGCGCGTGATGTCTTTTTCAGCTTGGGGGCTGTGGATATTGGGCTGGGCGATGATGCCCACGCGGTAGCCCACGTCGGTTAGCACGTGCCCGATCACGGCCACGCCGATGAAGGGGCTGTCGATGTAGGCGTCGCCCGTCACCAGGACCACATCGAGCTGATCCCAGCCCCGGGCTTCCATCTCCTGGTGTGTCGTTGGTAAAAACATGACACCATTGTGCCATATCCGTCGTGGGGCGTCAAGCTTCTGGTTGAGACCTTCGCTGCCGGCCCGGCGGGAGCGTTCATTGACACCGAGATTGGGCGTGGTATGATACCGCGCGTGGTCAGATAGCAAGTTGTTCCGCGATCTGTTCGATTGTGACGTCTACGTGTCGCATGTGAATTTCCGATGAAGTGGAGCGACGATCACCCATTAGTACGCCATCTGAAATCGGCGGCTGGGTTTCTTGCCCAGCCAGCACGAATCATCTGGGGCTACCATCGCTCGTACCTGCGGGCCGATCTCATCGCCGGGCTTACGGTGGCAGTGGTGATGCTGCCTCAGGCTATGGGATACGCTATGATCGCTGGCCTTCCGGTGCGGATGGGGCTTTATACCGCCATCGTCGGGTCCATTGTGAGTGCCCTGTGGGGTTCTTCTAACCAGCTCCAGACTGGCCCCACTAACGCGATCTCCTTGCTGGTGCTTTCGACCCTGCTGGAGGTGGAGGAGCCGGGCTCGACCGGTTATCTTGGCGCGGCTGGATTGCTCGCTATTATGGTAGGGATCTTCCACCTCGTGATGGGGATGGCGCGGCTCGGTGTACTGGTCAACTTCGTGTCCGATTCTATGGTGGTTGGTTTCACCGCCGGAGCGGGTATCCTTATCGCTTTCCACCAGGTAGGGCATCTGCTTCGTATTCCCATTTCACCCGCTCCAAGCCTTTGGGAGTTTATCCCCGATATCGTTTCTCACCTTTTGGAGACCCATTTTCTGAGCCTGGCGCTGGGGGTGGGAACGATGCTTGTCATTTTGGCTCTTCGGCGAGTTAACCGTCGCATCCCCAACCTTTTGTTAGGTATGTTGGCAGCGGCCAGCGTGGTGGGGTTGTTGGGCCTTGACACGCAGGGTGTCGAGGTGGTGGGGGAGCTGCCGCGCGGTTTGCCGCCTCTGACTGATTTTTCCTTGTTTAATCCTGATCTGGCGCTGGATCTCTTCACCGGTTCGCTGGCGATTGCTGCTATTGGGCTCGTGGAGGCTATGTCCATCGCCCGCAGCATCTCTAGCCAGACGGGGCAGCGGCTCGATAGTAACCAACAGTTCATCGGGGAGGGGCTGGCGAACATCGCTGCGGGCCTCTTTTCTGGCTATGCGTGTTCCGGTTCGTTCACTCGCTCGGCGGTGAATTATAAGGCAGGAGCGAAGACGCAGGTCTCTAGCATTTTCGCTGGCTTGTTTGTCCTGGGCGGCGTCGCTCTGTTGGCCCCGCTGGCGGCCTACGTGCCGTTGGCGGCGCTTGCGGGTGTTTTGATCGTCACTGGCTGGAGTCTGGTCGACCGAGAGGAGATTGCCAGAATTTGGCACGCCAACGTGGCCGATCGGAATATTATGGTCTTGACGCTGGCAGCCACTTTGCTGCTTCCACTCCGGCTGGCGGTGCTGATCGGAATCAGTGCCTCAATTCTGTACTACCTGCTCCAGACGACCAGACCCCGGGTGCGAGAGGTGATGATGAGCGAGGACTTTCGTTACTTCGCACCTGCTTCTGATCACCCCGTTTGTCCCCAGCTGGGCGTGGTGGAGATTCTGGGTGATCTCTACTTCGGTGCGGTGAGTCACATTGAGAAGCGCATTGAGAGCTTTCGCGCCCGGTACCCTGAGCAGCGGTTCTTGCTTCTGCGTATGTACACCGTTGAGAATTGCGATATCAGCGGCATCTATGCCCTGGAGAGCATTGTAAAGAGCTATCGTGACCGTGGGGGCGATGTCTATTTTGTCCACGTCCATCAACCTGTGCTTGAGATTATGAAGTCCTCCAGCTTTTACGATTTTGTGGGGGCGGATCACTTTCTGGATCCGGATCGCGACGTGAGCTATCTCTTTTATAAGGTGCTTGATCCGGTCATCTGCATCTATGAGTGTTCGGTGCGGGCCTTCCAGCTGTGTCAGAATTTGCCCAAGCAGCTTTATGAGGCGGAGGTTGATTGGCCCGATGATATGGATCTGGGGGATGTGCCCCTGGTCGAAGCGCAGGATCTGTGGCACGATCTGCGGGAGGGGGAACCCCCGCTGATCATTGACGTCCGCGAGCCCCGGGAGTATGAACAGGCCCACATTCCAGAGGCGCGCTCCATTCGGCTTCCGAAGTTGTTGGAGGATGAGCATTTCTCGACCCGTCAGCCGGTGGTTCTGGTGTGCCGGGCGGGACGGCGGAGTATGCGGGCGGCGGCGGTGTTGCGACAGCGCGGATTCGATAACGTCAGGGCTTTGAAGGATGGCATGCAAGCCTGGGAGCAAGAGAATCTTCTAGAAGCTGTGAGGTATAGGCAGGTAAATGAACGAGAAACCGACGCATAATCTGGGGCTTGACCTGGTGCGGGCTACCGAGGCGGCGGCGTTGGCCGCCGGGCGTTGGATCGGGCTGGGGAAGCCGATTGAGGCGGATCGGGATGCGACCGAGAGGATGCGTGCCACCCTTAACCTGGTCGATATTGAAGCCGCTGTGGCCGTGGGCGAGGACGTTCGGATCTATACGTGTGATAGCTTACAAGCGGGACAGTGTGTCGGGACCGGCAAGGGGCCGGCGATGGATGTGGTAGTCGATCCCATTGATGGACGCAATCTCGTGGCGGAGGGGCATCAAGGCGCTCTCTCTGTGATGGCGATCGCGCCGCGTGGAACCCTCTGGCGGCCCAGGCCGGCGGCCTATATGGAGAAAATCGTCGTGGACGCGGAGGTAGCGGATGACATCGTCCCGGAGTGCCTCGACGCTCCGGCCGCCTGGACCCTGGCGCTGGTCGCGCGAGCCAAGGGCAAGGATGTGGGGGACTTGACGGCCTTCGTGCTGAACCGCCAACGGCACAGGCATCTCGTCTCGGAGATTCGGGAGGCCGGTGCTCACGTGATGCTTAGAAACGAGGGCGACGTGAGCGGGGCTTTGCTGGCCGGACGCCCAGATAATCACATTGATCTTCTTATGGGCGTGGGGGGCATCACTGAAGGTCTCATCGCCGCCTGTGCTCTGAGAGCGACGGATGGCGAGATGGTGGCTCGTTTGAGCCCCCAAAGCGAAGAGGAGCAGGACGCGGCGTTGGCTGCTGGCTTAGATATTGAGCGTATCCTCCTCACGGAGGAGATCGTGTCCACCGAGCAAGTCTTCTTTGCCGCCACGGGCATCACTGACGGCTCGCTTCTTCCCGGTGTGCGGTACGGTGGTAAGTGTGCCCGGTCGAGCTCGCTCGTGATGCGTGGTCAGACGAAGACGCGGCGGATGATAAATACTGAGCATCTCCTCACCGACCAGACGGGAGCCTGGCGGCGTTACATTCCTGGCAAGCCGTTCCACTGATCGCTGGCTGTAACGGTGTGGCCGAGTAGTCTTGATCGTGGTCAGTCTGGGGTCAGTAACCCAGTACCCGGGCCCGATGATGCAACCGTGCGGCGGGAATCAAGAAAACTACCAGCAACACCGGCAGCAGCAGCAGGTCGAGCCACGGGTTCAGGAACCCCTGGCCCAGTACCGCGTGGTTCATCAAGTCCTGAGCATAGGTCAGCGGCGAAAAGTAGGCCAACACGCGGGCCCAGCCGGCCATCTCCTCCAGGGGGACGAAGATGCCGCTGATGAACATCAGCGGCCAGCGCACCAGCGTGCTGGGCATCATAATGTTGCCTACCGAACGGGTGGGGATCGAGGCGAAGACCAGGCCGAAGGCGGAGAAGGCCAGGCTGGCCAGCGGCACGCCGGCCAGGAGCAGCGTGGCGTCGGTCACCTTCACACCCAGCGCCAGCAGCCCGATTATTAGCGGCACCATCGAGACTACGCTGGCGAAGAAGGTACCCACCAGGGTCTTGCCCAGCAGCAGCGTGGCCAGCGACATCGGCGCCGCCAGCAGCCGGTCATAGGTGCCGGTGCGCCGCTCCAGGGGGATGATCACTGGGCCGGCCGATGAAGCAGTGAAGAAGGTGGTCAGGGCCAGCAGCCGGGCTATTCCCACCTCCATCGCCATCTCCCGCTTGACGGAAAACGAGAAAAAGAGGAAGAGGGGCAACAGCAACCCGAACATAATCATCGGTGGCGTTAGATAATAGACCCGCACGTCCTTGACCGCCACCGTCCAGGCCTGGCTGATTTCATCTTTAAGTCGCTCTATCCATCCTCTTTTCATCGTCATTGTCCTCCTTTGTAGGGCAAACGCATTTATATTTCTTGGACAGGATTAACAGGATTAACAGGATAATTTTTAACTAAAATCTTGTCAATCCTGTAAATCCTGTCTAGAAAAGCAAGCGTTTGCCGTCATTTTGCGGGGATGTAAGATAAATGCGTTCACCCTATCCTCCTTTGCCTCTTTCTTTCTGCTTCTTTGCCCCTGTCTGTTCGGACTTGTGGTGGACCGTGCCGATCTCCTGGCCCGTGATCTGGAGGAAGACGTCCTCCAGGCTGGGGCCCAACGTACACAGACTCACCAGTTGCAAATTGTGCTCGCGGGCGTAGTCTACTACCTTCGGCAGCAGCGCTGAAGGTTTCTCCGTGTACAGCCGCCACTTGTCACCCATCTTCACCGCTTGGGTCACGCCAGGTAGCGCTTTCAACGGCTCGCCGTGGGTCTGCCCATTGGGCTCCAGCGCTACCTCCATCGACTGCACCTTGCGGAAGGCGGCCTTGAGCTGCTCCGGCGTGTCGATGGCTGCGATCTGCCCGTGATTGATGATCGCCACCCTGTCGCAGAGCTGGTTGGCCTCCTCGATCTGGTGGGTGGTGAGGAAGATGGTCGTGCCCTCGGCGTTCATCTCCCGGATCAGGCGCCGGATGGCGCGGGCGCTCTGGGCGTCCAGCCCCGGCGTGGGCTCGTCCAGGAAGAGCAGCGCCGGCCGGTGGATGATGGCCATAGCGATACTCAGCCGGCGGCGCATGCCCTTGGAGAAATCCTCGACTTTCACGTCTCGCTTCTCCCACAGGCCGAAGTCCTCCAGCAGCTCCTGCGCCCGTCGCTCGCGCTCCTCGCGCGGCACGCGGTAGAGCCGCGCGGTGAACATCAGGTTGCCCCAGGCGGTCAGCTCTGTATAGACGTTCGATTCTTCCGGCACCAGCCCCATCTGGCGCTTGGCTGGGTACGCTTCGCTCGCCAGGTCGTGACCGTCGATCAGGATATGGCCCTCGGTCGGCTCCAACAGTGTGGTCAGCATGCGCTGGGTGGTGGTCTTGCCGGCGCCGTTGGGGCCCAGGAAGCCGAAGACCTCGCCCTGCTCCACCTGGAAATCGACGTGATCGACGGCCAGCAGGTCACCGTAGTATTTCGTCAGATTCTCTACCTCAATTGCATTTTTCATTCGTGATTACCTCGCTTGTCATGACACCTGGACCGCCAGCACACGCATTGGCTGCGCAGTGGAGATGCTGCGGGCCGTACCGGCCGGCACCAGCGCCAGCGAACCGGTCTGAAGGTCAGCTTGCTCATCCTCGACGGTCAGGCTACCGTTTCCCTCGATGACGTAGTAAAGCACTGTAGCGGACATAACGCACGGTTCTATCGCCTGACCGGCATCCACGTTCACCAACAGGGCGGCGACGTTATCACCGCCGAGCAGGCGCTGGGGCGCTATCTCCGCGCTGCTTGATGGAAAGTCGTTCAACCCGTTCGTCTCAACGATCGAAATAGTCATCAGATTCTCCTTTGAGAAATGGCTACCAAAGGCCAGGTGTGGGCCGTGGGAGGCCCTGCCACCGCACGGGCGGGATCGGCCTCGGAGAGCCCTCCCACATGGTTGGGGGAGAGCTCTCCACATACTTACTCCTGGTCAGCTGTTTCCAGGGCGGCGATGTGCTCCTTCACCGCCTGCGCTTCGGCCTCCAGGCCTTGCAGGTACTCCTCTAACTGCACGATGCGCTCCTCCCGCGTGGGAAAGCGTCGACGACCGGGCAGCGTTCCTCGGCTGCTCCCCGTCGGTCCGCAACAACATCCGGTATGGTGGGGGGCGCAATGGCTCTGATGCGTGTGATGGCTATGATGAACGTGATGTTCGCACATTTTATTTTCCTCCTGTTCTTATTCTGCTAATTCTTCCTGATCAACCTCAAACTGTGTTCGATATTGATCCAGGAACTCACTCAGTCGCCTGCGGGTGCGGCGGATGTTCACCGCCCAGGCGTGCAAGTACTCCACTCCCTGATCGGTCAGTTCATAGACCCGCCGGGCCGGTCCACCGCCGCTGGTATCCCAGGTCGATTCTACCAGGCCCTCTTCTTCGAATTGACGTAATGTGCGATAGAGCGTGCTGGGATCAGGTGTGGGTAAGTTTTCGTTTTCCAGCACGTCTAGCAGTTCGTAACCATGAGCGGGTTTTTGCGAGAGCAGCAACAGTAGCCGCGGACGGACGAAGCCTTGAATTTGTCCCCCTCGACAGCGACAGTGTGCGTGGCTCTCTGGGCCATTGTGATGCATCGTTACCTCTTCTTTCTGTGAGCACTTATATGCATAGCGCAAGTAGTATACTAGGTTCTAATAGATTGTCAAGTCGAATAGCTATGGAAGGTGCTTCTGCATAGGGGGGGGCGCTTCAAGCTGTGGCAAAGCTACGTCTTCACCGTGCTCGTCAATGGCCTTCGCAAAGCGGAGACGACGGTCACGGCGCTCGACTGTCGGGCCTTTGGGGCATATCCTGATCGCACCTATGTCAAGGATGTCGAATTCAACCCTTGGGAGCCCAGTCTAGCTATCCTTTTTTCTTCCCTCACAGTGAGCTTAGTGTTTGGGAATACTTCTCTTGACTGAATTGGATTTACCGGCGGAAGGGAGCACGGAAGAACAGCGTAGAGGATCAAGCGTGGTTATACTTTTCACGGGGAGCAACGGTGTTGTGGAAAAAGCATAAGCCGGGTGATGAAAACCCGGCTTTGTTGCGTTTAGCGTAGCTGCTTAGCGTAGATAAGGCTCCAGCTTCCGGCGATGGCGCGGATGACGTAATTTCCTGAGCCCTTTACCCTCGATCTGGCGGATGCGCTCTCGGGTCACGCCCAGCTTCTCCCCGATCTCTCGGAGGGTATGGGGTTTCTGCCCTCCCAGCCCGAAGCGCATACGCAAGACACGAACTTCCCTTGGGGTGAGGGCGCTGAGGGCCTCTTCCAGATCATCGCGCAACAGGTGGCGCTCGGCTGTTTGGGATGGCGTGGGATCGCTATCGTTTTCAATGAAATCGCCGAATTCGCTATCTCCCTCTTCCCCCATTGGCTTCTCTAATGAGAGCGGGCGCTGCGAGACGCGCAACATCCACCGCACCTGGCTGGGTTCCATATCCATCTCATCCGCTATCTCTTCCGGCGTGGGGCTTCGTCCTAGCGTCTGCTCCAGCTCGCCGGCTTGCTGATAGAGTTTCCTGATGCGATCGTTGGTGTGAACGGGGATGCGGATCGTGCGTCCCTGCTTCTTGAGCGCTCTGGCGACCGATTGGCGGATCCACCAGGTAGCGTAGGTGCCAAACTTGTTGCCGCGTTGGTATTCGAACTTGTTTGCTGCCTTGATTAGTCCTTCGTTGCCGGCCTGGATTAGGTCGAGAAACGAGAGGCCCTGTCCTCGATACCGCTTGGCGATGCTGACAACGAGCCGAGTATTGGCCTTGATGAGATGCTCCCAAGCCTCTTTCCCGTCCTTGACGAGCTGCTCCAGTCGCTCTCTTTCCTCGGCGCTGTGGCCGTTTCGGGCCAGCTCTTCCTGGGCCTCTTCTCCGCGTTCTACCCGCTTCGCCAGCTCGACTTCCTCCTCGCGCGTCAGAAGAGGTTCACGCCCCATCTCTTTGAAGTAGAGGCTGATGGGATTATCGATAGAGATGTTGCTCAGGCTGGATGTCTCTTCCGGGGCTTCAGTGTGGGATGGTTGATCCTCATCCTCGAGCAGGGCTGCTTCGGCTTCCTCCTCGCTATCGTAGACCGGAATGTCTGCTGCTTGCAGGTCTGAAAATAGGTCCTCCAGCTTAGAGAGCTCGTCTTCCACTTCGGGAAAAGCTTCCAGGATTTGCTTGACCAGCAGATACCCTTGTTCATCTGCTTCTTCCATCAACCATTCGAAGCTATCGGATTGGGCATCAAACGTTTTCATCTTTTTCCTTTCCAGTGCAGCAAAATTCTGACTGCTCAGCAGAATCAACTCGACTTGAACTTGGCGCTTGCTATTATTTGTGGTGATTGTTGCTTTTGATAGCCAGATTTTCGCCAAGTCGAATGTTCTGATACTCTTACAAAATTAGTCCCGGGGCCGGCTGGTTCATTCGTTTCTACAGGGAGTCCGTCCCGGATCACACAATTCGGCATCTTAATTTGCCCAACCCCACATCTGGGTTATTTTGACAAATTAAACCCAGATATGGGGTGGCAAAGTCAGATAACGCGATTTCTAGATTTGCCGACGGACTTCTTGTTCTACCTCGGTGCTTTGGATCCGGGCTTACCAGATCAGTCAGTTGGATTGGACACTTTCGGTTTCGTAACCGTTCAGATGGTTATGCTTTTTTCACCGCGGAGGGCGCAGAGATCG
>CAYYTU010000098.1:0-9031 GCA_964474655.1 uncultured Anaerolineales bacterium
GTCTCTACCCGATGGATGGACTGAAGCCCCTCTTCCCGCGCCTTTTCCCGTGGGATCGACGCCTCGTCCGGCTTGTCCGAGAGGCCGAAGAGCAACGCGCCTTGCTCCCTCCAGCGCAACGCTGCCTCGCGCACCTCCTGCGTGATCACGATCTCGCCCGCCAGCAGATCCTCGACCGAGGCATCGTCGTCCAGGCGGCCCATCCGCTCCACGGTGGTGTGGTACTCGTTGTAGCGGAAGGCCTTGAACGGCGTCGGATCGCCGGCCTGCACCCGCTCGTAGACCTGATTATGAATCTCGCGCAGCGAGGGGGCCAGGTCGTCGGCGCGTTCGTCCACCTCGGCGATGAACTGCTCGAAGGACGCCAGTTGTCCGCCGCGCACCCGCTCCGCCAGCGGCTCCAGCTGGTAGAGCCCGCTGCCCAGGATCAGGCAGATGTAGGCCAGATAATCCTGATTGTCGGTGGTGAAGGGATGGTACGTGGTTTGGTTCAACTCGTCGTAGGCGGCCTGGAAGGCATCAGGGTCGAAGGCGTCGCCCAGCAGATCCTCGACCGTGCGGCGCACGGCCTCGACGCGGGCCTGGTTGATGACGTGATCGTTGCGTCCGCGGGCGCCCACCGCCGTCTTGTCGAGATCGACGATGATGGCGGTCTGTTCGTCGATGGGGAAACCCCGCTCGCGGCAGAACTGCTCGAAGTGCTCAAGATCGGCCCAGCGGTTCGCCAGGTAGAGCGTGCCATCCGTCTGCTCCAATATCTCCGGCTCGGCCGGCTCGCTCTTCTCCGAGGCGATGAAGGCCAACCCCGGCCAGTCCCCGGCGTGGGCGATGTTGGCGAAGGCGGTGCCATCATTCAGGCGCGTGTCGCCGACGTAGATCAGCCGCTCAATCTCGGCGTCGGGTGCGTCGACCGCTCGCGCTGCCTGCAGCAGTTGGACGATCACGCGGGCGTAGGCCGGCTGGCTCTTGCGCGGCGTGACCCCCTCCGGCACGTCTGCTTGCTCGCACACGTCGTCTAACGACGGCAGGCGCTCATCGAGCGGAATCAGGTTGCGGTAGACGACGAAATCGCCCAGGAATTCGTGGACAGATGTACGACCGTGGGTGTTCATTTTAACACTCCGTTGGTAATGCGTAAAACGTGATGCGTAAAACGTATTGCGTGTCGCTTGCTGTAACTATGACCGGGAAAGCTACTTTGTTCCAGGCCTCAGGTGTGATATAATAACTCTATGAATGAGCACAAAGTTGTACAGTCATCTCGGCGTGTCTAAAGTGAGGATTTGCAATGAAAGCTCATACCTATCTTCGCGAAGACGAGATGATTCGGCGAGCCGTGAGTACACTAATGGAGAAGCTGGGACCGGTTGAGACATCTCGTTTTCTGACGTTGCCCCGCCAACGCTGACTGGATTCTGTGACGCGGCACCGCCGCTGGCAAGAGGCATTGGATAAAGAACAATTCTTCAATCAAGTTTTCGGTGCCCTCGATTCTGAAGACGAACCTGCTTCTCTCGCTTCATGCTTCTTCCCTCCCCCACTTCATCGGGTATTGATCTCACAAACCAGTGATACTCGCGATGTCCGATCCTTTGCTTCCACCGGTCGGCTGCTAGCAGGTGCTTCTTGGACGTGGGAATCAAGGCCCCGGCGCTGAAGCGCGCCTCCCAGGCGATGCGCGTGCGGGCTGCGCCGACGACCGCGCGCTGCTCATCGGGCGTCATATCCTCCAGACCCTCGATCCACAGCCCGCGGTAGATCAGCGTATCGACCGGTATGCCGACGGCGCGCTCTGGCACCCCGCCGGTCTCAGGACGCCACAGCAGCCGGCGATATACCTCACCATCGGTAGCGAAGCCTACCTTCTCGAAGGCCCGCTGGCTGGCGATGTTATCCACGCGGATGAGCGCCCGCGCCAGGGCAACCTGATGCTTCCGCCCATCCTCATACGCTGCCGCGATCAACCGCGGCCCCAGCCCACGCCTCTGGCTATCCGGCCTCACCGCCACCAGATCGATCTCCCAGCGCCGCTCGCCGCGCTGGCTTGTGGTCAGAAATGCCGAGGTGAACCCGACGACGTCGCCGTGCTCCTCCGCGACCCAGAGCGCAAACCTTTCGTCCTGCACGTGTGTCCGGCACATACCGTCCAGCACCTCTTGCCTCCAGACACCGTAAACAACCTCATCGATGCCCGCTGCGTCATCTGGACGCGCTCGACGGATGTCGGTCATTGTTCCGCGGCGAGCTCTTCTGAGCCAGCGATGTACCCCTGGGCCACGAGCAACTCCGCGCTCAGGATCGCGCCGCCGGCCGCGCCCCGCACCGTGTTGTGCGAGAGGGCCACGAAGCGCACGTCCATCACCGGGCACGCCCGCAGCCGCCCGACCGTGATCGCCATGCCGTCGCCGGCGTACCGATCCTTGCGCGGCTGGGGCCGGTCGGGATCCTCCCGATAGATGATTGGCGGACGCGGTGCCGAGGGCAGATCCATCTTCTGCGGCTGCCCCTCGAAGGCACGCCAGATGGCGATGATCTCACCCTTTGATGGGCACTCTGAACGGAACTTGAGGCTGACGCAGGCTGTGTGACCGTCTATGACGGGGACGCGGTTGCAGTGGGCCGCGATGATGAGAGAGTCGTTGTAGACGAAGCGCCCGTTCTCAATCGCGCCCAGGATCTTCAGCGGTTCGCGCTCGGTCTTCTCCTCCTCGCCGCCGATGAAGGGCACCACGTTGTCGATCATATCAAGGGTCGAGACGCCGGGGTAACCCGCGCCGGAGACGGCCTGTAGCGTGGTCACGACGATGCTCTCGACCGGGTAGCCGGCCGCCATCAGCGCGTGGACCGGGGGCAGGTAGCTCTGCAGGCTGCAGTTGGGCTTGACGGCGATAAAACCTCCGCCCTGGTCCCAGTCGCGGTGCTCCTGCTGGAAGGGGATGATGGCGGTGTGGTGCGGGTTGACCTCCGGGATCAGCATTGGGACGTCCTCGGTGTGCCGGTGGGCCGAGTTGTTGGAGATGACCGGCAGGCCGGCGGCGGCGTATCGCTCCTCAAGGGCGCGTATGGCTGACTTCTCCATTCCCACGGCGGAGAAGATGAAGTCGCACTTGGTCCTGGCCTCTTCTACGTTGCCTGCGTCGCCGACGGTCAGGTTGGATATGGGGCTGGGAAGATCTCCGTCCATCACCCAGCGCTTGCCCACGGCTTCCGCGTAGGACTGGCCGGCCGAGCGCGGGGAAGCGGCGACGTGTGTCACCTGGAACCAGGGATGGTCGTTCAGCAGCTTTAGATAGTTCTGGCCCACCATACCGGTGGCACCGATGACGCCCGTCTTTATCCTTTTCATCCGTCCTCCTTGATATGACTTTCTCGAGGGCCGAGCAATCCAATACCATAGACAATACCTCCAACGAGCCCAGCCACCAGCGTGAGGCCGCCGACGGACATAGCGAGCGCGACGGCTGCGTTAGCCCCGGCACCGGTCGGGGTGAAAAGCGCCGTGCTGACCGTCTCTCGCACGCCCCATCCGGCGATGGAGGGGATAAGGCCGGAGACGGAGAGCAGGGGGGTGATGGCGAAGAAGTATCCCAGGCTGATCTCAATGCCTACGGCCCGCCCGCAGAGCCAGTTGATGAGCACGTTGAGGAGGTTGAACGCCAGCGAGACGGTGAAGGCCTTGAAGATCGCTCGCCAGCCACAGCCGGTGACTGCGGCGTAGATTTTCGCCAGCGTGTTTTGACCCGTCAGCGATAGCTGCTCGGGCAGCCAGCGTGTTATTCGTCGAAGGAATCGGCCTTCCAGCACCAGTCCGCCGGCGATTAGGCCGCCCCCGGCGACGGCGATCAGGAGCCAGACGAGCCACGTTTCCATCGTTGCGGCGATGAAGGGGAGCGCCAGCAGCCCGATCACGAAGAGCATCAGTAGCCCGGTCATGCGGTCGAGCAGGACGGTGCCGATGGCAGCCGAGGATTCGGTGTCCTGGGTCAGCTCGAGCGCTTTCATCACATCCCCGCCGAATTGGGTCGGTAGGAAACTGCTGAAGAACTGGCCGACGAAATAGAGCCGCAGCAAATGCATGAAGGGTACAGTGGGGTCAAGGCCCTGGAGGAGCGTGAACCAGCGGTAAGTCCGGACGACGAGGCCCAGTATCAGGAGCAAGAAGGCCACCAGGAGGTAGCGCAGGTTGGCTTGGCGCAGCACGTCCAGGGTCTCGCCCAGCCCGACCTGCCAGAAGAGGAAGACGAGCGCGCTCACGCTGATCAGGATGCGGAGGAGGTTGAGGCGGTGTTTTTTCATTGAGTACTGTGGATTGGATTGCGGGATGCATCCTAAAGAAAAAGGGAGGCTAAGAGCCTCCCTTTTTCGATGCTTGGCTTTGCTGGTCAGTCGAGTAGCTTCACACTCCAATTGTCAAATTCAGGCTTGGACGGTGTAAGTCCTTCATAGAGAGTGCATCCCACGCCAAAATAACGGTGATTTTTTGCTGAAGCCGTCCAGGTTCCCAAGTGATTGTCGTTGACGTAGATTTTTATTTTGTTGCCCTCGCGGCGGATTCTCCACTTATTCCAATTCGTATTTCCGGTACTGCTGCCGTTATGGTTTCGCACGCCGCAGTTAATGGCGTCTTCCCTTGTAAAGTTACTTAGCTCGTTGATGATTTCCTCGCCAAAGGCGTTTACCGACCCATTACTGCCGTAGACTTGATACCCACAAGTATTATCGTTGCCTGGGTCGTAGATCATAATTTTGATGGAGTAGAAGCTATCGAAATCCTTGTTAGAATCAAAGAAAATCTGGTAGGTGGCGTGATATTGGGCTTCGAACCAGCGCGACTTAAACTCAATTTCGTAGTTGCCGGAGGGGATCTCCACGCCAGGCCCAAATCGTGCGAAGGGATCGCTATTGTTACGTCGCGCGATGACGTATCCATCGCCATCTTCGTATTTGCAGTCTTTACCCGGCCCGCAGCCTGGATGTTCATAAGGTCTCACCTGATACAGTGCTCCTCGGGAGCCTTTCCACTCACTTGGCCAGCCACTCTGATAGTCGCTGAAGTCGTCAAAGTAGCTCCAGACAGTGACATCTTTAACCTCGCTCCATTCACCGGGGCCATACTCGTTGTGCCCACGTACCCGGTAGTAGTGTGTACCCGATTCTTGATCGGTGATTTCTTTCGATGTTCCATCAACTGTGTATTCTGTTGTTTGGCTGGCGGGGAAGTCGGCGTCTTGGGATTCTTGTAGCGTGTACGAGATAGGTTTCGGAACGTCGGATGTGTCGTGTTCGTAGGTCCACTCAACGGTGTAGTTGTTGTCCTGATCCTGATTATCTATGTCGTGCAGGGTGGGGGGATAGGGGATGGGAGGCCACCGTTTGAAGATCAGAGGGAAGTAGACGGTGAAGTCTTTGTTGTCCAGTGTGACGGTGATGGTATCTATCTCTCCACATTCAATGTCTTCACCGCAGGCTCGCGTTTGGATGGCGTAGGGGGTTTCTCTGGCTTCGGGTAGATCCCATTCATAGGACCACTCCGCGCCCCATTCGTCTTCGGGTGTTATTACTGCTGCTGTAGTCCAATCGACGTCTTCCACGTGGGCTGTCTCGCTGATGCGTATCTGAACCGTGATAGGGTCTCCGGCGCTTACGTTTGTAGCTGCTAGCGGGGACACCTGGGAGTTCGTGGTTTCTATCCAGGGCACAGTGACGGATATCACGTTGCTCCAGCGGCTGGGATCGACGTCCGGGTGGTCGGTTGTTGCTTGCACTCGATAGTAGTAAGTGTCTTCTTTGTCGGTCCCCTTACTTTCAAGATGGCTTGTTTCGAGGTCCTTCGTTGTTGCATCATAGGTGTCAAAGTTGGGGTCTGTTGATTCTTGCAGGATGTAGTTTTGCGCCGAAATGACTCTCGTCCAGTTCAGATAGTAACTGGTTTCGTTTTCTCGGTCAGCTGTCAAGGGTGAGGGGTCATCCGTCAGATAAGGCGGGGTTGATCCCTCTTGCCAGGCAATCCCCTCAATAGTCATTGAGCCTTTTTGAGTGATGTAAGCGTCCTTGTTCGGTGAGCGGATCTGTGAGTGGATTTGGCCACTGATGACGGTTGTCTGACAGGAATCTGTGATGGCGGAGACTGTGTCAGTGACATAAGCTGTGTTCTGAATTTCAGTGGCTGTGGTGTCGGTGAGTATCTGGGCGTTGAACCAGACCTCTGCGGTCTGATTGACGCTTATCGTGCCCTCCCAGGAGATTACGTCATCCGCCGAGATCATGAGCGTGTCGCTGAAGTTAGCATCCAGGGTGTCGGGGATATAGATTAGTTCGGAGGACAATGCGTCGGTGATAAGCACGGCTGATTCGTCACCGTTGTTTTCGACGGTGATCGTGTAGGCTAAGATCTCTTCGGGCCTTGCTTGGGCCTTGCTCACTTCTTTACTTACGGTCAGGTCGGCATCGCTGGGGGCTGTCGGCTGCGCTTGCGCTTCAAAATGGGAAAGCGATAGCGACACCCCTGCGATGAGCAGTAATGCGAAAATCCCTGTGATCAATATCCGTACTGTCGGCACTCCAAATCGTTTGGTTTTCATAATCATCTCTCCTTACGTAAGGTCAATAACATAGTGATGGTGATCGTTGACCTCAAATTTGATGTTCTGAACCTATGGTAGTCAGAACGGCTACATTCTAATGTGTTGCATTATTTTTGTCAACGTTGCATATAATAAATATCATTGCATAGTGATTTGTTGTAGTATCAATTGAGCACTGTGGGGAGTTCCCTCGTCATCCACGGCTGGCAGTCGTCTCATCGTCTTTGGATTGTACAGTCCGACCTGCAGGTAGTGGGGACCTGGTTGTGCAGTTTGGTGAACGGGAAAGCGATAGACCTGGGCGATGACGGCTCCAGGCTCCCAGTGCCAGGGGGGTACATCGAAGCCGTCGTATTGTCCTACGATGTTCTGTTGCTCATCAAGCAGATGAGCAAAGCTAGACAGGGGTTCATAAATGGGGCCCTGGACGCGCCAGTAAACGACGAGATGAACTTCATCACCCGGTGTCAACAAGGCATCTTTCAACTCATACCCCAGAAACGCTGCGGCCTCATCGAATTGTGCAGGTAGTTGGATTTCCTGCTGCATTGCTGGATCTACGAATGCCGTCGATCTGGCGGTGATTTCCGATAGTCGTTCTCTTACCCAATCTTCCCCTGAGATTCGATAAACTTCGTAGGGTGGGTTTTCCTGTGCGGTAGCTTCACCTTCTAATACAATAGTCGCCTTGCTCATCCATCGCTCAAGGAGTAATGGGTCTGGGCTGGCGAAATCGGCCAGCAGATAGTCTCGTTCTCCTTCAGTGGGGGGCAGAATCAATCCTTTGTTACTGTTGAACCAGCGCGGCTTGATCTCTTCTCTTCGTAGGAGGCGCTTGCTCAGTAGAAGGTGACGATCATCTGGAAAAGGGACAGATATCCATAAAGGACCTTTGAGATTGCTGTGGTTGAGAGCCTGAAACGCTTCGGTGAGACTGGCCTGGTAAATCTCACGCACTTCTGGTTGGATGGGCCAGTGGATAAACTGGGCGCGAAAGGTGAAAAGACCGTTCATCACAACGATAATCATCAGCAGTGCAGGGATGATCCGTTTGGCTCTGAGACCTATACGCGAGACGAGCCAGTCCCATAGAGCTACCGCGCCGATTCCGGTCATAATCACGGCGGCTGGCAGCGCGCCGATACCCCTCACGAAGCTGGGCGCCTCCGGCGTCAGCATCGAGGGTGCCAGTCCCAATAGCAGCCATACCACAAGGGTGAAATAGCTCGGCTGCTGCCAGCGCACGATGCTCACCAGAAAGCCCAAGATAGCCAATACTCCCAGCAGCGGTCCAAATGCTGGTCGCCCCGAGATGTTGTAGCGCCAGTTGGGGTCACCTCGCCATAAAAACAGGCCTATCGTGTTTGTGGCTTGCCTGATGAAAGGCAACAGGTCACCAGCTTTTAAGGCGTGAATGACTTCGTTCAGCTGCTCCAAGCGAGCCTCGGGGGCGCCGGGATTGACCCGCATATCGTAGACGAAGGGAGCCATAATCAGTGATGCTACGCCTATTGTCACTATGCCCATATGCCAGAGTCGTTTGCCACGAGTGCGGTTGGTTATAGTTAGATGGATCAGCATAAAGGGCAGCAGGATAACAAGGCCTCGGGCTGCCGTGAAAGTGTACCACGTGAAGCCCATCAGAGCTCCACCCAATATGGCCCATCTCCAACTACTATTTGTTGCTTTCTGTTCTTGGGGCTCCAATCCACGCCAGAGGCAGTAGACAGCAGCGGTGAAAATGAGCGGTAACGTGATGCCCCGCAGAGCGATGCGGCTGAAGAACAGCGGCCACCACGTGACGGCGAGTATGCCGCTGGTGATGAGGGCGACGCGTTGGTCGGATAGGCGGCGGGTCAGCCGATAGACAAGAGGGATGAGAAGCAGGCCGGCGAAGCGGGTCACAATACGCGCGCCGAACGGCGTGAAGCCCCAGATGGGCATCGTCAGGGCCAGCAGGTACATATAAAAAGGCTCAGCGCTGTAGCTGACGGTCCAGTGAATGGGGCACGCGCCATCGACGATCAACTCGCCGAGGTCCATCATTCGGAGTTCGTCGTGGGAGGGGCCGGGAGGCACGCTGTCGAGTCGATAAAAACGAAGGAAGGCGGCGACGAGCAAGATCACCAGCAGCAACGCCAACTCGACGCGGCGATTGACCTTTGAGGGGGAAGGATTTGGAAGGCTCATTGACCGTTCACCTCGTAGACAAAGAGTGAATAACCGATACGATCATCCGGCGGGCGGGCGCGGAACCAGGCGTATACATCGGGATTGGGGAGGTTCAGGCCCAGCAGGTTATTGACGCTGATGACGTAGATGCCAGGTTCCGGGTTGTTCGTATCGAAGGGTGGGTCGGACCAAAGCTCGAAGTGGCTGGGAAATCCCAAGCCGGGCAGCGGATCGTAGACAATCCCGTAATGTTCCGGATAGGCGCTGCCGAACCA
>CAYYTU010000099.1:0-8978 GCA_964474655.1 uncultured Anaerolineales bacterium
CTAAATCATAACACAAAAGTAGTCCAATTTCAAGGCTGACTTTTGTGGCAGAGGCAGGGAGGTTGTCGATTTTGGCCTCCGAGGTTATCATAACGCCAGAGGTGAGATTATGAATGCTCGTGAACGTGTATTGACTGCGCTCGATCATTGTGAACCCGACCGCGTCCCGATTGACTTGGGCGGGTCACCGGTGACCGGCATTAGCGCCGTGGCCTACAATCGGCTGAAGCGTCATCTGGGTCTGGGCGACGACCCGGTCAAAGTGGCTGACATTATCTTGCAGCTGGCCGAGGTGGAGGAGCCGGTCCGTCGGCGATTGGGCGTCGACGTGATCGGTCTGCCAACGCTGGAACCGTTGCCGGGCGTGTATAACCTGGACTGGAAGCCCTGGACCTTGCCCGATGGGTCTCCGGCGCTCATTGCCGCCGACTTCGAGCCGGAGGAGACTCCCGACGGGGACCTGCTGATCCGAACCGACGATGGCGCTGTGTCTCAGCGGATGTCCGCCGGGACGTATCACTTCGTCCCAGCGGATCCTTGGTTAGATGAGGCCTCCTGGGAGGCCCTGGAGGATTTTCGGCCCCGCCGGATCTCCGAGGAGACGCTGACGCTTCTGAGCCAATCTGCTCGTCGACTTCACGAGGAGACAGACTACGCCATCTTTGGGTGGTTTGGAGGAAGTCTGGTGGAAGGCGCTCAGTTGGCCCTGGGGTGGATGGCGTTTATGCAGTCCCTCAAGCGTGATCCCGACTTCGTCGCTGCGCTGGTGAAGAAGCTGGCCGACGCCGCGCTGGACGATCTGGCGCGGTATCTGGATGCCGTCGGCGACGTCGTCCACGTCATCGGCTTCGGAGACGACCTGGGGACCCAGGCCGGCCTGCAGTTCAGCCCGGAGCAATACCGCGAGCTGTTCAAGCCGCATCATCATCGGCTCTATGAACGGGTCCACGAGCAGAGTGAGGCACGGGTCTTTTTGCATAGCTGCGGCTCGATCTATCAGCTGATCCCGGATCTGATTGAGGTGGGTGTGGATGTGCTGAATCCGATCCAGACCTCGGCCGAGGGGATGGCGCCAGCTCGCCTGAAAGAGGAGTTTGGCGAGCAGCTTATCTTTTGGGGCGGAGGGTGTTCCTCACAGCAAGTGTTGCCCTGGGCCACGCCCGAGGAGGTAGAGAAGGCCGTGCGGGAGCGATTGGAGACCCTGGCACCGGGCGGCGGGTATGTCTTCGCACCGACCCACGACATCCAGCACGATATACCAACCGAGAACATCGTCGCGATGTACGAGGCGGCCCGTAAGCACGCTCGGTATCCATTGGATTGAGCCAGGTTACAGCACCCCCAGCCCCATCAGCGCCCCCATCGCCACGAAGATCGCAGCCGAAAGCCAGAGCAGCAGCCGTTCCGGGATCAGGCAACACAGCCCGCGCCCTCCGATGACGCCGAGGGCGGTCACTGCCGTCAGAGCCAGCGAGCCTCCTATGAAGATAGCAAGCTCCGCCGTCGCCCGTCCACTTGCCAGGCTGAGGACGGCCAGCTGCGTCTTGTCGCCCAGCTCGGCCACAAAGAGCAGCGTCAACGTCGAGGTGAAGGCCCGCCAACTCCACGAAGCACCATGCTCCCTCGGATCCTCACTGACCTCACAGGTCTCTCCGCCCAGCAGAGCGCCTTCGCTCCGCGTCGCCTCTGCCGCCATCAGCAGACCCATCACGACGAAGGCGACGGCAGCGACGAGCTGGAGCGTGGTCGGCGGAATCAGACGCGTCAATACCTCCCCGCCGGCTGCGCCCAGCGCCGTGACCAACGTCAGCGCCAGGCTGCCGCCCAGGAAGACCGGCAGGGGCCGCCGATACTTGCACGTCTGCGTCAAGACCGCCAGCTGGGTCTTATCGCCCAGCTCAGCGATGAAGACGACGCCAAAGGCCGAAAATAGCGCACTCCAATCCATAACCTCAACAACCTACCTCTCACTGAACCCAGACGACGAAACTCCATTTGATCGCTTGGGGGAACCAGACCTCCTACCGCCCTACTCGGATAGGACGATGGCATCGGGCAAGATCAGCCGATTGTCCGGCTGTGGCGCCCCCGCGTCGTCGACCGCGACTAGCCGCTGCCCGGTATCCGGATCGTACCAGCCGACGACCATCTCGTAGCGGCCCGGCGACACGCCGTCGAGCGAAAGCATCGCCTCGTCGACGACCACCTCGCCCTCCACCCACAGGCCGGTGGGGTAGCGGAACCCGCGCGGCATCGTATCCAGCTGCGCGACAGGGCGGCCCGTGCTCGGCTCCGCCAGATGGACGAAGTACATATAATGCCGATCCGGCACCGCCAGCGCACGCCAATAAAGCGTCAGATAGAGCGTCGCCCGCTCTCGCCGTAGATCGTATCCCGCCAGCTCGAGCATCTCGCCGAAGCGAGCGCCCATCGCCTGTTCCATCGGGGGCAGTTCCCAGACGCGCTCGCGCCCGCGCACGGTCACCAGGGCCGAATACGTATAGGTGGTCAACGGCGCGTCGCTGGTGGGATCTCGCAATGTGAGTGTGAGGGTGTAATCGCCTGGTGGCATAGTGGGGGGGATAGGGAATCGGAACCGCCCGGCGACCCACGCATGCGCCGGCCACGTCGAGGGACGAGAGCCGGCGGCCAGCGGTCCGGAGATTGAGCTTGTCGCCGCGTTGGTTCCTCCACGAGCCTCCAGTTCCCATTCGGCGATGTAATCTTCCTCCGGTTGTTTGCTTGTCAGCCATCCGATGGTGAAGTTCAGATCCTCGCCTTGTTTTACACGCTCCGGCACCTCGATCTCGCTCAGCGCCAGGTCGTCGGTGAGCTCCGTGATGATCGGAGCCTCGGGACGTCTGGTCACTTGTTCCAGCGCGACGGGCATGGTGGCCTGCCCCACGTTCTCCAGTGTCGCGACGCGATAGAGGCTCACGGTGAGAGTGTAGGCGTCGCCGGGAGGTGTGCCTTTGGGTAGTGAAAGCCGATAGGGGTCGGTGAAGAAGCACTTGGTGGGCCACAGGCTGGTGGGCATAAATCCCCGACCGGGCTGTGTCTCCAGCCGCGCCCATTCGTTGCCAGCCGGATCGGTCAGCTGGAGGCTGAGCCCGTAGTTAGCGGCGACGCGGCGCGTGACCGACCATTCGAGCGCCACGTCGAGCACGGTGGACCGGGGCTGCGTGACGTCGACGCCGTGCAGCCGCAGCGCGCCATCGGCGAACGTGTCCGCGGCTGGAGATGGCGGGTTAGCCCCCGCACCCTGGATCCAGACCGGACGCAGATAGACCGGCGATCGCTCGCTGCGCTCCGCCAGACGAACCAGGTAGAGCCCCGGGGCCGTACGCTCCGAGATAGGCAGCATCACCGTGGGCGACCCGGCCTCGGACGTGGGCAGCCACTCGACGGTGCTTTCCGCCACCGGAGGATGCCCAGCGTGGCGGACCGCCGCCGGCGAGACCAAAGCGACGCTGACGACCGCCTTTGACGGCGTGGCCAGTCCTTCGAGCGTGACCTCCAGCGCCCGGCCCGGCGAGAGCTGCCTGGTGTTGTAGCGGTAGCCGGTCATCGTGACGCCGCCGATCTCGATCCCGTCGGGATTGTGGTGCAAGTATGGCCTTTGCTCGAAGTCCATCGTCAGATCGGCGTCGTGGGAGGGTGAGACGCGGGGAGCGAAGGCGACGAGCAGAACGAGCAACGCGACGAAGACCGCGAGACAGATTATGTGGGGCAGAAGTGACCTCGCCCCTGCAGGGCCATGTTGTGGCTCGGAGCTCCGTGTCTGGGTTTGGATCGTCACACTTCTGATTATCACGCCAATGGTCAGCAGCAGCGCAGCGAGCGATACGATCTCAGCTCCCAGCCGCAGCCAGGTGCGGCCCAGCTGGATGTCGACCTGGTGAGCGCCGGGGGGAACGTGGAGCGTTAGATAGCCCGAATCCAGCGCCGGAGTCGTCGGCACAGGCTGGCCGTCCACCGTAGCACGCCAGCCCGGCCAGTAGTGGAGCGGAAAAGCGAGCTTGGCATCATCGGCGCCGACGTCGACCCGCCAGCGGCGATGCGTGGGCTGGTGCACCAGCTTCTCGGCAGCCGCCAGCGTCCCGTCGAGCGGGATGGGTTGGGGGGGCGCCTCCGGGTCGAAGAGGGCCGGGCCGGTATGCGGGCGCGGCTTCGCCCAGCGCGGCAGGTATTCGTAGCGGATGGTGGAGCCGATGTTGCCGGTGAAGAGCTCATACAGCTGCAATCGCTGAGCCACGACCTCGTCGGCGGTGATGGGCAGGTAGTCGGGTTGGAGGCCCATCAGGCTAGAGATCGTTAGTAGTCCGGCTACCACTGCGGCAAAGACCCATTGCTGGCGACGGAGAGGCAACACGATAGCGCCGATGAACAACGCGCCGAAAAGGGCTTGCACCGAAAGAAAGCGCCAGGGGAACTGGACCATAGGCAGCAGTGGCACGCGATCCCACACGGCGCGCGAGAGCGGCGTGATCAGCCCGGTGCTGAGGAGTAACCCCAGGAGACCAAAGAGGATACGCGAATCGTGCCGGCCCGCGAATGACCTGAGGAGCCCAGTCGTTTGGAGAAACCGGGCTTCTTCCTTCGCAATAAGGCAAGCCCAACGGATGATGACGAGGACAAGGCCGAGCAGCACCAGAACGGCTTGCACCAGCCCCATCGCAAACGGCGACGACCGATCGGGGGAAATATCGTAGTCGAAGATAACGGTCGATTGTATCAGGTTGCTTCCACGGAAGTGTCCTCCGTAGAAGAAGTAGCCGCTGGTTTGCGAGGTGAGCTGAACGTCGCCGATTTCGCCCAGGGCCGGGACCCAGAACCAGGCGGAGAGCAGGATCCCGAGCCCCAGGGCCAGCCCGCCTTGTAGCAAGATCCGTTTGCGGTGGCTTCCATCGCGCCAGGCCAGTAGCAGCAGGTAGAGCAGTGTGAAGGGCGTGAAGATGAGAGCCGAGACGTTGTGAGTGAGGATCAGACCGGCGTAGGCGATAGCGGGCCACATCCACGAGGAGCTCCGCAGCGGGCAGCGCTGTTCGGAGCCCGCGAGGCGTTCCAGGCCCCATAGGATGAGCGGGTAGAAGGCGAAAGCGGCGAACTCCGAAAGGGAGTCGCCCCGCACGTAGACGTTGACCAGATGGTAGGGCGCCAGGGTGTAGGCCGTGGCGGCCAGCCAGCCGGCGGTTCGGTTGCCGAGCACGCGCCTGGCCCAGCCGTACGTCCCCAGTCCTGCGGCTGCGAGGAAGAACGTCTGGGTCAGCTTGATAGCGCTCAGTACGTCCAGGGCCACCAGTGTGAGCGCAGCGGACAGGTAGTAGGGCAGCGCGGCATAGTAACTGAAGAAGGGATAGCCCAGGCCGTAGGCAGCGTCGGGCATCCAACGCACGGGGAAGACGCCGGCCCGCAGGTTGACCGCCATTTGGTGCGTGCGTAGCAAGAGGAAGGGGCTATCGCCCCCACCGCGGGTGTTCAATAACCCTGGTCCCCACAACGGCGCGGCGGCTATCAGCGTCAAAACCAAAAGCGCCGCCAGGGGCAAGACCTTGCCCCAGGCGACGCTCCGTAGACGGGCCTTCATCTTCGTCTTGCTGTTGTGGCTTCTCTTGACCTGCTTGGGGAGGAGCTACCCCAGGCGTCTGCGCTGCGTGAGCACGAAGAGCACGGCGATGGCAGCGGCCAGGATAAGTACCATGACGCCGGCCACTCGCGCGACGATGGACAAGATGTTGCTGAAGGAGGATCCGCCGTTTGGGTTGTTACTTTCGCTGCCGCCCCCTTCTGTGGCCTCGGGGCTTTCGGTGGCTTCTTCGCCCTCGCCGGGCTCGGCTCCTTCGCTGCGGACGCTACCAAATTGGATCTCGAGGCTGGTATCTTCGCTCAGCGCCACGTCCCGTTCCGCCGATCCGCTCGGCTCATAGCCCGATGGTGCACTGTGGATCACACGATAGGCTCCTGGATCCAGGCCGGTGAAGCAGTAAGGCTCGCTGACCCCATCCGAGGTGTAGGTATCGATGACGCCCGAGGCATCAGCAAGGGTGAATTCCGCGTTGGGCAGCATCTCCTCGGCGTCTGGGTCCCGGAACGTATCGCTGTTGCGATCGTGATAGGCCAGCACGCAGACCGACGATCCGGTCTCCTCCGTGCTTCCTTCTCCTTCCCCTTCCCCTTCCCCTTCCCCTTCCTCGCCGTCTGGATCGCCTTCTTCTCCTGGTGTTGCTTCTGTCTCCTCCGATGCTTCTTCCGTCGGGGTGGGCGAAGGAAGCTCGGTCGGTGTGGCCTCTTCATCAGGCAGTGAGACTATAACCTCCTGGCCGATCTGGAGCATATCATTGGGGCCGAGGGAACCAGCGTTGAGCTCCCGGAGTTGGTCCGCTGATACATCGTATTGGAGCGCGATGCCGAAGAGCGTATCGCCCTCTTCGACGATGTGAACCGTGGCCCCGTCAGGGCGCGGCGTCGAGGTGGCCGGAGGCGTGGGAGAAGGGCCCGGCGTCGGTGTGTCGGGAGGAGGAGGTGGAGTGGCGGTGGGAGTTTGTTCCATCTCCCCCGGGTAGAGGCCCAGGCCATCCAGGAAGAAACCGTTATTATCCAGGCCCCACTTGGTCCACATCTCTATAAATACACGCATCTCGGGCTCGGTGGCGACGAACTCATACTCGTACGTATTGTAGTTCAAGAAGAAGTTCGAGGTGTTGGATCCGTTCCACCAACCACTGTACGCGATGGCGTCTCGGTTTTGCCAATTGACCCCCTTGGGTCCTGCGCCCAGGCGTACTCGCGCGGAGTCGGCGTCGGTCGGGGCTTGCTTGCCGCCATCCCAGTCAAAGACGTCGACGAAGACGGGAACGACGAATCTGTACCTGCGTCCGACCTCCAACCCGCTGACATCCTGGGATAGCGCGACGTAGATGGGAGTGTTTGACCAGAAGATTTTCATACAATAGGAGCCGTCCCGCAAGAAGGCATTACGTTCCTTGGTGGGAATTTGGTCCTTGGGCAATATGCGGCTTTCTGGTTTGGAGGCCGTTGCCTGTGCCTCTGGAGGCGTTTCGCCTTCCAGCCAGTCCATACGCCATCCGTTGCCCACTTGCTGGGTACCGCTGAGATCGTACCATCCCCCTTCAAAACCGGGATTCTTTAAGATGTTCTCCTGACCTTGCACGATCGACTGGGGAGCTGTCGTTATAAAGGTTGCCAGCACAATCAGCGCTATGCTCCTCCATACGATAGGCAAGGCGGTGTTTTTAGTTATCACTTCTCTCATCCTCCTGACGGTCATACCGGATCAAGTCTGAACCAGGATGTTTCTGGTCTCAGCTTGAACGGGTCTGACGGTCCTGGTCGGGCCAAGGTCGTGATGTTTCCCTCGGCTACAGCTTATCTTTCAGCTTTCTTTCTAGTGTGTCTGGATCGTCGCTTTCAACGGCGTCGAATTCGACGCCGGGGTAGTGCTCGTCGTACCAGGCCTGGGTCAATCCATCAGCGATGTCTTGCGGATTGACACCGACGATCCGGCGCTGATCCAAATCGCCGATCCCGGCGTCGTCGGCCGAGAACCCGACGGTATTCTTCGTAGCATAGACAGCCCGCATAGCGGCTACAGCCATATCTCGCGGCAGATCCTTGGGCAAGAGCACATAGGTGCGAGCGTAGTCGATGCGGGGCGCGCCGCGTGGTTTGGTCTCTTCGTCTGCTTCGTTTTCGTCGTCTTCGCTGGGGCTTTCCCCGTCGACGGGAACCAACGAGAAATCGTCCATAAACCAGTTATTCTCAAAGCTCCATTTGGCCTTGCACTCTAGCCAGACCCGCACCTCGCCGCTATCGGGAGCGGTGAACGTCACCCAGACTTCGCCGTAGGAGCCGAACTCCAGGGTGCCGTTGGCCTTGTTGAACCAATCGGACCAGGTGATCCCCTCGCCTCCCGACGGGTCCTGCCCCTCCGGCCAGGTAGCGTCCGGGGCGCTCCAGCCAGCGCGGCCCTCGGCGGCCCAGATATCGTCTGGGTAAACTTTCCTCCCGCCGCTGTACTTTTTGATGATATCCGGGAAGACGTTCGCCGTAAAGCGATAACGCTCGCCCGCTTTCAGCCCTGTGACATGTTGCGTGATGGCAAAGTAGATCGGGGCCCAGGGCTTGAAGACTTTCAGACAGTAGTCTCCCTCTAGGAAATATAAGTCGCGCTCTTGAGGCGGTGCATCTTCAATATGCCAGGTGACCGATTCTGGTCGGTAGGCCGGTGGATTCCCAATGCCGGGGAATTCAGCCTTGTCGAGGTAGTGGAGGTACCACTCATCGGGCACCACCAGCTCGGTAATCTGGTCCTGATGATGATGGCCTTCCTCGAAACTGGCGTTTTTGAGCAAATTCATCAGCTTCCCCCTGACGGAGTAAATTCCTCGCCTTTGAGATCAGTAGGATCACAATGACTGACGATAGAAGGCCAAACGCATTCCTCCAATCGCTCAGAGTAGAGATAGTCCGTATCCGACCGCTGGATTGTCGGCCAGCAAGAGCGAATGTGATCTACTGAAATTGGGCAAATCCAAGTCGTGATTCTAGCATATTTGGCGCAAAAGCACAATTGTGCGCCGGGAGTGGGCAAACGAAGCGATTCTAGGGTAGCCCAGACGCATTAGATTGCCTACAGTCACGTTTATCGAGCGCATCAACCCCAGCTTCGTTTGCCTTGTTCGCGCCTAAGCACGTTCTGCGGCCTTGAGGGCATTTTTGCTGGGCGACCTGCTTCGAAATCCCAGGAGTTAACCTTGAGAAGCTGCGTCGGCAGGGGCCTGTCAAGTCAAAAGATAATGTTACCGGGACAATCCAATCCTCTTCAGGTTCAGGGGCATCGGCTTAGGATGCCCAGTAGTAGTGTAGTGCCAGACAAAGCAACGTTCATTTTTTCCTCAGTGGACATAGTTCCTCCAGTAACATTATCATTTGAGTGAACTATACCACTTCGGTAACAT
>CAYYTU010000100.1:0-8935 GCA_964474655.1 uncultured Anaerolineales bacterium
GCTTCGGATACTACGTGGCCTGGAGGAACCCGGCGGTGACGGCCTTCTATCAGGGCGCCGATCCGGGCAGCTTCCTGGCCCAGATGAGGAACGTCGCCACGCAGACCCCGACTCTGATTCCCTTTCAGGCGCTGCGGGCCTTGCTCTGGACGGCGTTCGCCTTGCCGGTCATCAGCATGCTACGGCATAAGCCCTGGCTGGGCGCGTTGCTGACCGGGTTGTTGCTCAGCCTGCCGATGAACATACCGCACATCGTGCCCAACCCGTATATGCCAGCAGCCGTCCGGACGGCTCACTTCATCGAGACCGCCAGCTCGAATTTCATCTTCGGGGTGCTGATGTTCTGGCTGCTCCACCGCTCCCATCGCTCGCTGGCGGATCTGTTCGGAGTATCTGACAGCATGCCAGTCGTGGACGAAGCAAAAAGTCAATCAGTCTAGAATTGCACGACGGCTTCCAGGAGAAGATAGGTTGACTTATGTTGACAAGAATCGATAATCCGAGGATTTTAGAGGAGACGCAGGACGTTCAGATCGCTCCGGAGGCGACGCTGCACGTGGCGACGCTGCGCCACGCGGAGCGGGCCGGGCGCGAGGACGCGCGAACCGCGCTCTATGTCCACGGCTCCGGCACCGTCGGCAATCACACCATCGTCGAGCGCCCCTCGCGCTGGCTGATCGACCGGGGGGTCTACGACGTCGTCATCATGCCGGACCGCCGGGGCTGCGGCGGTAGCTCGCCCTGGACCCGCAAGCCGACCATTCGCGATCAGGCCCGGGATATGGAAGCCCTGCTCGACGCGCTGGCGGTCGAGGGGCCGCTGGACGCGCTGGGGCTATCCACCGGCGGGCCCATCGCGCTGACGCTGGCCCACCTGGACGAGCGCGTCCGGCTGGTGGGCCTGATCAGCTCCTCGCCCACGCTGAAGCAGATCGCCTGGCCGTGGAACTGGCTGATCGGCATCGGGCTGGTACCGGCGGTGATGAAGCTGATGTACCGCCGTGAGATCGGCCAGGAGGAGCCCAGGTACATCGACTACGACTTCATGTACGACTGGGAGAACCCGACGCGGCGGGAGCGCTGGGAGCACTTCAAAGAGGTGCTGCGCCACACGCCGGAGGATCGGCTGGATTCGGTGATGTACGAGTTCAACGCCACGCTCGACCCGGCCAACGCCGAGGTCCCGGAGAACGTGCGGCTGGCGATCCCGGTGTTGCAAGTCATCGGCACCGAGGACGAGACGTGGGGCAGCGAGATGCCGGAGAAGTACCGGCGGCGGCTCCCGAACCTGCGGCGGCAGCTGATCCCCGGCGCTGACCACGGCGACGCGCTCACCCGGAGCGACGAGTTCCACGCGGCCTTCGCGGAGATGCTGGAGGCGGAACGGGCCGCGGCTTCTACGAACGGCTAAACCCGATACCGTTTAGTCAAGACTTTGGACGTCTTTTGACCAGGGGTTGGAGGCCAAAGCAGCCCAAAACCGTGTCAAAATCTGTTAACTGGGTACTTTTGAGGCTTCCGAAGTCTGATCCGTGCTTATCTAAACCGTATTGCGGCTAAACCGTGGTATGCTTAGACTTTGTCCAAAGTCCAAAATCTACAGCTAATTCCATCATTGGCTTTTATCATTAATCCCGTTCTTAATGAAGTTGATGCTTTCTTCTTCCAGTTGCTGTAACCCCGGTGATTCGATGGGAAAATGCCCAGCGTTTTCAAGCATTCTGAGCCTCTTGGGAGCTTGGATTTTATCAAAAAACAATCGACTGACTTTTACCGGTGTCCAGCGATCATCTTCAGGATGTGTCATCAGCACGGGGCAGAGGGAGAACTGCTGCGGTTCAATCAGTGGAATAGACTTCATCATCGTCACCAGAAAATAGAGCGGAACGGAGCTGCCTGCGCTGGCTTTGTCCTTCAAAAGAATGTTCAAAAGAAGCCTGTCATTTACAATTGTTCGCATATTCGCCACTTCTTTAACAGCAATTTTCAGTCGTTTCTGTACCCAGGCAGGCAAGAGATTCATCAGTCTGATGCCTACACGAGACTGAAATTTGTTTTTTGCAGAAGAGTCTCTAACTTCCTGGTACCGGTTATCAAGAATATTGGTCACAATCAACCCTTCTACTTCTTCTACTGTACAAACAACATTGTAGGCAAGCATTCCACCCGCACTGAATCCAAATACATACACTTTGCGTCCCCGCTCAATCTCTCTGCGTACCATGAACGATCCGACATCGATCCACAACGGATAATCGAGAGTGTCCTGCACACGGGTATAACCATAGCCGGGGAGGTCCGGACACACAACATGGTATCCGGCCTTTGCCAGGGGAACGCCAATGAAGGACAATATCCTTCCGTTTCCACCAACACCATGAAACATGACTATCGAAACATTAGACTCCCTCTCTGGTGTGTACTCATCATAGCGGATGATGTTATCCCGAAATTGAACTGTGCATTCTTCGGGTCTGCATGCATCCGAGATTCTGTTGTGCTCTGGAAAAAATTGTTGAATTTGCTTCCAATACTCATTCTTCTCGAACATGACGTCTTCTCCTTTGCGTGCGTTCTTGTATCAATTTAAAAAAGCTGTATCAGTTTAGTCTCGTGAGCAAACTGCTCTCAGCCCTCGTCCCGAGGGCGGCTCAGGTGAGAAAATGTCATCTTGGAAAAAATTTTCTGCCCCAAGATGCCCCCGAGACGGTGGCTTGGAGCTTTTGCTCAAAGGACTGAAAGGTTACAAAAAGCTGGCTGGCTATTGCAAACAATGTTCGCCGCTTGAGAAGTTTTTGCTATTCTTACCCGCTATTTTACCCTAAAAGGCAAAAATTGGAGAGAGACCAGTCTAACCCTCTCTTCTTCTCACTGGTCGAACCGTCAAGCGGCTGTTGTGTGCAGGACTTTATCTGCCCTCTTTGTCTCCTGTGATGGACCGCCCGCCAACTGAATTCCAACTTTTTCCAACGCGATACAATGCTTGATCCCACCCGCCTCGTAGTTGGCGGGCCCAGTTCTCTGGTAAAATAATAAGTGAGCAATTGGATTGGACTTTGGACAAATCTTGTTTGACCTTCCCGAAAGCTTTCAGATGCGATGAAATTGGCTGAGAATTACCTGAAAGTGGTCCTCTTTGACCTTGTAAGCGTTCAGGGATAGTCTCTGGCGGGGTTTGTAACCCCGCCACTGGTGGGATTTACACAAGAAATAGCACGCCCAAGCATCTCCTCGTCTAAATCGGGGGTTGCAAACCCCCTCTGAGCGGGGGAGGTGAATGCTTACTTGACCTTTTGGGTTATTCTTTTTAGCTTTCGGGAAGGTTATCGACGGAGATTTGAGTTTTATCCAAAGTCCAGAAGTATCTTTATAATACCCCAATGGGGCACGGTCAGGAGACCGGCCCCAGCGGGCAAAAAGCTCTGGCTGGTCTCCCGACCGTGCCAGCAGCAGGTCGGTTTCATAAAGAGCTTTTGTGGACTTACTTAGCACGTGCAGGAGGTAGGAGGGAGAAATGTCCGTAGTCTTTGGCGCGAATCGGGTGGAGGAGCTGGTCCGGCGTGTGGCTGAAATCAATCTGGACAAGAGCGACCTCAAGCGCCTATCGGATTTTGTCGGCGATAAGCTCTATGATCTGCTGATCACCGGCGTCCGCCATGCCGATTACAACAATCGTGATCTCATCATAGTGCCGGATTTGCCGTTGACGACCGGGCTACGAGAGAGCATGCAGAATTTTGAGCTCTACGAGGAGCAGCTGGAGATCGAGCCGATCCTGGAACAGCTGGCGACTTACCCGGTGCTGGAGCACGAACCGAGCCAGGAGGTCCTCGATCTGCTGCCTCAGCTCGTCGGTACGTTGATTATGGTCACCGTGCAGATGATGACCGTAGTCGATCCTGGCGTCTCCAATCCCGACGCCGAGACCTGGGATCGGACGACGGAGGCCATCGACCTGCTTATCTAGGTGCTTGGATTAAGCAGCATGCGACGGTGGAGGCTATGCTATGCCTGAGCTGCCGGACGTCGAGACGATGCGGCGGTATCTCGCATCCACGTCGTTACATCAGACGATTGAGGCGGTTCAACTCGAGGATGCCGGTATGCTGCTGGATCACGTAACGTCTGCCCAGGAGCTACAGGCTGGGCTTGAGGGGCGTACCTTGGCTTCAACTCGGCGGCACGGCAAGCATTTGTTCGTGGCGCTGGATGGAGAGGGGGACGTGGCTGGGTTTCTCGAGCTCCACTTCGGGATGACTGGCGGACTGACGTATTTCGAGCCCCCGGACGAGGCGCCGGCGTATGCTCGGGTGGTGTTCCACTTCGCAAGCGACCATCGGTTGGCCTATCACGCGATGCGGAAGCTGGGCGAGGTCGCGCTGATCGACGACGTCGAGCGGTTCGTCGAGAGAAGAGACCTGGGGCCCGATGCCCTCGATCCCGCGTTCGATCTGGCAGCCTTCAAGCAGGCCGTCGCGGGGCACCGGGCGATGGTCAAAGCCGTCCTGATGGACCAGAGGACGATGGCCGGGATCGGCAATGTCTACGCCGACGAGATCGCGTTCCAGACCGGCGTCCACCCGCGGGCCAAGCTCAGCGATCTGGACGAGGCGGCGCTGGCGCGGCTCTTCCACGCGATGAAGGACGTGCTCCGGACGGCGGTCGCATGTCAGGCGCAGCCGGAGCAGTTCCCGGATTCGTTCCTCGGGCCGCATCGCCACGAAGGCGGTCGATGCCCGCGGTGCGGCATTGCTCTGGAGCGCGTCAAGGTCTCCAGTCGCACGGCTTACTTCTGTCCGCACTGTCAGGGGGAATCGGATGCATCCAGCTGACAGGACAATTGATGAGCGCCGCTCGGGCCGGTCGCCGAAGGCGCGACCGTGCCCGAGGGTGGCGCGGTCGGGAGACCGGCCACAGCTCTGAGCGAGTTTCTGTTTTTCAGACCCCTGGGGGCGCCAGAGCGGCGATTGCTCACCGGGTTGAAAAGTCATTGTTACCGGTCGTTTAGACTCAATACGGTTTAGATAAGCACAGATCAGACTTCGGAAGTCTCAAAAGTACCCAGCTAACAGATTTTGACACGGATTTGGGCCTGCTTGGGCCTCAAACCCCTGGCTCAAAAGACTTCCGAAGTCTTCTAACGGTATTGCGTTTAGGCTCGTATATTAGACTCGTATAGACGAAGGAGGGACTTGAAGATGGCAGAGCGAACGCGACTTGACGACTTGAACATCAGTCTGGGCAAGCGGACGCGCTTGCATCGCATGCTCTACGAGCACGGCCCGGGCCACGGTCGGCTGCTGCTTCTGCCGATCGATCACGGCGTGGAACATGGGCCGATTGACTTCTTCCCCAATCCGCCGAGCGGCGACCCGGACTATCAGTGTCGCCTGGCTCAGGAGGGCGGCTACTCCGGTATCGCGCTCCATATCGGTCTGGCGGAGAAGTATATGCACGCTTACGCCGGGGACGTCCCGCTGATCCTCAAGATCAACGGGCGGCCCCATATCCCGCCGAACGATCGCCCGCTTTCGGCGAAGGACGCCACAGTCGAGGACGCGGTCAGGCTGGGGGCGGACGCGGTGGGATATACGCTCTACGTCGGATCGCCGCGGCAGAATGAGGATTTCGTGCAGTTGATACAGGTGCGGACCGAGTGCGAGCGGTACGGGATGCCGCTGGTGATCTGGAGCTATCCCCGCGGCGAGGCGATCGAGCGGAAGGGCGGACGCGACAGCATCTACGCCGTCGATTACGCCGCTCGGCTGGCCAACGAGCTGGGAGCGGACGTGGTGAAGCTGAACGTGCCCAAGTTCCGGGATCCCCAGAATGAGGATAGCCCGGAACCCTACCGCGAGCTGTACGAGGCCTGGAAGGATCTGGACGAGCACGAAGCTTACCGGAAGGCGGTGGAGAAAGTGACCGCATCGGCGGGGAAGACGATGGTGCTCTTCTCCGGCGGGAGCAAGGTGAGCGACGAGGACCTGCTGACCAAAGCTCGGATCTGTGTGGAGAGCGGCGCCACCGGCCTGATCTTCGGGCGGAATATGTGGCAGCGCCCCTTCGAGGAGGGGCTGGCGATCACCGAACGGGTGAAAGACGTTCTGCTCGCCTCGTGAGGCGTTCGCCGTAGGCGCGCTTGCGTAGGCGTGGGATAGCCCTGCCAGGTGCAGCGTCACTCGGGTGCAGAACGACCTCGGATCGGCGCTCCTTCGCGCTGAAGGAAAGCGTTGTAACCTGTCAGGGCTTGGCATTTTCAGACGATCTCTGAGGGTGGGCTTCAGGCTACGATGGACCCTCGACAGCTGAAAGGAGGGAGTATGGAGCGTATGTGGTGAGATTCGTTGGGGAGCGAGAAGGTTCAATTGACTTGGTCTGAAGCGCTCAAGTAAAAAGGAGTCTGAGCAAATGGGACAGATTATTGCACAACAAATTGGTCAACTGGTCGGGGGATCGATTCCGAGCATCATCGCTGCCTTGGCGATTCTGGTCGTTGGGTGGCTGCTCGCGCTGATCGTCTCATCCCTCGTTCGATCGGGGTTGCGCCGCACGGGGCTGGATGACCGCCTGGCGCAGTGGATCGCGGGTGAAGAGGAAGGCAAAGGTCTTGATACAGCGCGATGGGCGGGCAAAGGTGTCTTCTACCTGATCATGCTCTTCGTCCTGATCGCGTTTTTCCAGACGCTGGGCCTGACGCTGATCACCCAGCCGCTGAATCGGCTTTTGACCCAGCTCTTCGACTACGCGCCGCGACTGCTGGGGGCCGGGTTGCTGCTGGTACTGGCCTGGATCCTGGCGAGTGTGCTGAAACTGGTCATCTCGCGCGTGCTGGGTGCGGTCAACCTGGATGAGCGGCTGGGCAGCCAGACGGGGATGGAAGAAGGTGTTTCCCTTACCGATACGCTGGCCAACGCGCTTTACTGGCTGGTCTTTCTGCTCTTCTTGCCCGCCGTGCTGGACGCATTGGCACTGCAAGGACTGCTTGGTCCGGTTCAGGAGCTGGTCAATCAGATCCTGGGCTATCTCCCGAACCTGTTTGGAGCAGGGCTGATTCTGGTCATCGGCTGGTTCATCGCTCGGATCATCCAGCGGATCGTGACCAATCTGCTCGCCGCTGTGGGACTGGATCGGTTGAGCGAGCGGCTGGGGTTCGCCGGCGTGCTGGGCGACCAGACGCTATCGGGCGCGGTGGGCCTGGTGGTTTACGTCCTGATCCTCATTCCCGTCCTGATCGCCGGGCTGGACGCGTTGGCTCTGGAGGCCGTCACCGAACCGGCGATGAATATGCTGAACGCCATTCTGGCCGCGCTACCGGCCGTCTTTGGCGCCAGCGTGATCTTGATCATCGCCTATGTCGTTGGCCAGATTGTGGGCGGGCTGATCACCAACGTGCTGACTGGGATCGGCTTCAACGCGATCCTGGCCCGACTGGGGCTGGGCTATGAGCCCTCCGAGGGTGAGCGGACGCCGTCGCAGATCGTCGGCTACCTCGTGGTGGTGGGGGTTATGCTCTTTGCCACCATCGAGGCGTTCAACGTGCTCGGCTTCGAGCAGGCGGCGATGCTGGTGGGCCAGTTCACGACCTTTGCGGGGCAAGTGGTTCTGGGGTTGATCGTCTTCGGGATCGGGCTCTACCTGGCCAACCTGGCATCGGGCATCGTGAGGGACAGCGACCTGGCTCAGGCCGGGCTGCTGGCGACGTTGACCCGGGGGGCCATCCTGGTGTTTGCCGGGGCGATGGCCTTGCGCCAGATGGGGTTGGCTAATGAGATCGTCAACCTGGCCTTCGGTCTTCTGCTGGGCGCTATCGCTGTAGCGGGAGCGTTGGCCTTTGGCCTGGGCGGCCGAGAGGTCGCAGCGCGTCAGCTGGAGCGGTGGGTGCCGTCGGAGGAGCCGAGGGAAGCCAAGTAGTTTCCTTGGACGCCTCACCGGTGGAGTGAGAGGACCTGTGCCGGCCGGCTGGCGATCAGTTTGCCGGCATAGGTCGACGACGAGGATGGTTCGGGGATCGCGCAACGATCCTTGAGTGATACAGATGATGGAGGAGGTTATGGCATTCGAACTGACGAGCTCGGCTTTTTCTGCTGAGGGGACGATTCCGGATCGATACACGTGTGAAGGCGCGAACGTCTCCCCGGCGCTGCGGTGGAGCCACGCGCCCGAGGGCACGCAGGGGTTCGCCCTGGTCTGCGAGGATCCAGACGCGCCCGGTGGCACGTTTACGCATTGGCTGATCTACGACATCCCGCCCGCGCGGGAGGCGCTCCCCGAGGATGTGCCGGCCGAGCCGACGCTCTCCTGGGGCGCCGCCCAGGGGCGGAACGACTTCGGGAACGTCGGCTACGGCGGGCCTTGTCCGCCGGCGGGGGAGACGCATCGGTACTTCTTCCGCCTCTATGCCCTCGACCAGGCGCTTGACCTGCCGCCCGGGGCCAGTCGAAGCCAGTTGCTGAGCGCGATTGAGGAGCACGCCCTGGCGCGCACTGGCTTGATGGGACGCTACGGTCGATAGGTGCCCGGTTCTACCTTGCTGCGTCCGGGGCTGGCGATCGCGATAAGGGCGACGCTGGCATAGGAGAAACAGACTTCACCTTACTTTATCCCTCGCCCCTTTCCCTCGCCGCGGGGGAAAGGGGAGGGCATAACAGATGGCGCACACAATGCGCGATACCCGAACTTGATAGTTCGGCAATGGCACATAGATTTCCGAAGTCTTCAACAGGCTTTTTTATCGGTTGACCTTATGAAATCTAACTTTTCGTGTGTTTTCAGGCCACTTTCTGGACTTCGGAAGTCTGGGTTGGTAACTATACCATTGTCAAGATATTGGACTTTGGATAAGTGCAAATAGCCAGTCGTAATTGACCGGTTGACTTTTGAACCTTAACGTGACCTTTGCCCGCCTGGAATAAATCGCACAATTAGACTCTGACGA
>CAYYTU010000101.1:0-6910 GCA_964474655.1 uncultured Anaerolineales bacterium
GCCTTGTTCGCGCCTAAGCACGTTCTGCGGCCTTGAGGGCATTTTTGCTGGGCGATCTGCTTCGAAATCCCGCTGGTGCCAGCATGCGCGAGGGCCAGCGTCTTGTGCAAGACGCTGGCCCTCGTAGTGGTTTCGATCTAGAGCCCGGACGAATGAGCGGCGGCTTGTTCCTTAATGGCGATGGGCAGGTAGATTTTGTATTCGTCGTCAGGCGGCGCGGGGCTAATTTCGACTTCGACCTCGGCTTCATCGCTGTCGCTCACCGAGCGGTCGAGCGGGTCGAGGCCCTCGACGGTGGCGATGTTCGTGTAGGTTGCCTCCACTGTGGAGTCCTGGCAAGTGTAGCTCTCGCTCTCGCCGGCGTCCAGCGCGTCCAGCTCAATCTCACAGATTTTGACCCGTGGGTCCGTGACGCTTATGCGCGTGAGCCTTACGTCGCCCGTGTTGGTGACGGTGATGGCGAACGTCACTGACGATCCGATGGACACAGGATCTGTGGTGAGCGTCTTGATGATCTTGATTTCTGGATGGAGGACTTCGACCGCTTCGGCCCTGGTTGCATCGGTCACGTTGGTTCCGAGCGTGTCGGTGGCGGTGAAGGTGGCGGTGTTGACCAGGTTCTCCTCGCCGGCGGTGACGTGGCAGGTGTAGACCCAGGTCTCGCTGACCTGGAGGATCTCGTCGCCATCGTCGCCGCTGGGGCCGGTGAGGGTGCAGCCGGGCAGGCTGTCCTCGACGGTCACGTCGGAGAGACTGGAATTCCCCGTGTTCTCGACGGTGATGGTGTAGTAGACGGTATCCCCGACGCGGACGGTGGTGGGAGCGACGTCCTTGCTGAATCTGACCAGGGGGTTGATCACGTCCACGAAGACAGTCTCGCTTTCGGCGCTCACGGTGCCGCCGGCCTCGTCGATGGCGGTGACGCTGGCTGTGTTCTCAATGTCCTCGTTTGTATTCTCCTCGCCAGCGGTGATGGAGCAGGTGTAAGTCCAGCTCTCGTCGGGCTGGAGGATGTCGTCGCCGTCGTCGCCGCTGGGCCCGGTGAGCGTGCAGCCGGGCAGCGGGTCCGTCACGTTCACGTTAAAGAGATCGGAGTCGCCGGTGTTTTCGACGACGATGGTGTAGTTGACTGTATCGCCGACGTTGACGACCGTCGGATCGGCGGTCTTGGTGATCTCGATGTCGGGTGCGATGACGTCTACAGTGATAGTCTCGCTTTCGGCGCTCACGGTGCCGCCGGCCTCGTCGATGGCGGTGACGCTGGCTGTGTTCTCAATGTCCTCGTTTGTATTCTCCTCGCCAGCGGTGATGGAGCAGGTGTAAGTCCAGCTCTCGTCGGGCTGGAGGATGTTGTCGCCGTCGTCGCCGCTGGGGCCAGTCAGTGTGCAGCCGGGCAGCGGGTCCGTCACGTTCACGTCAGAGAGATCGGAGTCGCCGGTGTTTTCGACGGTGATGGTGTAATTGACCGTGTCGCCGACGTTGACGACCGTCGGATCGGCGGTCTTGGTGATCTCAATGTCGGGTGCGATGACGTCTACGGAGACGTTGGCTACCGCTCTCACGGTGTTGTTGAGAGGGTCGAGCGCTGTGACCTCCGCTTCGTTGTTGATGCTTCCATTGGTGGTGGGGATGACGTTGATCGTCACCTGAGCGGTGGCATCGGCGGCCAGGTCTCCCAAGTTGCAGGTCAATGGCCTGCTCTCGATGCAGCCGGCCCCCTGACTTGTGGTGGCGCTTTCAAACGTCATGCTGTCCGGTAGATCGTCAGTGAGCACCAGGTCGGTGAGTTCCCATGCGCTCTCGTTTGTGATTGTGACGGTGTAGGTTAGTGGCTCTCCGATCCTCATAACGTCGGGAGAGGCGGTTTTGGCGACCGTTAGCTCGGCTCCGACAGGCTGGGAGGCAGCTGCGCCGTTGCCGCAGAGATCGACGGCGCCGGCGCCTACTTCTTGAAGGTAAAACGTCTCCGCCTGGGGTTCCGTGTGTTCGTAAAGAGCGATCTCACGGATGTGGGCGTAGTTGTTGGTGGGAGCGTCGTTGCCTATGACCCTCACCCGGGCGTAGCGCATCGAAACCGCCGGGTCAAAGACGTGGGATGTCTGCCCGTGAATGGTCTCTTCCGGCACGATTCCCGTCCAGGTGGAGCCGTCTGTCGAGGCCTCGACCTCGTATCTGTACTCCCGATCGTCCCTATCGTAGAAGTGGATGGTGAACCTTCGCACCTCCCGCGTCTCTCCAAGATCGGTCTGAATCCATACCGGCACTTCCTGATCCGTCGAGTCCCAGTAGGTCTCTGGGTTTCCATCCACGGCGTGGCTCGCCGGACGCTCTGGATCTTCGTTCTCAGCTGTTACGTCCACCTCGTAGGGCGCGGGCGGCGTGCTGACGGTGATTTCACCTGGCCAAGCGACCTCCCAGGCATTGGTGGCATATTGCGTGGCGACGGTGTGCGTGTAGACTTCTCCTTCCAGATTGCTGTATCGAGCGGTGACGTAGGGATGGTTGCCCCATAGCGGTTCGTCAGCGATAGTCTTGTACATGCCGTCCAATTCCAGCAAGGTGAGGACTGGGGGACTATCGTCCGTGCAATCCAAGACAGCCTGTTTGAGGGACTCTTGAGCCGTCGCGTACCGGAAGCTCACCCCTTCGTAGTCCGGGTTGCTCGCTGCGTTATCCAGATACGTTTGGGCGCTTTCGAGATCACTGCGCATATTGCTGCGTTTGTGCGTATACCAGCAGTAGATGACAGGGCCTTCCGAATCCTGCGCTTCGGCAAACGCTGAATTGATCCCTCCCTGACTGGGGTCGCTATCGCAGCGAGCGATCCAGTGGTTCATATCGCCAGTGGTCTGGTAGTCAGAGGATGAAGGCTGGTAGGGGGACCAGCTGGTCGGGGAATTGGGCCAGTATTGGTTACCTGGGAGGTTGCTGTAGTCGATGGGCATCCAGTCTTCAATCCAGGCCTGCAAATCGTCGTTGGTCCACAGCCATCCGCTGCGGAACGTGACGGGGAAGTAGTTGGCGTCCAGGATCATGTAATCGAGGGCCTCGTTATGCCAGTCATAGCCTGTTAGATCGGTGGTATGGACCCAGCTCGATCCATCCCAATGGGCGAAGTGGTGATGGTAAGCCATCTCATCGCCCCAGCTTTCGACTTCGCTGCCCCAGTTATCCAGCATCTCGTTGTAGAGCGTCAGATAATCGAAGGGCGTCCCGTCCTGATACTGCCCCTGGTTGATGTAATTATCCATCTCCATAAACCAGGTCATCTTGAACGGATCGCCGAAGCTGTCGACGTGGCTGTTACGGAAGTTCTCCTCCATAATGCGAGAGATGGTCGTGCTGCCGCCAGCAATCCCTCGATAGACCGCGAACTGGTTATCGTTATTACCGGAACTCTGTCTATCGGCGTACCACCAGTAGGGTTGCCCGCTTGTCAGAGTGAGGTCCTCGGCTATGGTGACGTAATCGCCGCTTGAGAAGCCGGACGTTGAGAGTGTGTATGTGGCCAGGGGGCTGGCGGTGTCGGGATCGCCGTTGTCATCGGGGACAACGTGGATGGGGGTATTGGGCGGGCTGCCAACATAATTTATCTGCACCGCGATGTCGTAGCTGCCGTCCTCTGGCACGGTGAATTGGAGCGCGCGATGATAGTCGTCGAGCCCGTACCCAGCGTCGTTACCACAGGTAAAGCCTTCTACAGATTCTTCTTCCCCTGCTGGCTTTACCTCGAAGTTGAAGACCGTGCCGTCGGTGTAGGCTGACCACGTACTCCCATGCTGTGAATACTTGGTCTCGTACGCTGGGCATTCATCGGCCGGACGTTGGTAATTATAAACCTCGAAGACGGTATGATAGTTGCCCATTGGGTGATTGTTGTCGGCTTCCGTGTCCACGGCGGCGACGACGTAGACGGTTGGGGGATCTCCGTTCTGTCGTGGTACGTCGGCGCTGACGGATGCTGTAATGACAATACTGATGGCAATCAATACTGTCAAGAATAATGGAATACGATATTGGTTCTTGCGCATTTTTCCTCCTCAGATGTAATTGGGCTTCCAGATGTTGCTATAAATCGTGTAGAATGATCTCCTCGTTGCGGCGTCGTTGCTTTTGTGGTTATAAATTGGACTTTAAGAATCAGGTCTTGGCCAATAATCTTCTAGAAGATGCAATGACTGATTAAAAGTCCAAAAGAAGCTGCTTTCAGATCGTTCCTATCGTATCTGAAAACTTTCGGGAAGTACGTTGTATATTTTATAAGCTGGGCGTATTCGTTGGATAACAAAGTTATTAGAAAATTACTAAGAAGCTTCACCTGGTCGATTCCCCTTCGCTTGCTTTTAGCCCCATTCTAAGATTTTCGTCACTGTAAACCGACCCTTAGTCGTTAAAATGGGCCTGAAACTAAGGATTGGACTTCGGACCAGCCGGCTGCCCGGCTGGTCCGGAGCCTCATATAGCAGGAGGATAGGATTGTGATAGAGAGATTGATCAGAGATTACATCAGAGAAAATTTTCTCTTCACCGACAATGGTAACCTGGAGGACGATGCTTCTTTCTTGCAGGAGGGGATTGTCGATTCCACGGGCGTGCTTGAGCTGGTGATGTTCGTCGAGGAGACCTTTGGTGTGGTGGTAGAGGACGAGGAGGTAGTGCCGGAGAACTTCGATTCCGTGGCGCAGTTGGCGTGTTTTGTACGATTGAAGACGGAGTTGGTGCTGGCCTGACGTTACCATCTCGGCCGAGGGTTCCAGGTTGGGGTGTATTTGCTACTTGGGGGACTTCACCGCTTTTATCCATTTTTGACCACAGATGACATTGATTTTCAACTTCAAACCTGTGTCAATCCGTGGAATCTGTAGTTCTCGTCACTTACTCTCCCAAGTTTCGTATGCGTCCTTCAGGGGGGGTCGAGGTGTCAGATGACAGAGCTGGCGTCGGACAAGAGTGCTCGAAGGATTGGATTTTATCTGGGCTTGTTGGCCTTGGCTGGCCTGGTGAGTTTGTTAGCCGCTTGTCAGCCGGTCGGAGCCTCCGAGCGTTTCGTCCCGCCTTACCTTCGGCTTCGGCTATGTGGGGGCTCCGCACGTCTGGAGAATGAGGAAGGTTCCTCTGACTGGGGAGTTGCGGAGGAGGTCTGCATCGAAGGCACGTGCAGGATCATCGCCGACGCCGAGGAGGGGGCGCGCATCTGCATAGCCGACGGCAGCGTGCTGGACCTGGCGCCTGGGGCTGCAGTCGAGCTGACGGAGGCACGCTTTTTCCCGCTTCTCCAGCTGAGGGTGGCGGACGGGGCCCTCCAATTCGAGACCGAGCGATCTTCGTATGAGTTTCTGTTCGCCGACTGGACTGCCACACTGCTGCGGGTTCCGGCCCGGTTGGAGGTGGTATCCGGCGATGGGATTGCCCGGCTGGCGGTTGCAGAGGGGGCCGTCTCCTGTGCGCTGTCGGAAAGAATGGTTACAGTGCTGGCGGGCCGCGAGATTCGAGCGGAGTCAGGGAGAGAGGCGTTTTTGGTCGATAGGATCAGCGCGTCGCCAACCATCTCCGTTCCTGCTTATCTCTTCGCCACCCCGGACGTGGATCGACTGAAGGCGACGTCCACGTCGACCCGGGTGCCTACAATCACCCACACGCCGACCACGACGCCGACCGCCACCGCCACATCGACGTCCACGCCAGCGCCTACCCGAGAGCCGAGTACGCCTACGCCTACTCAGGCGCCGACGTTCACGCCGGCCCCGCCGACCGAGACGCCGGAACCGCCGTCATCGGGCTCGGGCGGGAGGCGGGAACCGACCCGTGCTCCCACACAAGCTCCGACTCAACCACCCACGCAAGCTCCGACCCGTCCGCCAACCCAGGCGCCGACCGAGTCGCCTCCTACGCCGCGGCCTACTCAAGCTCCCACGCGACCAGCGCCGACCCAGGCGCCGACTCAGCCACCGCCACCGCCGACAGATGAGCCGACGCAGGAACCACCAACTCAGGAACCACCTACACAGGAGCCGCCAACCCAGGAGCCGCCGACTTCTGCCCCTCCAGAGCCGACTGCCGAACCAACCCAGGGCGCTTCGTGATAGAGCGCGAGTCCAGCAAGAAGGAGAATTAAGCTGCGTGGTTTCTTCTGATTAGTGGAAAGGTAGAGGAAAGATGAGAGGTAGAGATGGGCTTTTTCGGGCGGTAGCTGTTTTTTTCATAGGCCTGGCTTCTGTAATCGGCTTACTGATGCTCTTCCCTCAGGAAGCCGATGCAAGCCCTATGCTCCAGGCCGATGATGTGTCACAATTCGAATTTGACTCCATTAGTTCCCAAACAGCCGGGGATCCTTTCATAGTGACGATCACGGCTCAGGACGCTGCTGGGAATACGGTCGCTTACACGGGCACCGCGGATCTCAGCGACTCGACGGGGACGATTGAGCCTACCACGACGGGGAGCTTCTCCGGAGGAGTTTGGACTGGGAGTGTGACGATCACCGGGGCGATGAGCGGGGTAGTCATCACGGCCACGGCTGGTACTGCTTCGGGGACGAGCAACGCCTTCGACGTCGAGCCGGGTGACCTAGATTACTTTACGTTCGACACAATCCCCTCGCCTCAGACGGCGGGCGCTGCGTTCGAGGTGACCATCAGGGCATTCGACGGCGAGGACAACCCGAAGACGGATTACGCAGGCCCGGCCGATCTCAGCGACTCGACGGGCACGATTGAACCTACCACGACCGGGAGCTTCACGGATGGCGTGTGGACGGGGGATGTGACGATCACGGCTGCCGATACCGACGTCACCATCACCGTTGAGGACGGGGGCTCAGACTCGAGTAATGCCTTCGACGTCGAACCGGGTGATCTAGATTACTTTACGTTCGACACAATCCCCTCGCCTCAGACGGCGGGCGCTGCGT
>CAYYTU010000101.1:7010-8774 GCA_964474655.1 uncultured Anaerolineales bacterium
CAGCGACTCGACGGGCACGATTGAACCTACCACGACCGGGAGCTTCACGGATGGCCTGTGGACGGGCGATGTGACGATCACGGCTGCCGATACCGACGTCACTATCACCGTTGAGGACGGTGTCTCAGACACGAGCAATACCTTCGACGTCGATCCGGCGGCGCTGCACCATCTGGTTATTTCGCCCACTGTAGCGACGATTTCTGCCGGCAGTATGCAGCCCTATACCGCCGAAGCCTTCGACGCGTTCGACAATACGCGCGGGGACGTCACAGAGCATACGATCTTCAGCATCGACGAAAGCGGTCACGGCGGCAGCTGGTCGGACAACGTCTATACCTCTCAGAACTACGGCACCTGGACGGTGCGGGGCACGTATACCGGCACCATCGTGGTGGCGGATACTGCCTCGCTGACGGTGCTGGATGCAGACCTTCGTTTTGGCAAGGACGACCGTCGCTCTGTAGTGGGAGCAGGGGAGCGATTGACTTACACACTGGTGTACACCAACAGCGGCAACGAGTTGGCCGGTGGCATCGTGATTACCGATACGTTGCCGGATTACGTCACGTACGTCGGCTGCCAGGTAGGGGTCGGGAATTGTCGCCGCCGGGGTGGCAGCGTGGTTTTCGATGGCATCTCGCTCTCTGCAGGAGAGAGTGGTCGCGCTCAGCTCGTCGTGCGCGTCATCAACCCGCTGCCAACGGGGGCAGCTTATGTGACCAACCAGGCCCGGATGGCAGCACCTTCTTTGACGACGCCTATAACGGTGCAGGATGTGGACGCTATCGGCACGCGGCCTGATCTCACCATCTCGGTCACACACGCGCCTTCTCTCTTCTCCCCAGGTGGCCTGATGACGTATACGGTCATCTACGGCAACCGAGGGCGAATGAATGCAAGCGGGGTGGTCATTTCCACCACGCTTCCTCCCGGCACGAGCTATGCTGGCGATGACAGTTGGTCTCCAGCAGGCGGGAGCTACTACTCCTATTCGGTCGACGATCTGGATGCTGGCACCGGAGGGGAGATAGCTCTGTTTGTCGTCCGTCATCCGCCTGGGGCGGAGGTTGGTGCAGCTAGCTTCGCCACTGAGTTTACCATCGCGGCCGATGCTGTTACCGGTGGTGAGGCTAATTACAGCGACAACAGGGCCTTGGGTTTCGTGGGGGTGCCGGATCTGGTGGTGACGGGCATCAACGTCTCTCCCTGGCCGCTAGAGCCGAATGTCCCGACGGTTTTTACGATCACGGTGAAGAATCAGGGTACTGGTTGGGGCTGGAATCCGGATAACAGGGCGGGATTCTGGGTCGATGTTTTCTTCGGTCTGGTCAGTTCTTATCCCTTTGAGCGGGAATGTGACAAAGGCATCGCTGGTGCACCGCCTCCCCTGGCGCCGGGTGCTGAGTATGTGCAGGTCATCGCAAACCCCTGGTATAATAACCAGGCGCCGATTCTCTTCGGCGCGGAGGAGATAGCGCGAATCAATTCTGTCTACGTCAAGGTGGATAATTTCCGGGCACGCGCTTATGGGTTAGTGCCTGAATATGACGAGCTGAATAACGTGAGTGTGACGCGCGATGGTATCTTGACGAGCCAGCTGGATTTGTATCGTGTTTACTTGCCTTTTGTCAGACGCCAGGATTAACGCGACTTTTGATGCGACCGCCGCGAGCAACCGGCGGCCCAAAAGGCCCGACAGCGACCCCCTTGCACACTTGCACACTTGCATACTTATACCAGGAGGGAGACTATGTGCGGCAT
>CAYYTU010000102.1:0-8663 GCA_964474655.1 uncultured Anaerolineales bacterium
ATAGTTTTGTAAAAGGTTGGGCGCATCTACAAGTCGAGGGAGGACAGACTTCGGAAGTCTCTGAATACTACTTTGCTTGCCAAATTGTGCTTAAGAGAGCGGTTTTGAAGCCAGAGCACATTGTTAACGTAGACTTCCGAAGTCTTGACGCTCTTAATCCCCCAAGTTTTGCATACGCCTGGTATGATTCTCCAGACCAGATACCAGCAAAAGTCATCCTTCGACGGACTCAGGATGCTTGCTAACAGGCTGGATTCGAGAAGTGTCCGGTAGCCAGTAGGTCCAAGTAAGGCAGTAGCGCGAAAGTAACCCCGATAGGGCTCGGGCGGGAAATCTGGTGCTCTGGTGGGAGTTGCTTATTTTGAAGGTGGCATCACCACTCAGGCTAAATCGTCAAAACCCCGGCCCCCGACTGCGTGCGCTCTTTGGTCACGGGGGTACTTTAGCAAAACTGTCAAGAAGTATCTTTAGAATATGTCCCAATGGCACACGGTCAGGAGTCCGGCCTCAGCGGGTAAAAAGTGCTCTGGTCGGTCTCCCGACCATGCCAACAGCAGATCGATTTCACAAGGTGCTTTTTTGGAGTTACTCAGATCCAGGGAGATGCCGATTATACTTTAAGCCCTCGGGGCGTGCAAGTAAATTTTCTACTCGTCCTTCACCCTTTGACCACGGCTTTTGCGCAGCACGCCGGCGGCCCAGGCGGTTAACGCGCCCCACGTGACGAGGCTCAGCGCCAGGCCAACACGCCACGCCAGCGGCGAAAAGATCATGCGCACCGTATGCTCGCCGGCTGGCAGATGGACGGCGCGAAATGTGTAGTTAGCCCGCAAGACGTCGGCCGACTGTCCATCAACCGTCGCTCGCCACCCCGGGTAGTAGACATCGCTCAACACTAGCCATCCCGCCTCCGACGTCTCCACCGCCAGCTCGATTTCATTCAAGCCATACGCCACGAAGGTGACGCGCTCAGCGCATTCCCTCGCATCATCCCCCACGACCTGTGGCGCTTGCCCCCCGAGCTGTCCCTGCTCCAATACTACGTGCGCCGTAGGATCGAAGTCCGAGGCGTGAATCGCCTGCCAGGCTGCCTCGTGATCCTCCACCACCTGCGCCTGGGAGACAAAAAGCGCCCGCGGCAACGCCCCGGTGTTCAAATATACGTCGATCTCAGAATTCGCAGTATAGACCGGCACTAACTGCTCATCCCCCGGCGGCTTCCCTTTATCGACCAGGACGTACTTGGTCCCCAAAAGATTATATAACGTACCGCCCCGCTCGCCGATTGCCCACCGATAGGCCTGATACGGCGCCAACGCCAGCGGGTTGAAGATGCCACCGATGTCATAGAGCCTATGCACCAGAGCCGCATCCGGCTGCCAGGCCCCCGCAGCGTCCTCAATGCGGAACTCCGACGGATCCTGGCGCAAGAAGTTGACCAGATCAGTATGGCGAAAACCGAGCGTGGGATCAGAAGCATCGACCTCAATCGTGGATCCCAGCCCAACCAGGTCCACTGCGAGCAAGCCCAAAAACAACCACGCCGCCCCTCGCCAGCGCTGGGTCCCCCCCACCAGTACACCGCTCAGAGCCAGAAGGCCGGCCGCGATGATAACACTTCTCGCAGCCTGCGGCCTCCGACCCGGCGGCGGCACAGAGCGAGCCCACGACAACCCCAGTACCAGCCAGACAACCGCCGCCAGCACCACCCCCAGGGAGACCCACGTCAGCCAGCGCCAACGCTTCCCCGCTTGCAACAAGCACGCGAGCCCATCAGCTGCCAGCGCCGCCAGCCCCAGATCCCCCAGCAAAATAAGCCGAGCCGGAACCCGCACCTGATCGAAAGCAGGTAAGTAACGATACACCATCCCGTAGAGCGGCGTATAACGTCCCATCGCCAGCAAAAAGGCCAGCGGGATCAAGAGAGCGAAGAAAACAAAGGGAAAATGGATCTCCAGACCTACGCCGGTGAAAAGACGCCGAGCGTGAAACAAGATAGTAACTAACGCCAACACCAGTGTCGTGACCCCCACGTAGCCTACCTCGACCCGCTTCCAGGGGCCCCAGAAGCCGCTCGCCCCTCGCCCGTAGAATCCAGGGGCCAACAGGCCGATCAGAGCCCGCGGGGGGAGCGAGTATTCCGTCGCTTCCTGATAAGACAGGTGCCCCCGGGCTGTATGTCCCGCCATCTGATAAGCTGGCACCAACATCAGAGCCGCACCGCCAATGCCGATAGCCGCGATCAAAGCCGCCAGCCCCAGGCTCGTCAGGCCCCGCTGCGCCGCTTCCCGCCTGGAAGATGAATGCACGCCCTCCACCGCCAGTCTGTAACCCGTGTACAACACTACCGTCAGGGCCAGGAAGAGTAACATCTGCCCATGTCCCGCCAGCGCCGCCACCGCCAGGATGGCCCCGCCTCCGACCGCCCAGCTCAGACGCCGTTCCGTCAGCGCCTTGTGCGTCAATAATACCAGCAGCGGTAACCAGGCCGCCGTTGCGTTAAGGTTCAAGTTGCCAATGTGGGTCACAAACAGATCGGAGAAGGCAAAGGCCAGCCCGCCGAACAAGGCCGCTGGCCGTCCAAGATTCAAGCCTCGTATCAGGGTGAACAGCGTCGCAGCCGCCAGCCAGATGTGGAAGACGACCAGCCCCTCCATCACCGCATAGCTCGGCTCTCCGAACAGGGCAAAAGCCACCAGGTTGACCGGGTAGAAGACGCCCGATTGATTGTCGGCCACAAAAGGCGCACCGCTGTAAAGGTGCGGATTCCACAACGGAACGATGCCGGAACGAAGGCTTCGCGCGGCGAAACGGTACATCGGCCAGAGGAAAGAGACCAGATCCCCCCCGCCTCGCGGGACCCAACGTCCGGCGAACAACAACGGCCAAAAGAAGGCCGCCACGACCAGCGCCAGGAGCGCCAGACAGGCCAGATCCAGCAGGCGCTCACGGCGTGGCACCGATAGGCCCCAGTTCCACGAAAACGCCGATCGGATTGCCCGCTTCATCGACCAACGGGATGTTAGTCACATCGGGATAAGTGTAAAGCCCACTATGAATGGTGTATGGCGGGTCGGGAGCTGCGGGGTCCACGGTAAGATCGAACCAGGAGAAGACCGTATCCCCGGCCCGCCATTTGGAAGGCGGGAAGGCGGCATGATCCTTCTGTCCCCAACGCCTCCCCTCCTCATCCAGCAGATGATTGAACCAATGAATCGCATCTCCTGCTGGAGGTGTCCGGTCCACGCGCCAGATGAGCATCCAGCGAATCGTGCCTCCGGGCCTCGCGTTGCCCTCCCAATCATAGCCCAGAAGCACAGGACCAATGGACCAGCGAGCCGGCCCCTCGCCCGGGGAGCGTGCCCGGAGAAGACCGTCGGCGTCCGACTGGCGACGGAAAAAGCGGTAGCTAGCATCGCTCCCACCACGCAGCGGCAGCGGCCTGGCGCTCTCGTCGGCCACTCCACCAAGCTGCAGAGCAATACTTTCCACCTGCGGATGGACCAGATAAGTGACCGAAGTCTCCGGCACCACCAGCTCCTTCCGCCCATCGATCAGACGGTAACTCTCGCGCTGCAACAAGACGTCGAAGACAGCCGCTTCGCCCTCATGACGCGGCTCGTCGCCGGGCAACAAGGCGATAATCTCCGAATCCCCTCCCATCCTCGCCAGATGCTGGGCCTGCTCGGCCGCCGATAGGGCATATTTGAGCGGCGCGCCATATCCGCCGGGCGTCTCATGCCGATCCACAAACGTCAACAGGGATTCCTGAAGATAGACCTGCCATATAACAAGCAGGACAAAAAATACCACCAGAGCGGAAAGCCCCGGGCGAGAAACCCAAAGACCCCATTCACCGATCCAATCTGCCACATCCACCGTCAACAAAGCGACGATAATATGTTGTACCGGGTAGAGGAGATTGAAGTCATGCGGATGAACCGGCGAACGGCGCGTCAATAAAGCCACCGGCACCAGGAACCAGATGAGAAGCACCACTCGCGCCTCATCCGCACGCGAAAGATGGCGCTGCTTGTACACCAGCCGCCGTCCCACACGCCAGCCCAACCAGACCAGGCCAATCCAGAAGAGCGCCATTTCGGCCCCATCGAGCCAGCTCAAATCGAAAATAGAGGCCTCAAAGGCCCTATGCTGCTCCCCCGCCAGCGACGATATCTGCCATCCGCTGGACACTACGCTGGACATCCAGAAGGCCCGGGGGTTAAAAGAAGCCTGTGCCTGCCCCAACCGCGCAAAAGCGTACAAATCCGGCCAGCCCCGATGGGCATTATGGATCAGATAAGGACTGAGGATGAGCAAAAGCACGACCAGCCCCACCAACGCCGGCGCTGGACGAACGCGACGCCAAAAAAGCACCCCCACCGCCCCCAGGACGAAGAAAAAGGTCAACCCGCCCAGGTGGAGGCTCACCAGCCCACCAGCTGCTGCCAACGCCCCCACCAGGGCCCAGGATCGTCGCCCGACCACCAGCGCCAGGAGAGCGACAATAAAGAGTAATGTCAACACTGGCAGGTTTTGTGCCCAGATCTTACGGCTTTGGAAAACGGCCCACGGGTTGACCGCAAAGAGAAGAGCTGCAACGACCCCCACCCGCCAACCGAAATAACGTCGCCCCAGCCAGTAGGTTAATCCCACCGCGACCACGCCCAGCAAAGCGGTCCATCCGGCGGCCAGACGAGGATCGAAGGAGAAGGCAAAGGGCAACGCCAACACGTAGATCATCAAGGGGGGATTGTGAGGACCCTGCGAGCTGACCATACCGACCAACGGAAGACGCCCCTCCCGCGCGACCGCCAGGGCACTCCGCGCCATCGTGGCCTCGTCGAACTTGAACTCAATCAACCCCAACCGCGTCAAACGAAGTCCCGTTGCCAACAGAAGGATCAAAACGAGCAGCAGGTAGCGCCAAAACAGACCCGATTTCAAGCAGAAAAAGTCAGTCGCGGTGCTCAATATCATCGATCCCATCAAGCGCTCACACCATCAAGGTGTGAATCTCGTCCAGCGCCAGCGGTGCCACGGTGATCACGTCCTCTCCCTCCTGCGCCGCGCCACGCTGCACCTCGACGCGCAAGACCGGCTCATCGCGGCCCTGAGAATAGCGCGCCGTGATACGCCCCGCCAGCTCGATCTCCGCTCGCGTCGGCCCGCCCCACACCAACGTCATCGGGCCAGGGTAATCGACCGTGGTCAACAACACGCCCTCATGACCCTGAGAAGTTATGTACGCATTCTCACCCTCATCACGCCCCACGATGACTTTGCGCCCCGAGGGTAGACGGAGCTGACGGCCCACCGAGAGCAAGAGTGCTCGCCTCGCGGTCAGGGCCTCCTCGCCTTCGTGAGCTAAAAAATCCCGCAAACGCTCGGCATAATGCTGATCGATCAAAAAACAGCATCCGCCCGACGGTTGGGCGTAATCGGTGATGCCGAAGCGCTCCGCCAGCTCGATCTGGCGCGTGCGGCTGCGCCCGCTGATGTCGTACAGCTGCTCGCGATCGACCCAGCCGCGCTTTTCCGGGATGGTGGGCGGAAGCAATTGGGCCGAAAGCGGGCGGAGCAAGCGCCCCTCCAAACCGCTCTCTTGCGCGATGACGTCCAACATTGAACGCTGCTGGCTCTTGGGGCGCTGCCCGACCACCTCGCCGGTGAAGACAAAGTGATGATCGTACGCTTCCATCCAAGACTTCGCCTGACGCAGCATGAAGATCCGACAATCCATACACGGATTCATCCCAGAGCCATAGCCGTGACGGGGGTGGAGGATCACGGGGATGAAATCGCTGGAGACGTCGATAGTCGTTAGCTCGAGCCCGAGCATATCGGCGGCCCGTTCGGCCATAGTCGGCGCTACCGCCTCCACCGCCGTTGCTCTTTTCCGCTTCTCGTAGGAGAACCCTGTGCGGAAATGGAGCGCTGTGACCTCGACGCCCTGCTCCAACATTAAACAGGCCGCCAGGGTGCTATCCAGGCCACCCGAGAACATGCCAACCGCTTTGATCGTCTCTTGTTCACTCATTACCGCGGGAGGATACCACAAGCGATGGAGAGCGTCAACCGAAGATCATAAGACAAGACTGAGTCAGCCCGTGGATTCACAAGTAAGAGAGGAGAGAAGAGGTGGGCCCACTTGGATTCGAACCAAGGACCGACCGGTTATGAGCCGGTTGCTCTGTCCACTGAGCTATGGGCCCAATTCATAACAGAAGAGCGGGCGGCGGGAATCGAACCCGCAACAGCAGCTTGGAAGGCTGCGGCAATACCTTTTTGCAACGCCCGCGCGTACGCGGCCAGTCGGGGCGGCCGGACTTGAACCGGCGACCTCTGCGTCCCAAACGCAGCGCGCTAGCCGTCTGCGCCACGCCCCGAAGCACAGTAAGTATAACGCCTTTACCCGCTTCCGTCAAGCTCACGGCGCGGCGGGCAAACGAAATAGTTCCCAAGCGCCCTAGACGCATTAGATTGCCTACACGCGCGCTTACGGAACGTATCACGCCTTGTTCGCATCTGAGCACACTCTGTGGCATTGAAGGCGCTTTCGCAGACGATTCGTTTCGAAAACCCGCGGCACACGATCACCCCAGCCCAGAACGTCCCATCGCCACCCTCAAAAGTCCAGCGAGGTGACCCGGTATATCGCTCACGCTAGGGGGCCCAACAGACCCGCTGACTGGTCCAGTTGGGCAGAGCGGAGCCCAGCGCTACGATCTTCTGGGGGTTCTCGCCGTTGGGCTGCATCACGTAGAGGGCCCACTCCCCATCGCGGTCGGAGACGAAGGCCAAACCGGAACCATCCGGGGCCCAGGCAGGCAGGCCATCGTTGGCCGCGTTATCCGTCAACTGCATAAAGCCCCCAGCCAGGCTGACCAAGTAGATCTCCCAATTGCCAGTGTGATTCGACATATAGGCCAGGTTGCCGCCGTCGGGCGCCCAGTGGAGGCCAATGTCGCTATAGCTGCTACTGAGGCGGTTTGGCGACTGATCATCGTCGGGGTCATCGACCAAGATGCCACACATGCCTTCATCGTCGCATCCGGTCCAGGCCAGGAGGCCGTTGGGACCCCAAACCGGTCCTTTGCCAGCGGCGTGCCACTCAGGCTCGGCCGAGCCGTCGGTGGGAGCGATGTAGATCTGCCAGCTGCCCTCACTATCCTGCGCTGCATAGGCCATACGACTGCCGTCAGGCGAGAAAGTGGGCCAGGTCAACCCGGCTCCAGAAGCCAGCTCCCGTCCGGTGGTGGCCCCGGAGGGCATAAGCGAGATGCCACCGGCGATCAGATCGCGGTAACCGAGCGCTCTGGTGCCCCACACCCAACAGGGTTGATCGGCCCCGGCGGCCATCTGAACGAGCCGACCTTCAGCAAAAAAGAGGCCATAGACATCATATAACCCAGTCTGGGCATCGTAGACTGGATAGGCCAACCGTCCCACATTGAAGCCCTCCGGCAGATCGGTCATAGTGATCGTCTCTGAGCCTTCGACGGTGGACACCGGAGTAGGAGTAGCCTCCTCGCAGATTTCGGCGGCCTCAGCGCGCTTGTCCTCAATTTCGGAGGAGGCGACCAGCCGCAACGCCTCGCCGTACTGCTCCTCAGCCGGGCACATCTCGCCCTCCGCGTACCAGGCCTCAGCGTACTTGAGACGAGCGCGATAGAGCCGCTGGAAAACATCCTTGTAGTCCGGCGCAGAGGCATAAATCTCCTCAAAGCGCTCAATGCAGCGATCCCAATTGACGCCCCAATATCCCAACGCGGTCATATACTTCATCGCCAGGTCACGCTGTCGGCGCGCTTCATCATCTAATGGACGCAGAGCCACCGCCTGATCCAGATAGAAGATCCCCTCCTCAAACCGATCGTCCTCCAATAAGGCCATTCCGGCCTCGTAGCGGCTTTCAAACAACATCCGTTCGACCTCTTCGGCCTTGTAGTCGGGATCAAGGGTGCGCAGCTGAACCAGGCTCGCAGCGGCCGACTGCCACTGCTCGTCCTCATACGCCTCAACAGCCTCCTGATAGACATCTTCCACCGTGACCTGATAGGATTCTGCCGTCGGGGTGGACTGGTTATTATGCCGCGTCTCAGCCTCGTCAATCCCTTGCTGCGCCAGCGGGTGATCGGGATCGACCTTGAGCACGTACTCGAACTCGGCGATGGCCCGCTCGTACTCGCCAGCCTCCAGGCGCTCAATGCCCTGCTGATAATGATGTTCGGCTGTGGCCTTCAAGCGCTCTTCACGTTCACGCTCCCCCTGGCGAAAGCCAGCGTAGGCGCCGACGCCGATACTGAGCATAAAGAGCACAAAGAATCCCAACCCCCAGAGAATGAAGGGCCGCAGACGTCGCCATTGAGTTCTTTTCGAGGTCGATTCGGAGGAGGAAGCAGGTAACACAACCCCACACTGAGGGCAAAGAGAAGTATCTTCGGGAACGTCGGAATCACATTCAGGACAAAGCATTGACGTCGAAATTATAGCCCCTTTAAGGTAATTTGTCCAATCACGATTACAAAACGAAATGCAGATGGTAACGTTCCGATAGATGCGTGCTTCGCGTCTGCGACTCTCTCGACGCAACGTGATAATCGCCTCGGGTGTATGCAAAACTTGGGGGGGCAGGAGTGCCAAGACTTCGGAAGTCTACG
>CAYYTU010000103.1:0-8529 GCA_964474655.1 uncultured Anaerolineales bacterium
CCCTCGCACCAATGTTGACATTATAGCTATTATACATATAATAGAGCATCAGTCTCAATGATCTCTTTCAACATTGCTAACAGTTGGTGACAACTGGTGACATCTATTGGAGGAGTAAAATGCCTGTCAGCGTGAGTAAGTTAAGCCGGAGTCTATCTGAATATTTGAATCGCGCTGCTTACGGCGCCGAGCGCATTGTGGTTACCAGTCGCGGCAACCCCAAGGCGGCTATCGTCAGCATTGATGACCTGCGCCGGTTGCAGGATATTGAGGGCTGGGATCCAGAGGACTTGCTGGATGATCGCGACACTACAAAAGCTGAGCTAACGGCTGTCGGATAGAAAAGGCTTTGGATGAGATTTACCTTAGACGCAAGAGGAGTATGACGTAAGCGGCGTGATGGAGACGTGATAGAAAGGAAAAAGCGCCAGGTGGGGGCCTGGCGCTGGCGGAGAAGCGTGGGCCACTTCTCTTTCCGTATGTATGAAGTATAACATAAAGAGGAGTGTCTGACAAGAATGTGCCCACCTTTTCCTCAAAGGTGGGCTTTATGCTTCAAAGCCCCACGCGCTGTTCTAAACCTTATCATCGGATGGGGGCACTATGCACGAAGACGACGAACTTGCTGTCATCACAGAGGGCTACACCCGGGATCGCCATTGGGAGATCGTCTACCACGATTTGATAGACCTGTACGGTCCTAAAATCGGCCTGGACGGCATCGGGCTATGGGTGACTTATAAGCGGTTTGTACAGCACAATCCCGATCATCTTTTGACCGATAAGGCCTGGCCTTCACATCGTGGCTTGCTGGCTCCCCTGTTCAAAGTCGGGCAGACGAGTTTACGTAACACGCGGCGGGACCTGGTTGACGCAGGACTGATTGAGGTGACCAAGGGACGGGACTTAGCCCGCCGTTCGCGGGAGGACTATGACCAGCAAGTCCTGACCTGGCACGAGGAGGGCAAGCCGCGCAAGCCTGTCCGGCGCATTACGCTGGAGCAGCTGGCAGCTATGGGGATTCAAAATCCCTCGCGCACGCTTTTCATCGAGGTCAACGACCCACTCTCTTTCCATAGCTTTTGCGAGCGCTTTCTGCTTACCTATTCGCCTCAGGTCACGAGCCACAACGACGAGGGGCGACCTGTCTGGAATATGGCGTTTGATGATTATGACGGTCTCATCCGAGGACCTAATCGGCTCCTGGCCGCCACCCGGTACATTGAGGATAACCTCTGCGCCCGACCGGCTGATCGCGAGCATTGGCCACTTGTTACTGAGCAGCAGATTCGCTCACTGCTTCGTTGCAAGCCTGATGACAAGGAGACGATCAACATCCGAAATCGCTTGCTGGAACACCGATCTGCAGTGACCAGGCCTGCGGATCGCTCCCCCACCCCCACGCAAGAACCTTCCTCCCTCCCTGATGATGTGCTGAATATGCTCCGACGCCTGCGTTGGAACGGTTCCACAGCCGAGGTCGCAGCTCACTTCGCTCAAGACCCAGACCGGGTTTACGAGTTGCTGAATTACTGGTTGGATCACCGCGACGAGGTGGACAATCCAGCGGCGGCCTTCCGGCAAGCATTACGCTACGCTCCGACGACTTTGGCGGAGATTTCCCCGGACGAGTTGCAAGATTTGGCCTTCTGAGGGGGGCTTGCTACGTTTCAGATGCAAGCTTGGTCTGTGGACGATCTAAATTGGCTATACGAAATGAAGGGGGTAGGGGAAAGCACCGGCACGCACCAAGTGGGGTCTGTGCTCATATATATTCTGTTATTCTTATGCACTCGTAGATGCAAGCCCTTGCATCCAAAACGTAGCAAGCCCTTGCTTTGTTTCAGATGCAAGGCCTTGCTACGTATCGAGTGCAAGGGGTAATTCCCCTCCCCCGCTGTTGATCGGTAGGCAAAGAGGTAGAATCCTCATATTAGTTTCAAGCGAAACCGGGATGACCTTACGTTGTCGCCGAAGGCAGCTTCAGTTATGGTTGGGAGAAGGGTCGTAAGAAGGCGGGGTTTGATTGGTATCTGGGTCTAACTCCGACTCTGTATTTTCGGATTCTTCGACAGGTTCTAGAAGTTCACCACGCTCGCGTTTTCTGTAGAAGTAGTAAAACCCTCCCACGAGAGCCAGAACGAAGACGATCTGAACAATAGTCTCGACGCTCTCGAATCCCTCCATAAAGGACTCGGTCGCTGCAAGCCCAGTAAACCCAATGTAGAGGAAAAACAGGTTTCGGAAAACGCTACCGATGCCGGTTCCAATGGCGAAGACTTTGTAGTTCATCTTGATCAGACCACAGACGACAGAGATCGGAGAGCTGGGCATGACGGGGATGCTGCGGAAGAAAATCAGCGTCAGATAGTCCCGTGCCGTGCCGTTGAACCGGGAGCCGATCTGTTCGATCTCCTGATGGGAGACACCCAGAAAACTGCCAAATTTGCCGATGACAATATCTTCTGCCACGTCAGCTATGAGGTAGAGGAAACTGGTGCCAGTCACACGCCCAGCGGCCCCGATGATGGAGACCATGATCAAGTAGATCATCGGATGGCCCTGGGCCTGCGCGATGCTCCCGGTGATGGTCATCACGAAGGGGGAAGGGATGGGAGCAAAGATCTCCTCAACGATAGTGCCGAAGAAGGTAAATATTTCTAGCGGAACCTGGTTTGCCATGGCCTCCAGGTAGGCCATCAGTTCAGTAAAGAGTTGCATAGTGATGTCCTTATTCTCTTCGTATGAGCCAGGGGTTGTCCTATCCCTGGCGATCGATAGTTTGCTGGTCATGCAAGAGCAATTTGCGGGGTTAGTGTAGCACATCTGGCACAAAACGCCAGATGAAGAGAATGAGGCACTGCGGGGTGACAATCGTCCTCATCTCCTACCTCTGGGGATGAGGACGATTGTGTTACTTGCTGATCGACATAGAGCCTTCTGATAATGCTAACTTGCGAGTGCCGAGGGGTTATCGTGAGGGACCGTCGTCACCACCACCACCACCGCCGTTTCCACCACCGCCATTGCCGCCGCCGCCCCCACCCCCGGATTGATCAGGAGTAGGCGATGGAGGCGCGGGAGTTGGTGTAGGAGGTGGATCTGTTGGACGCAGGGTTGGACGAGGAGTGAAGGTAGCCGTTGCCGGGACCGGGGTTGAAGTAGGTTCGCGATCTCCCTCCTCCTCTGATGAATCGGTCATCTCAAGTGGCGTGGGGGTCAAAGTGGGAGCAGAGGTACTTTCGACCTCGATCTTGGCGAGGGGCGTCGCGGTGGGAGAGGATAGCAAGTCATTGTTTCCATCGCCCCCTCCTCCTGTGGGTAACAGCAACGCCAGGATAGCTGCCAAGCCAACGAGCGCAGTACCACCAGCTCCAACCCAGGCCCATTGTTTCTTGGAAGAAGCTGGTGCCTTACCGCCGTATTGAATAACAGCCACGGAGATGTTATCCCCCGTACCCAATCGATTTGCCAGCCCGACTAATTGCTGAGATGCAGCCTCCGGCGCATATTTATCCACCACACGGGCGATGTCCGTCCCATCGGCCACGTCAGTCAGGCCATCGGAGCATAAGACGATAGTATCATCCTCTTGCAAGGTCTCTGTGGTAACGTCTACCTCCACCGAGGAACGTCGCGCGCCTCCTAGCCATCGGGTCAACGCGCCATAGTTATCGTCGTCCTCAAGCCAGACATGATCGCGCGTCAGGAGGCGGGCCTCTCCACCGCGGATCAGGTAAGCGCGGCTATCTCCAACATGAGCTATGTAGATGGTTCCTTCGCGTACGACAGCTGCAACAAGGGTGGTGCTCATCTCCGCCCACGCTCGCACTTTTTGGGCCAGTTCGTAGAGCGCTTCATGAGCTGTCTTGGTGGCTTCACGCAGGCTTTCTCCGATATCCTTTGTGGTTTCGTCATAGAAGTGTTCGCTGATGATGGTGGCGGCCATACTGCTGGCTGTTTGACCACCTTCCTGTCCTCCCGTACCATCGGCCACGATGTAAAGCCGTCCACGTTGGTTTATCTTCTCATCCTCGATATTCTCACAAGTGTAGACGGCATCCTCGTTGTTGCGTCTTCCGCCGGGATCTGTATGTGCAGCGCCGTAAATAGGTATCTTCTTTTCGTCCATCCTTGTCCTCCAATTTATCTTTCTGGTCTTTATTCCGAAGTAGCCGGTGTCGATGTCGGGGGTAACGTGGGGTGCGGCGTATAAGTAGCCGTCGCTGGAACCGGGGTAGATGTAGGCTCTCGGGTTGTCGTTGGTTCTTCGGCTGGCGTTTGCGTAGGTGTGGCAGTTTCTGCAGCTGGCGTCTCCGTGTTCACATCCTGCTGAACGCTAGAGGACGTCGAAGTAACAACGATCGGTTGTGGAGTAGATGTGATTTCTTGTTGAGCGATGAAATACCCCCCCGGGGCTCCCACGCCGATCCCGATGAGTACTCCCAGCGCCAGGCTGAGGAGAGGGTGGACATTGTGTCGTTCTGTGAATTTGTCATAGGCCTCTTGCGGCAATGCCTCCAGGTCGTTGACAAAAGCCCGAGCGGAACCGTATCGATCCTTCGGCTCTTTTGCCAACGCTCGCTGGAGGGTGGAGGCCAACTGCGGTTGGTCGATGGTCTCTGGCAGGTCAGGATCTTCGTAGACGATCTGATGTAACATAGCCACGTCGTTTTTGGCCTGGAAAGGTAGATGTCCGGTGATCATCTCGTAGAAAATCACCGCCAGGGAGTAGATATCCGATGCCGGGCCGACGTCAACGGTATCCCCCTGTGCCAGACGAGCCTGCTCCGGGGAGGCATATTCGACGGTAAGAGAGGTCTGGTTAGAGGCGATTCTCCCTTTGGGCCTCGCGATGCCGAAATCCGTCAGGACGCTTTCAATTTTATTCTTTTTGGGGTCTTTTCGAAAGAGAATATTACTGGGTTTGACGTCCAGATGAATGATGCCAGCCTGATGAGCAGTATCAAGGGCGCTCGCAATCTGTCGCACTACTTCTATAGATCGGGATAGACTCAATTGTTTACGATGTTTCAGCCAGTCATCCAACGATCCGCCCGCCATAAACTCCATCGCGAAATACCAACAACCGCTCTTGGGATCCTTGACGATGTGATCGCTGACGCCTCCTCCGAGCGGGGTAGGCAGTATTTTGATGATGTGAGGGTGCTCCAGGTTTGTGGCCTTCAGAAAAGATGTCTCATCTTTGAGAAAGCCACCTAAGCCGGCTTGAGCTACCTTCAAAGCAACAATATCGCCGTTACCCATCTTTGCTCTGTAAACGATGGCCATGCCACCAATACCTCCTGGAACGGTATTGAGGATGACATAGGGGCCAATGCATGTGCCTTTGGGCAGTGCTTCTATAGTTCTATTTCCCATACCTTTTCCCTTTTCTATCTATGTTGTCGATGAGCCCATGATGCTACTCGCGCGGCGTGACTTGAGTTTTTTGACCACGGCCGTCCTTGGACGGTGAGTGGCCCCGATTGGACTCCGAGAGGACTTGTGTTGGAACGCCTTCCGCTTGTGAGTCGTCCTCGTGGGAGCCAGCGGCGGATGGTGTGTCATTACCCTCATCTTCCTTTTTTTCTTCCTCCGTCGCTGCATTGAAACGGAGCTTTACGTTGGGGCCCAGGCGAATGATATCCCCGTTGTATAACGCACGGGCCTCTTCTAGCTCCAGTCCTTCGGAAAGGGAACGACGCACACGTTCCTCATTAACCCAGGTCCCATTGGTGCTGTTCATATCCCAGATGTAGAACTGATCCCCCTCCTGGGATATCTTGGCGTGCCGCCCGGAGACGTGATGGTCCCAGTAGAGGGCGATATCCGCTCGATCTTCCTCACGACCCAGGTAGATAACGCTGTCTTGCAAAGGAAAGATCTCTCCCTGGGAGTTATCGCTGATAACCGTCAGCTTAGCTGTCTGGGCTTCTGGTTCCTCACCGCTAAAGATGCCGGTGCGGCGACGCCATACCTGAGTGCGCCGGCGTACTTCGGAGACGACGCCTCCCACAGACTTGATGTCACCTCGTTGGATGAAGATAATCATCGTCACCAAAGCACCAAGAGCAATCACCAACGAGCCGATAGCGATGCCCATAACCATCGTATTGCTGGTGGATGCTGAGGTTGGCACTGGGCTAGGCGTCGGCGTGGGGGCCGGTAACCGCGCTCCCAGGGTCATAGTAGTCTCATTGCATTGGTCCCCGATGTCACAGACTACCGCCTTGAGCGTATGCCTGGTGGCGTCGGTATGGCTATCTGCGTATTCTTCCGCATTCCATTCAAAGGTCCATGGAGCAGCTCGTGACGTGTGAACCAGATCCTCGTCCAGGTAGTATTCCACGCGGTCAATATCCCGTTGAGCGCGGGAGATAGCGGGCTGAATTGTCACGGTACCGATGACGACTTCGCCGTTATCCAGATTATCGATGGTGATGCGAGGAGGTTGAGGAGGAACTTCAAAGGCGGCGGTGTCCTCGACACTCGTGCTGCCGTGCTGGGCTGTCAGATAGATTTGTGGTTCTCCCTGATATTGCTTGGAGGTATAAGAGAGCAAGTAGCCGGCACGCTGGGCGGCGATCTGATCGAGAAAGCCCTCCATCTCCTCCTCTTCGCCCTGGCGGCCTGGTCGGTACCACATATATTGCCCATCTGTTTCGTCGGCCAGACGGCGAAGGAAGGACGACCGCTCGCTATCAGGGGCCATCCGGCCTCCCATACCGACGGTGTAAATCAAAAGATGAGCTTCCTGGGCTGTTTTGATGACAGCGTCGACGTCGGAGGCGCTTGTTTCATCGATGCCATCCGAGAAGACCAGCAGAGCGCGCCGTCGTGCGCCCTTGCGCGTGGCGGTCTCCTCAATCGCCTGGCGCACGATGTCGAAGAGAGCCGTGTACCGGTTGCCCTCTGTGCTGACCTCCCTGATGCCCTGGTCGATGACCAGGTTATGATCGTAGGAGAAATCCTGTAAGCGTTGGGGGGTGCCATTCTGGAAGGCGAAGACGGCCACCTCATCTTCTGGTTCAAGGCGCTTGTGCTTTGGTGCGACCAGCTGCATAGAGGCCTCTTTGGCATGATCTACTCTTGAGGCTCCATCCTCCCAGGTGTTGAAGCTGATGGCGGAGTCGATGACGACGCCGATCAGCATAGGGTGTTCTGTCGTCTCTAAGTCGAAGTTCGGGATGGGTACGTCGTTCTCTTTTAGCGTGAAAGCTCCTGGTTCCAAGCCCGAGGCTGGATTGCCATCCAGGTCGTTGACGCTCAAGTAGACGTCGACGGTGGGGAAATCGTCGGTTTCCATCAAGGTGATGGATAGCGCGCCCAGCCCGGTTTGTGCTGAGACTATGAGTGTGCTTGATAGCGTCAGTAAGACTAGTATTACAAGTCCAACACGCAGTTTAACTGTATTCAAGATCGGTCTCCTTTCCTGATATAGTTCAATAGAAGATGGGGAGATGAGTACTATGACTTATCTCCCCATCGGTACTTTCATTATTACTCAAGTGTTATGTCGTCCACGTAGGCGTAAGTGTTGAAGTATCCACGGTCATTACGCCAGGGATGATCGTACTCCCGATTCCAGGTGGCGATGTGGAGTGTGATGTTCTGACCGGAGAAATTGCTCAGATCTAGCGAGATAGTTCGCCATTCTGAATCCCATCCCTCTTGGGGGTCACTTGTCGGTGCCTGTCCGCTGCAAAATACTAACCCTTTGGTAGGTGTGTATTCCTCACCATCGTCGGGGTTTAGGCGAGAGTTTCGACACCCATTAGAATCACGCTCTTCCTCGGTGATGTTTTTGGGGTGTTCGTTAATTGAGACCTCGAAAGTGTCGAAGTAGTTTTTGGTTTTTTCGCCCCAGATTGTGTCGTCAGATATTACTCGGTATCGAAGGGATAACGTGGTAACATCGTCTGGCACCGTGAAGGTCTGAGCGATATGAGCATACCCAACCGGTATGGCATCGTTTTTGTAGTTGGGATTACCTAAGCGGGCCTGGTTGTTGACTATACTGTAACCCAACCCGCTGCCCCATTCGTTGCCTTGCCACAGGAAAGGCCCTTTATCTGCGGACCAGCATCCAAAGTCTCCATCGAAGTAGCCAGGGCAGAACGGTGCGTAGTTGCGCACTGTGAGCGGCAGGTAGATGTTGAAGGCACCAACGTAGGTTGTTGTCACATCGTCACTGCTGTTGCCGGCTTCATCGTAGGCCGTGACGCGGAAGGTGTAGTCGGTCTCGGCTTCGGCTTCATCAAACGTCGTTTGCGTTGTGTCGGTGTAAGTGTCTCCCCATTTCTTCCATCCAGATGTGGACGTGCTGCTGTACGCCAGCGTGTAGGAGGCAACGCCAGACGTGGCGTCCTCGGCCGACCAAGAGACGGTGAAGGTGGTCTCCGAGATGTGGTCGGGGGCCGTGAGGGTAACAGTGGGCGCGTTAGTGTCGTAGACGGTGTGTGCGTCGCCGTCGCCGCTGGCGTCTGGTTCGCTGTTGCTGGCGTTGTCGGCCGCTACGGTCTGGAA
>CAYYTU010000104.1:0-8345 GCA_964474655.1 uncultured Anaerolineales bacterium
GATTTTCGACGTCCCAGCCCCCAGGATCTTCGAGCGGGACGGCAGAGTCCCAGGTGGGGCATGTTCAAGAGCTACGTCAAGGCACTTTTAATCGAGGGGGCGGAGGTGATTGTCATTGTCGCGGATCACGACGCTGACGAGGATATCGGACACCAGGAACTCTTCCCCCACAAGCGCTGGTGTATGTTGGGGCGCAATCTGCCTTTCAATGAGCGGCCGGATCTGCGCCTGGTAGATACGGCGCCGCAGCCCGACGAAGCCGGAGCGGAGCCCGCGCAGCAACGGGTACCTTTGTGTGAAGCCCGTGGTCTGGGTATGGATTGTTTCCCTGACTGCGTCGTGGCTGCTTATGAGGACGGGATTGTGCCGGTGATCATTGGGATTGCCAGGCAGATGTTGGAAGCGTGGCTGTTGGCGCAACCCGAGGTTGTGGAGGCAGTATTGTGGGAACCGCTATCTGATGAGGATCGCGCACGCTGCGAGGAGCCTGAAAAGATCCCCCATCCCAAAAACGAGATCATCCGGCGCTACAACGGAGGCGGCGATTTGTCGAGGCAGCAGGCGGAGGATATCGGCGGACATCCAGAGTTCAGCGCAGCCGTGATTGAGGCTCGCTGCCCCAGTTTCGCCCGCTTCGCTGAGGACGTTCGTATTCTGCTCGTGGTGTCTTAGATATTGACGATTAGCGATTGACGAATTAGGAGGTTGATGTGACGCCGTCAAAGCATACTATCACCCTGAAATTCAGAGCCTTGAAAAATCAGGCCTATTCCGTCGATCTCGAAGGATCGAAGGACGAGGACGACAACGACGAGCCTGTCAACGCCTACCTGGCCCAACTGGCGCAGGAGCAGCCCGACGCTATGTGACAGCACATTACGCAATACGCAATCTGGGAGGACTTATGCAAACCATCCGAGACCTATTATCCCGCGACCTCTCCCAACAGATCGAAGAGGTCATCAAGGTTGACCAGCAGGACGAGCAGACGGTCTACAACGAGCTGACCGAGTACGTCTTCACCGACCGCATCGAGGACCAGTACCGTGAGCTGCTCGCCGCCATCGCCGAGGGGCCGGGCGACCCGACCGAGGGGGTCGGCGTCTGGATCTCGGGCTTCTTCGGCTCCGGCAAGTCCTCGTTCGCCAAGAACCTGGGCTACATCCTGGCCGACTACCAGGTGCTGGGCCAACCCGCCAGCCAGCTCTTCCTCCAGCAACTGGAGGAGCAGGACCCCGGCGCCCCGGAGGTGGAGCGCATCCGCGAGCTGGTGAATTACCTCAACAGCCGCCTCGACACCCACGTCATCATGTTCGATGTGCAGGTGGACCGGGCCGTGCGCCGCCACACCGAGCCGATCGCCGAGGTGATGTACACCGTGCTCCTGCGCGAGTTGGACTACGCCACCGACTACGATCTGGCCGCGCTGGAGATCGAGCTGGAGGGCGAGGGCCGCCTGGCTGACTTCGTGCGCACCTGTGCGCAGGTCTATGGCGACCTCCGAGGCCACCCGGCGCCGGTCCCGGTCACGCTGGAGGGCGTGACGGAGGAGCAGTACGGCATCTGGCGACGGGTGCGCAAGGGCGCCCAGCGGGTGCAGCGGGCCAGTGCCGTGCTCCACCACCTCGACCCGGCGACCTACCCCAACGAGGACTCCTGGGCCCGCTCCCTGCGCACGTCCCGGCAGGGCGGTGCCACCGTCACTATCCGGACGCTGGTTGACCACACCTTTGAGCTGACCGAGCGCCGGCGGCCCGGCCACGCCGTGGTCTACGTCATCGATGAGGTGGGCCAGTACGTGGCCCGCAGTGGCGACAAGATCGAAAACCTGCGCGCCGTGGTCGAGCACTTCGGCCAGGAGAGCCGGAACCGGGTGATGCGAGGAGAGGCCGTGGCTCCGGTCTGGGTCATCGTCACCTCGCAAGAGAAGCTGGACGAGGTCGTGGCCGCCATCGACGACAAGCGGGTCAAGCTGGCCCGGCTCCAGGACCGCTTCCGCCACCGCATCGATATGGCGCCGGCCGACATCCGCGAGGTGGCCACCCGCCGCGTGCTGAGCAAGGAGCCCGAGGCGGAGCCGGTGCTGCGCGAGCTGTTCGAAGATTCCCAGGCCGTCCTCAAGACACACACCCGACTGGAGCGCACGAAGCGGCGCTCGGACGTGGCGCAGGAGGACTTCGTGCAGTTCTACCCCTACCTGCCCCACTTCGTCGATCTCTCGATCGACGTCATCTCCGGGATGCGGCTGCAGGCCGGGGCGCCGCGCCACATCGGCGGCTCCAACCGCACCATCATCAAGCAGGCCTACGAGATGCTGGTCAGCGACCGCACCCGGCTGGCCGACGCCCCGGTGGGCGAACTGGTCACGCTGGATCGCGTCTTCGATCTGATCGAGGGCAACCTGCCCAGCGAGCGGCAGAAGGACATCGCGGATATCGTCCAGACCTGGCCCCCTTCGAAGAGCTCAGGGCAAGTCCCGGAGGAGAACCCCTGGCCCGCGCGGGTGGCCAAGGCGATCGCGCTGCTGGAGTACGTGCGGGATCTGCCGCGCACCGAGGCCAACATCGCCGCCCTGCTCTACCGCCGCCTGGGCGACCCATCGCCGCTTGAACAGGTCGAGCGCGCCGTCGAGGCCCTGGAGGAGGCCCAGTTCATCCGCCAGACCGAGAATGGCTGGAAGCTACAGACGGCCCAGGAGAAGAGCTGGATGGCCGAGCGCAATGCGCTCAGTCCCACGCCCCGGGAGGAGCACGATCTGCTGGAGGACGCGCTGCGCGACATCTTCTCCGACGCCAAGCTGACCCGCTACCGCTACGGCGGGTTGCGAACCTTCCGCGTCGGTGTAAGCTGGGAGAACCGCTCCCTCACCTCTGGCAAAGAACAGATCCCCTTGCAGCTTCGGGTGGCCGACGGCCCCGGTGTCTTCGAGGAGGCGTGTGATCGGGCACGCGACGACAGCCGGGCCGAGCCCCATCGCGACGAGGTCTTCTGGGTGATGAGCCTGACCACCGCGATCGACGACGTCGTGACGGAGCTCTACCGCTCCCGGCAGATGGTGTCCAAGTACGACCAACTCCGCGCCCAGAACAAGATCAACAAGGGCGAGGTATCCAGCCTGGCGGAGGAGCGGCAGCAGGCGAGGCGGCTTTCCAGCCGCCTGCAGGATCGGCTGCGCGACGCGCTGACCGCCGGACGGGGGTTTTTCCGGGGCGTGTCCAAGGACGGCGCGGCTCTGGGCAAGACCTTCGGCAGCATCCTCAAGGGCATGCTCGACTTCGCCGTGCCCGATCTCTATCCCAAGCTGGAGATGGGCGCCCGGCCCCTCTCCGGCGATGAGCCCGTGGAGATCCTCAAGGCCGCCAATCTCAACGGGCTCTCCAAGATCTTCTACGGGCCACCTGACGGGCTCGATCTGGTGACCCGGGAGGAGGGCAAGTTCGTGGTCAACCTGAAGGCACCGATCCTCAAGGAGGTCTCCGACTACCTGAGCCGCGAGCATTCCTACGGCAACAAGGTCACCGGGCGAACGCTGGAGAACCACTTCGGCGGCCTGGGGTACGGTTGGGAGCGGGAGATGCTGTGGCTGGTGATGGCCACCCTGCTGCGCGGCGCGGCGATCCAGGTCACTTACCAGGGACGCCGCTACCGCAATCACCTGGATCCGCAGGTGCGGGCGGCTTTCAGCGGCACCAACGCTTTCCGCTCGGCCTCCTTCGCGCCCCGCGAGAGCATCGACCTGCGCACGCTGGTCAAAGCCGCTCGGCGCTATGAGTCGATCACGGGCGAGGAGGTCGATGTCGAGGAGGTGGCCATCGCCCAGGCCTTCCAGGAGTTGGCCCGAGAGGAGCTGGACGCGCTGCTGCCGGTGGAGGCGACGGTCCAGGCGCATCACATCCCTGTCTCCGATGTCCTGCAGGACTACCACCAGACGCTGGAGATGATCCTCAACAGCCCCTCCGACGATTGCGTCCGCATTCTGGCCGGCGAAGGGGCCAGCTTCCAGGATCTGCGCGACCGGGTGAGTGGCATCCGCAGCGCGGTCGACGAGGATGGCCTGGCCCTTCTACAGCGCATGCGACGCGCCACGCAACGCATCTGGCCTCAGCTCCAGAGCGAGGGCCAGGACGGCGATCTAGCCAATGAGGCTCAAGTGTTGCGCGAGCGGTTGGAGGACGGCACCTACTACCAGGTGGCGACAAAGTTGAATCAGGCTCGCGTGGCCCTGGAGAGCGCCTACGAGGAGCTGTATCAGGCGCGTCATAAGAGACGCTCCGAGGCTTTCTCGACGGCCATCGATGACGTCAAGGCCCATCCCGACTGGCCCTTGGTGCCGGAGGAGATGCAGGAGAGCCTGCTGAAGCCGCTCGCCGACCGGGCACACGATTTGAAGTTGCCGGAGGGAGCGCTGACTTGCGAGACGTGCGAGGCCAGCCTGAGCGAGATGGCCTCCGATCTGGCCGCCGTGGATGGAATGCGCTCCAACGTCCTGGTGCGGGTGCAGGAGCTGACCGCGCCGGAGGAGAAGGTGGAGCGGGTGCGCGTGTCCAAGGTGGTGGGCGTCGGGAAGACGCTCGGCTCGGAGGAAGAGGTGGAGGAGGCCCTCGAGCAGCTGCGGGATCATCTGGTGAAGATGCTGGCTTCGGGTGCCAAGATCGTGCTGGAATGACCCTATGAAACAATCACTGCGCAACCAACTCTACAACACCGTCGTCGAGTGCCGGCGGCTGCTGGAGCGTGACTTCAGTCGGCAGATTGAGGGCACCTATGGTGTCTCCGAGGATCGCCACTACGCCATCTGGCTCTACTACCACCGGTTGAGCAGAACCCTGCCCTACGCCGCCGGTCGGGATTACGCCGACGCCAAGATCGCGCTGGAGCAGGGGCGCCTGGAGCAGCTCCATGAGGGCGTCGAGACGTTGGAGGGCAGCGCGCGCCGCCGTCGCCAGCGGGAGATCGAGCGCCAGACTGGCATCGTCGCGGACGTGACTGCCTTTCGGGATACGCTGGACCAGATCGCCCTGCTGGACTTGAACTACGATTTGAACGACGGCGTCCTGCTGAACATCGCTCCGTTCCACGACTTGGTGCCCTGGAAGTACGCCAACGGATGCCGTCTATCCGCGCGCGCCTGGGAGCGGCTGCAGGAAGGGCGTTATGACTGGAGTTCAATGGCCCGACAACTGCGGGAAAAAGGACTGATCGACTGTAGCGACTGACGAATGACAGATGATGAACGACGAATGACGACAGGAGATTGAAGCCTATGCCCATTGTAACCGGAACGCTACTTGACCTGATCCGCCGACAAATCGCCGCGCACGGCACCGTCGTATGGTACGATCCGGAGCAGGCCTACCTGGACGCGGCCCAGCAGCTTCAGCCGCAGGACGTGGGCGGCGCGGCCGTCCACCGCTACACGCACGAGCGCGGCTTCGTCTGGCTGCGCCACGAGCTGGAGCCGCTGTGGGCCGAGCCGCTCACCGCCCCCAAACTACTGATCTACGTCCCGCTGGCGCGATCCGAGGCCGAGCACGCCCTGGTGGAGTTCGAGGCAGGCGGCGTCGTGATGCGACCCGGTCAGCAGCCCCCGGAGTGTAACACCGCCCTGGCCGTCGTCGCACGCCGGGCCCTGGAACCGGTCTTCCCTCCGGCCCGGCGCGAGGAGATTGTGGCCGAGGTTGAGGAGGGCAAGCTCTCGCTGGTCGAGCTCGATCAGATCGCGGAGAAGGGCAGCCAGGAGGGCGCCGGCGCCATCGGCGTCATCTTTGGCACCGGCAACCCGACCGAGGTGGCGCTGCGCTTTCTCGCCGCACCTGATCTCCATCCTGACCTTGATAAGGAGATCGAGAGCCGTCAGGCGCTGGGAAGCCTGGTCGCGCTGCTCTCGGACCTGCTGGGCGTGGACCTGCCCACCGATCCCCCTAATAAAGGAACAGATGGGCTGCGGGCGCGACTGGCCCGTCAGATCCTGATGACCGACTTCCTCGAGGGCCTGGGGGAGGAGGCGCCGGAATCGCTCCAGACTTTCAACGTGGCCGAGGGCTCGGTGGCCCGCCAGGCCGCGGTCGAGCTGGCGCGCACGTGGCGCAACCGCCGCGACCTGGCCGACAGCTACCGGAATTGGGCCGCGCAGGTCGAATCCGAGATCGGCCTGAGCGGTATGGCGCTATCCCTGGAGGCCCTCTTCCGCACAGAGACCTTCCTTGCCGCCGAGCGGATGCTCCAGACGGCGATGGAAAAGGCGCTGCGGGAACGAGCCACCGCCGCGCTCGTCGAGCAGGCCCGGCGCCGGCGCGGCGGCTTCTGGTCACTCCAGGAGCCCACGGTCAAGACCCGCTGGGATGTGATCGTCGACGCAGGCAGCGTACTGCTCCAGGCCAGTCGGATCCGGGACGCGCTCCGGGGCAAGACGTGGCCCGCCGATGCGCTCCTCTCCCGCTATGCCTATGGCGAGGACGCCGAGCCCTGGTGCGCGCTGGACACGGCACAGCGCCACCTGGAGCGCGACTACCCGCGCTTCGACCTGGAGCCGCAGCGGCATGATACGTTGCTTCAACTGGTGGCCCACGCCCGCCATCGCTACACCGACGCGGCCAACGACCTGGCCAACGCCTTCATCGAGGCCTACGCCGAGGCCGACTTTGCGCTCCCCGGCGTGATGCTGCAGGCCGATGTCTATCGGGAAACCGTCGCCCCGGCGGCGCGGGAAGGGCGCGTGGCCTATCTCCTGGTCGACGCGCTGCGCTTCGAGATGGCGCGTGAGCTGCTGGAGACGCTGGAGGAGACAGCGAACGATTGGGAGGCAGACCTGACCGCGGCCCTGTCCACTCCGCCCACTGTGACAAAGGTGGGGATGGCGGCCCTGCTGCCCGGCGCCGAGCGCGGCATCATCATTGGGGGCGACGAGAAAGGGCTGGCCCCGGCGCTTGGCGGCGAGCCGGATCGCGAGCTCAGGACGCGCCAGGATCGCGTGGATCATTTCCTGAAGACGGCTGAGGGCGACGTCACCGTGACCAAGCTACAGGACATCGCTCCTCTGCGTGACAGGCGCTTGCGCGAGGAGATTGAAAGCGCCGACATAACTCTGGTGACGGCCAGCGAGGACATCGACGGACTGTGCGAGAACAACCCGGCGCTGGCCCGCCGGATGCTGGACGATGCCCTCAACCAGCTGCGGCGTGGCCTGAGAGCGCTCTTCAACCAGGGCGTGCGCACCGTGGTGATCGCGGCGGATCACGGCTACCTGTTCGGGGAGGAGCTGACGGCCGGGCAAACCATCGACGCCCCCGGCGGCGAGACCGTGGCGCTGAAGCGCCGCGTCTGGGTCGGCAAGGGAGGCGCTGAGTCCGACAGCACTCTGCGCCGCCCGCTCTCGGCCTTCGGCATCACCAGCGAGTTCGCGCTGGCCACGCCGTGGAACCTCTCCTGCTTCAAGGCCCGCGGCGGCGCCACCGAGTACTTCCACGGCGGCCTCTCCCTGCCCGAGGTCGTCATCCCAGTGCTGACCGTGCGCTCCGGAGCCGCTCCGGCCCCCTCAGCCGAGGCCGAGATCGACTGGACGCTCACACCGGGCAGCCGCACTATCTCCACCCGCTTCGTGTCGGTGACCATCAAGGGCCACACGACGCAGTTGTTGCCACTGGAGCCGCCGCTGGTGCGCGTCGAGGTACGGGCGGGGATACACGGCATCCCTGGGGGCCAGACCATCTCGACGCCGGTCTCGGCCAGCTACGGCTTCCGCGACGCCACCAGGGACGTCCAGCTCAAACAGCAAGAGGGCAGCGAGCAAGCGATTGCGGAGAACACCGTGACACTGATGATCACGGAAGAGCCACATGTCGAGCAGGTCGCCATTTACCTGCTGGACGCGACCACGGGCGTCACCCTGGCGCGATTAGACGACGTTCCGTTTGAAATAGCGCTGTGAACGTGAAGCGTGAAACGTTTACACTGAGTCACACAGAGTAGACCCAGAGAGACACAGAGAGGAGAGGCACTGTGAACGACCTTTCCAAGTTGAACGAGTTGACGAAGCAGATCATCGGTGCAGCTATTGAAGTACACCGTCATTTGGGGCCCGGGTTGCTGGAGTCAGCTTATGAGACCTGCCTGGCTTATGAACTGCAACAGCTAGGACTGAACTTTGAACGGCAGAAAGCACTTCCCTTGGTTTATAAAGAAATCCGCCTGGATCAGGGGTACCGCATCGATTTGCTTGTGGAGCAAAAAGTTGTTGTGGAGGTTAAGGTAGTCGAGCGGATCGCTCCAGTTCACGAGGCTCAAGTGCTTTCCTATCTCAGGTTCTCTGGATGCAAGATTGGCCTTTTGCTCAATTTCAACGTTAA
>CAYYTU010000105.1:0-6605 GCA_964474655.1 uncultured Anaerolineales bacterium
ACCCTTCTAATGTCAAGTTCCAGAGTGCCGGACACGACCGATGCCCGGCACTCTTTCATCTCTCGCCTACAACAACGCCCCCTGCTCGTACTCGTCGGGGTCGATCTCTTCCACCTCATCCAGGGAGGACGACCGGTGGAACACCGGCAGGGCCTCCGAGCGTGCAGTCGGAGAGCCCAGCGGACTGTCCGTCCCTTGATTCTCGCGGGCGAAGATGGACTCCAGGTCTACCTCTCGGTCCTCCAGCGCGGCCTTCGCCAGCTCGTCCCGGAAGCTCCCCTCCGCCTCCTCGCCCGGCACGATGGCGCCGGCGACCTCATCGCCGAACAGCAACTGGGCCGCCCCGATCTTCTTGCCCACCAGCCCCACCGCGTGCTCCTGCATCGAGTCGGCGTACGCGGTGTAGATCACCTTCACCGGCTTGGTCTGCCCCAGCCGCCACACGCGCCGGCATGCCTGCCAGGTGGTGTAGAGGGAATAGCTGATCTGGTAGAAGATGACCGTGGCGTAGTCCACGAGGTTCAACCCGGTCTTGACCAGCTCCGGGTTGCAGATCAGCACGTCGGGCTTGTGCTTCCGCACCCACTTCATGCGCTTGCGCGGCCTCACCTTCGACCGCAGAACCTTCGCCCGCAGTCCCGCGTCCTCCAGGATGCGGCGCAGTCGAGGCTGCATATCCCGCTCGCCGGTCAGCGAGACGTAGACGATGACTCGTCGGCCGGCCGCCACCTCGCTCCGGCAGTAGTCCTTCAACCACTGCTCCTTCGGAAGCAAACACGGAATGTCGGTCTCCTCATTCTCTGGAGGAGTGGAAAACCACTCGGCGCCGGATCTTCTTCCAGGAATGCAGTGGCGCGTCGCACTTCTCCTCGCTCCACACCAACTGTTCGCGCTCGGGATCCCAGCGGCGATGGAGCACCGTCGCCTCGCAGCGGAGCGGGCTGGCCTCCAGGTCCTCCCAGGTGGCGGGGCGCTTTACCGGAATGTCCTCCCCTTCCTCCTCGTCGTCGACCATGATCGCCTGCCCGCAGTCGGGGCAGGTTAGGACTGTCTCTCCATCCCTCCGCTTGGGCACGGCCACCGGGATGTAACCCGGGCCGAGCTTGAGCATCTGGTAGGAGATGACGGCGAAGGACCGCTTGCGGAGCTTGCCCGACCGGTAGTCCTCGATGAATTGGATCATCGAGCAATCCCGCCCGCCCTTCGCCAGCGAACGGCGGGCCCGCTCCGCATCCTCCTTGTCCTGGTGCACCACCGTGTCGATGATGCGCACGTGCGACAGCGGTACCATCTTCTCGATCTCGTCGGCCCAGTTGTCGACGAGATGAGGCGGGCAAGCCACCAGGACCGGCCAGAGATCGTCATCGTTTTCATCAAGCTTCTCGACCACCTTCGCCACGTAGGCCGCCACCACGGGCAGCGCCGCCGCGACCAGAGTCTTTCCCCATCCCATTTCCGCGTTGAGGATGCCGGCGCCGCGCTGCCGAAGCAGTCGGGACAGCGCCACCGTGACGTGCTTCTGGGCCTTCAGCAGCCCGGGCTCCTCCCGCCTGGGCAGATAGTGATACTGGGCGAGGTACTCCATTGGCCGCCACTCGTGGGGTTCGGCGTCGAAGTCGTAGAGCGGCCGATGGTTGGCCAGCACCAGGTTGGTCATCTGGCGGGCGTGTACCTTGATGAAGTCCCGCAGCTCGTCCTGCCCGTCGATCTTACGCGCGTCGTCGGGCGAGGCCACGGAGATGGTGGGGCGGGGCTTCGACTCCTGAGTGACGAAGACCTTGTCGTTCTCCTCAGGTGCATCCTCCACCTGAGGAACGTAGGTGATCTCCCTCACCACGCGCCCCCGCACCAGCAGGGGAACGCCTCCCTCTCCCCGCAGCATCATCTGGCCGGCCAGACCCGAGCTCAACAACAGCGACAGATGGCCCTTCTTGAAGGGCAGCACCGGGCGGAACAACCCGTCGTCCTTCTCCTTCTTCACCATATCCGCTACCGAGAGGCCCTGCCACTCGATAGTGCGCTGGTAGTCCTCGTCAGTGGTGGGGGTGAAGTAGAAGGCCTCCCTGGGCGCTCGGGGCGCCTCCGGAATCCGGTAGCATGGCTCGTCGGTGGTCTCCAGCACCGGGGCGGGGATGCCGGCTATGGCGTCCATCTCATCCTTCGTCGGGTGGTTGTATTCCGCCCGTCTCTCCCCGACGAGCACGATCTGGCTGTACGCCTCGTACTCCTCGGGCGTGAACTGCCAGACGCGAACGTCCCGGTACCACCCCGCCAGGTGGCGCTGGATGTCCCGGTTGCGGCGCAGGACGTACTCGGGGATGATGTAGACCAGCACCCCGCCGGCCACCAGTGTCTCCCGGCTGGAGGTGAGAAACGTCCTCTCCTGCCGGCGGCTGTCCCCCAATCCCTCGTAGTCGTAGGGAGGATTGAGGAAAACGAGCGACACCTTCTCATCTCGCACGTGGGCGTGCTCCCACGCGCAGGGCAGGACGCGATCCAGGCGTCCGGCGGCCTCCTCGGCCCGTCCTGGTGAAAGCTCGACGCCCCAGGTCGTCACTCGGGCGCCCCGCTCCTCCAGGGCACGGGCCAGCGCCTCCAACGCCTTGCCGCCGCCGCAGCACGGGTCCAGCAAGCGCACCGGCGTTTCTTGAGTGGTCGATAGCCAGGTGGACATCAACGCCACCTGTGACAGTGGCGTTGCGTAGTAACCCATCTTCTCCTGCCCGGCGAGTCTCACGATTCACCTCCTCCTTCTTGCTCGCTCAGGTGCTCGCTCAGGACCCAGGTCGGGTCGATATCCTCACCGTCCAGCGCCAGGTGGCCTGAGCGCAACCCTCGATTCAATAGAGCCATCCAGCTGTCGTTGTCCCTGGCGTAGGCGTACGCTGCCCTGATCTCGCCGTTGTCGCTGTAGACGTCGAGGGGCGTGACCAGCCGTTGAGGGGCGTCCTCCACGACCTCAGGGAAGATAGCGTCGGTTGTCCGTCCTTCTCGGAGCAGGTAGCTGCCCCACTCAGGAAGGATGGGAATAACCAGGCGCGGGTCGGTGTCCAGGGCCAGGGCCAGGACCAGGCCGGCCCGGGCATCCTCGGGAACGAAGGCGTACCCGGCTGGGGCCTGGTTGTCGCTGGCGATCAGGACCATCTGCACGCCCTTGACAGCGGGTAGATTGGTGGTCCTGGTTTCGTAGCGAGGGCCGCCGCACACGGCCCCTGACGAGGCAGCGCCTTCCTCATACACCTTGAGCCATCTGTTCGTATTGCCCCGGAGCGAGGCGTGAATGGCCTTGACCGCCGTCTTGGGCCCTGCCATTGAGAGCAGGGCGACGCGGCGCAAATGGTCGGCCACCACCACCTCGGCATACACCGAGGCGTGTTGATTCTCGATTCTCATTACAAGCTCCTTATGTGTTTTGCATACAAACCACTCAGCGCATCGTCGTTCGAGCTGCGCCAGGCTCGTAGTTGACAAGCAGCGGCATCGAGATATAATGGAGTCATACTATATGGAAGTATGACCCAGAGAGGAGTACTTATGCCAGCACCTAAACTCTCAAAAGTACAAGAGAAGGGACAAGTCACCATTCCCGTAGAAATTCGGAGGAAGTGGGGGTTGGGAAAGGGCGACCTGGTGGCCTTTGTGGAAACTGAGCAGGGTGTTTTGATCAGTCCCCGGGAAGTGGTGGCGATGGAGGCACTAGACCGTGTCGGTGATATCCTTGAGGAACGAGGGATAGACTTGGAGGAGCTGATGGAGTCTGGTCGGGAGATTCGGGGTCAGCTCCTTGAGGAAGAGTACGGCATCAAGACAGAGGGTGAATGATTCGCGTTTTCCTTGACGCGAGCGTGCTATTTGCCGCGGCGTACTCGAAGACCGGCGCTTCGAGGGAGATAATTCGCCAGGCGATTCGAAATCGCGTGCGAGTAGTGGTCAGTCCATTGGTTTTTGAAGAGGCCAAAAGGAATCTCGAGGCGAAAGCACCCGAGGCGCTCGTGGACCTGGAGAACTTTCGCAGAACAGTGGACTTTGAGGTGGTGCGCCCGACTGAGAAAGAGGTTAGGGAAGCGATGGGTTACACCGCCGCGAAGGACGCTCCCCTTATCGCCGCGGCCAGGAAGGCGGGGGTGGACTGCTTGCTGAGCTTTGATAAAGAGCATTTAGTCGAAGTGCCGGAGGTGGCGAGAGGATCGGGGCTAACCATCATTCTCCCTGGGGATTTCCTGAGAGGAGAGCGTGAACGGGCGGCACGTTAGTTTGATGGCACCTCAATCCTGCTAGATCGTCGTATGCCCCGGTGTCTAGGGGACTGACCATATACCGCCCGCTTGTACTCATCGTAGCGGGCTTGAGCTTCTTCCAAAAACGCCTCGCGTTCCTCTATCGATTGCTCGTAGAAGGCCCCCTTTGGCTGGGTGAGGTTTCGTGTGGAACCTGCGGACCTTCTCGTCGTTCTCACCCGTTCTTTCTTCAGGCATCGTTCTCCTCCTTCTTCGGCCAATAACCACGCTCGCGGAGCGAGCAGTAGCGTGAATGACCGATGATAATGTGATCCAAAACCTCAACGTCCAGAAGGCGGCCAGATTTCACGATTTCTCTAGTCTTTTTCACATCCTCGGGACTCGGCGAGGGATCGCCCGAGGGATGATTGTGCGCAATCGCCACCGCGGCCGCGTTGTGCTTGATGGCTACGCGGAATATCTCGGCAGACCGAATGCGCGTCGCGTCGATGGTGCCCACGTAGAGCGTCTTCTGGTGGATGACCCTGAGCCTGGAATCCAGGCACAGTACCACGAAGTTCTCGCGTTCCAGGTGAGACATCTGGGGCACCAAGAACATCCCTATCGCAGCCGGGGTACTCAGCTGTCTTTGATCTCCTTCCTCGGGGCGAGCGACAAATCGGCGCCCCAGCTCCATCGCTGCCCGTAGCCGGGCGGCCGTGGCCGGCCCCACACCGTCAACTTGCTGCAGCTCGACGGGTTCGGTCTCCATCAGACCGCGCAGGTCGCCGAACCGCTCCAGGAGAGCGTAGGCGATTTCGATCTGTTCCGGCCCGCCGGCGATGGCGGCCAGGAGCTCGACCAGATTGCACACTTCCGAGCCCTCTGTGACTCGGTAGACTGGTCGCTCCCTCAGCGGGAGGTTCTTTAGACAACGCTTGGTCATATCAACACTCCTTCACGTTTTGCAGTGATTGCCCAGGCACAGCCCGGGCACAGTTCGCCAGGGCGAGTCGCTGGGGCGAGCTTGCAGATGCGGCAGGCCGGCAGTGGCTCCTCGAGGACGGCATTGAGCCACGCGATCTGCTGACCAATCCCCAGTCCTTCCAGAGGAACCCAGACGTCACCGGGCAGTCCGGGCACCAGGAACTGGCGATACTTCTTCCCGGCCAGGACGGTCCAGCAGCGGCAGTGCATCAGACCGGCCGCCTCCAGCCCCTCCAGAACGCGCCGGGCCCACTGGCGCCGCCGGCGAGCCGGGAAGTCGCCGATGTAGACGTCATAGGGTGCCAACGGTGTATCGGGATGCACCAGCCCGTGCTTGGCGCTCAGGATGCGCCAGGCATCGCACGTCTGCTTGGCGTAGGCCGAAGCCCGCCGAAACAGCGTGCCCTGGTACAGATCGCGCGCCGGGGCGCGGTGCGGGAGCTTTCGCTTACTGCAGGCGACGAGTGCCACTAACATCTCGCTCCCCCCCTACATCCCTGTGGAACGCCCACCCTCGACAGCGAGCAAGCACCTGTCCGGGCATCCGATTAGCAATCTTGGCCAATCGGATAACCCAGTAAAGGCGTGGGCTATCGTGAAGCCGGACCGTCACCTCCTTCTCATCGCGGCGTAGAACCACGACTCTGAGCTCGGGCTCATCTCCGTAAATAACCTCGATACTGCGTATTGGACGTATCATATGTGTCTCCCTCTGTTTTCTTCCGCTGCGCTCAGTTACCTCCACTGCAAATTGGGCAGAAGCGCGGTGCATTATGCTGGCGCTTCAGCCGCCGCTCCACATCGCGGCCACCAGGCCACGTGCGGACCAGCTGCCAGGAAATGCCAGCGTCAGATACAGCCCGCATTATGGCGCTGCCGTTCCCGCGGCGATGCGCCTCAATCCGCGTTTCCAAATCCTCGGTGTATCCGAGGTAATGCCGCGCTTGCCCACGGGGGTTGTCCAGATTCCCCAATGGCCTGTCAAAGTGGATCAGGTATACCACGGTTGCCTCCTGTTTTTCTCTACACAAACTATTGCACTCCCGGGTCCCGTACGGGCGTTCGGGAGCGCTGATCTTGGCCACCTGGAGCCCGTTCTTGCAAGACAATCTTGCAAAAACGGGCTCGCAGGCGCTACTCCCAACACGAGACTGTGATAGCAACACCGAACGCTACGAAGAACACGAACAAAAGCAGGTGCCCCATAAGACCTCCTTTATGTGTAATGTCAGATTTCGGATCCGTAGTCAAAGTGGTGATTTTTGTGGGTCATTTTGCGGACTTTTGCACTTGACTATTTCCACGAAATGTCAGTTTTCGGGTCCGTGACCAAAGTGGTGATTTTTGTGGTGATTTTTGTGGGTCATTTTGCGGACTTTTGCACTTGACTATTTCCACGAA
>CAYYTU010000105.1:6705-8186 GCA_964474655.1 uncultured Anaerolineales bacterium
GTGGTGATTTTTGTGGTGATTTTTGTGGTGATTTTTGCGGGATCACCACAGCGGATACCACCGCGTCCCAACATCCCATCCGCGGTAGTTGCGACTGTCGGGGATACGCGCTCGCTCCGATTGCAGCATCAACGCAACGTCGCGGAGCTTGTACAGCATTCCCTGCAGCTGTTTCAGTCCCACGAAGCTGCAGGGGGGGTGGAGCTGATACGGACGCCCCCGGGTCCATCCGGGCAGCGTCGGGTGCCTGGCGAGTCGGCGGGCCCGCTCCCGCTTGCGCGGGTTGGCGTAGTCGGAGCACAATCCGCAATGGATGATGCTATCTTCCGTCTCCGACAAGCCGTTGAGCGTCCGACAGAGCCGGGCCGTCCAGATACCAGGACTGGCCATGATCTCATTCATGGCCTGAATTGTCTTGGTGTCATACACCCACTGTCTGAAGCTCATACGCCCCCTTTACCCCAGGTTGTCCAGCATTATCTCGTTCTGTGCGACCTGGATGCTCTCGATGGCTTCGTCAACCCGACGCATCGCCGCCGTCAGGTCACGAGCGACCTCGTGATCCGAAGATCCTCGAGGTTTGCCCTCGGCCCTGGCTGTGTATTCATCTCCGAGCTCATAGATACGGTCGAAGAGGATGCCAAGCAGTGCCAGCTCGTTATCGAGCCAACTGCCGCCGTCGCGCTCAAACAGCGCCTGGGTGGCCCAGATGACCACCCGAAGGCTCCAGTGCTCGCCCGCAGACCCCGCGATCTCCTCCAACACCTCGGCCGGGATGGCCGTGGTATCCAGTTGCACGCTGCCTCCCCAGTGGCCGCTCCACCAGACCTCGCCCGCGGTCACTTTCATCCGACATTCCACTTTCTGGAAGATCACCCAGTCCAGGCTTTCCCGCTCGCCCATCACGTAGTAGCCCTGCTCGCTCAGGGCCTTTTCAATCTCATAAGCAAACTCGATGTCGCTGTCGTAGAGATTGCTGAACCACTTCGGAACAGGCGCTTCCCACTCGATGCCGTGGACGTGTTCCTGCATTGCGGTGAAAAGCGCGATGCGACCAAGCAAGCGGTGGGCCAAATCGGAACCGATCTTGATGACGGCATACGACGGGCCGGCGTCGGAGAGAAACCCCGCGCTGGCTCTCACGATCACTCTCGTCTTTTCATCATTCGACATGTTCATGCCTCCTTATGCTTTTACTATCCCCATTCGGGAAGATGTTGCGCTCGCGAAGAATGCGAAATGTCTCGAATCCTACGGGGCGCAGGCCCATCCCGGGCCCGTTGACGTTGACCTGTCGCCCGGGCTTTTCCTCTGCCCAGGCCCAGGCCTGCAGGAACCGGAGCTTCAATGCATCTCTTGGACACTCCGAGCTTCCGATCCGGCGGTCATCCGCCACCCACTCAAACCTGTACGTATGTCCCCACTTGGACATGTATTCTCCTTGTCTAGCTTGTCAGATATGAGAACAGCCCCAGGGCTGG
>CAYYTU010000106.1:0-8150 GCA_964474655.1 uncultured Anaerolineales bacterium
CAGCAATGAAGAAAGCGAGTGTCAATACTCGTAACGCTTCCTCCGATAAAAAAGGTATGCTCAGAAACCAAGCTCCCGGTATGACAAAAGCTAGAATGAACCTACGCTTGTTCAGAAGTTTTCTTCCGTGCATTTTGGCTTCCCCATCTAATCGCAGCTATCTTATGGTAGACAGCACCTTGCAAGAGCCCTATTCCATTTGACCTCAATGTGCCTTGTCTTGACCAAGCATTGTTTATCATTGAAACGCTTGATTTTTCGATGATCGCGCTGACAATCAAATTGAACTGCCGGATAACGTCAGTCAGTTTTGAGCCTTGAACGGTCGATTCCAAGCAATCATCCCACCAACGCCTCCCCACACACAATCCGCGGCAGCGAGTGGTTGCCCTCCTCGACCGACTCCTCGCGCCTCGGCGTTGCCTCCAAGCCGTGGAGGTGATAGACGCGGGTGAGGGCTTCCAACAGAGGTTCTCCGTTCAACCCCTCGCGCCGGATGCGGTTCAACTCGCTGCTCACGGCCGGCAACGGGCTGGGCTGCCGAAAGGCCACCTCCAACGCTGCGATCTGTTGGCGCAGGTCCTCATCGTCCGTCTGGCTGTAAAACAGGCGCAGCTCGCGCCTCACGTACCGCTGGGCGCGGGTCAGGGAGACCGTGTGCTGCTGCTCGGCGCGACGGGCCTGCACCTCCTCGTCGAAGCGCTCCTTGACGTCCATCACCAACTCGTTGTATCCCTCCGGCAGCGGGGCGCTGGGCGCATCCGGCTCGCAGCGCAGCAGATTGAGGATGCGCGGAATCTCGCGCGTGACCACCTCGCCGTCCTCATCGACCAGGAACAGTTGCCGGTACCGACCGGCACGGCAGAAGACAACCGCGCCTTCCTGATCGCCCCGTCGACCGCAGCGAATGCCGTCGCGCAGGCCCGTGATGCGCCGGTAGAGGTCCGGATCGTCCTCCTTGAGCTGGCGCACGATCTCCATCGCCTCGTTCAGGTCGACGAACTGATCATCATCGCCATCCTCGTGGCGGCCGATCTCACCCTGCGTGTAGATGGTGTACATCGCCTCCTCGTTCAGCCGCTCGCTGGGCTCCAGGATCGCTGCGTCCTCGCCGATGGTCTCGTGGATCTCCCGAATGCGCCGTTCCAGCTTCTCCCGCAGGCCCAGGTTCTTCTCCAGTTCCGTCTCCGGCAAGAAGTTGTAGGCATAGACCTCGTCGTGCTCGGAGCCGATGCGGTCGATGCGCCCGAAGCGTTGGATCAGCCGCACCGGGTTCCAGTGCAAATCGTAGTTGATCACCTTGTCGCAGTCCTGGAGGTTGAGCCCCTCGGCCAGCACGTCGGTGGCGATGAGGGTGTCAATTTCAGGCACACCCTCTGGCGGGCGATGTTGGGGATTGGCCCGCGGGGCGAATCGCCCCACGACGTTGGCCCGGCTCTTGGAGCTGCTGTAGACTACTTCCAGGCCCTCACCCCCGGCCCCGCCCCCGGTTTCAGGAGAGGGGTGATCGCCGACCAGGTTGTCGTGGAGGTACCGGGCGGTGTCGGCGTACTGGGTGAAGATCAGCCGCTTGCCCGTGCGCAGCGCCGGGCGCTCCAGCCAGTCCTGCAGCGTCCGCAGCTTGACGTCCTGCTCCGGCGTGATGGGCTCGACCAACGCCAGCATTCGGTCGAAGATGCGGATGTCATGCGCGATGTCGTCGCGCAGCGTCTGCCCGTCGAAATCACGGATGTCGTACCGCCCGCTAACCTCGGCCAGGGCGTCCATCAGCGCCTGCTCCTCGTCCTGATCCGACTCGTAGAGCAGTTCCTGGGCCTCCTCGCCGGCCGGGACGATGCCCTGATCCAGCGCCGCCAGGAATTGGCGGTGGATGCGCAGCATGCGGCGCACCGTCTCGCGGAAGGCGTGGACGCTCGACTCGAAGCGCTTGAAGAGCATAATGCGCATCAGGCCGCGCAGGTTGGCCCCGGCCCGCTGTAGGTCGGTGTAGGGCGGTTGATCGCGCTTCTGGGGTTTGACGTAATTCCAGAGGCCGTAGCGGGCGTAGGTTAGGGTGGTGGACTGGGAAACTGGTAGACGGGTAGGTTGCCGGTTGGGCTGGCCCAGGTAGCCGCGCAGTTCCTGGTACAGCCCCTGGTAGGCAGCCTCGATGCTGTACTCAATCGTGCGCAGATTCCGCCGAGGGAAGAAATACCGCTCGCCGCCGACCAGCACGTAGGCCCGGCGCTCGCCCTCGCGATAGGGGGCGAAGTGGTCGGGATCGACGCGCTGATCGGTCTCAGCGTCGTACCCGTACCAGCGCAGGATATGGCTGCGCGTGCGGCGGATCAGTATCTCGCCCAGCAGGTCGGGCAGCCGCCGCTCGCCCGCCTCGACGAGCGAGAAGTAGTCCCCCAGATGGGGCGGATCGATGCGCAAATCGGTCACGTCCCGCTGGTGGAAGAGCTTGATCTGGTTATAGATGTCCCGCACCGATTTGTTGCGCGGCGTGGCGGTCAGGAAGACGCAGCGCTTGTCGCCGCTGCCCAGGAAGGTCTGGAGCACGCTGTAGCGCTGCGTGCTGGTGTTGCGGAAGTTGTGGCTCTCGTCGACCAGCACGAAGTCCCGGTAGCGATATCTTTCGTCCTGCACCATCCAGCCCGCGCCGTACCGCTCATCCTCGCGCAGCATACCGATCGAGAGCACCCGCGCGTCGAGCTGGTAGGCCTCGTTGTAGTGCTCCCACATCTCCACCAGCGAGGCCGGGCAGATGATCAGCGGACGCGCCCGCTCGGTGCGCTGGAAGTGCTTGACGATGGCCGCGCCGACGTAGGATTTGCCCAGCCCGACCACGTCCGCCACGAAGCAGCCGCTGTAGCGCCGAATCATCTGCACCGCCTGCTGCACGGCCCGCCGCTGGAACTCGGTCAGGACAGCGGTGATGTCGTCGCGCCAGAGGAAGGCCTCGGCCTCTTCGCTCTCCAACTCATCTCGAACCAGCTCGTAGAGGGTTTTGAGGTAGATCTCGTAGGGCGTGACTTGGGCCAGGGGCCACGATTGGCGCAGTTCGCGCATCAGGTGGGCCTCGAAGTCCTGGGCCTCATCCCAGAGATCCCCGAACCACTCGCTCAGCGCGGCGTGGTTGGCGTTGCCGTGCACCAGCACGTTGAGCTCGGTGTTGGAGGTGACCCCGGCCAGGGTGAAGTTGCTGGAACCGGCGATGGCGATGCCGCGCTCCTCGCGGGGCACGGGCTGACCCTGAGCATCGTAGACGGGGCCGTAATCGAAGATGTAGGCCTTGGCGTGGAGGCGGCCCCGGGTGTAGACCCGCACCTTGAGCCGTTCCTCCTCGATCAGGCGCACCAGGGTATCGACCACCCGCTCGGCCTGGTCGCTCTGGTCCATCAGCGCGGCGGCCTGCCCGACGTTGGCGGCGGTGTCCTCGACCGCGCGCTCCATCTCCACACGCCGGGGGTAGGCCTGGGCCTCGGCGGCGCGCTCCACCTGCTCCAGGCGGCGGTAGCCCTCGGCGATCTGCTCAATGGTCCGGCGGCTGGAGGTGTTGCCGATCAGCAGGCGCAGTTCCTGGACGTTGGTCAGCTGGTCGGCCACGGCCTCCAGGCCGGATAGGAAGAAGTAGCCCACGGCGAACTTGGCCGCCTGGCAGCCGGGCAGGATCTGTCGGATGTGATCGACCAGTTTATCGTCGCGGTTGTCGATGATGTCATGTGGCATTTGACGCTCCTCATTGACACTGATTGACGGGCATAGTATACTATAACTTGCACTAAACCAAGTGATGGGAGGAAGGACTTAATGACCTCTTCACCCACAACTCTTAATCAAAATTTGCCCCTTCAGGTCGAGCCGGTGACTCTCCATCAGCTCCTGGAGGAGACACGCGGGCGCGAGGCTTTGCTCCGCCAGGTCATCCGCCAGATGGAACAAAAGTACGATTGTTCGCTGGAGGAGCTGGAGGCCCGCCTGGATCGGGGCGAAGGACGAGAGCATCCCGACTGGGAGGACTCAATCGTGTGGCGTAACGCCGTCGAAGCTCTCCAACGGACCCGCGCACTACAAAACATACTGGAATGGCTGGTCAACTCGCTCGCGCCGTCGCCCGTCTCATAGCCCGCTGTCCCCACGCACAAACCGCCCACGATCTGGTCACTAAACAGCGTGTTGTGCTGGAGGGTGGGTATGTGCTCGATCTGTACTTCAACGAGACTCAGGGCAAGTACAGCTACACGCTTGTTCGGGGAGGGCGGCGCATCATCGGCTGGGACAATGCCCCCCATCACCCTGGACTGACGAACTTCCCCCACCACTTTCACCGCGAAGATGGTAGTGTTGTTCCTTCCTCTCTAACCGGTGTCCCGGAAGATGATATTGAAATTGTAGTCACTGAGTTGAATAGGCTTCTGGCGCGTCGCCTCTGAACCTTCGTTTCGAGTTAGGTGTACATGGAGAAATAACGATGGTCAAAGTCACGGAGGTAGCTTCGGCCCGCGTTCAAATTGTGCGCGAGATGAAGGCCGACGGTCTGGTCGAAACGCTGCCCTGGGCACAGCCACCGACGGTCTCATCAGCCGAACGCGCCCGTCTGGCAGAGAAGCTCAGCCACGGCAAGCCCCTCTCCGAAGACATCATTGAAGAGCGGGAGGAACGCGCGTGAAGTAGCGCCCTCTCCTATCGTCCATTTCCACTATCCGCGGTATTCCCCTCACGCCGAATCCGGGAAGAAGTCGTCGATGTACCTCAGATACCCCTTCAGCCCGGCCCGCTTGCTCCACGTCTGGATCGATTTCCGAACGCGCTTGAGGCAATCGTACATCTCCTGGACCGTGATGGGCTCCATCGGGATTTCCACTGGTTCCCCTTCTTTAGTGGTGATTTCCCCCCGGCCCAGTCGCATCTCGGCCATAGTATGCACGAGGCCATAGACCTTTCGGGGCAGCGGATTCAACCCCTCGGCGGGGTCATCAATCTCTCGCCCGGCAGCCTCGGCCCTGTAAAGGTCCATCAACGCATCCACAGCGGTCTGGGCATGCCAGTCGGTCAAATCGGGGTGCTCGCGCGCCACCTGCACGATGGCGAACTCCAGATTCTGCAAAACGTCCATGTACTGCTCTTCAAAACTACTCCGTCTCATCTTCATTTACACCTCCTAACCCGGACAGAGCCGGAACCAAAAGTTAACCACGGATTGCACTGATTTTCACTGATTTTTTCTCTCAATCCGTGTAATCCGTGAAATCTGTGGTCAATCCTTGCTTTTTGTACAAGAATTTGACCGGTAAGGTACTATTGAGACTGTTAAAAAATTCGCCTCCAAGGTGACCGGCACTTAGAAATTAGGTCACAAAGGCATTTTCGAGGGCTAAATGAGCTTGCTAGCACTCAAAATAGTGCACTCTAGGAAATGCCGGTCACCTGAACCTCAATTATTTAAGACTCTCTATTTAGAAAACTGAACCGTGCAGTCCTCGTAGAAATCCCAGCTATAGAACTTGACCGTCTCAAAAACTTCATCCACCACTTTGTATTGGGCCGTGCGACGCATCTCGAACTCCAGGATCGCGACACGTGACTCATCGGGATCAATCCTGACGGAGACGGAATCGGCGCTCAGGGCCAAATCCTCCCCTGCACTCCGGAGGGCAGGTTTTACCGTCTCGGGGTCAAGTGGGTTGCACACAACTTCGGCCCTCACATGCATTGATCTCGTTAGCATTGTTTCTCCACAATCGCGATCTCATCATCCGTCAGACCCATAGATTTTGTAGATCAAGGTACTGTTCTAGGATTCCTCCAGGCGTCTCAGCAACTCCGTTCCTTTCTGGTATGTAGTGCCTGCAAAGTCATCAACGCCACAATCATCAAGGCAAGGCTTGGTCGCGCCAAACTCTAACCGGGCTGCGGCCTTGTTATCCGGTGGAAGTTTTTGCGCTGCGCAGACAGACCCGTCATCAAACCAGAAGATGACGTAGCTGGCACCACTATGACCGATCACTTCGTACATCGCCGTTGCCGATCTTGCGTCTTTCTTGAAATCCGATGCTAATGACATACCCCCTCCTATACACTAAATCCGATCAAGCTGCTATCGCCAACTTGATATCAAAACAGAGACAATTGCCCTGTCTGCTGATCACATTTGACCGATTGCCATAGACTCACTCGCCATCGCGTTCAATCATAACGGTGATATAGCCCGCATTGTCATTGTAGTCGCCGTCATTCATCGCCAGATAAAGTGTACCCTCCGCCGTCGCCGTGAAGGTGCGCCAGCGCTCCACCAAGAAGGGCTCTCCGTCCTCGCCAATCCTACCGATCAGGGAGCCCAAGGAAGCCGAAGGCAACTCGCTGCCCTCTTGTGGGCCTTCCCTTACGTCTCCATTGGCATCAAATCGCTCCGGCCCAGCTTCCCAATAGGTCCACTCGCCGTTGACCTGAACGATGGTGATCTGATCTCCAGGTGTCACTTGCACGCCCGTATCCTGCCAAACCCGATCGGCGTGCACGTCGAAGAGCGTACCCCTGCTCGCAAGATAAGGATACGCTATAGGAGAGCGACTCCAATCATGCTCTCCTGCCACGTAAGGGTAATACCAGACGATATACCCTTTCTCGAACATCTGAGAGATGCTGCTGGGATGACCACGCGCGTCTGCAAGGGGGAACCCCAACCAGCCATTGTGACCGCCATTGTCCAGATACGTCTGTCCAACTGCTCCCCACGTTCCCGCTGTGGTTTCCTCCGAAGCGTAGATGAAGGAGGGCCAGTCAGGAGGCCCTTCAAACTCCATTCTCACACCTGTTGCTCCCGTACTTGAGGTAACTGGCTCGATTGGGGATATCGGGAATCCCAATAAGTCCCGCTCAACACCTCCCAATTCCTCATAGTGCTCCAAAATAGAACCGTAGAGCGCGTAGGCTTGACCACTATGGACGTAGATCTCGCCATCGGTGAAGACCTGCCGGCGTCCTTGCGTCCCATTTGGGGACGTCACTCCCTCGACAGGCCCAGCCGGGATTCCCAGGTCTACGCCTTTCTCCTCCCGCAGGCGATCTCTTTCTGCGAGGATAACTGGCTCCTCATCAAACTCGGACTCGGTGATTGCGAATGCAAATCGTTGATACCGCATAGGCCCATCAAGTCCACTGAGCCACCAGGGTGCTTCCATTGTATCCAGGTCTTCCCAAGACACATCGGGAGCAGTGAACTGTATATAGTTCTGCTTCTTGACGGGGTAGATTTCGAGAAGATATCGTCCTGCTGCTAACTGGCCTGGCATTGATACAGTATCTGTGAAGTAATCCCCCTGGTCCAGGTATTTGAGTTCTTCTGGTGCGTTCCAAGTATCAATTGTCGTTGTCCCACTAGACATTATCCAAGAAGTAGATCCGAGCTCTTGCTCGAAGCGTACCAGATGATATCGCACCGTGAAATAGCCAGGCGCTCCATGATTGCGGACGTACACATCAACCTCGCGCGTACTATCACGCTCTACTAGATCAGATCGAAATTCCCACGGAGCGTTGCGAATCGTGATATCCTCCTTGGTCCAGCGAGAGTCAGAACGCGCCACGCGGGTGACACTGACGTTCAACTTTGCCTGCTCTATTGGAAGGCCATCTGGTCCGAAGGGATTGCTAGGTAACTTGCTGTTCTCCTTCAGCCCCGACGTAGCCAGGAGTTCAGGGAGCGTAAGGTGAATCTGCCGCGTCTGGGAGTCCGCTGTGAAGTCCTTCCACAGCGGTTTCTCGATGGGAGAATCACCATCTCCAGAGATACGCGCTATGACCTCACCAAATCGACGCTGACCATTATAGTTGGGTCGTATCTCCAACGTGAATGTGATAGCGACGCCATACTTATCCAGATTGTCTTGATTCCAGATGAGCATATCCGTCAGCTCATAGGCGTTGTGGTCGCCTTCCAGCGTGTCGAGCGCCGTGATCTCAAAGCGTGGTTGTGATCGTTCGTAGAGGAAGTAGCCCCAGCCAAAGGTCGCGGCTATAATGGTGAGGGCGATCAGACTTTTGATGACGTTGCTGAAAGGCACACTTTTCCATATCGACAGGATCGCAAAAAAGGCCAGAGTGGCTAAAGCGCTATGTGCTAACATAAGTGACACAACTCTGCTCAATAATTTAGGGTACAATGT
>CAYYTU010000107.1:0-7959 GCA_964474655.1 uncultured Anaerolineales bacterium
ATTATCAACAGTTGTTAAAGGACTGGGGCATCTGGGTCAGTATGAACGGTGTTGGAAGCTGGTACGACAACGCGCCGATGGAGTAGTTTCTTCGGCACGCTGAAGAGCGAGTGGGTGTACCATCAAGCGTATCGCACCCACGACGAGGCACGGTCTGACCTCTTCTACTACCTTGAAGTGTTCTACAACCGCCGCCGACTTCACTCATCGATGGGTTATCGTAGCCCGGACGAGTACGAGCAGCGCTACTATGCTGAGCAATCTTTTGCTTAACTCTCTGTCCACCAAATCGGGGGAACCCCAGGCCCAGGCAAGCCGACTAGACCTGGAGCGCAACTAAACCACCGCCAGCTGGAAGCCGGTAGTGTCTTAGTCTCGCTTGTCTGGAAGACAAATCTGTTTTCTGTAGCAGGTCGGGTATGTTCTACTTTGCCAGATATCCTCCATCTACAGGTAGGGATATACCGGTCACGTATGAGGATTGATCCGAGGCCAAGAAGACTGCAGCCCCAACCATTTCCTCTGGTTCCCCTGATCGGTGCATTGGAATCCGGTCAAGCAACCGGGATAGAAAAACACGTCCTTCCTCGGTCTCCTTGAATCTATCGGAGAGTCCAGTGTCTGTGAAACCTGGTGAGAGCGCATTGACACGGATCCCGTATCCTACCAAGTCAAGAGCCATAGCCTTTGTAAGCGTCCTCGCACCTCCCTTAGATGCTATATAGTGAGGGGCGTCCGCTTGGGCGATTTCGGCACAGTTGGACGAAATATTAATGATCGAACCACCACCAAGGGCTGCCATATGCTTAGCAATAACCTGACCGCAGAGGAACAATCCTTTGAGATTCACAGCTAAAACACGATTCCACTCCTCTGTGGGAAGGTAGAGAGAGTTGAAAGTAGAAGAAATGCCAGCCGAGCAGAGCAGTATGTGAATTCTGTTGAGTTCCCTTACTGATGTCTCCAACATCGCCTCTACCTGTTGTCTTCGGGTGACATCTACTTTCACTGCAAGAGCCTTCCCTCCCATGCGCCGAATAGTCGCGGTTGTCTCTTCTGCAGAAGGCAGATCGACATCAGCGATCACGACTGATGCCCCCTCCTTCGCATATCCGATAGCAATTGCACGACCAATACCACTTCCTCCGCCGGTGATGATTGCGTTCTTGTTTTCAAGTCTCACTGAGTGCTCCTTCCCTGTTCTGCTCGTTCAGTGGCGCTTTGATCTTGGGACGCTGTCCCTTCAGTTTGCTCTCGACAATCTGAATCGTCCGTCGTCACCAGACCGCCTCGACGGTTCTCGACGTGTGGGCTTTCTAAGTTCCGAACCGTGCCAGTTTGTCTTGAAATCCTTGTCGATTGATGACGTCGGTGTTGACTATGTGATCAGGCAGATCCCCCTTTGCTACTTGGAGGAATCCCGATATGTTCGAGACAACAGCATCGTGGAACACATCGAGTGTACCGGCTGCCCAGTGTGGCGAGAGAACCACATTGTCCATCTTGGTGAGCGGGTCGCCGGGCGGGAGGGGCTCTTGGTAGAATACATCAAGGCCAGCTCCCGCGATTTGTTGATCACCCAGGGCAGTTACGAGAGCTTGGTGGTCAACCACTGGCCCCCGAGCCATATTGATCAAGTAGGCAGTGGGTTTCATTGAGGCAAGTTCTGAGGCCCCGATCAAGCCGCGAGTCTCCTCGGTCAACGGGCAGTGTAGAGAAACAAAGTCTGACTTTTTCAGCAGCATGTCCATCGATACCAAAGTCACGTCGAGAGATTGAGCTTCCTCCGCGTCGGCATACGGATCGTAGGCCAGCAGCCGCATACCCAGTGGAGCCACAAGACGAGCAAGCTCGCGACCGATGGTGCCAAACCCAACGATGCCGAGCGTTCTACCCCGGGGCTCGATACCCATCACGTCGGCGCGCAGATCCCACCGACCTTGTCTCACCAAGCGATCCAGTTCCCATAACCGCTTGGAAAGCACCAACAAAAACATAAGGGCCGCAGAAGCAGCTGGAAAGCGCAGTGCTCCCGGCGCGTTGACAAGCGCAACATTGGCATCAGTACAAGCTTCCAAGTCGATGCGATCATAGCCCGCGCCGCAACGGCCAATCACGGTCAAACGTTCAGCTCCTTGGGCAAAAGTCTCTCGAGTGACGTGTGGATAGATAAGGGATAGGGCATCAATACCCTCGATCTGCTCCGGCGTGATGGGATCTTTATATTCACCCAAGAAACGGTAGTTTACCAGCGGCGATTCGTCTAGCAGATCCAACCCGATGTCGCCGTAGGCAACTTGTCCGCTGTCATTGAGATAATCTCGAGTGAACGCGGCCTGAACCTTCACTTTGGTCATTGGAACACCTCCACTTGGTAATTCTTGGCAACCTTTTTAACAATCGATTTGCAAGAATTTGGACTTCGGCCATTACCTCGTGCACGCGGAAGTCTGCCCTGAGGAAGAATCGAGCCTCCAATGATCAGAGGAGACGATCTATCCTGCAACATCGAACCACGGTTGCTGTACGATGCGACGATCAAGGCTCCAGTTACTGGTCAACGTCCTGAAGCAATTGGCCAATACTCTACAGACTTCCGTCAGGAGCATTAAATCCGAGTTCCTTCGAGACACTTGCTGCTGTTTCGGAAACAAGTTCGCTCAATTCTGGAACACGATCGAGCGTCAAGCGACCAGTAGAGCCAGATACGCCTATGGCGGCTACTACCTTCCCCTTCTTGTCCCTAATGGGACTAGAGACGCAGCGAACTCCTACGTCGTACTCTCTATTGTCGATCGCGTATCCTTGCTCCCGAACACTCGTCAGTTCCTCATGAAGGCGATCTGGTTCAGTGATGGTGTGCTTGGTATAGGGAGTCAGTTCCGTTTCCTGGATGTAGCGATCTAGATCTTCCTTGTTGAGATGTGCCAGGATGCATTTGCCCACGGCAGTGGAGTGTAAGGGGGCGTGAGCCCCTATGCGTGTGAACATTCCGACTGCCTGACCTCGATCTCCACGGGCTTGGGCTACATACACCACCTCATTTCCGCGTGGAACGACTAGGTTGGCCAGCTCTCCGGTCTGCTGAGCCAGACTTTCCAGAGAACTCATAGATACACTTCGCAGGTGGAGATGCTCTTCTGCAGCATCGCACAGACGCAGCGCTCCGAGCCCCAGATGGTATGCCTTCTCGCCATCCTGATGCACATAGCCAAATTCTGCCATCGTATTCAAGATGCGGTGAGCAGTCGAGGGGTGGAGCCCCAGACGATCACTACACGCTGTGAGAGTGATCCCATCCTTGTGTTCTGCAAGCAGTTCAAGCAGAGATAGGGCCCGCGCGACAGACTTGACACGATATGAATTCTCTTTGCTCTTCTTGTTAGACATGTGTACCTCCTTTCTTAGCATCGGTTTTGACCACAGTCAAATGCACAACTGATGGGCAGTGAGCGATCTTTTTTTGCTGGGGGAATCCCAGTATATCGGCATCTGTTCGACGAAGGACGCAGATGTGGAATGGCTATAAGACATAGATTCCAAATGCGCGATCAGGTCGCCTCGGCCAAAGGTCACACTAGTACGGTTTCAGTAGATCATACTCTCTGATTCATAAGTTGATACTGAGGTCAGTCCATACTGGCTTGACTGTGATTACACCTCAATGATGACAAGCAGCTTTGCGCTTGACAAATCCAGTAGTTATTATACAATAAGAAAAAGAATTACGCAATATGAAAATGGAGGTAAAAAAATGGCGTATGATCTGGTTATCAAGAATGGTCGCATCATCACTAGCCGCTCTGATTTCGTAGGGGACTTGGCCGTGACCGGCGAGAAGGTCGCTGCCCTAGGTCAAGATCTTTCCGGGAGAAGAGAAATTGATGCACGGGGCAAGTTTGTAGTCCCCGGTGCTATAGACGGTCACGTGCATATGCGGACCGAAAGACCGACCTTCAGCTACGATGAGACGTTTGCCTCCGGATCGGTGGCGGCTGCGTTTGGTGGAACTACCACGATGATCGATCAGGTGCAAGTGGAACCAGGTCGTACTCTCAACCAGGGACTCGATAGGCGATTGCAGGTGGCTCAAGGGCAAACAGCGATTGACTATGCATTCCATATGAACATCCGGGAGCCTAACCCAGATCGTCTTGAAGAGATTCCTTCGATTTTCGACCGAGGCATCACGAGCTTCAAATGGTTCATGGCCATTGAGGGATGGAAGGTGCCGAAGGATTTCTTGTTGCGTGGCATGTACGAAGTGGCGGCGCACGGGGGTTTATCGGTAATCCACACGGAGAACCAGGGTGTCATCAACGAGATGAAACGGAGGGCCAAGGCCGAGAATCGCACAGGAGTGAAGTGGTTCAAATCCATGTATCCAGCAGGCACGGAAGGGGCCGCTGCCGAGCTGGCTCTTGCTATGGCCGAGATCTCAGGCAGTCGGGTCCTTATCTTCCACGTGACGTGCAGTCAGGTCGTTGGCGCACTGCGACGGGCAAGGAATCGAGGGGTAGACGCATCCGGTGAGCTTGGACTAGGTTGGGCGCTCTTCACGGACGAGATCTACGAGGGCAATCCCGTTGCTGCCCTTCCATTCTTGCTCACCCCTCCGATTCGCGGTGAATCTCATCAACAAGAATTATGGAAAGCGCTTGCCGAAGGAACTCTCAGTGTGGTGGGCACCGACCACACAGCAATGTGGATGCGACCGGAAGAAGAGGCCCTAGAGTTTGTGTGGGAGAATTTTGCCCTTCATCCCGAGATCCCCGAGAGCGATCAAAGCGTACCGACAGACGCTGATGGCAACCGTGTCTTGCCTATGCTTCCCCCAGGGGGAGCCGAAGTACGTCTCCCATTGATGTTCAGCCACGGCGTGCGCGAGGGGCGTATCGATCTGCATCAGTGGGTAGACGTCTGCTGCACAAATCCGGCAGAGGTCTATGATCTAGATACGAAGGGACACCTTCTTCCCGGCTACGACGCTGATATCGTAATCTTCGATCCGGAAAGGGAGATAACCCTGTCAGTTGAGAATCTCCACTCGAACACTGACTACTCTGTCTACGAAGGCATGGTAATGCATGGCGCTGTCGTCAAGACCATCAGTCGAGGTGAGGTTATCGTTGATGAGGATGAGTTCGTAGGTTCGCAAAGCTATGGGCAATTCCTGAGACGCGCAATCTCGTGATGATCGTCGTGGTGGAGCGAGAGATTGAGATGTAGGCCGAAGCTAGGTGGTAGCGGACTCAGGCTAGCTATTCTGACCAGAGATCGCCGGAGGATCATATGACCGTACTTGTTACAGGTGGAACAGGCTTTGTCTTGAGCAACTTCGTGAAGCATCTATTGGACACCAAGCCAGAGACCACCATTGTCGTTCTAGACATTGCACCCTTTGAGGACATCGTGACCCAGTTCCTTGATGTCGCAAGCAATCGTCTGATACCGGTGCAAGGTGACGTGAGAGATCGTGCCGTTCTCGAAAGGATCAGATCTGAGTACAGTGTTACCCACGTTGTACACGCGGCCACAGTGACCCACTTCCCGAAATGGGAGCGTCAGAAGCCTGTTCGCTACGTCGACGTCAACATTATGGGCACCGTCAATATGTTGGAATGGGCTCGTACGGTCGACGGCCTGGAGCGGTTTATGTACGTCAGTAGCGGTGGGGTCTATGGGTCACCCACACCCTGGAGTCCTGAGGAAGTTCAACCAGAGACAGGGCCCTTCGATCCGCCCGAGCTCTATGCCGTCACGAAGTATGCCGCGGAATTGATTGTCCGACGGTACGGTCAGATCTTTGAGCTTGACACGTGTCGTGTGCGGTTCTCGGATGTCTTTGGGCCGATGGAACGTCCTACTCCCGGTCGGGCTAAGATGTCGATGCCGTATCATATGGTCCGCTCGGTTGTCGAGAGCCGACCCCTTCGAGTGACGTCGCCGTCGTTGAAGGCCGGCGGAGACTTCCTCAGCGCTGAGGATATTGCGCCTGCACTTGCGGAGGTGTTGTACGCCAAATCGCTCTGTCATGGTGCCTATAACATTGCGTTTGGTAGCCATACAACGGCATTGGAGATGTTTGACAAGTTCAAGAGTGTGGCTCCCTCCTTCACATATGAGGAGAGCGAAGCGGAAAGAGCGGATATTGCTATGGATCCCTCTAAGCGTCTTGCGCGATGGAATGCCTATGCGATCGAGAGGATGAAGTCGGAATTCGGATGGAAACCCCGATCGCTTACGGAGCAGCTAGCAGGCTACCTCAAATGGGTCATGGAAGATCCGCAGATGAGATGTCCTGAGTTATCTGCGTCGCCCTCTCTGACTGTCGGGGGATCGGCGTAACCGGTAGAGAGGTTCGGCAAGCCAACGAGGAAGGAGAAAGAATGCGATGATGAACGAAAGTGGACACGACGAGATGCTGATTGTCAGCGCCTGTCTTGCGGGTATCAAGTGTGTTAACTATCCTTCGTACGTGATGGAAGACGAAGTGGTGAAGCAGTTAGTTGCGGACGGGAGGGCCATCCCGCTCTGTCCGGAGCAGATGGGAGGATTGCCGACCCCGCGCCCTCCTGCGGGATTTCTGGGAGGAGAAGCTGAGAGTTTCTGGACAGGGGCGGGCGAGCGCCTCACGCGTGTGGTGAGCACTGAAGGCGATGATTTCAGCGAACCGTTCCTACGGGGACCACGAGAGATACTACGTGTCGCCAAGCTGGCTGGGGCAACGAAGGCTATCTTGCAGGATGGCAGTCCATCGTGTGGTGTTACAAGAACCAGTGTCTACGCCGAAGACGGCAACTTGGTTCATCGCCCAGGTTCTGGGGCTCTCACCTGGTTGTTGCGATCAAATGGCATCAAGGTTTACACACCGGCATCGTGGGAGAAAGAAGTTGGAACCCAGTCGCCGTAAACCAGCCAAATGGACAGGTTGTGGTGGACTCGGATCATATAGCTGATCCGATCTGAATGGAGGTGGATCATGCCCCTATTGTTGCGTGAGACCGACGTCGAAGAACTCCTGACTATGGATGACGCCCTTACTGCCGTGGAAGAAGCGTTCCAGCTGCAGGGTTTGGGAAAAGCAGACAACCATCCGCGTCAGCGTCCTTGCCTTGAGCACACTATGCTTCAAGTTATGCCAGCCGCCTTGCCGGGTATCGGCTTCGGGCTGAAGGCCTACACAGTCGCGTCGCGGGGCGTCCGTTTTGTCGTACTCCTCTGGGATGAGGAAACCGGCGACCTGCAGGCTATGGTTGAGGCAGGGCATCTTGGCCAGATGCGCACTGGAGCAGCCAGCGGCGTCGCGACGAAGTACTTGGCACGGCCGGACGCCGTGACTGTCGGTATATTCGGTACCGGGACGCAGGCCCCGGCTCAGTTGGAAGCTATCTGTGCTGTTCGTTCGATTGAGCAAATCTGGGTATATAGCCGATCATCTGAACACCGCATTTGCTTCGCACAAGAGATGGCAGAATTGCTCAGCATATCCGTTGAAGCTGTGGAAAACCCGCAGGCCGCCGTCAGCGATGCTGATATCGTGATTACCAGTACAACAGCTGCAGAACCGCTGTTTGACGGTAGTTGGCTGCCACCTGGTGTTCACATAAACGCCACCGGTTCAAATCGACGAGATGCACAAGAAATCGACACGAGAACTGTGGAGAAAGCCAATCTCATTGTCATTGACGACCTAGTTCAAGGAAGGATTGAGGCTGGTGACTTGATTGCTGCGGAGCGTCACGGTGTCTTCACTTGGGACAGCGTGGTTGAACTGGGTCAGGTGGTGACCGGCGATCATCATGGTCGCCAAGACGACGCCGGTTGCACTCTCTTTGAATCTCTGGGTGTTGCCATTGAGGATCTTTCTGTCGCTCGATGTGTATATGAGAAAGCTGTGGCTTTGGGGGCGGGCGAGCAGCTACCTGAGACAATGCTCGAGTAGAGATGTCAACTACC
>CAYYTU010000108.1:0-7930 GCA_964474655.1 uncultured Anaerolineales bacterium
TTCGATTACGTCCTCTACCTTGCCACGTTTGGCCGGTGGGGCCGGTGAGCGGGTGGTCAGCGGTCGATGGCGTTGGGGCGTTTGCGCGCAAACGCTAGCGATGGATCGTTCGGACACGAATCAGCACATAGAAGGTCAGGCCTGAAGACCACGCTGGGCTACATCGGCACTTTGGACGCCGACCAGCGCCGGTCGCCGGCGGTGTATTCGTTTGATCTGAGCCGATTGCATCGGTGAAGGGTTGTTATGGCTTGCAGAGAAACGAGAGAAAGCGTATACTAACAAGCAAGAGCCTCGGCGCTCTACCCCAGAGCCCGAGGCACGGCCAAGGCGGGTGCAGCGCCTCAGCAGCACAGACTTTATCACAAAGCCCGCCTTCAGTCAAATGAGGCGGGTTTGTTTTTGTTGATAGCATCGGGAGTACTTCTTGACAGACCACATCCAGCCCGGCGACTGGATTGCAGGCCCCTTCTGGGAGGCGCCGGTCCAGGTCATCACCCGGCGTGAGCGTTCCGACCACGACCTCGTGGCGGTCAACGCGGCCCATCTGGAGCGCTCTCGCGCCTACGTCCTGACCCCTGACGACTGGGATCACGTCCAGCGCGTGGTCCGCGCCGACTACGGCGACGTCGGTTTCACGGGCGACCCCACGCGCTTCCGGATGGCCATCGACGCTCACCGCCTGCGACTTGCTCACTCCATCGACCCCTACGCCGCGCTGAACGCCAGCCGCATCGATCCCCTGCCCCACCAGTTTGAGGCCATCTATGAGCGCCTGCTGGCCCGCCCGGTGGTGCGTGCGCTGCTGGCCCACGACGCCGGCGCGGGCAAGACGATTATGGCCGGGCTGGTGATCAAGGAGCTCCAGCGGCGCCAGGACGTGCGGCGCGTGCTGATCGTGGCCCCGGCCGGGCTGACCATCCAGTGGCAGCGTGAGCTGCTGACCAAGTTCGGCCTGAACGTCGCCATCGTGGACCGGGACTACATGCGCCAGGAAGACTTGGACAGCCTCGACGTCTGGCGGGAGACTGACGCCGCCATCACGTCCATCGCCTTCGCGCGGCAGAAGGGACTGCGACGGGCGCTGGAGAGCGTCGAGTGGGACCTGGTCGTGGTCGACGAGGCGCACAAGATGGCCGCCTACCGCCGCCCCAACGGCTCCATCCGCAGGACGCAGGCCTACGAGCTGGGCGAGGTGCTCTCACGGCACACGACCCACTTCTTGCTGATGACGGCCACGCCGCACAAGGGAGATCCGGAGAACTACCGCCTGCTCCTGCGGCTGTTGGACGCCGACTGGAGCCGGGCGTCCGCGCACGTCGACGGGGCCAATCCGATGGTGCTGCGCCGCACGAAGGAGGAGATGCGGAAGCCGAACGGGGAGCCGCTTTACCCGGAGCGCATCGTGGAGACCGAGCATTACACCATCTCCCACGAGGAGGGCGAGCTCCTGGAGCAGGTGCACAAGTTCATCCGCAAGCGGTACGATAGGGCCCAGTCGGCCAATCAGCAGAACGCAGCCTTCGCCCTGCTGACGCTGGAGCGGCGGATGGCGTCGAGCCCCTACGCGCTGCGGGAGTCGCTTTGGCGCATCCGGGGGAAGATTGCGGATCGGCTGGCGGGCCAGAGCCTGCCGCAGTCGGTCGGCGAGGCGGACGGCAACTGGACCGATTGGGAGGAGCTGAGCGAGCAGGAGCGCTGGGAGCGGGAGGCCCAGGCCGAGGCCGAGGCGGCCGCTATCGTCAGTCGGCGGCAGCTCAAGCGGGAGCTGCGCCAGGTCGACGCGCTGATCGAGCGGGCCGACGCGCTGGCCCAGCGGGGTGATCAGGCCAAGTTGCAGGCGCTGATGGACGCCTGCCAGGTCTGGGTGAACGACCACGACGAGCAGTTGATCGTCTTCACCGAGTTCAAGGACACGTTGGATGACCTGGTGGCGCGGTTAGAGGCCGCGGGCTACACCACGACCCAGATCCACGGGCGGATGGCGGTCGAGGAGCGCCGCGCGGCGGAGCGGGCGTTCTGGGACGCGGAGGCGCAGATCCTGGTGGCCACCGAGGCGGCTGGCGAGGGCATCAACCTGCAGTGTTGCAGCGTGATGGTCAACTACGACATCCCCTGGAACCCCTGCCGCCTGGAGCAACGGATGGGCCGCATCCACCGCTACGGCCAGGAAGCGCCACAGGTGCACATCTTCAACCTGGTGGCGTCCAACACGATGGAGGGCCAGGTCAAGCGGGCGCTGCTGGAGAAGATGGACGCGATGCGGGCGGATCTGGGCGACAAGGTCTTCGACGTGGTGGGCCAGGCGCTGTGGGAGGACGAGGACCTGCCAAGGGAAAGAAGCTTTCCCCGCACGCTGGAGCGGATCGCGCTGGGCGACGGCGCGGCGGTGGATCAGGCCCGGCAGATCGTCGAGCGGGCCGGGGAGGCGGCCCGCCAGGCCAAGGAGGCCGAGGATCGCGCCGCATCCGCCGAGCCGCTGGATCTGGAGGGGTTCCGGCGCAAGCGGGCCACCTTCGCCGCCCATCGGCTCAGCCCGGAGGAGTCGGAGGTTTTCTTCCGTCAGGCGGTGGGCTTCGTCGGCGGGGTGCTTGAGGAATTTACGGTGAAGACTTCCGAATTCTCCGATAATTCAGAAGTCTCGACGTACCCCGCCTTCGAGGTGACGCTGCCGCCGGATCTGCGGGGCGATGATTATCCGCGCACGTTGCGGCTCTCCTTCTGGCCCGAGGCGTGCAGCGACGACGAGACGGCCGAGGACGCGGTGCTCTTCATCGCGCCGGGGCACTGGCTCTTTGAGGCGCTAATCGACCGGGTGATGGAGCGCTGCCGACCGGACCTGAACCAGGGGGCGGTCTTCTGCGACTTGCAGCCCGAGGATGACGCCGCCTATCTGGTCTGGTTCGTGCGGAGCTGCATTCGCGACGGGCTGGACCGGCGGGTGGGTGACCTGCTGGCGGCGGTGCAGCACCGGCCCGACCAAGAGACGGTCACGCCACTGCCGGACGAGGTCCTGGACGGTTTTGACAGCGGCGCGGGCGAGGCGGTGGACGAGGAGGCTCGCCGCGTGCGGCCGATGCTGGCGGCGCAGGAGGAGGTAGTGAGCCAGTGCGTCGAGAGTGCGTTCCTGCCCGAGCTGGCCGATCATCGGGCGCGGCGGCGGGAGGCGCTGGCCCGCGATCGGGACTTCTTGACCCAGGGACTGACGGGGCTGGCGGCCCATTGGAACGACGCCGCGCTGGAGGCCTTCGGCGAGGGCGAGATCGAGCTGGGCAGTGAGCTGACCGACCGGGCTAATGCGGCGCAGCAGCGCCTGGACGATCTGGAGGGCCAGTTGGGGCGGGCTGGACATCTGCTGCTGACCGCGCCGGAAGTGTTGGGCGTGGCGCTGGTGCTCCCCACGCCGCTGGAAGTGGAGATCGAGGGCGAGGATGGCCCGGAACGGGTGTTGATGCGGCGGGATGACGAGGTGGAGGAAGCCGCGATGGAGGCCGTGATGCGCTACGAGGCGCGGCAGGGCCGCCACCCGCGCGACGTGCACCAGGGCAACTCGTGGGACGTCGAGTCCGACGATGAGCAGGGCCACGTGGCGCGCTACATCGAGGTGAAGGGCCGCGGTCCGGAGGACGCCCCCGTGGTGACGATGACCGGCCCGGAGTGGGAGGCCGCACGGCGCCTGGGTGACCAGCATTGGCTCTACATTGTGCTGCTGGGCGACGGGATGCTGGTGATGATCCAGAATCCGTATGGCAAGTTGGAGCCGAGAGAGCTGAAGCGATGGATAGTAAAGGTGAAGGATGCAACTGCCCAGGGTGAAGCCATGAAATTGGAGGCGGAAACATGACTGAACCGAAATCAAAGCCCAACCTGAGCGGGGAGGATGTAGATCAGCGACATGCGCAGGGACCGTTGTACAAACCGAGCGGGCCGGTGACCCAGACTTTCATCAATATCGGTAATATTGCAATCTCGTCAGCTGACCTTAAAAGAATCATATTGGGAGAGTTTGTTGGGGTTGTACTGATGTTATTGGGCTTGTGGATCTCCCAGTATGTTGTTCCGATAACTGCCAGCTTTGATGGCGTTATTGTACGAGCAGCTGCTTTTGTTATACCGCTTTCGTTACTCTGTGGGTTGTTTATTTACTTTCTGAGCAGGCGGACGAAATACCAGATGATAGACGCCACAGTTGCGGGCGTTGCAGCTCTCACTGGGCTAATCCTTCTCATCCTGACTTGGGTGCTAATTTGTAGGAGCCCGTTATGACCAGACTTACCATAATCAGTCGTGGGGTACTAAGCGTAGTTCTAGGCATACTAAGCGGAACATTCTGGTTATATCTGGATCGCTCGAAGAGCGTTTGGAAGTATTTCTTGGTAGGGATTGTAGTCAGCTTGGCGGCCTTTGGTGGCATAGCAGGACTGAGCATTGTACCGGCAAGTCCTGTGGAAATCGCGATAGAAAAACCCTCGAACGAAGCAATCATATCGGGGAAAGAGACGGTGATCTCCGGCACCGTTTCTCCGTCAAACAGTCGTATATTTGTGCTCGTGCACCCCGTGGATTCGAACCGCTGGTGGATACAGGAACCTCCTGTCGTTTTTCAGCGGGAGGATGAACAAGCTCAATGGAAAGCGAGTATACACCTCGGCACTGAAGATCTGGGAGCAGGGGAGTCGTTTCAAGTAGTAGCAGTGGCTTCACAGGATCCAGAGTGGTTTGACCTGCTGGCGGGGCGCCACTACCAAGCAGGAGATGAGGTTCATAGCTTGCCTCCGCTAAGCCGATCCAATGTACTCATCCTGTACAGAAGTAGTACGCAGTTGATGAATCAGGGCTAAGATGAGAAAAAGGCGACTATTTGTAGTTGCTCTGCTAATTTTTGCAGTGATATATGCTGTATTGACGGTATCTTTTGGCTTATTTGTTGTGGATTGGCATTCCCTGCTAGGGGTTGTGTTTTTCGTGGGGTTTGAATTGCTGTTTGTTGGTGTTGCCTATGATCTTACCGAAATGCTGCTGACTGTGACTTGCCGACCGGAAAGGTTACCTAAACAAAGCCCCCTGCAGGAATTTCCTCCTGTTGCCTTGGTTATGACGGTATGTGATGATGTGCTGCCGCCGGCGCTCAATCAACTTGACCAGCAGGCTTATCCTGACTATGACGTATACGTACTGGATGACTCACGAGATGCCTCTAGTCGCACTATGGTGAACCAATCGGGGTATAAAGTACTAAGGCGTCCTACTCGAGAAGGGTTTAAAGCAGGGAATCTAAATAACTGGCTCGGGCGCTTTGGAGAGAAATACAAGTATTTAATCGTTCTTGATAGCGACTCCTTGTTGGAAGATGATTTTGTAACCCGTATGATCGAATACGCTGAGCATTCTGAAAATGAGGATATCGCACTTTTTCAGAGCAAGATCCTGCCTTGGAACACTCAACGGGCGTTTCCACGCATCCTGGGGGCTATTGCGCCAGCTCGAATGGAAGTTCTGAAGCACACAGCGGATCGCTTGGGCACTATGTTCTCGTTTGGTCACAATTACTTAGTTCGTCTTAGTGATGTTCTTGATGTGGGAGGATTTCCCGAGAACGTGACCGCCGAAGACACAGCGCTGACTCTGCGGCTTAGTACCCTTGGTCGCACTACGAGGTTGGTTGATGTGACTTCGTTCGACACGGAGCCGGAGAATATGTCTCTCTACGCGCGTAGAATGTGCCGTTGGGCTAAACAGACGGTGGAGATATTCCGCTTCCCCTGGCGCAAGGCCTCTAATCGCCTCAAGATTATGCTTTGCTACCACTTATACAGCTATATTATCGGCTTTGTTTACCTGGTTTTGCTGCTGTTGTCCGCTTGGGCTTTTCACGCCGAGCCTTATGGGATTAAAGAGGTCATCTCTTACATCATTACCACGCGGGCCTATCTTACTCCCCCATTTATCACTCTGTGCAGTACGGCTTTGCTCTGGTTTTTCCAGGTGCTGTCTAGGGCCATTCTGGCTCAGTGCTTTGGAACGAGATTTAAGGACACATTACTGCACGGTATAATCGCGACTCCCTTAATGCATTCTATAGTGTTTCGGCAAACTATAGGCATGTTGCGAACTGCACTGGGCAATCCGGTCGGTTTTCAACCTACAAATCAGAGAAATCTTGATTCAACTTGGTCATCTCCTTCCATTTGGGATATACTCGCTTATATGCGTTTTCCACTTCTCTTCAACATATTTTTACTGTTGGGAGTTGCATTGCATAATCGCTATTTGATCTATAGTCCTAACGTGCTTTGGCTGCTGCAGTTGATGTTTTCTCCTGCGATTCTGTGGTTCTTCCATAGAGATGAGTTGTCGATAGGAACGGGTCGGCATCTGCGGCTAGATAAGGTGCGAGCGGAGGGTGTGCGATGATTGACAGGTTGCGTGGTGCACCGCTTTCTGGATTCTTGTTCATGTTTATTGCAGTTCTAATACTGCCCTCTATAGGCCTGGGATGGGCAAGTTGGATTATTGATCGAAATGTTCGTAAGCGGGTGGAGGAAATCCAGACAATCATACAAGATGTAGACGAGTCTATCAACAAAGGCGGACTAGAAAGCGAGGGAGGCGAGTGTGTGGGATCAGGATACGTGGAGGTTGAGTACCATCGAGACGGTACCATAGCTGCCAGGGATACATATGTTCGCGAACAAGGAACTCTTGCGCAGTTCAAGCTGGTTGAACGTAAATACTATATGAATAGTCGAGTGATCGCACGAGACACTTTCGGCCCTGTGGAGGGGATCCAAAAAACCGTGAAGTGGCGACAGTATTACAACGGCGATGGGGAGGTGTTCCTCCAGGAGTACTTCACACAGGGGGGGATTGGCCTTAGCAAGAAATATCTCACAACTCAAAATACGTTTCGGCTTAGAAGAAATTTCACGCGCTCACCATTTCCGCCGATTTTTATGACGTTCGTATGTTATAGATGAAACGTAATGCATTTTTGCTTCGCCCGCCGGCTGCTGACCGCCCCCCGCGCTTTGCAAACCGGCGCACTGGCAGAATCTTGACTGGAGGTTATGTGATGCAACTGGAGAACTATTTCGAGTTCGTGGGATCGGAGGAACGCGATCCGCAGTCCAGCACGATCATCCGCATCAAGGGCCATCGCATCGGCATTGAGCACGTGCTGGCGTATTATCGCGAGGGGTACGCGCCTGAAGAGATCGCCGAGGAGTTTCCGGGCCTGGAGCTGGAGAAGATCTACGCCACGATCACGTACTATCTCTCGCACTACGCTGAGGTGGAAGCCTACCTGACTCGCCAGCGGGAACGCGGCGAGCAGGCTTATGAGGAATGGGCCGATAGCCCATCGCCGCTGGTACAGCGCCTGCGGGACATTCGGGCGCAAAAACTGCAAGGAGCCCGGGCGTGAAGGTGCGTCTCTTGCTCTTGAACTCGGTAGCATCACTTGCAACTTGCAACCTGCAAACCTGCAAACGGAGTCCTTGATGACCAAACGCTACATCGAAGACGTCCTCCCGCTCGCTGAGCTGAACAAATACGCCCAGAAGGGCGGCGGAATCGGCTCGCTCAACGTGATGCACCCCTACTTCGCCCGCCGGCCGCTGACCGCCTCCCGCGCGATGACGCTGGCCGCGCTGGTCGGCGCGCCCGAGAGCGAGGCCGAGCGCGAGGCGCTGGAGCACCTGCTCGTCGAGCTCAGCAGCGAGGAGTGGCCCGAGATGGATGACCTGCTCCACCGCGCCCGCGAGTTGATTCGCAAGGCCCATTCTGGGCCCGCCCACGACGACCGCGAGCCGCGCGTGCTCGACCCCTTCGCCGGCGGGGGCTCGATGCCGCTGGAGGCGCTCCGGCTGGGCTGCGAGGCCACGGCGCTGGATCTGAATCCGGTGGCGTATCTGGCGTTGATTGCGTCGCT
>CAYYTU010000109.1:0-5360 GCA_964474655.1 uncultured Anaerolineales bacterium
AACGAGGAAGTGAAGGGCGCTATGTCGGTGGACGCCTTCCTTGAGATGGCGCAAGAGGCCATTGCGACCAAGCGCGAGCTGTAACCTACACGTCAGAGGGTTTCCACCGTCCGCCCGAAACCCTCTGGCAAAGTTCAGATAGTAGCGCAATTTGACACCTTCCAACGATTGTGCTATCATAATATGCACATTTGTTTTCATAAGTCATTTTGCTTAGGAGGTAAGAAATTAGCAAGAAATCGTATCGTGTCAATCGGCAGATTCGCGTTTCGCCCGTCCGGCTCATCGACGCCGACGGGGACAATCGAGGCGTTGTGCCGCTGGAGGAAGCCGTGGACGCGGCCATATCCTCCGGGCTTGATCTGGTAGAAGTCGCACCACACGCGAATCCCCCTGTCGTCAAAGTGATGGACTACGGGAAATTCAAGTACGAGCAGGAGAAAAAAGCACAACAGGCCCGCAAATCGCAGAAACACATCGAAGTCAAAGAGATCCAACTGCGGCCTAAGACAGCCGATCACCACCGCGATTTTAAAGTGCGTCGAGCCAGAGGCTGGTTGGAGGACGGGATGAAAGTTAAAGTGCGTATGCGCTTCCGCGGGCGAGAGATCACTTACCCAGAGATCGGCCGCGAGCAGCTGCGTGAGATCGCCGAAGAGCTATCCGACGTGGCCGAGGTCGAACAGAAACCCAACCTGGACCGTTACTCGATGTTGATGTTGTTGACCCCCAAAAGCGAGCAGTAAGTTTCTTTAGATTGCAAGGAGTATTGATCAGTGAGAGTTAAAGGTGGAGGAACCAGACGTCGTCGTCACAAGAAGATTCTTCGAGATACGAAGGGCTATTGGGGCACGCGACATAAGCTGTTCCGACGGGCAAACGAAGCCTGGATGAAGTCCCAATGGTACGCTTATAGAGACCGACGGCAACGCCGACGCGACTTGCGCCGTCTGTGGATCACGCGCATCAACGCAGCAGCCCGACAGAACGGCCTGCCCTACAGCCGCTTCATCCACGGGCTGAAGCAGGCCAACGTGGAGCTCGATCGTAAGATCCTGGCGGACCTGGCCGTACGCGATCCAGAGGCATTCGCCGAGGTTGTCGAAGTGGCCAAAGAGGCAATCTAAGCCACACTGCCGGCAAGGATAGGTACAGAGCGGGGGCAACCGCCCTCGCTTTTTTGTTACCCCCTCCGCTGGCAACGGGCGTGCACGTCATCCCCGCTGCCCCGACACCTCTGTGCTGACGTCCCATCACGCACGAAAGTACCCCGTCTCTTCTTTAGGCGGGGCTTTTCAGCGTGACGTTTCCCCCTCGATAGTGTTACACTCTATTGGATTGACTTCGCGCTGTACTTGACTGACGTTGACTAACTTGGAGGTGTCTTAATGAAACGACGTGTTGTCATCACCGGATTGGGAGCGGTCACGCCGATGGGGCACGACGTGTCTGCAATGTGGAAAGGCTTGTTGGCCGGCCGCAGCGGCATCGGGCGAATCACGCAGTTCGACGCCTCGGACCTGGATGTGAAGATCTCGGCCGAGGTCAAGGACTTCGACGCCGACGAGCTGCTGGGACGCCGGACCGCCCGCCGTCAGGACCGCTTTGCGCAGTTCGCCGTGGTCGCCGCTCGCGAGGCGATTGAAGACGCGGCGATCACGTTCGAGGGCGATCAGCAAGAGACCGGCGTCCTGATCGGCACCGGCATCGGCGGCGTGCTGGTCCTGCTGGATAACTACGACGTGCTGAAGGAACGGGGCCCGCATCGGGTGAGCCCGTTTATGATCCCGATGCTGATGCCCAACGCCGCCTCGGCCGCCGTCGCCATCGACTATGGCCTGCGCGGACCGAACTTCTCTCTCAACTCCGCCTGCGCCACCGGCACGCACGCCATCGGCGAGGCCGCGGCGATGATCCGCCACGGTCGGACCGAGGTGATGATCTGCGGCGGCGCCGACGCTGGCACCACCGAGCTGTCCGTGGCCGCGTTCGCCAATATGAAGGCCCTCTCCACGCGGAACGATGACCCGCAGCGGGCCTCCCGTCCCTTCGACGCCGACCGGGACGGCTTCGTGATCGGCGAGGGGGCCGGGGTGCTGGTGCTGGAGAGCCTGGAACACGCGCAGCAGCGGGGCGCTCCCATTCGCGCCGAAATCATCGGCCACGGCGCGACCTGCGACGCCTATCACGTGGCCGCGCCCGAGGAGTCGGGCGCCGGCGCCGCGCAGGCGATGAAAGTCGCGCTGGAGAACGCCGAGCTGGCCCCGGAGGCCGTGGACTACATTAACGCGCATGGCACGAGCACGTCCCTCAACGACCCCATCGAGACGCGGGCCATTCGCCGCGTCTTCGGCCCGCACTCCGACCGGCTGGCCGTCAGCTCCACCAAGTCGATGATGGGCCATCTGATGGGCGCGGCCGGCGCCGTCGAGGCCATCGTCTGCGCCAAAAGCCTGGAGACCGGCTGGGTGCCGCCCACCATCAACTACGAGACGCCCGACCCCGAATGCGACCTCGACTACGTGCCCAACGAGCCCCGACAGATGGAGCCCCGCGTCACGCTCTCCAACTCCTTCGGCTTCGGCGGGCATAACGGCTGCCTGATCCTCCGTCGGTGGGGGGAGGCCTGATGTCCCCGGCACATGTGGTCGGCTGGGGCAAGTACGTGCCGGAGCGCTTGCTGACCAACGACGATCTCTCGGAGATGGTGGAGACGTCGGACGATTGGATCCGCACGCGCACGGGCATCGGCGAGCGTCACCTCGCCGCCGATGATGAGACGACGGCCACGATGGCCATTGAGGCCAGCCGCCAGGCGCTGGAGGTCGCCGGGCTCCATCCGTCGCAGCTGGACGTGATCATCGTCGCCACCGCCACGCCGGACCACATCTTCCCCTCGACGGCCTGTCTGGTGCAGGACGCCCTGGGCGCCAAGAAGGCAGCGGCCTTCGATCTTTCGGCCGGCTGCACCGGCTTCATCTACGCCCTGGCCGTGGCGGCCGATATGCTCGGTTCCGCCAACAGCGAGCGCCACAGCGCGCTCGTCATCGGATCCGAGACGCTCTCCCGCATCACCGACTGGTCCGATCGCACTACCTGCGTCCTCTTCGGCGATGGGGCCGGCGCGGTCGTCCTCCAGGCCAACGACGTCGAGGGCGGCCTCCTCTCCACCGTGCTCGGCGCCGACGGCTCCGGCGGCGAGCTCCTGATGCTACCCGCCGGCGGGAGTAAGGAGCCGGCGTCGCACCGCACCGTGGCCGAGCGGCGGCACTACCTCACGATGAAGGGGCGCGAGGTCTTCCGCTTCGCCGTGCGTGCGATGCCCGAGGCCACCAAACAGGCGCTGGAACAGGCCGAGCTGACCCCGGACGATCTGGATCTGCTCATCCCGCATCAGGCGAACCAGCGCATTCTCGACGTCGCGGCCAAGGCGCTGGATCTGCCGCCCGACGGCGTTTTCAGCAACCTGGCGCGCTACGGCAACACCTCGGCGGCGTCGATCCCGATCGCGCTCTGCGAGGCAGTGGAGGAGGGGCAGCTGGAGCGCGGCGACCTGGTGGTCTGCGTGGGATTCGGCGCTGGGCTGACGTGGGGCGCGACGGCCCTGCGCTGGAGCGAATCCCTGCCCCCGGAGCCGCCCTCGCGCTGGCGGAAGGTCCGCTATCAAATTCACTATCGCTACGCCGCGGTGCGGTCGCTGGTGCGCCGATTCATCCGCTGGCTGCTCTCGCTCGGCGTGAAGGAGTAAGACGACGATGACTGAAGCCCAAGATACCCATTCCCCCGATGACCAAACGCCGCTAGAGCGCCTGGAGGCGCTGCGCGAGGACGCCCGCCAGGGCGGAGGCGCCGAGCGCATCGAGCGCCAGCACGCCAAGGGGAAGCTGACGGCCCGGGAGCGGCTGGACTACCTGCTCGATCCCGGCTCGTTTCACGAGCTCGATCCCTTCGTCACCCACCGGGCGACCGAGTTCGGGCTTGACGAGCGGCGCACGCCCGGCGACAGCGTCGTCACCGGCTGGGGCGAGATCGACGGGCGCCTGACGTACGTCTTCGCCCAGGATTTCACCGTGCTGGGCGGCTCGGTCGGCGAGGTTCACGGCCAGAAGGTCTGCAAGGTGCTCGACCTGGCGCTGGAGAACGGCGCCCCCGTGATCGGCATCAACGACTCCGGCGGAGCCCGTATCCAGGAAGGCGTCGATTCGCTGAACGCCTACGGCGAGATCTTCTACCGCAACACGCTGGCCTCCGGCGTCGTGCCGCAGATATCGGTCATCGCGGGGCCGTGCGCCGGCGGCGCCGTCTACTCCCCGGCGCTGACCGACTTCACGTTTATGGTCGAGGATACCGGGCGGATGTTCATCACCGGCCCCAACGTGATCAAGGCCGTGACCCACGAGGAGATCAGCGCCGAGGCGCTCGGCGGGGCCGACGTGCACAATCGGCGCAGCGGCGTGGCCCACTTCGCCGGCGCCGGCGAGGAGGAGACGTTCGATCTGGTGCGGCGGCTGCTCTCCTACCTGCCGTCCAACAACGCCGAGGACCCGCCCTACGTGCCGCCGGTTCAACCGCCCGACGCGATGGACGAGGCGCTGGACACGCTGGTGCCGGAGGACCCCTCGCAGGCCTACGATATGCACGCCATCATCGAGCGCATCGTCGACGAAGGATCGTTTATGGAGGTACAGGAGCGGTTCGCGCTCAACCTGATCGTCGGCTTTGCGCGGATGGGCGGGCACGTGGTGGGCATCGTGGCGCAACAGCCGCCGGTGCTGGCCGGCGTGCTCGACATCGACGCGGCCGACAAGGGCGCGCGGTTCATCCGCTTCTGCGATTGCTTCAACATCCCCATCATCACCCTGATCGACACGCCGGGGTTCCTGCCGGGCGTGGAGCAGGAGCACGGCGGCATCATCCGGCACGGGGCCAAGATGATCTACGCCTACGCCGAGGCCAGCGTGCCCAAGGTTTCGATCATCACGCGCAAGGCCTATGGCGGCGCCTACATCGTGATGAGCTCGAAGGCGCTCCACGGCGACATCTGCCTGGCCTGGCCGTCGGCCGAGATCGCGGTGATGGGCCCGCGCGGCGCGGTCAACATCATCTTCCGCCGCCAGCTCCGGGACGCCGACGACCCCGATGCGCTGCGCGAGGAGCTGATCGCCGAGTACCGCGAGAAGTTCGCCCATCCGTACATCGCGGCGAAGCGGGGCTACGTGGACAACGTGATCGCGCCCCACGAGACCCGCCCGCAGGTCATTCGAGCGCTGGAAATGTTGCAGAACAAGCGCGTGCAGCGCCCGCCGCGCAAGCACGGCAATATGCCGTTGTGAACCGCCGCGGCAGCATTTGGAAGGGCC
>CAYYTU010000109.1:5460-7808 GCA_964474655.1 uncultured Anaerolineales bacterium
TACGCCGACGAGGCGTACTGCATCGGCCCGCCGTCGGCCCAGGAGAGCTATCTGCGCGGCGAGCGGATCATCGAGGTGGCGCTCGAATCGGGGGCCAGCGCGATCCATCCCGGTTACGGCTTCCTGGCCGAATCGCCGGCCTTCGCCCAGGATTGTGTGAACGCCGGGGTGACGTTCATCGGGCCGCGCCCGGAGACGATGGCCCAGATGGGCGACAAGCCCGTCGCCCGCGGCATCGCCCGCGAGCTCGGCATCCCGGTCGTCGCGGGCTCGGCCTCGACGCTGGACGACGACGGGCTGCTGGAGGCGGCCGAGCGCATTGGCTATCCACTGATGCTGAAGGCCGTGGCCGGCGGAGGCGGTATGGGTATCCGCGCGGCCCATTCGCGGGAGGAGCTGGAGGCGGCGATCCCCCGGGCCCGCCAGGAGGCGCAAGCCGCTTTCGGCGAGGACGGCGTCTATCTGGAGCGGCTGGTGGAGAACGCCCGGCACATCGAGGTACAACTGCTGGGCGATAGGCACGGTCACGTGATCCACCTGGGCGAGCGGGAGTGCTCGATTCAGCGCCGTCACCAGAAGATGATCGAGGAGGCGCCATCGCGTGCGCTGGACGAGGAGCTGCGCGAGCGCATCCATCGGGCCGCTGTGCGCATCGGCAAGGCCGTGGGCTACGTCAGCGCGGGCACAGTCGAGTTTCTGCTTGATCCCGACGAGCACTTCTACTTTATGGAGGTCAACCCGCGCTTGCAGGTGGAGCACACGGTCACCGAGGCGATCACGGGCGTCGATATCGTCAAGGAGCAGCTGCGCATCGCGGCCGGGCGCGAGCTCCGTTACGCGCAGGACGATATTTCGCCGCGCGGCTGGGCGATGGAATGTCGCATTCTGGCCGAGGACCCGCGGCGTAACTTCGCGCCCTGTACCGGTCGGATCTCGCGCTGGGGCGTGCCAGGCGGCCCGGGCATCCGCATCGACAGCGGCGTCGCCGAGGGAAGCCGGGTCACGCCCTACTACGATTCGCTGCTGGCCAAGCTGATCGCCTGGGGCGAGACGCGCGCGGTGGCCATCGTGCGTATACGACGCGCGCTGGAGGAGTTCCAGATCGCAGGGGTGACCACCAATCTGAGCCTTTACCGCGCACTGCTGGATAGCACACGCTTCCTCGGCGGCCAGATCCATACTCGCTTCGTAGAAGAGCAATTCCAGATGGGAGCAGAGGACGGCGAGAATGAATGGTCGAAGGAGACGGAGCGTCGCCTGGCGGCAGCGCTGACGGCGGCGCTGGTCGATCACCGGCGTCGGCAGGGGCGCGAGGATCGTCGTCAGCCCCGCACCAATCGCTGGAAGATGATGGGACGCTGGGAATTGATGCAAGGATGGGGAGCGTAGCGCCATCCCCAGCAATTTTGACGTTGGGCTGGATAAGGAAGAGGTGAAGAATGAAATACACAGTGACGGTTGAGAGCGAATGTTTCGACATTGAGGTAGGACGAGATGGGCGCGTCTGGGTGAATCGCCGACCTTACGATGTCGATCTGCAAAGCGTCGACGGGACGTCTCAGTATTCGCTGCTGCTCGATCACCGCTCTTACGAAGCCCACATCGAAAGGATTGAGAACGGCGAATGCCACGTGATGGTCGGCGGGCGCCCTTACCGCGCCTACCTGGATGGGGACGGGCGCCGTCGCAACGGAAATGGCTCAAACGGTTCCCCCGGTTGCAAGGCGGTCGCGCGGGCCGAAGTACGGGCGCCGCTGCCGGGTCTGCTTGTGGAGCTGCACGTGCAAGAGGGAGATCGAGTAAGCGAAAAGGACATCGTGGCAGTGTTGGAGTCGATGAAAATGAACCTGGAGCTGCGAGCGCCTCGTGCTGGCGTGGTGTACGACTTACAAGCCACGTCGGGGAATGAGGTGGGCCAGGACGAGGTGTTAGTGGTCATCAAGCCTGAAGATGTTTAACCGTTAGCCAGCCTGTCAATCGCCGCCGAACGCGCGAGCGGTCCCTCTCACTGAGAAGGGCCGCTTTTCTGTTTGAGAGGCTGTTAAAAATTTCGTATCAGTTTAGTATCGTGAGCAAACTGCTCTCATCTCTCGTCCCGAGGGCGGCCAGGTGAGAAAATGTCATCTTGGAAACACAATTTTCTGCCCCAAGACGCCCCCGGGACGGTGGCTTGGAGCTCTTGGGTGCAGTGAGATCCAATTGGCTATGTAAGTAATGTCGTTAAGATGAGACTTCGGAAGTTTGCCGCTCAGGACTTTGGAAGCCAAACCAAGCCTTGACTGGCCTCGAAATGTTGTTTGATAATGTACTTTTGAAACTTCCGAAGTCTAACTTGCCCTTAACTTAAT
>CAYYTU010000110.1:0-7744 GCA_964474655.1 uncultured Anaerolineales bacterium
AGACAGTCTCCCTGCGACCCCTATGCTCATAGTCATGGAAACCTCTGTAGATGTCAGTCTCCGGCCCCAATGGACCCGTCATCCGCGCAACGGTATGGTAACCAGCCGATCGCAGTCGCCTAGTCAGCGTCTTAACATCTGGGCGAAGACGGTATCCAGAGTGAGCACGGACTCCGTGCGTGATTGGGTACATACCGGTCAAAACTGTCGCGGTGCAAGGAGTGGTTGTTGTAGTAACGGAGTAAAAAGATGTAAAGGATGATCCTTTGCCTAGGAGCATGTCCAGATTAGGCGTACGATCAGGGCCACGCTCCTTGTAGAAGAAATCAGCGCGCATGCAGTCGATCATTACCAGCAATAGATTAGGTCTGCCCATAGTTCACCTCAACTCGCATTTCGGTCAGACTAGACAAAGGGCTTTCTCAGCAGATCCGCAAAGAGCCGTGTATAACTGACGTATTCCTTACCCTCCAACACCACCAGTATCAGACTGTAGGTTGCCGCAAAGGCCAATGCCTTAACGACCAATTGGGCCAATTTTCCTGCGGGCATCAGGCCGGAAATCTGCCATCCTACGAGCAATGCCAGGGCCATTGCGACAGTTGGATAGAGCAGCATCCGGACAAAGGACACTCGCACGAGCGATCGGATCTGCTGCAGCATAATAGCGAGACCTGCGAGCAGGACGACATCGACGGCAATCGCTACACCCCGGATTCCCCACAACCGCGCTCCGAGAATGACGAAGGGCACAGAGAGAAGACTCTCAGCAACCCGGGCACGGGTGTAGAATTCCGGACGACCAACGGCGTTGACGAGGTTACCGGATACGGCTCTCAGCGGTTCCAGCAGGATATAAAGGATCATAAGTTGGAAAGGCAGTACCATGGGGATCCACTGGGATCCCAGGAAGAGCAAGACGAACTGTTGCGCCTCCAGAACAAGCATACCGCCAATCAAGAATCCGGCTCGCACGATCAAGCTGGACGCCCGATAGTATGCCTTGGAGAGACGGAGCGCGTCATCTTGTGCCTTGGCGAAAGCCGGAAACAGCACCTGAGCGACCGGTTCGCTGATCACGCGACGCGGGTAGTTCGCGAACTCATACGCCTTAGAGTAATAGCCCAATGGCTGTGCACCGAGGACGGCCCCCACCCAAAAGTCATCGAATTCGCTGATGAGCTTGTTGAGACTCTGAGTCGCGAGGATGAACTTACCGTAGCCCAAGTACCACTTCGTGAGCTTCCAATCAAACCTCAACTGAGGAGACCAAGGGCGTATCACGGTCCAAACCACCAAGGTAGCGACAATGATACCGCTGATGTGCTCGCCCACGATAGCCCACACGCCCCATCCTCGCCAAGCCATCACCGGCCCGACGATGGTCATCGAAAGCGACGTCAGGATCTGCAGCCCAGCCAGCTCCTTGAAGCGCATTTCCTTGCGAAGGTACGTAGTCGGAGTGGAGCCCAGAGCACTTGCCAATTGGCCTATGGTCAAAGCCAGTAAAACTGGAACTAATAGGGCCTTCTCCGGCCAGATATGGCGAAATAGAGGGATAATAGGAATGAGTGCCAAGACAAACAGCGCCGTCAGCAGCAGCCGAAGCGAGAAATGACCCGCCAGTGCTTCGCTGGTCGTCCCGTTCGCATCCGGTTTGCGATGTATCAGTGCCTGATCGAGTCCGAAGTTACGAAGGGGAACAGTAAAGTTGAGAAACGTCAGCGCAAAGGCCACCACTCCGAAGTCCTCCGGCGTCAGCAGCCGCGCCATCAGCACCGAGCGTCCAAATCCCAACACCATCGTCACCGCCGAGGCCCCGATGCTGTAGGCCGAGCCTTTGACCGTCTTGGCCGCTAGATCGTTCGCCTGCGTTGGATCGTCTGCCGTCACGTTCCTCTCCCTCAGAAGCACAGTGCCCGGCGCGTCGAGCGCACCGGGCACTTTCCCTCACATTACCGCCGCTGGTAGCGCAGGCCCATCAGCTCCAGCATCTGGCGCTGATCCTCCAGGGCGATCTTCGCCACCGTCTCTGCCTTGCGCAGCCAACCTCGCAGCGCGTCCACCGCCTCGTCCCGCGCGACCGTGCTCTGCTGGGCCTCGGCTTTGGCGATCTCCTGCTCGCTATCGGCCTGGGCTACGGCCTCCACCTCCGCAGCCTCCTCGCTCAACCGCTCGGCCGGATAGCCGAAGTCGGCCAGGGTCGTAGAGACCTCCTCGTTGTCCTGAGCCTTGGCGTACAGGTTGCGGGCCCAGGGCAGGAAGTGTGATAGGCCACGATTCTGGGGCCAGGCGATCTCGCTCTCGCCCGTGGTCTCGTCACGCCGCTTGTGCAGCCCCAGCAGACGCAGCGTCTCCGTCTGGCCCTCGAACAGCGCCGCGCAGAGATGGGCCAGAGATTGCGTCTGATCCCAGGCCTCATCGAAGGCCGCGTTGAAGACATCGGTCTTGCCCAGCTGCGCGGCGAAGGCCTCCTCGTTGGCCCGCACCCGGTCGTGAGCCTCGTCCAGTAAGGCTTGCCCTTCGGCCCAGCGGTCGGCGTCGTAGCCATACTCGGCCATCGCCGCCGCCACCTCCTCATTGGTCTGTCCATTGGTGATGAACTCCTCGGCCCGGTGCAGGAACCTTTCCAGTGCTTTCGTCATACCCGGCATCTATACCTCCTTGTGTGTGAAGATAGTATGATCGACAAGACACAGGTCAACGTGCCTTTGTACCCTCTGAATGATGAATAGTCGCCAATGACTTCTGGCGCCTGCGAACGATTTCTAATGCTCGTGAACGATTTATGACGCTCGCGAGCGATTTCCGCTGCTCGCGAACGATTTCCAACGCTCGCGAACGATTTCTGAGGCTCGCGAATGATTTCTCATACTCGTGGACGATTTCTGACGCTCGCGAATGACTTCTCAGGTCCGTGAATGACTTCCGCTGCTCGCGAACGATTTCCAACGCTCGCGAACGATTTCTGATCCTCGCGAATGATTTCTCAGCCGCGCGAGCGATTTCTTGGCCTCGGAGACGATTTCTGAAGCGCGGAAACGATCCATTTGACCGACCAAATCGCCCGCGTATCCGCTAAGACGTTGTCGCCGTCCTCGAAGCGATACGGTTGAGCAACACCAGCATTCCTTTAGCAGTAAATATAAATACGATGGGCAAAAAAGGCAAGTTGTAGCGCGGGTTGGGGCGCCGCAGGAGGATTCCCACGGCAGTGACATATAGCAACACCATCACCAGACCGCCGGTCACCGCCTCCCTGGCACGCACATTGACGAGCATCTGCCACACGGCTAACCCCAGCATCCCCACGTGGGCGGCGACGTATCCCGCTCGTAGGATGAACACCTCCGGCAAGGACCACAACCCGTTGGGGTGTAGCCAGAACTCAACCAGCCGATTGAAGAGATAGCGGAGATACGTCCCGGGCTGATTCAGGAAAAAGCTCGGCTTCCAAAGATCGCTGGTGCGACCATAGCGCTGATAATACTCGTACTTGTCGTCAGATTCGCTCACCGGGGACTCCCGCTCTTCCACCTGTTCCTCGTAGCGCGGGGCCAGGTAGCCGTTTCCCGTGAGCTCATACTGGATGTAGGCCGTGCGGCTGGTATAGAAGGGCGAGCCAAAGGTTGCATAATTACGCACCAGCCAGGGAGAAAGTACCAGAAGTGTCACTGTGGCGAAGACAAGTACGTACTGTATCGCTTTCCGCACGCTGAACTCGGCCCACCAGAAGATCGCGGGCAGGGCCAGAGGAAACGCGATCAGAGTCTCCTTGGTCAGCATCGCCAGGCCAAACCCGACGCCGGCCAGCGCTGTATATTTAACCGAGGGCTCCCTGATTGACTGCACGAGAAATGCCAGATAGAGCGCAAACAATGGGATGTAAAGCGCCTCTGTCAGGTAAGGCGCGACGTAGACCACGAAGGGCGGGTAAACGGCGCAGATCAGGGCCGCGCCCAGCCCGACGTGAACCGAGAAGACGTGCTTGCCGGCCAGATAGGTGCACCACACGGCGACGACGCCCAACAGAGCCTGGGCCAGGCGCAGCACGAGGAAACTGCGCCCTGTTACAGCAAGGACGGCGGCCACAAACAAGGGATATCCCGGCGGCACGACGGCGTAAGGAATGCCCGCGTGCTCCCCATAGATCCCGTGGTCGAGCAGGTTTTCGGCCGCGGAGACGTACTCGACCGCATCGGCGCGGTAGTGAAAATCGGCAGGGAGCATTAGGGCAGCGATCAAACGCAGGAACAGAGCGATGACAAGCAGACCGATCAGAATAGTGCGCTGGCGACGGTCGTTGTCTAGCCAGGCCAGAAGCGATTGTAGTTCAGTGCTCATTTATCCTTTGCTTTTACAATGATTTCTGAAACTGTTACTGTTTATACCAGCACTCACAGCAGGTCACCCACGGCGCGCACGAAGGCCCGGAGGTCATCCAGATGCTCTTGAAGAATCACGTACACCTGCTCATAGTCGATCTCCCAGTACACGTGCACCAGCATATTACGGAATCGGGCCATTCGCTGCAAATTCCGGCTCAAGTTCTGAGGCAGGATGTCACCCTCACCCAGAATGGCAAAACACTCAGCATAGTGCTCCGGGACCCGGTTCAATTCTCGGGCGCTGATGTGGAAGCAGATCTGCAACGCGGCCTCCATCGCGATCAGCAGGCGATAGCAACCAACGTCAAGGGTATCTTGATCTGCCAGAAATGCCTCAAGCGATAGCGTGCGGAGCTGTTCCAGCCGCTCCAGGGATTGCTGGATGTCGTGGAAGCGATCGTTCAGCAGGTCTTCATTCAGTGACACGCAGTCATCGCCTCCTTCAAGGCCCGGTGGTGCAGGGGACGCCGGTCAAGATAACGAGAGACGACGCGCGTGACCCATCCCGCACGCCGGGGCTCGTCTCGGCTGACCAAGAGTTGACCACGACACACTTGATAACAGAATCCCAGGGGCGCTTGATTCAGCGCCCGCACATCCACCGGCGGGGAGGAAGGCGACGTTATTTCCTGAGTCGGTGTAGCGCTCGCTTGAGCGTCGCCGCGCTGTCCGCCGAGCAGAGCGTGTATGTGTCCCTCCAGGTCGAAGGCCAGTTCTTGGGCATACAAATCCACATTGCGCTCATCTGCCGCCTGGGAATCCACGTAGACCGCTACGTCAATGTCGTGGAAGGGGCGATCTGCCAGGAATGAGCCATAGACGTAGGCAAACACCACGTTCGGTTGATCTTCCAGTGATTTTCGCAGCGCGTTCAGGATCGCTTCCCGTTCTTCCAGTTCATACCGAAACAGCGGCCTGATTGCAGCCCATCCCCGGCCCTGCTGGCGCGGGAAGAAATGCTCATCCATCATCATCATCTCCTGCATTCATACCGTCGGGTTCTCCCACCAGATTCACTCGACGACTGCATCACCAGAAGGGGCATATAGCCCTACTCTCCAGCGCTCACTGCGTCGGCCGGTTCAGCGTCGGTGGCTTTTTTGCTCAAGACGTACGTGTAGATCGTCCCCAAAACGATGACCACCGAGGTGGAAACCAGCCGGTCGATGCCGACAGCGACCGCGCTGACTCCGGCCTCGAAGCCCAGGAGCGACGCGACGCCCGCCACAATACCCTCGCGCACGCCCAGGCCGCCGGGGGCGATGTTTACTAGGCGGTGACGCACCTAGTTGGACAGGATTGACATTATGATCAACCCAGCGAAGGTACGGATTTCTTGAGCAATCCAAGCGTTGCCGGGCACGAGCAAGCCGATGCCTATCAGAAAAGGCAAACGAAACTCCCCAGATACTCTCTTTCTCTAAAGCTCCAGTTGATATCATTTCAAAACTCACCATGTACTGGGGCTTCATCATCTATTCCAAGGATAACCAGCTAGACCACCTGATTAAGCAGCTATGACGATGGTAAACCTAGATCCTCATCGTGTTGAATGAATCTCACATAGAACAAATACCCAAGGAAAACATGGCTTAACCTTCTGTACCTCAAAGTATTGTGATAGCAATTTGACAAATGCTCGTCTGCTCCAAAAGTTAACATGAGCTGGCGTCTTTCCCAGTCTGGACCAATGAGATCCCCGAAGCATATTGCCTATTGAAAAGAAAGGTTCGTTTGGAACACTACAAATGACATATCGCCTAGCTACACGGCCAATCTGTTCCAATGCTCGTTCAGGGCTGTCAAGATGCTCCAGTATCTCATTAGCCAAGACTATATCGAAAAGTTCGCTTGAGAATGGCAAGTTATAAATGTTTCCTTCAATTGTCTTCAAATCTGGACTGAGGCGTTTGGTCAGCTCAATCCTTCTAGTGTCAAGGTCCAAGGCTACAATACGAAGATCCTTGTGTTGCTGCTGGAGGTGCCTGATCACAAAACCTTCACCGCAACCTACATCCAGAATCTGTTCATTACCTACCAATAATTGGGAGATCAAATCATTGACCGTATCAAGAAAACGACTAGTCAACCAACGATAGATTGGGTTGCGGCTTCCATATATTGTTACAAATTCAATCTCGTCACTTCTCATAATCTGCCTGTCTTATGCATCTTGAGAACGATCTTGTAGAAGAGTTCACCATCAAAGTTACTAACCCCAGAGTCCCTATCACGAGTATGAATAACAGCAGGATTATATGCGAACTTGCTGCAATGGCTAGAGACACCTCTTGAGGCTGACCAAAGAGCGTAAAAGCAGCAACCCAACCAACTTCGTGAGTACCTATGTTAGCGAAGCCCTGAAGAGGCAACAAGGTCAAAGGCACCATAATGATTGATACAGCGACCATCTGCAGGTATGATGGACTGTATTCCATACTTAGTACAATGAAATAGAAATTCGTATAGACACATAACCAAATTCCTATGGTCAACAGTAAAAAGCGCCAGTACTGACCTCGCTTATCAATCAAGCGCAATCCTTTCACGAGATCACGCCACAGCTCGACGAAGCGAGCCACCCAGGGATTGGAAATCCTATTGTCCTGTGGGGACGTTTCAGCCACTCTACCGTGGCGTAGGAGCCATATACCCCCACCTCCGATAGCACAAATGATCCCGCAGAAAATAAGCGCGATGTAAGATATACCACTAGGTAGTTGCTCCCAAAAGACTGCCACAACCACGGGTAAAAACAAAGCGATGGTCGCAAAGTCAAAGAATCGTGCGACGAATAAGGTCGCTGTACTCTCTGTCACAGTAACCTGCAGAAATCGGTTCAAAAGAAACAGGTAAGAAAACTCACCGGTCTTGGCTGGCATAAGGTAGTTGAACATACCATGTAGACAAGTAACTCCCATCAACTTCGAAAAAGAGACGGGACGGGTGTGAATTAAGGCTTGAAACCGCAGGGTGCGCAAGATATAGTTGATCATAAAGACCAGTAAGGCAGCGGTCAACCATATCCAGTTCAAATCGGAGAAGGTGTCGCGAACGGTTTGCCACTCTAACTTGTTCACGACGAAGATCATCACGGCGATTGAAAGAAGTATACTTAGGATCATCGTGAATGCACGCCGTGACTTCTTCACACCAATTCTCCTCTCGTGCTAGAAGGACAGAGGGATCGTTGTCCAATTTTCACTTTCTTCTGCCATAGGGTTTCTTGCCCGTAACCGAAGCGTTTCATCATAGGGCTACATAACTCGTTTAAGTGAGCACAGCGCTCTGTCTCCCACTTCTCCCAGGCGGGGAAATACGTCTTGCGGCTCACGTTCTTGCTCTTCTGAAGCATC
>CAYYTU010000111.1:0-7705 GCA_964474655.1 uncultured Anaerolineales bacterium
GTGCTGAAATGGGCCGCGGAAAACGCCGAGGAGGAATAGATGCTCTATCAGAAATGGCGACCGCAGACCTTTGACGAGGTGGTGGGTCAGCAGCACGTGATCCGAACCCTGCGCAATGCCGTGCAGGGCGGTCGGATCGTCCACGCCTATCTGTTCGCCGGCCCGCGCGGCACCGGCAAGACGACGTGCGCCCGGTTGCTGGCCAAGGCGGTCAACTGTCAGGCCCCCGTGGAGCGGCGCCCGTGTAATGAGTGCGAAACCTGCCGCGCTTTCAACGAGGGGCGGCTGCTCGACCTGATCGAGATCGACGCCGCCTCTCACACCGGCGTGGACGACGTGCGCGACCTGCAAGAGAAGATCGGCTTCCGGCCGGCTCAGGGCCGCTACAAGGTCTACATCGTGGACGAGGTGCACATGCTTTCCAAGGCGGCCTTCAACGCGCTGCTGAAGACGCTAGAGGAGCCGCCGGAGCACGTCATCTTCGTCCTGGCCACCACCGAGCCGCATCGGTTGCCGGCGACTATCGTTTCCCGCTGCCAGCAGCATGCCTTCGGACTCATCTCCTTAGAGGCCATCGAGGAGCACGTCGCCCACGTGGCCGACGTGGAGGGCATAGAGGCTGAGCCCGAGGCGCTGGCCCTGATCGCCCGACATGCCGACGGCGCCCTGCGCGATGCCCTGTCGCTGCTGGAGCAGGTGAGCGGGGCAGCCAATATGGTTACGCCCGAGCTGGTCCGGCAGGTGCTCGGTGTGGTGCCCGAGGACGGTCTGATGGACGTGCTGGAGGCCGTGGCCGCCGAGGACGTCGGGCAGGTGCTGACGGCCCTGTCCACCCTCCTGGCGATGGGCGCTGCTCCAAGTGTGGCCGCCGACCAGCTGACCGAGAAGCTGCGCGACGCTCTCGCGGAGGCATCCGGGGTGGAGATGGAAGGCGTCTCTCCACGGTTGAAGGCCCTGGCCCGCGAGGCGGGCATTGAAAAGATCTTGTCCTGGCTGTCCATCCTTGTGGAGGGCAACATTGACGATCGGACCGGCCTGGAGATGGCGCTTTCTCAGGCAGCTCTGGGACCGATTGGGAGAGGGGCGGCACCGCGGCAGCCGACCACGAAGGAGCGGCCGGCTGAAACAGCAGGGGAAGACGCGAAAGCTTCGCAGCAGCCGGCCGAGGAAGAGCAAGAGGATGACGCCGGCACCGCTACCGCAGATGCACCGACCGCCGAGGTTGAGCTCAGCATCCCCCGAAACCTGGGCGCGCTCCAAGAGCACTGGAGCGAGGTGCTGTCCACGGTTCGGCGGATTGGCAATAAGAAAGTAGAAGCACTGCTCCGATCCTGCGAGCCGGTGGCGGTGGACGACGAGCAGGTGACCATAGCGGCCGCCTACGAGTTCCACCGGAAGCGGCTGGCGAGGGATAAGACACGCCGGAGTATCGAGCGCGCGCTGGTCTCCCTGATCGGCGCTCCGGTCGCGGTGCAGGTGACGTTGACCAAAGAGAAGGAGAAAGAATCGCAGCCACAAGCAACGGGCTGGATCAGCTCGGTCGGCGACCTACCCCCGGCTTTGGCCGGCGACCCGCTCGTGCGGATGGCGATGGAGGAATTGGGAGCGGTGGTGCGAGAGGTTGCGTGAGCATGAAAGACGATGTTAAAATTCATCATGGTTGCGGACTCGGAGATGGGATTCACTCGGCGGAAAAGCTGCGCTCCCACGAAATAGACGAAAGCTTGTGCAGTTGTCCCATATGGTAATCGGGGTTATAATTCGGATGAGAAGCAGACGGGAGGAGATTTATGACTCTGGATGATATTCTTCAAGACATCTATGCGCTGGAGGACGAGTTACGCACCTACGAGCGCAAGTACAACGTGCTGTCAGAGACCTTTTACGAGGGGTATGTGAACGGCGAGGAGCCGCCTGACGATGCCTGGGTTCAGGACTGGACGGCCTGGGCCAGCGCTTACGAGCTCTGGCTACGTCGAAGGGAACAGTATCGGGCCGCCATTGCCCGCCTGCGGGCCGAGAGTGACTCTGTGTCCAGCATGATCGCCAAGACAGCACGCCATGACCCCATTTTCGTCCCTGCGTGACTACGAGCGATTCGTCTACACGCTACAGCAGCGATTCCCCTCCATCATACGGTCGACGCTGGTCGTGATTCAGCGAGGGCGCCTGTACGCCGAGGTGAGGGGGGAACTGGCGTTTGCGGACGAACATCGGCTGACCGTGTACGAGCGTTTGACCTGGGACGCTGGCCCGCTGACCATCGAAGGCTATAGCTACGAGGCGTGGAGAGGTGGGGAAAAGCTATACTGGTACGATTCGCAGCCCCATCCTCAGGACCCGGCGCTGGCGAGCAGCCATCCTCATCACAAGCACGTTCCCCCCAACATCAAGCATCACCGCATCCCGGCCCCTGATTTGAGTTTCACGAAGCCCAATCTTCCCTTCTTGATTCGAGAGCTTGAGAGCAGCCCTTCGGTATCTACTTGATTGTCAATGTAGCGCGATCTGCCAGGCCAATGGGCTGAAGCTTGGGCGTATCCAAATCTTAGGGGAGCGAACGCTGGTTGAGTAACGAAGTGTATCGAAACCAAGCGAGCAGTCAGTCCCGCACTGAGTCCTGTGCGGCCCCTGGGCACTGTGCTGTACGGTCGCACAGTACAGCGTCCAAGGACCAGGGGCGTCCTCAGCACAAGGTAGGACGTGACTACGGGGCGGCTCTCCAGACAACCCGCTTGGCCTTGATATGTCGCGGAGTTTATCCTGAGAGGCCGCCAGGCGCCTCAGCTTGCCGATAGTCAACTCCGACAGGGTAGTACACTACAGTGCATTCCCCCAAGTTCTACATGCGCCCCGAATCTTCTCGCCTGCATGGTCAAGTGAAATGCTGCTCGCAGTAAACAGATAGCATCCACATAACTATACGTGAAAAGGCGACCCCGACTAGGGGTCGCCTTTTTTTGTTGTCAGGAGGCGAGAACAAAGAGGTCAGAGCCAGATTGCTGGGGGGACACTATCAGGCGCTGGCTGCGTCCCGAAGCAGCTCGTCGACCGTGCGCGGCCCTAGATGGATCTCCGCTCCACTCTCAACCACGATCTCCTTCATCTCCTCGTGAGAGACGCCCATAATCTCGGCCGCCTTACCCAGGCTGATCTCACCGGCAGTGTAGGCACGGATCACCATCTGCCTTCTGACCTCAGGCTGAGACTGAAAAAGTGCACGCAAGGCACTACGCAACACAGTCTCTTCATCTGGAAACAGCCGGGTCTCAACGAGCTGGGTGATTTCCCACCGGACCGTACTGCTATCGCTCATAACTCAGCCTTCTCCCCGACATCGTTCGTCTCGACGCTCTTTCCAACTACTTTGATTGTACGCCAACACGCCGTCTTGTCAACTGCTCGTCACTTCCAGATGGTTTTCGATGAGTGAGAAAGGAGGCAATTATGAACTTTGTCACGATCGCAGATTTGCAGGACGGCGCCACCGAGACGGTGGTGGGCTTCGAGCAGCACGGCTTCGGGGTGCCGGTGCTCCGGGTCCTGTGCGAGCCGGCGCTGGAAGAGCCGCTGTACTTCCCGCCCTGCGAGGCCGACCCCGATATGGCCCTGGTGCTGATGCCTTGCGGCAAGCTGACGGAGGAGACGCTGGCCGAGGGCGTTCGCGTCTACGCGCGGCGCTCCGACGAGCGAGAACCCATGCACGGCGCCGAGGTGGTCCTCCATCGGTGGGCGCCGTTGGACGCGCCCCAGACCGCCGAGCTCGTGCCCAACGAGCTCGGATCAGTTTTCTTGCACCCCCTGGGTGAGATGAGGTGCAAACAATTGTCGTCTATAGATTGGAGGTAGAGAATGCAACTGAGTTGTGAACAGGAACAACTGACCACGGCGCTGAACGCCGTGCTGCCGGCCGTAAAATCGGGGCCCCCTGGGGTCCTGCTGGACGCTGACGACCATCTGAACGTACGGGCCGCCGACCGCGAGATGAGCATCCAATATCGAGTGCGCGCGCAAGTGGTGGAAGAGGGACAGGTCATGCTGCTGGGCGGCGTGGCCACCGACCTGGTGAATCTGTTCCCGGAAGAGCAGGTGGTGATGAGGCTGGACAACCACAGCAATGATGGTGACGACGAGGATGGCAGTAGTGGCCACAATGAGAGACACGATGTCGCTCTCCAGTGCGCCCGCCATCAGGCCCACGTCCGGGCGTGGCGCCCCAATACCATCATCACCCTGCCTCCGGGTGACACCCCTATCGCCCGGATGGAGGCCGAGGGGCTGCGCGACGCCATCCGGCGCGTGGCTTACGCAGCCGCCGCCGACAGCGCCCATCGCCTGAGCGCTGTGGAGATGGCGTTCTCCGAGGAGCACGTCACCCTCGCGGCCGCCGACGGTTATCGGCTGGCCCGCTACAGGGCTCCGCTGGTAGAACAAATTACGGAAGAGCCGGAAGTCTTCGCTGTCCCAATTCGCGGAGTCAAGGTGCTGCGGGATTTGTTGGGCGAAGGCGAGGTATCCATCGCCCTGGACGCGAATCGCCGCAATGTGATCTTCCAGACCGCCGATGCCGTGTTCACCATTCGCCTGGGGGACAAACTTCCGAACTACGAGACGATCATTCCCGATGACGAGGATTGGAACGTCCGCGTCGTGGTGGAGAAAGGGACTCTGCGTCAAGCGTGCCGGACGGCGGAGGCGTTGGCGGCACAGGATGCCCTGGTCATCGAGATCGTGTCCGATGGCGAGATCGTCGTCTCGGCTTCCTCGGCCGAAACGGGGAAGGGCCGGATGGCGTTGGAGGGGAAGGTCGCAACCCGGAATATGGAGGAGGATGCGCGAATCAAGCTGATGCTGAACATTGCGTACCTCAGCGACGCCGTGAGGACGATGAACACGGGCGACGAGGTGGTTCTGTATACCCGGGCCGATACCGGCGTGACCGACGATGCCGGGTATTATCCGGTGAATCGGCCGCTGGCGGTGCGGCCGGTGGGAGTGGATAAGGAAACCCAGATCGCCGTCGCCATGCCGATGATGACCGCCAAGTAGCTTATGGAGTTCCAGAGGGGAGAGGGTGCGAAGCATACCCCTCTCCCCTCCGGAGGAAGAGACGTTTCTATACGGTTTGTGTGCGGAACACATAGAGGGAAAGGAGAATTGTGATGTTCAAGAAAATGACCAAAGAGCAGTACCCGCCGCGGCTCTGGGCCCTCGTCGGCTACCCCGGCGCGGGTAAGAGCACCTTCGCGACGCAGATGCGCGGGCCGATCTTGGCCATAGACGCCGATCAACGCTTCCAGGAGGTCCTCGACTTCGCCGGCGAGCGCGACGTGTACGAGCTCAGCGAGGTGGCCAGCGACAACACGGATCCGGACCGCATCGCGGCGTTGCTGGATGAGCATATGCCCGGTGCCGAGATCGGCACGATTGTGGTGGACAGCCTGACCTCGATCATCGCTCCCATCGTTACTCAGACGCTCGTCGACAAGGACCAGGGCCGGCAAGAGAACCTGGCCGCCGGCTGGCGCGAGAAGGCGCTGGCGATGCGCCAGCTCCAGGATGCCGTGAGCAAGTGGGGCGTCGATTGCCTGTGGATCTACCACCTGAACGACGCCCGCGATGCGCGGGCCAATAAGGTCACCCGGGCGACGCTGAGCCGCACGGAGCGAGCTCGTCTGCACCGTAGTCTCAACCTTCAGCTGGAGATCGTCGAGAAAGACGACCGCCGCGGCGTCGAAGTCGTGTGGGCGCGGAGAGGCCGGTCGGGGATGACACTCTGGGATGACACCGGGTGCTGGCGTGGAATGCCGGAGCGCATTGAGGAGGCGGTCTACGGCGGCCTGAGCGAGGAGGAGCGCGACGAGATCGAGGCCCAGGCTCCCGAGGTCTTCCAGGATCCGGCTGAGGCCATCAACTGGGGCTTCGAGCAGGGTGTGTTTGGCGCACTGCAGCACGCCCGCAACGCTTACGACAAGCTGAAGCGGGAGGAGCAACCGACATCAGCGCGAGAGATGCGCGACCTGTGGGTGGCCGACGTCGAGCGCCGGCTGGTTGAACAGGAGCAGGTATAGGCCTGACGTGTGTGAGGGGAAAGGGGCGGTTCTGCCTCTTTCCCAACTTCTCCAAGTTACAAGAGTGTTAGGAGGATAGAGATGGCATTACCAATTGAAATAAGAGACGTGGCTCCCGGTCCAGGCTTCACCCGCCTGGATCCCGGCAAGACGTACAGCGGACTCCCCGACGGCATCCACACCGGTGGGTGCTGGTTATCGCCCGACGGCAACGAGGTCTGGAAGCCGCTCGACGGCCGCCCCGCTGTCAACGCGGATCATCACCTGCCCACCCGGGAGGCCGAGTGCCTGGAGGCGATGGCCGGCTCGCCGGCCTTCCCCCGCAACTGGCGGGTCGAGGAAGCCGGCGAGGTCACCGTCGACGGCATAATCTACACGCGCCGGTGGCTGGTGAGACGCAAGGCCTGGGTTGTGCCCGATGACTTCGCGGCACACCGCATGAACTTTGACGCCATACACGAGGTTGAGCGCGGCATGCGGGCGCTGGACCGCGCCGGCTGGTCGATGGGCGACCACCTGCAGGTCGCCTATGATCGTCAAGGACGTGTGTTTATCCTGAGCCTGTCGTGCGCTTATCAAACTGATACGCCCACCCAAAACGAGCACCGTTTTCGCAAGTGGGCCCGGGCGATGGGCCTCGACTCCCTGGTCGACTTCCGAAAGCGGGCCGAGGCCGTGACCTCCGATCTGGGCATCATCGACCAGTACGGCGAACCGTACTGGTACGCACACGTCTACGCCAGCGTTAATCGCCCGATCAGCAGCCTCTGGGCGGACATTCCGAACGCCATCTTCATCGATGGTGACTATGACAGGTCCGGGGTCTGGACCTGGGTCGTAGTCCCCGAGCCGCTGGATGACGAAATTGTCAACAAGTTCGAACTAGCTTGGGGCTGGAGTCCCGTAAGGAGTTGATATGCTGAAGATGAAGGAACTCCTGGACGTCATCAAGGGGCAAACCGGCTGGTGGGAGGCCGGCTTCAGGAAGTAACCAAAGGGGGATAGCTCATGAAAGCCACGAGACGATTTGGCGTCATCATCGGCAGCCGGGGCGTCATGGCCGGCTATGTCTATTGGACGAGGGACGGCAAAGAGAGTGCAGGAGGTCAACCGATGGAAGAAATAGAGACGTTGAAACGGTACTACACCAATTTTCGCCTGGTCGTCCTCTGTGACGACCACGCACGCCAACGCCGTGAGAGCGGCGATTGGTGCCGGTACATCGAAACGCCACCAGAGGAGGAGCAGGAGCAACTCTGGTGCGAGGATTGTTTTGACGAGCTTGTTTTCTGCGAACTCGAAGGAGACACTCAATCGGAGGAGGTAACAGCATGAACACGATCACAATCAAACTGAACCAACTCCAGGAACATCCTGCGCAGATGCGAACGCGGATGGACCCGGACGAGATGGCGCGACTGGTTCTCCAGGTCGTTGAGCGCGGCCTGGACGAGCACCAGCCGATCATCGTCGCTGATGCCGGCGACGGCACCTACCACGTTGTCAGCGGGCACCGCCGCTGGCTGGCTCGTTTGTTGGCGGCGGAGGTGAAGGAGACGCAGGACGAGGTCAACCTGGCGTCCATTCACCGGACTCTCCTGGACCTCGCCGGTGCCCCGGCGGAGGTCAGGGTC
>CAYYTU010000112.1:0-7554 GCA_964474655.1 uncultured Anaerolineales bacterium
TCTGCGCTCTCTGCGTTCTCGGCGGTTATATCGACCGCTACCTGAACGGTTACACGTTAAATTAACCGCCACCCATCGTTATGGGCCGGTTTCCTGATATGCTTGTTGGGAAGAACCACACGATGAACCTCTGATTCTGGTTTACCATCTTCCTACGGGGTGGTCTCCACGCTCAACCTACAAGCGGCGGTTCTGGACCGAACCCCTATTTAGCGACTGCAAAGAGGGTGGGTTTCGCCTTTCGACTTCTCACTTGAGGCACGCTGAACGGCTCAGCTGCCTGCTCCTGGCAGTCTCTGTTGCTTACATATGGATGGTCTGCTTGGGAGTGAGAGCCATCCACAAAGGAGTCGCTGATTTAGTGGATCGATCCAATCGTAGGACGTTGAGCATCTTCAAAACCGGCTGGCGCTGGTTCAGGCGCCAGATTAAGCTGGGTCATACGATCCTCTTATATTTGAAATTGCCTGGCGACTTCGAGCTACCGGCTTTGAAGTACCTCTGACTTGTGTAGGGTAGCGAATCGACTCCTTTGAATCAGACAATAACAATCGGTTCTATCGAAACAGTAAGATCTTCACTCCAACTTCAGATCCTCCGACACCTCCCCTAGCACCGTGTTCGCCGCGTCGACCATATCCTCCGGCGGGCTACCGTCCAGTGCGATGCGAATTCGGAACGCCAGGTCGTACCCCGCCGTCGCCTCGACCAGCTCCCCCACCACGTCGGCCAGGTCCTGGAGTTCGTATAGCTCCAGGTCCGCCTCCGCGACGTGGGTTCCGGATGGCGGCGGTGGAGGCGGGGGCGGCGGCTCGCTGGGTACGCGCAGCCTGACGTTCTGGGCGCCGGGGAGCTCGCACGGCCAGGGGCCGGAATCGACCGCCAGCTCCAGGAAGTTGACCTTGAGCGCAGCGTCAATCGCCTCCTGCACCCGCGGCCACGGCAGGGTCTTGCCGGCCTGCTTGGAGAGCCCGTTCAGCAGCGACAGGGCCGTGGTCCCGCCGTCCGTCCAGGCCTGGGGCAGGCTGGGCAGCAGCAAGTCGGCGGGCGGAATCGGCTCCGGCGGCGACCGGAGCTCGGCGTCCGGCGTCAGCAGGCCGGCCGGGATCGTCTCCTGCCAGATGCTGGCCGGCTCGGAGAGCAGCCACAACTGGCCTTGCTCCACGGTGCTGGCCACGGCCTCATCCACCACCTCACGTGGGGCGGCCGGGATGGTGACCGGCTCCTCGTACCCCTCGCGCTGGACGTGGACCACGTGCCCGTCAAAATAGTCGTAGAGGGTGTTCATCGTGACCCGCCCCTCCTCCCACAAGCCAGGCAGCGCCCTCGGGGCCAACAACGCGGGCCGGAGCGCGGAGAGCGTCGCCGCCTCCGGCAGGACGACCTCCATCGCCGGGTTCTCCAGCCATTCATCGCCCGGCCGCTCGCGCCAGAACGTGCGCGGGGGATCGTCGCTGCCGGTGGACCGGAGCCGCAGCACAAAGAGCCCCTCCTCGCAGCCCTGAACCAGGGTGTCCAGGATCGCGCGGCGGTTGAGCATCTTGGGCAAACGCGGATTCTCGGCGAAGGCGCCCACCAGGTCCTTGAGCCAACGGGCGGTCTCGCCTTCGGCCCACAGCTCGTAGGGGCCGCCGGGCAGCAGCGCCTCGGCGTTGATGGCCGTCTCCTGGATGCGGGCGCGGCGGTCGGCCTTGATGGTGGCGAAGAGCGGCCGATCCTCCACTTTGACGCGGAAGGCCTCGACGGTCTTCCGCTCCGACATGGTCACCACGATGGTGTAGGCCTGGCGGACGGCGCCGGGGATCGCTTTCCGGGCGGCACCCAGGCGGCTCAACAGGATCTCCCAGCGGATCGGGTCTTGCTCGCGCGTCTCCTGCTTCTGGAGCTGCTTGCGCACCTCCTCCCAGCCCAGGTACTTCCGCACATTCTCGCGGGCCTGGGCCAGGCCCCGGACCGAGGGGGCGACCAGTACCAGGGCGTTGTCGTTGACCCGCGGGCGATCCGGCGTGGTGGTCTCGGTCAGGAAGCGCCGCGCCAGCTCGGCGATGTGGCCCGATTCACTGTCCGCCCGGCAGGCGGCCTTCGGGGGCAGGATGACGTAGTGGAACTCGCCGTCGTCCTTGACGTCGGCCGGGCTGTCGGGCATCATATGGACCCGGGCGCCGGCTCCCTTGGCCCCGGCGGTGAGGTTGGTGATCTGCTCAATCGTCTGGAGCAGGTGCTGCTCGATCATCTCCCGATTGACGCGGTTCTCGCAGGCGTCGTGGTGCATCTGGGTCAGGTTGGGCTTGGTCCCCAGCCGCCAGGCCGGCGGCAGTGCGGGCGCTTGGACATGCGCCTTGTCGCCGGTCGTCACGTCTTCGTCCATCACGTCCTCGTCGAGGAACCAGGAGACCTCCGTCCAGCGATGGAGCGCCTTCTCCAGCTCGATCCGATCGGGGCGCGTCTGGCCCAGCAGCACCAGCAGGTCGTGGGTGTAGGCCTTCTGGTTGATGGGCTGGGAATGCAAGAAGGTGGCGAAGACGGCCCGCTCGACCTCGCGGTGGCGCAGCATCGGGAAGTGGGCCTGAATGGTCGCCGCCTTCTCCAGCTCGCCCAGCAGGATGGCCGACCACTCCTGGCGCCGCCCCTCGTACTCCTCCCGCTCGGCTGTGCTGGTCAGCTCCCGGGCCGCCTCCGAGAGCCCGGCCTCGTCCGGGTCACTGAGAAAGACGTTCGCGCCGATCAGAGGGGCGGTGTCCCACTGCTCCGCCTCCCGCAGCGCCAGGGCGAAGGTGCGCAGCACACCGCGCGTGCGCTGGAAGCCCTCCAGGTTCGTCCACTTGGTGTAGAAGGTGTTGGTCAGATCGGGGTGGAGGGGGTAGCTCTGGAGGAAGCGATCCTCAGCCGCCTTGCCGGCCTCGGCCGTCTGCTCGTCCAGCGTCCGGATGCCCTTCAGCGCCGCGACGACGTGGGGTTTGAAGGCCTCGCGGTTCTGGAGGGACTCGGGCGTGAAGAAGCGCCGCCGCAGAACCTCGGCCACGTCCTCCTTCTGCACCGGCTGGATGCCCTCCTCGCTCTGACGGCGGAAGATGTTGTAGAGTTCCTGGGTCAGCTCCTTGCCCAGCTGATCGCTCTTGCGGGGATCGGTCGCCAGCAGCGAGGCCACCACGGCGCAGTGATTGATCTTGCCCACGGCCTGGGTGAGGTACTGGAAGAAGTTGAGCAGGCGCCCGCGCCATGTCGGGTCCAGGCCCACCTTCTCCCGGGCGTACATCAGCACCTCGTCGATCAGGATCAGCGTCGGCTTGCCGCGCTCCTCCGGGATACGCAGCAGCTCCAGCATCAGGTTCTCGGCCGGGGCGCTCTCCCGCTCGGCGGGCTGCCCCTCGGCGTGGAGCAAGCGCAGCCCATCATCCCCCGCGATCTGGTAGGCCAGCACACTCCAGGGGTGTTTGAGCCAGCGCGTCTCGCCCGCTGGGGAGCGGATTTCCATCCCTTTTTCGACGTCCAGTTTGTCGAAGGGCAGCACCACGACCCGGGCCTGGGGCGGACGCTGACCAATATGTTGGACGAACTCATCGACCGTCGGCAGGTCGGGCAGCGCGTCCGGCGCGTTGACCAGGTGGTAGAGCGTGATTAAGGCGTGGGTCTTGCCGCCGCCGTAGGTCAGCTCCAGCTGGCGAATGGCCTTCGCGCTCTGCCCCGCCAGACGCTGGACGACGTCGCGGGCCAGCTCGCGCAGGTTGTAGGTGGGGTAGGTGAGGGCGAAGAACTCGGCCGGGTCCTCGTAGATGGGCCGCTCTCCGGCCTCCATCGCCACCTCGTAGAGATCGGCCGCGAAGGCCGAGAGCGAGAGCTCGCCGGTGCGCACGTCGTCGCGCAGCTCGACGACCTGATGCCAGGGGGTCCAGGGTAATGAGGTTGACATAACGAGTTCCTCCATCGTCGATCAAGGTGTCACAATCACGTTACCGTCCTCTTGCGAGGATGCGATCTGCTCGAAGGCATGACAGAGCCGGTGGAACGAGCGTGATCGTTCCGCGGCCAGGGGAATATCCAGATCTCGGGTATATCTTGCCTGATCCCGCGTTTCCTTGTAGTTGAATCTTCTCTCCAGCCATCCCTTGGCGTCCCGAGGTGCTTCAGGATCGCCAGAATATCGCTCTCCCGCGTGGATCGTTTCCAAGCTGGCCAGAAACCAACTCTCGTATTCCCGGTAGGCGCATACGACGACGACGGAGAAGGGCCAGGGGCCTCGCTCGCGAATTCGAGCGGCGACGTGGGGAGCCACCTCGCGTGGGCAATCGTCCTCCAGATCAAACAGAACCAGGACGGCTGCGCAGTCTGAGAATTGCCGATGAGCTTCGAGAACGCGGAGCAGGTTTTTCGTTCGCGGGTAAAAATCACCGCAGCTACTTAATCGCCACGGACGCCGTCCCGACGGAAACCATCCCCAGCACTGAACGTGATCCAGTAGCCGGGCCGTCAGTACCTTGGCCGCCGGGTCTTCGCCTGGCGACGGGGGATCGGCCTCACCGTGCCCCTCGACGATCATATAGACTTTATCCCGGGGCATTGTTACGCCTCCGACGCGCGTTCCAGGCCCTGGGCGCGAAGTATCTCGCCGGGAGCGAACAAGTTCTTCTGGATGATGGCTTTCTGCTCCTCGTTCACAGACCCCAGGCGCGTGATTCCCGCTTCTTTCTCCACCACCCGGATCTGCTCCACTGCGCACATATCCAGCAGATCGGGGCTGTGGGTCGTCACGATGATCTGGCTGCGCTGCGAGGCTTTCTCTATTTCCTCCCACAACACGCCCATCGCGCCGGGATGGATCGTCAACTCCGGCTCCTCAAGGGTGATTAGGGAGCGTGGGGGACGCTGGTAGAGCGCTGTCAGCAGCGCCAAGACCCGCAACGTGCCATCCGATTCCTGGCTGAGCTCAAAATCGGGGCCGTTCTCCGCCGCCTCGTGATGCAGATACACGACCAAGCGGGTGCCTGACTTCTCCACAGTATAACGCTTTATGTCCCCTATGATCCGAAACAGCGCTTCGTTTAAGCCACGCCGCTGATCATAATCAAAGACGCGCAAGACGCTGGCCAGATTTTTTCCCTCTTCATCGAGCGGATAGTCGTCCAGGGGCTTCTGAGGTTCCTGCAGCAGGTTGGGGAGGATGGTATAGAAGCTCATCGCGCTCAACGTGGTGTAGACATCCTCAAAGCCCGGATGTCCGCCCAGTAGCGGTAACGTCAGGTACTTGGATTCTGAGGGAGCAGAGACATCCCGAGGCCGTCTCGTCCATCGCTTCTGCCCATTTATAACTTGCACCTCAAACCCATCGGAGATGCCATCACGCTCGAACGTACACCTCTCCTGTTTGACGGGCCCGGCGGGGGTATCATCCAGGACAATCCTGTACTCCGCCTCCAACGTCGGCGTCTCTATCTGGAGACCGATGCCCACCTCGGAGGCGCGATCCTGCTTCTGCCAACGACGAAACGCCTCCAGCCCGCCTTGCCGCACTATGGCCGTGTCCAGGCCATACGTCATCGCGTCTTTCACCAGCTTAAGCGCTTTCAAGAAGTTGCTTTTGCCGGCACCGTTCCGGCCGACGAGCACGGTCAGGGGCTCCAGCGCGACCGTCGCCTCCTCGAAGCTACGGTAGTTCTTCAACCACACCTCTTTAATCATCGCTCTCCTCCAACCAGTCACCTACTTTATCCGCCAACTGCGCTACATCTTCTGGGCAGAGCTGCTTGATACGCGGGTAGCGACGCGCGGCCTCTTCGGCGAGGGCTTTGCGCCCCCCGCCCGGCGTGTTTGATAGTTCCTGCTGCTCTGCAAAGGGGGCGAAGTACATTTCTTTGGGATCACACTCCTGGCGAATATCCTCCCAAGTCCAGTCCGGGGGAAGATCGTGCCCGGCCAATACCCACACCTCGATCTCCTGCCAGGCGTTTTCCGCGATCAGTGAGCAGTCGTGCTCCTCTCCCGCCCATCGTTCTCTATCGTCCAATCTCTCGCGCCTATTCGGTTCACAATCACGGTCGACGCAGAGGAGAAACAGGTCGACCATACCGGCGTAGTCCTCAAGAATTTCTGTGAGGTAGTCTTTATCCAGCGCTTGTTCAACGCCTCTCAGCAACGGTCTCTGACAAGCTTCAACTTTTGCGTTTGGCTTCTCCAAAGCATCGAACATCGCCCGAACAATGGGCTTGAGCATATATTGATCCTTGCGGAAGTCCTCTGGAATGATCAGCACCCGCGTGCTCATTCTTCCTCCTCCGCCAGGAAGCTGACGATGTCCTCAAACCACCCCGATTCGTAGAGCCGCGCTCGGTCTTTATTCTGAAGTACTTGTCGTGCCTGCTGTGGCAAGTCCATCAGGCGACAGATGTGTCCATCAGGCTGACCTTCCAGGCGGTAGAGCAGTATGGTGTGTTCGAGCGTTTGATCGCTGACCAACCGCAGGAGTTGCGGCGAATGCGTCGTGGCGATGACCTGGTTCTGTTCCCCGGCTGCGTTCTGCTCGATCAGATCAAGCAGCAGGTGCAAGCGGGTAGGGTGAATGCCGTTCTCCAGCTCCTCCAGAAAGTAGAAGCGCGAAGCCTCGCTGCCCAGCAGAGCGGCGGTGATGGCCAAAAAGCGCAACGTGCCATCCGATGCGCTGTACGCGGATGTCCGATGATTTTCATTTTCGACTAGATAAACCAGGAGGCGACCGACCTGATCGGGCTCAAAATCGAAATCACGCACGTCCATTGGCGTCAGTGCCTTCACCCATTCGGTCAGGGCGCGTTTGCGCGGCTGGTCCTCACAGATGTCGTGTAAGACCGCCGAGAGGTTTTCGCCTCTGTCGCCCAGCGGTTGGCCTGGATAGGCGGGATTGCGCATCGCCGCCGGGCTCAAGCTGAGAAAACGCATCGCCTGAAATTCCTTCAACGTTGCCCGTAGGCCCCGTCTTACCTCCTGGGCCGCATCGTCATCACGGTCAGCAAAGTCCTCGTCGTTCAGAATCTGAGAGATCACCGGTTGATCGGAAATGAAAGAAGGCGTATGGCCCCGACGGTAACGGCCGCCAGGCCAGATCTCGATCTTGAGATGATGGGGGTCGATCTGGTCAGAGTGCGTATCGAATAACATATTCTGCTCACAGTACAAGGACTCCTTCACAACTTTGGGACGGTCAAAGCCGACAGGGTCAACCTCGATGGTATAGCGGTATCGCCTCGGTATCATACTGGTTTGCCCGCTTGGTATGCCCCGGTCGTCGAACGTGACCTCAAGGCCAAATGTATCAGTGCCCCAATAAGCGATCTCCGAAGTGCCTCCCCGGATGCCGCGCCACTGGAGCGCGCCGTTCTGGTACTTCTCGCCGAAAATCTCGGCCAGCTTGTAGCCCCGCCCCACGCCGTGCAGGAAACGAAACGCATCCCGCACGTTGCTCTTGCCGGAGGCATTCGTTCCCATCAGCAGAGTCAACGGCCCGCAAACGAGCTCCGCCTCTCGAAAGTTCTTGAAGTGCTTGAGTTTGAGGGAAGTAATCATTGCTCTCCTTCCAGTTTCTAT
>CAYYTU010000113.1:0-7522 GCA_964474655.1 uncultured Anaerolineales bacterium
GTGACTGTAGGCAATCTAATGCGTCTGGGCTATCCTAGAATCGCTTCGTTTGCCCACCAGCGACGCCACATTGACACCTCTCCGCCCCTGCGGTATACTTCTCCCACCTGACCCCCGCGGCATCCCCGGATGCCGTTCTTTTGTGGAGCACCATCTACGATATGAACCGAGACTATCTCACTCCATTATTGAGGACCTACTGGTTCGCACCGCCGGTGGCCCTGTGGCGGGCGATTGAGCTGCGCGTGGCAGCAGAGGAGGATTATGAACGGCCCCTGCTCGACCTGGGCTGCGGCGACGGATTGATCGCCCAGGTCCTCTTCGGGCCGCAACATCCCGTCGAGGTCGGGTTCGATCCCTGGACCGAGCAGCTGCAACAGGCGGCCCAATCCAGCGCCTACCGCCACGTGGATCAGGCCGACGGCCACCACCTCCCGTATCCAGATGCGAGCTTCGCCACCGCCTTCAGCAATTCCGTCCTGGAACACATCCCCCACGTCGAACCGGTGCTACACGAAATTAGTCGCGTGCTCCGCCGTCCCAACCCGGCCACGGAAAGGCCGGGCGGGCGCTTCATCTTCACCGTCCCATCGGACGCCTTCCGCCGCCAGCTCGACGGCTATATTCGACGGATGGAGGCCGGCGACGCAACAGGCGCCGAAGCCTACGCCACCGCCGTCGACGAACGCCTGGCCCATCACCACTACCACACGCCACAGGAATGGCGCACGCTGTTATCCGCCGCTGACCTGACCCTGGTCAAAGCGCGCTACTATATCCCAGAACCGGTCGAGCGACTCTGGGACCGTATGAACCGCCGCTACGGGATCGGAGACCACCGATCAATCTGGAGCATATTGGCCTCGCCGCGCCTCCGCCCGCTGGGCTACCAATCGTTCCTACGCAACCTCGTTGTCCGCCACCTCAGCCGCCGCTGGCGACCCTACTACGAGCAGGATGTCCCGCCCGGCGAAAAAGGCGGGGGCTTGCTCATCGTGGCCCAACGTTCATAGCCATCTAGTTTCGCTCCAATTCATTTCTGGGAGCAGGAGTAAGGAGAGCCTCTAATTGATGACCGCATTGAAACCCACTTTTTCCATCGACCCCAAGATCTGGGACCAGTTCGTGGCCCAACATCCGCAAGGACACATCCTCCAGACCAACCCGTGGGGAACGCTCAAGTCAGACTTCGGGTGGGCTGACGAACGGATAGCCCTGACGCACGGTGGCGACGAGCTGATCGCCGGCGCGCAGATCCTCTACCGCCGCCTGCCGGCTGGAGCGGGCCAGCTGGCCTACGTACCCAAAGGCCCCCTGGTCGATTGGGAGGACGAAGAACAGGTCACCGCCCTGATAGACGCACTCGATCAAGCCGCCCAATCCCGGGACGCCATCGCGATCTCATTGGAGCCGAACTTGCGCGACTGCCCCGCCCACCGCGAGCAGCTGGAGGCGCTCAATCTCCACCCCGCCCCCTTCGACGCCATCCAGCCCCGCCGCACCCTGGTCGTCGACATCACGCCCGACGAAGAGGATATTTTAATGGCGATGAAATCGAAGACCCGCTATAACATCCGGCTGGCCGGTCGCAAGGGCGTGGAGGTGCGCGAGGCCAAAGAGGACGAGGTCTCGATCTTTACCGATCTGCTGGCCGCTACCGCCGAACGGGCCGACTTTGGCATCCACCCGCCGGCTTACTACGAGGCCGCCTACCGCCTGTTCGTGCCGCGTGACCAGGCTCGCCTTCTGCTGGCCGAAGTGGAAGGCCAGCCCGTGGCCGGATTGATGGTCCTGGCGCTCCCACCCCACTCCTGGTACTTTTACGGCGCCTCCAGCACCGCCCACCGCGAGAAGATGCCCACCTACCGCATCCAATGGGAGGCCATACGCTGGGCCAAATCGATGGGCTGCACCACCTACGACCTGTGGGGAGTGCCCGATGCCGACCGCGAGCAGCTGGAGGATCAATTCACGGAACGCCACGATGGGCTATGGGGGGTCTACCGCTTCAAGCGCGGCTTTGGCGGCGAGCTGGTGCGCAGCGTAGGCGCCTGGGATCGAGTCTATGCCCCAGTACGCTATCAGGTTTACGCTAAAGCGCTTTCCATTCGTGAGGAACTGCTGAGCAGCGAATCACCCGACGACTAAAATAGATCCCAGCTGCCTCTCTTATTCTCTACCCCGATGAGCGATCAGCCCCACACCGGTCGGTTTCTACTGATCGGCCTCGCAGCCGCGACGGCCTTAGCCCTGTGGGCGCCCGCGGTTGTCGCGGCCCCACGCCCACCCGATCCGACCGTGGAGGCATCAAACGAGCGAGGGATCACCCTCTCCTGGACGCCGCCGCCCTACGCGCTAACCGTATTGGAGACGGGCGATGAAACGGAGGCCGACCAACTCTACAGCCAACTCCAAATCCCCGGCACCGTCCCCTCCGGAGAACCAGGACAGCCTCAGCTGCCAGCCTACACCACCCTGATCGGTCTGCCGGAAAGCGGCAGCGCCAGCCTCCAGATCATCGCGGTGAGTCGCGAGCGCGTCAACTTGCCCCATCCGCCCGTCCCTGCTCCGGTTCCAGAGCCGGTTCAGGCTGCCTCGACCGGCCTCGACGCCCCGCCCATCGGCGGACCGACCGCCCTGACGCCCAATCCCACGACCTACGCCACGGACGCATTCTACCCCCGCGCCATCGCGACGCTGGGCCGGCCCGCACAGATCCGCGATCAGCGTATCGCTCGCCTGACCCTCCACCCATTGCGCGTCAACCCGGTCACCGGCGAGATGGACGTGATCCGCCACCTGCGCCTCAAGATCACGTTCGAGCACCCCGCGCCAAGCGCAAGCACGCTCAATCAGATTGTAGAGGAGCTCAATGCTTTCTCCCGTGTCCTGGAGGGAAGCATGCTGAACCCAGAAGCGACCCGCTGGCGCGTTAATCCCGCCCCCAAGCCGCCGGGTGAATTCTCTTCCGCCACGGCTTCAGCCCCCTCGGTGAAGGTGCTCGTTGAGCAGGCTGGGCTCTTTGCCCTGACGTACGACGACTTGTCCGCCGCCGGCTTGCCCGTCGATACGCTCGACCCGCGGACGCTCCGTCTCCACCACGGGCAGCCACGCCGGGAAGTCGCTATCTGGTTGGAGGGTGAGGGTGATGGCGCCTTCGACCCTGGCGACCGATTGCTCTTCTACGCCGACCCTATCTTCAGCCGCTTCGCCGTTCACGACGTCTACTTTCTCGACTATGGTCGGGCGAATGGGCTCCGGATGGAGAATTGGTCAGCCAGTCCGGACGGCTTGCCAGGCGGACAAGCCTGGCACACCGTCCTCGCCGAGCGCGATCGCTACTACGAGCCTCACTACGACGATCACCGGGGCGACTATTGGTACTGGGATGACCTCCGTCTGCCCGACCGAACGTCGGTCAGCTACACCGTCACCCTCGATCCTCCGCCAGCTAGCGGCCCCGACGCCACTCTCACCCTCTGGCTCCAGGGCTACACCGACCCCCCGCCCAGCCCCGATCATCGCGTCGCCGTGGCAGTGAACGGCACTCCAATCAGCCAGCAGACGTGGGATGGGAAGAAGAGCGTCGAGGCCAGCTTCTCCGTAGGATCGGATGGATTGCAGAGCGGGGAGAACCAGGTCGAGCTATCGCTACCGGGGCTGGAGGACGTCTCCGTCGAGGGCACCTGGCTGGACGCTTTCTCCGTGACCTATCCCATCGCGCAAGGCGGGGCGAGACAAGTCGCTTTCCAGGGGGAAGAGGAGACAAAGGCCTACACCCTGACCGGCTGGCGCACCGACAAGCTGCACGCTTTCGACGTCACCGACCCCGATCATCCCCATCGGCTCACAGCCTACGATGTGACGTCAAGCGGTGGTACGTACACCCTGCGCCTGGGAGAGACCGGCGAGACCACAAGCCAGTATCTGGTAGCCCCGGAAGATCAGATCAAAAGCCCCCAGGAGCTCAAGCCGGTCAAAACCATCGACCCACCGGAGGGCGCCGATTACGTCCTCATCACCCATCCCGATTTCGCCGACGCCGTCGCGCCGCTGGCCGCGCACCGGGCGTCTCAAGGCCTGCACGTGGTCACAATCGAGGTGGAGGCGATCTACGACACCTACGGCGCCGGCCGCACCGATCCCGCGGTCATCAAGGCCTTCCTCCAGCAAGCCTACGACACCTGGACGCCACGCCCCACGTATGTGCTGCTGGTCGGAGACGGCACGTACGACTTCAAGGGCCACAGCGGCCACGACGCGCAGACATTCATCCCGCCCTATATGGCGCCGGTCGATCCCTGGTGGGGCGAGACGGCGGCCGACAATCGCTTCGTGACTGTGGTCGGCGACGACCGCCTGCCAGATATGCTGATCGGACGGCTTCCCGTCACCTCGCCGGATGAGGCCACGACCGTCGTCGACAAGCTGCTCCATTACGAGACCGACCCACCGCTGGGCGAATGGAACGCGCATCACCTCTTCGTGGCCGACGATCCAGACTCAGGCGGAGACTTTCACGCCGAAGCCGAGCTGGCCTACACGCAAGTCACCTCCCCCTTCATTGGATCGCGATTCTACTACGGGGCTGGCGGCAGCGCGCATATCTACACCGATCCCGATGAGCTCCGTTCGGACTTCCTCTCGCGCTTCGACCGCGGCGCCGGTATGATCACCTTCAACGGGCACAGCTCGTGGCACCAGTGGGCCGTCGAATCGTTCCTGCGATGGGATCGCGACTCGGCGATCAACGACGTGACCAGCCTCCGCAACCGTTACCGCCTGCCGGTGGTGCTGGGGATGACATGCTTCACCGGTTTCTTCCACCACCCCGCCTACCCCACGATGGATGAGAGCTTGCTCCGCCACGCCGATGGAGGCGCGATCGCCGTCTGGGGCAGCACGGGCCTGGGCGTCGCCACCGGGCATCGGGCTCTGCAAACGGGATTCTACCGCACTGTGATGGACGAAGGCGAAATGAATCTGGGCTCAGCCACGCTGGTCGGGAAGACGAAGCTGCACGCCGACGGGATCCACCTCGATCTGCTGGATACGTTCACGCTGTTCGGCGATCCGGCGATGGCCATAAATCTCACCATCGTTCCCTACAGCCATCATCTCTACCTCCCGGTAGTCTCCCGCTAACCAACCATCAATCAGAAGCCGTAACCGAGCCGGACGGATGCCAGCGAGATCGATCCCCGGTCTTGTCGTCTAACGTACCGGTCTCAATCAGAGACCGTGAGCCGTCATCCTATAAATGGAAGGAGGGCGAGCCAGCAAGGGGAAGGAGGTCGCCGACGGGCCGAGATTGGTCAGCTGAATAGACGACGACGGCGGCGCCTCCCAGTTGCGGCTGGTAGACGGCAATCCAGGGGGCGGCGCGGTAGGTCAACGCCAGGCTGGTGGTGAGCCAATGGGGCAGCTTACCGCTGAGCACCACGCCCGAACCCGTTCGCACGGGCGGGGCGGACAGGTCATCGAGGTGATCGTAGTCCACATAGGCTGCGGGCAGGATGCCCTCAATGTGAACATAGCGGGGCGCTTCGTGGATCCGAAACTGGAGCGGAGCAGCCGGGGGCGGCGGGCCCAGGCTCAGCGAGCGTGCTTCTACCCACCCCTGGCGCACGTCGAACTGGACGAACGACGATGGAGCAGCGAGCAGTGCCAGCGCCGCGTAGAGCCAGTTGGGGCCTCGACCGTAGGCACCCAGGGGCACGGCCTGGGGCAGGTAATCGAGCACCTGGGGCAGATGATGCGGCGCCCAGACGGCCCGCTCTCCGCGATGAGGGACGTGCAACGTGTGCGCCAGACGTTCCACGTCGATGACCGTTTCGACCGGAGCGGCGTTCAAATGCGCTTCGCGCAGTTCTTCCGCATTGTAGGCGAAGATGCGGGCCAATCGGTCGATCAGCGCCTCGAACAACGGGCCTTGCAGGCGTGCGCCCCACGCCAGCCCGGCGAGGGTGCCGTGCAGCACCGGGTGTCGCTTGGTGAGCGCATTCTCCCCATCGAGCTCGGAGCGAAGATCGGCCAGCAGAATCAGCCCGTGGCTGGTGACGCGGTCGAGCCAAGCCCGGTGCGAGGCCTCGTCTTTGGTAAGCAGGATAGCGTGCGTGCAGTGGTCGAAGATGATCTCCTGCCAGGGTTGCGGGCGCCCGCCCACGTCTACGATCAGTGGCAAGTGACGGCGCTCCAGGTCCTGACAGATGTGCTCGACAAAGGCCTGCGTCCAGCGGCGCGGCACGACCAGGGTACGCACTTGCCGCTGATCGGCCAAATGGGTCCAATCACCCTCGCCGTCGGGGCAGGCACGCAGGACGTAATGCACTATACCCCGCTCGCGCAGGGCCTGGGTCAGGTTGGCGGTGAGCACCGACTTGCCGCTATCAGGCGGCCCACCGATGATGACGGCTGGGAATTGTTCCATAGGTTTAGCCTCCTGGATGTAGGATGGAGAATAGAATGGAGAATGGAGAATGGAGAAGAATAGTAGCACGTTGGTGGCCACGATGGCCGGTGGTCCGCAGATCGTGACCTTCGCCCTGGATTATCTGCTGGAAGAGGGTGAGGTGATCGACGAGATGGTGGTGGTCCATCTTTCGCCGCAGCACGATCCTCTCACCGGCGAGGCGTTGGTCAAGCTGAACGCCGAGTTCGAAGATGGGACTTACGCCGGTCGTCCCTGCCGTCTGCGGTTTTTCCCAATCCGCAGCGGCGGGCAGAAGTTGAAGGACATTCGCGACGAGAGGGAGGCCAACGTGGCCTGGAACGCGATGTATGAGTTGATCGCCGAGTTGAAGTCGCAAGGGCGTCATCTGCACGTCTGTATCGCTGGCGGACGGCGTATGTTGGCGCTGCTGGCGACGAGCGCGGCGATGTTGCACTTTGATCACAACGATCGGCTGTGGCATATGTACACCCCGGCCGAGTTTATCGAGCGCTCGCGCGATGGGGCGATTATGCACGCCGGACCGGAGGATGGCGTGCGGCTGATCCGCGTACCGCTGATGCCCTGGGGGGCGTACTTTCCGACGCTGCGCACGCTGGCCCAAGAGTCGCCGCTGGAGGCGGTCTCCGCGCAGACGCATTGGCTGGACGAGGCGGAACGAGCGCGCTGCCAGGCGGTGATCGACCGCCTGACCTCGCGCCAGCTGGATGTGCTGCGGGCCTTCGCCGCTGGGCAGAGGCCGCAGGAGGTGGCGGAGGCGCTCTGCATCACGGTGCGTACGGTGCATGCGCATAAGACGGTCATCCTGGCCGAGTGCCGCAACGCCTGGGGGTTGCCAGAGGACGCACGACTGGATTATTATTTCTTGCGCGAGAAGTTTGGACGAATAGCGAATGATGAATGGTGAATAGCGAATAATGAATGGCGAATGGTGAATAGCGAATTGAGTGTATGATACCATAGAAAGGGGGCGAGGACATTGTAAGAGGTTACAAGGTTTGTTGGAGGTTTTTCGGTTGTGGGTAGGTGTTAGATGTTATATACTTAGGTGGCACTACAGCGAATGGGGAA
>CAYYTU010000114.1:0-7499 GCA_964474655.1 uncultured Anaerolineales bacterium
TTCCTCCAGGAGCCGCTTTCCTTCCTCGAAGGATTGGGCCGTGTCGATGCGGCAGACATCCAGCAGGTCCGTGAGGCTTTCGAGCACATCCGGCTCGTCGTCGACAATGAGCACTCGCCTCCTCTCGATCACTTTCCTAGCATCCATGGTGGGTCTCCTTTCCTCGTCATCAGGTTCGAGCGTTCGGGCGCCCTCCCCCTTTCAAAGGGCGTTGCCGCCAGCGCATTCACCCTGCCTGCCCAAACGCATATGCCAGATTATATATATTTTCCTTGACAAATCTACCAAAAATGGTATCTCTCAGCCATGAACGTGGGCAACAAGATTCGTGACGCCAGAAAGAAGCAGGGCTTGAACATGAAGGAGTTCGCCCGCCGGGTGGGGATCAGCTACCAGACCCTCTACCGCGTGGAGACCGACAAGATGAGCCCTTCCGTGGCCCTCCTCTCGGACATCGCCCACCAGCTCAGCCAGCCCCTGGTCCACTTCTTCGAGGACGACTCCAAGCTCACGCTCGTGCGTGCGGGTACAGCCCCGACGGTCGACTCGGGAAAAATGAAGCTGGATCTCCTGCTGCCCAAGGGGGTGATCGACCCCAAGATCTCCGTGAGCCTGGGCGAGACCCCCGGCGGGGAGTGCATCAGCGGCCACAGCCATCCGGGATTCGAGTTGGCCTATCAGATTCAGGGTCGGACCCTGTTTCACCACGGGAAGGAGGCGTGGGAGATCAACGAGGGGGACCTGCTCTATTTTGACGCCTCCGTGAAGCACTCGGTGACGGCCCTGGAGCCGGCCAAGTTTCTGACCATCTACTTCCGGGAGTAGGCCGCCCAGGCGCACTTGGAGCCCGCCGTGAACCTTTCGAACGTCATTCTTCAGGGATCCCGTTACATCCCGGACCAGGAGGCGATCGTCTTCGAGGACCGCCGCCTGACCTACCGCGACCTCAACCGGGCTGTGGACCTCGCAGCCCATCGTCTCCGGGACCTGGGAGTGGGGCCGCTGGACCGCGTGGCGCTTTACTGCGAGAACCGGCCCGAGTGGGTCATGCTCTACTACGGGATCATTCGCCTGGGCGCCGCCGTGGTCTGCGTGAGCTCGGCCTACCGGAGCACGGAGCTGGCCTACCTGCTGGAGGACTCTCAACCCTCCAGCGTGATCACCTCGGAGGCCCTCGCCCCGCACCTCCCGTCTGAGGGGATGCCGGCCCACGTCCGGGACTGGGTCGTCATCGAGCGGGACGAGGCGCTCTCCGACCTCGCCGGGAAGGCGGGGCAGGGTTCGCTCACCCCCTTTCCCGTCCGGGACTGCGATGGGGACGACCCCTGCGTGATCCTCTACACCGGCGGCACCACCGGTGTCCCCAAGGGGGCCATGCTCACCCACAAGAACATCCTCTACACCGCGCAGAACGTCTGCTACCACGAGCGCACCGGCTCCAGGGACCGGGGGCTCTGCTTCCTACCCCTGAACCACGTCTTTGCGGGCAACCACATCATGAACTCTCTCTTCTACGCCATGGGGACCCTGGTCCTTCACGCGGGCTTCGACATGGACGAGATCGTCTCGTCCATCGAGGCGAACGGGGTGACCCGTCTCTACGCCGTTCCCACGGTCTACATCCGGTTTCTCAACAACCCCGACTGCCACGCCCGCCTCCGGTCCGTGGGCTACTCCTTTTCCGCGGCCACCAGCATGCCCGAAGAGATCGTCCGGCAGTGGAAGCGGACCTTCGGGCTCCACATCCACGAGGCCTACGGCATGACCGAGAGCGCCTCCCTCGTGACCTTCAACCACCGCTACCGCCACAAGGTCGGCTCCGTGGGCACGCCCGCCGGGATCGTGGAGGTGCGGATCGCGGACGCGGAGGGGAGGCCCGTGCCGGACGGGGAGGAGGGAGAGATCCTGATCCGCGGTCCCAACGTCATGAAGGGGTACTTCAACCGTCCCGAGGAGACCGCCAAGGCCGTGAAGGGCGGGTGGCTCCACTCCGGGGACGTGGGCCGCGTGGACGAGGAGGGCTATCTCCACATCGTGGACCGGCTCAAGGACATGATCATCAGTGGGGGCCTGAACATCTACCCGACCGAGGTGGAGAACGTCCTCTACCTCCACGAGGCCGTGGAGGAGTGCGCCGTGGTCGGGCTGGCGCACGACGAGTACGGCGAGGCGGTGGCCGCCTTCGTCCGCCTGAAGCAGGGGGCCGCGGCCACCGAGGACGAGCTGACCCGGTTCTGCAAGGAGCACATAGCCTCCTACAAGGCCCCCAAGAAGATCGTCTTCGTGGAGGACTTTCCCCGGACGCCCCAGGGAAAGCTCCTCAAACGCGAGCTGAGGCACCACTCCGTCTGACACCCGGGCGGCGCAGCGCGGCGCCGTGACGCAAAGGGGACGAATCGAGGCATGGAACTGACCACAGAGCAAAAAGCGATGCTGGACGGGGAGCAAGGACCCGGCCCCCAAAAGGCCATGGAGATCCTCGCGGCCTACGGGAAGGTCTACGGGGCCGAGCGGATGGTCCCCGTGACCAGCGTCCACATTGCGGGGAATTTCCCCGTCATGATGGACGAGGGGATCGAGTGGCTGGAGGATCTCGCCCGTGGCGGGACCCGGGTCCGGACCTACACCACGAAGAATCCGGAGATGTTCGACTTCGAGCAGGCCGACGAGCTCCAGATCCCCATGTACTTCCAGGTCCGGCAGAAGCGCATTCACGAGGCGCTCCGGTCCCTGGGCGTCACTCTGACCTACTCCTGCCACCACTACCTCGTGGGAAACGTTCCCCGGTTCGGCGATCACATCGCCTGGGCCTCCTCCGGGAGCCAGGTGTTCGCCAACTCCGTGATCGGCGCTCGCTCCAACCGGGACGGGGATCACGCCGCCCTGGCCGCGGCCATCGTGGGGGCGATCCCGGAGTGGGGACTTCACCTGAAGGAGAACCGAAAGGGCGAGTTCGTGGTCGACGTGAGCCGGCTCGATCTGGAACGGTATGGGCCGGCCGACTACAAGGCCCTGGGCTGGTTCATCGGGAACAACATGGGCACGAGGGTGCCGGTGTTCGTCAACCTTCCTCTGGACATGCAGATCGAGGAGGTGAAGGGCCTCCTCTACACCCTGACTGTGACCGGGGCCACGGGCCTGGTCCATATGGTGGGGATCACCCCGGAGGCGGAAACGCTCGAGGACGCCTTTCAGGGGGGCCCTCCACCTCCACCCGAGATCACGCCCACCCAGGAGGACGTGGACGCGGCCTACCTGGACATCTCCAGCAGTCCGGAGGAGAAGGTGGACATGGTGATCTTCGGCTGTCCGCAGTGTTCCATCCAGGAGATCCAGGAGATCGTCGACCTCCTGGGCGAGCGGAAGGTCCACGCCGACACCCAGCTCTGGATCTGCACCTCGGCCTGGGTCAAGACCCTCTGCCGGCGGATGGGGATCCTCGATCGCATCCGCTCGGCCGGGGCCCGGGTGGTAGCGGATATGGGCGCGGCGGACGGCCCACACCTCTATCTGAAGGAGAAGGGAGTCCGGGTGCTCGCCATGAACTCGGCCCGGGGGAGCTACTACGCCCACAACATCTTCGGCATGGACACGTGGTTCGGGTCCACTCGGGAGTGCGTCGACTCGGCGATCTCCGGTCGATGGGAGGGCAGAAAGTGAAAACATTCCATGGCAAGACAGTGATGCCCGGCGTGGCGGAAGGGGAGGCTCTCGTCACGCGATCGGCGATCTCGTTCACCGGGGGCATGGACCCCGACACGGGGATCATCCGCGAGCCCGGTCACGAGCTGGAGGGGAAGAGCGTCGCCGGAAAGATCCTGGTCTTTCCCGCGGGCAAGGGCTCGACCACCGGCTCCTGGCAGTACTACGCCGCGTTCAAACGCGGGACGGCCCCACGGGGGATCATCAACCGGAAGGCAGAAGGCGTGGTTGCCATCAGCGCCATCATCACCGGCACCCCCATGGTTCACGGGCTGGATCAGGATCCCCTGGAGGTGATCGAGACCGGGGATTTCGTCCGAATCGACGCCGACAACGGGGTTGTCGAGGTCGAAAAACGTTCACCGGGTTCCCGCGGGGGAACACCACCACCATAGGAGGCCATGATGAAAAAGAGCATGCAAGGATTCGTATTCGTGACCGTTTTGGCACTTTTCCTCGCCGCATCCTCTTTCCTCGCCCCGAGCGAGGCCGCGTCCGATGAACCCATCAAGCTCACCTTCAGCACCATGTTCCCGAAGGTCCACCTGCAGGGTGGGCTGAACCAGCACTTCTGCGACGAGATCGAGAAGCGGACCAACGGCCGGGTGAAGATCACCCTCTACCCGGGCGGGTCCCTGACCTCCGCGCCCAAATGCTTTCAGGGCGTGGAGAAAGGGATCTCCGACATCGGGATGTCATGCCCCCTCTACGTGGGCGGACGCTTCCCAGTGAGCGAGATCTTCGAGATGCCCTCCGAGATCACCAGCGGCTGGGTCACGGCCAAGGTCTACATGGACCTCTACGACAAGTTCGACCTCGACGAGTACGAGAGCGTCCACGTGTTGTACCTGCACGGCCCCGGGCGCAACGTCCTGTCCACCCGGACCACCCCGATTCGAACGCTCCAGGACATGGAGGGCCTGGTGCTGCGGGCCAGCGGTGGGGCGGCCAAGGTGATCGATGCCTGGGGCGCCACCCCGAGGGCCATGCCCATGGGCGAGGCCTTCGAAGCCCTGTCCAAGGGGATCGTGGAGGGTCAGTTCGCCGTCCCCGAGACCCTCAAGGGGTGGAAGCACGGGGACGTGGTGAACTACGTCACCGTGCCTCCCGTCTCCACGTCGAGCTGCCAGTTCGTGGTGATGAACAAGCGGACCTGGAACCGGCTGCCTCCGGACATTCAGAAGGTCTTCACTGAGGTCTCCGCTTCGTTTCCCGAGTACCACGGCCACGTCTGGAACTACTACGACCAGGCGGGTATGGAGTACTTCAAGGGGCTCCCGGGCCGGGAGGCCATCGTGATCCCGGAGGACCAGAAACCGGCGTGGGAGCAGGCCGTGACGCCAGTGGAGGAAAACTACATCCAGGAAAAGACGGCCAAGGGTCTGCCGGCCCAAGAGATCGTGGACTACTTCCACGAGCGGATCGAATACTGGGAGGCCAGGCAGCCTGACGTGGAGGAGTCCGTCTCCTGGGTGGAATCAAACCTTCTCGAGAAGTAGGCCCACACCCCTATCTGGGGCCCGTTGCACGCGGAACGGGTATGCGGCCCGGGGGGAGCCCCCGCCCACCCGATCCCCCCGGGGCTTCCCCGGCCCACGGAGCGGACATGGAGCGATTCGAGCAGCTGGCCCGAAGGCTCGGCACCCTCTTCAACGGAGTGGCCCTCGTGGCGCTCAGCGTCATGCTGGTGGTCGTGTCCGCGGACATCGTTGGCGCGAAGTTCCTGAGCAAGCCCGTCCCCGGAGCCATGGATCTCCTCTCCCTTTTGGGGCTGGTCCTCATCGGGTTCTCGACTGCCCGGACCTACACGATGGGCCGGCACATCAAGGTGACCTTCGTCTCCATGCTCCTGCCTCCCCGCGTCCGTACCGGCGTCCGGTTCGTGAGCACGTTTCTCTGCCTCCTTCTCTTCTGCACAGCCGTGTGGCGGATCCTCCTCTACGCCGGGGACCTTCGGGAGTATGGCGAGTCCTCCATGACGGTTAACATTCCCCTTGCGCCCTTCGCCTACGCTCTGGGCATCGCCTTCGTGCCCGTTGCGATGCTCCTATGCGTTGAGTTCTATCGGCTTCTGCAGGGACGGGAGGACTAGATGGATCCGGTCACCGTCGGCATTCTGGGCATCCTGATCCTGATCTTCCTCTTCGTGATCGAGGTCCCCGTGGCCTTCGCCATGATCATGGTGGGCATTGCCGGGTTCGGCTACCTGGTCTCCCCGTACGCCGCCCTGGACATGCTCGCCATGGACCTGTTCGAGAACTTCTCGAGCTACAACCTGACCGTCATCCCCATGTTCGTGTTCATGGGGTGCCTGGCCTTCGAGATCGGCATGAGCCGAAGCCTGTTCGACGCGAGTCACGCCCTGTTCGGGAAGGTCCGGGGAGGGCTGGCCATGGCCACCATCCTTGCCTGCGCCGGTTTTGCGGCCATCTGCGGCTCCACCAACGCCACCGCCGCCGCCATGGGCGCCGTCTCCCTCCCCCACATGAAGCGCTACGGATACAACGACTCCCTGGCCACCGGTTCCGTGGCCGCGGCCGGAAGCCTGGGCATCCTCATCCCCCCGAGCGCGCTGCTGATCGTCTTCGGCATCATCACTGAGGAGTCCATCGGCAAGCTCTTCATCGCGGGCATTCTCCCCGGCCTCCTCCTGGCCGTACTCTTCATCCTGACCATCGCGCTCCTCTGTGCCCGCAACCCCGCCCTCGCGCCCACCGGGGAGCCCACGACGATGCGCCAGAAGTCCCGGGCGATCCTGGCGACCGCCGAGGTGCTGGTCCTCTTTTTCCTCGTCCTAGGAGGCCTCTTCACAGGATGGTTCAGCCCTACCCAGGCTGGCGGCGCCGGCGCCGCCGGGGTCCTGATCCTGGGCCTGCTCCGAAGAAAACTGACCTTGAAGGCCTTCCTCTCCGCGGGCAAGGATACCCTCCTCATTACCTGCATGGTCATGTTCATCGTCGCGGGGGCCATGGTTTTCGGGCACTTCATCGCGGTCACCGAGATCCCCTTCCGCCTCTCCGACTGGGTGAGCGACCTCGACCTACCGCCCATGGTGATCATGGCTATCATCGTCCTCGTCCACCTCATCGGCGGCTGCTTCATGGACGGCTTCGCCCTCATCGTCCTCACCGTTCCCATCCTGCTTCCGCTGATCCACAGCCTCGGCATCGACATCTACTGGTTCGGCATCATCATCGTCCTCATCGTGGAGATGGGGACCATCACCCCGCCCGTGGGCGTGAATGTCTACGTCATCAAGGGAGTGGCCGGCGACGTGCCTCTCGAGACCATCTTCAAGGGCATCTTCCCCTTTCTCCTGGCCCTGATCGTCGGTGTTGCCATCCTGATGGTATTTCCTCAGATCGCCACGTTCCTGCCCTCCTTCACCTCGTACTGAGTTCAGCCCCGTTATCGGGCGGGGCAATACCAACATTGCACACTGGGTTCGGGTTGCCCGAGCCGATCAGCGCATCAGACCCGGCAGGAACAGCCAGACATTGGAAGCAAAAAGGCCGAGTACCCATGACTCTCCTCAGGGTGCTCGGCCCTCGATCTTGTGACGAAATGTGGCATCCAGGGTTTAGAACCGGCTCTATTGCTTCTACAGCTAGAACTTGTCCCAAAGGTACGTGATCACGTCATCGCTACCGGTATTCTAGCTTCATCATCACTAGCGTGTGAAGAGGCTGGATGGCGCCGGCATGATCGCCCCTTGTCCGGCCCTCACCCCTCGAGGGTTTTGACCTTGAGGACCATCTCCGGGGAGACGGAGCGCTTTTGGTCGAACATGGCGTAGG
>CAYYTU010000115.1:0-7363 GCA_964474655.1 uncultured Anaerolineales bacterium
GGCCCTGGAGATGCTGGAGACCTACAAGGACAAGGATAAGGTCGAGATGCGCTTTCGGGTGGCCAAGGGTGTGCTTCGCGTGCGGCCAATCTACCTCCACAAGGACGAGCGAATCGCGGCGATGTTGATGGTCAATATGATTGCCTTGTTGGTCTATTCCCTGGCCGAGCGGAGGTGTCGCCGCAATGGACTGCACATCACGACCCGGCAGATGCTGTATGCCTTTGAGCCGCTACACGTGATAGAGAGCCACTTCATAGATGGGAGCGTGCTTTACCAGAGCATGCCACTCACGCCGCACCAGCAGGAGATTATCCGAGGGATGGGGCTCAAAGGCAAAACCTTGCTGGGAGAAATAGAGGGTGTGGACAATGGTGCGACGGGGAGGCAGTTCACTATGCCACCGCCACGAGGACAGCCTCTACAACGGAAAGCAGCGGGAATCATCTAGGCATCGGCAAATCTCGCCGGCGTCTCACCCTGCGAGTGGACGAAGAAAGGGAATCATACTTGCGTAGCAGAATGAGACGGCAAGTATAAATTGCGTAAATCCGCTATGGGAAGAGTTTGGCCCCGGCCCAGGGCCACTGTTCGTTCCGCAGCGTCGTTATTCACGCGGACTTATCGGTTTTTAAAGTGCGGAAAACAGGCTAAGTGAGCCTCAAGATCGGCCAGGGAACCCTGGCTGAAGCATACCGACAAGCCCAGATCAGCCAGACGCTGAATATTGGAGGATGGAGCGCCAAAATCCTGAATGCCGAGCAAAGCCATCAGCCGTGCGTAACCGACAGGCCGCTTCCAGTATTCCAATACCATAGCCGCACAGGCAGCTAGGCAGTCAGCCTGCCGGCGCTGTTTGCGGTGAGGAACGGGCAGCAAGTTCCTGCGCACGACCTTGAACCTCCGCGATATAATCAGCGTTGACATTCAGTTCACCACTTTCTACGTCCACGTCGACGCTCCCTACAATCCCAAGCGAGCCATACGAGGGGAAGGTCAAAACGATCGGAACACGCCAGTAGACGCGATCGGCCACAATCAGATTCGGCGGATCGCCATGCATCAGATAACTGATCTCGCGGTGAACAAAACGATTAACCTTGCGCCGAGCTTCCTCAGCCGAGACAACGATCCTGGCAGAGACGTTGATCACGATACTCACGTGCCCCGTCTCTGGAATAGACCGATCAGCCAGCACAATGGATGTGGAGTGCGTTCTCGAAGCCTTCCTGAGCTTCATCGAACTTTTTCCCCTTCCATCACTTATCCCTCCTACGAGGCAAACAAGTCAAGCCTGGCCTGTTTGGTCTCATCCCACATCATTCGCTCTCCTTCCTAATCGCTCGTCTTTCAACTTGCGCTTTGCTCACTCGCTCTGATTATACCTTACCCACTTTTCGTCACCGTCAACATATCTCGTTCGATTCAGGTGTGATGATGGCACAACCGTAATCCATCTCGGTCCAGGCAGCATCAAAACTAATCGCCGAAATGCTCACCGGGCCTTTTTCCATCACAGGGTCATGCACGTGAACCTGCTCATCGTTCATACCCACGACAACGATGGCGTGACCTATATCCGTTTCCCAATACTCTAAAAAATCCGTACGAACGAAAACAATGACGGGGATTCCTCTCTGAAGCCATTGTGTCAGATCCACCCGTGCACCTCGTCCATAGTCCACGTCCCACCCCTAGCGAGACAAGCGCCGGATAGCCGAAGCGCGCACACCCCACAATCCAATTTCCAGCAGTTCCGCCACGTCCTCCTCGGACACTGCCGATTCCCAGTAAGCGAGCACCATGCGCACACAAGCCGCCAGGCACAAGCCTTCGGCCGATTGAAGATAGTGTGGCAACGAGATGAGGTCAGTCATCTTCCGTTGAAATATCTGCTGTGGGAGTCTCCAGCACTGCCCGCGCCAGGCGCTCGGCGCGCTGGGCGATCTGAGCCAGCAATTCATCGTCGACCATCACGTCTCCGAGTGTGGCATCCACGTCCACTTCTCCCACGCTACCCACCCGCCCTTTCGAGGGAAACGTCAGGTCGACCGGTACCCGCCAGTACCAGTGGTCCGTATAAATCAATCTCGGTTCGCCGGCGAGCAGCAAATGACTTACCCGATCCAACATCAGCCCATTAACCCGGCGCCGGGCATAGGCCGGCGCTACCTGCACGTGAGGCGAATCGATAGCCAATGCCCGCGAGCTATCTCGCAAGATCGCGGTTAGCCAATTGGTGAATTCAACTGCGATATCATCCCCCCAGGCCTTACGGACGGTTTCCGGCAATTGCTTAATCCCAGTATCGAATGTCATTACGTTCTCCTAGCTATACTTGCTACAGTGAAGATTAACCCCTAACCCAATTATACCCCCTCCCGGTCCCAAAATCAAAAGCGTAAAACGTGAAACGTATTGCGTAAGTGGCAGCAAGTTTTCGTCATTAGTTGCCCTCCTGGTTCCCGCGCGGTCTTTGGAATCGCTGCGGGGCAAGGCTGCTCGACTACGCTTGTGCCGGGCAAGGGTGCAACGAGGGGATGCTGGGGAGATGACGCTTACGGCGCTGCGTCCCCGTCGAAGCGCAGCAAGCCCAGGCCCTTCGGCAACCTCAGGGCAAGCTGTTTGAGCACGCGCCAGATGAATATAGGGGGTTGCCCCAGATTAAGCCCTTCGACGGTGCTCAGGACAAGGCGTCGGGGTTCGATGAGGAACCGTCTCAGCCATTCCAGGCCGTGAGCGACGAGGTGCGTAACCCCTGGATATCCTAAACCTCAACGGTCGGTCAGTATGTAAGGTTCCACAACCTTCACATCTGTCATCGGATAATGGCGGGCGTTGCGGGTGATCAGATCGGCGCCAACGACAAAAGCAGTCGCCGCAATGAGCGCGTCGGGCAGCGCCAGGCTGTGGGAGCGTAAATACCGCACGCGGTATTCCCCCGCCTTTCTGGCGATCTCGCCGTCGACGTCAAGGCGAGTCAGGCTGTCGAACAACGCCTGTACCGCTAACTTCTCGCCGGGCCGGACGTTGGAATAGATCTCGGCCTCACTGATCACCGAGAAGTAAACCTTCGCATCATCCAGAAAGAGCGAGTCGATGAAATCCAGGGCCTGCTGGTAACCGCGAAGGTGGTCAATCAACACGTCCGAATCAATCAGGGAGCTAGGCCAGGCCGAGACTTTGCTCTCGTTCATCCCACTCCCCACGGAGTTCGTCTATGATGGCGGTGCTGTCAGTCTTGAGGTCATCCCGCTCCCTCCAGACGCCAAAGCTCTCCTGCAAGCCCCGCCGCTGCTCTAGCCCGACTCCTTTCTCCTGCAAGAAACGTCTGACAGCTTGTTCTAGCAGATTGTCAGGGGAGGCCTGCTCTTTTTGTCCCAGCAGAACCAAATCTTGCCATACTTTTTCTGAGAGGTGTACGCGAACTGTGCTCATTGCCCTATCTCCTCACTGTTTCGTAGATTCATCGGCACCATTTCTCTACTGTCTCAATTATATCACTTCAGTCCCAAAGTTAAAGAAGGAGACCTGTTCACAAAACAGCCCCCACTTTCCATCTTCCTTTTCCACCGTCGCACCTCTGCACCCGCGCGGTCTTGGGAACCGTTGAGGGGCAAGGTTGCTCAACGACGCTTGTGCCGGGCGGGGGTGCAACGAGAGGGGGTGCTGGGGAGGAATGAGGCTTATGGCGCGGCGTGCTCATCGAAGCGCAGTAGGCCCAGGCCCTTCGACACGCTCAGGGCAAGCTATTTGAGCACGCGCCGCGGGCGCAGGAATCTACACGTGCGCCAGATTCGGGTCCTCGCAAATGTAGGCCAAGCGACGCCCCAGGTACGGTAAATCCGGTAAGTCGTGCCAATCTCGGACCAAATGGTAGGATGGCGAGGTCAAGAGGCGACACGCATCCACCGCCTCACGCCATTCGGGCTTGCGAATCTCCGCAACGGTCTCGGCGGTGGGCAGAATCCCAAAATCCCACGCCGCGCACAGGCGCGCCAGGAAGTCCACGCGTGCGTTTAGGGTGTCGATCTCAGCGGGTGGGCGCTCGTCGGGATATAAAGCGCCATCGAGCCAATCGGGTGTTTTACTTTGTGAGGGCATTGAGGAAAATCCTCCGATACCAGTCACGCACCTGAGTAGCTTCTGATCGTTGCCCGGGGTCCGCAATCTCCGCCAGAGGGCGCTGCAGCGCGATGCGCTTCAAGTGGGTTTCGACCGCCAGGCGGGCGCGATTCCAATCAACGTCGCTGCCACTCAAGCGCTGGCGCTGCTCCCAAAGCTGCCAACACTCGCCAGCCGTGAGCAATTCGGCCTGGCATACGGCGTGAATGTCCCTAAAATCACGCGGCGCGCCTCGCTCAACTAATGCCACCATCTTGCTCGCCGCCAGGTCAGGCAGGCTATCCAGCTTCACATCGACCCAAGGAGCGCTTTGTGACCGCTCTAACTGGGCCGAGCGGTGAGCGATCTGAAAACTAAAGACCTTTTCCCCGGCCTCTGCCAGTTCGATGCTGGTGACCTCCCCCCACGTTCGCACGTTAACCTCGCCCCAGGAGCGCAAGACATCTTCGATTACTTGAACGATTGCCTCTCGTTCTTGCGGCGTAGCGTCCTTATCCCACCAGGCATCCACGTCGTGAGTGGGACGGTAGTCCAGGTAGTGCAGCAAGCCCAGGCCGCCGCCCAGCGAGAGCTTGTCCCCCAATCCCCGCCGGGCCAGCGCCTGCAGACAGGCCTCGGCATAGGCAGAGAGATGCACGGGACGTACCGTCATTGTGTTCATCACTCACCGCCTTTTGTTCTACAATTTGCCTGTTTCGTACATTATACCTGCATCAACCTCCAAAAGCAAAAAGCAGGCACTCTTGCAGCGAGAGGGATGCTGGGGATTATGGCGCTCACGTCTCGTCGAAGCGCAGCAGACCCAGGCCCTTCGATACGCTCAGGACAAGCTGTTTGAGCACGCGCCACAGGAAGAGGGGGTTGCCGATGAGGTAGCGCTTCCAGGTTCGATGAGCAGGCGGCCCAGCCACTCCAGGCCGTGGGCGCCGGACGGCGCGTCATCCAGCGGGGGGGCGCTGGAGCACGCCGGAGATGTAGGGGAGGGCCACGTTGGCGTCGATGCGGCGTCGGCCCGACGGAGCCAGTTCCCCATCCGTATCAGGCAGGCTGCAATTCAGAAACTCCCAGGAATCGACCCTGGATTGACTCGACAACTGAATCACGAATGAAGCGGCTGGCATTTAAGATTTCAATGCCGATCAGTTCGCCCCTGGCGTTCAACTCAACGGTGACGTTCGGCATAAGCTCCACACTGCCCGCCTCACGCTCGTCGGAACCGGCTACATTGATGTGCAGTACATCCTCTTCTTCAAAATACCTCATCTGTGTTTCACTCATTGGTAAACCTCCCCGTCTTGAGCCGTAAATTGATCTGCTGGCGAGTTGTGGCATGAACCGTTACGGGGGTGATTGTCTTCAATTCAACTTCATACGGGATCATCACCAGCGTACCCTCAACGTCTCCCACCGCTATCAGACGGCCGCTGAAGTTATCCACGTACCTTTCAGCCGAGTATCTCACGATCTGTTCTATCCTGGCAAGGTCAATCCCCGCAACTCTGCCCGGTATTCCATATAGTCTGTCCAGACAACCTCAAAGTAGGACATCATCAATGATGGGCTCCTGGCTAAGCATACTATGGGCTCACTCGTTCTGATTATATCTCATTCTCGCCCAAAACCAAAAATGGACGCCGGACGTGAAACGTGTTGCGTAGTACGTATTGCGTAAGCGCCAACCAATTTTCATCATTCATCGCCTCGCCCCTCGCCTCTGCACCCGCGCGGTCTTGGGAAGCGCTGCGGGGCAAGGCTGCTTGACTACGCTTGTGCCGGGCGAGGGTGCAACGAAGGGATGCTGGGGAGATGACGCTTATGGCGCTCACGTTTCGTCGAAGCGCAGCAGGCCCAGCCCCTTCGACACGCTCAGGACAATGCGCTGCTTGAGCACGCGCCAGATGAAGAGGAGGAGCCGCTACAGCCGCTTTGCTTCCTAACGCTTCCCTTTTGTACGGTAGGGGGGCGATCAGGTAGCGCTTCCAGAGGCCCTTCGACGGTGCTCAGGACAAGGCGGCGGGGCTCGATGAGCAGCCGGCCCAGCCACTCCAGGCCGTCATCGCCAAGTACATCCAGCGGGGGGCGCGTTGGAGTTCGCCGGAGACGGATGTGAGGGCCACGTTAGTCTTGATGCGGCATCGGTACGACGCCAGTGTATATCAGGCACTCATCCAACTTGCTCCTCAAACCACCGGACCAGCTTATCGCTGAGGCGCACCGAGCTCCGCGCCAACTTCCAGACTGCTTCCAGCGCCTCTTTTCTGGAGAGAAGCCCGATGCGATGAGCAACCAACAGTACACCCAGCGTTCCTTTCACCCGCAAGCCCACAGCCTTGGCAACCTGTCGAGCCAGATTCTCGTCTATCAATGCCCAGTCCGCTTCGATCTCCTTGGCCAACAGAATGACGTCTATCTCACCTTGATCAAGTCCCATCAACTCGGCGGGCAAAGGGATGGTCTCCTTCGGCTCCTGGACAACGAGCCAATCTGCCTGGGCCACGTCCCTGGCCCCTGGACGCCCTCGACCTCTCCGGACGACCTCTTCATAAACTGAAGCCGGTATGAGGACTTGATCAAAAAGATCTCTCAACAGTCCAAGATATCCAACAATGGAGAGAGCGATCAGTGGGGTGCTGTTCACTACGCCCACGACACTGTCATCTGAATGACCCATTCGTCTCCCACCTGGCCTCTTGCTCCAATTCCTCCTCTGGGTAATCGATCACAGCAAATCCGTGCTCGGAAAGCAGACGATAGAATTCCCAGCGATCACAGCCCAGCACTTTGGCCCCCAGTCCGCCTGAGATACGTCCAGCCTCATACAGCTTGCCCAACGTGTATATGAACACTCGCTTGCGAAAGTCCTGCGGCCTTTCTCGCAAGGCCACCAGAACCTCTTCGGGGAACACAACTTCTACGCCCATTCTGACACCTCCATCCTCAACTCTGCCGCCCCTCTCCTGGTTTCTCGACTATTATACCGCATCATCCCAAAATCAAAAAAGCCAGCGCCCTAACCTTATCTCCCCTGTTCCCTTGCGGCCTTTGGCTTAGTCCGCTGAGTATCTTGAGGACGCTGAAGGTCAACGCTGGCGCCAGGCCGTGAGGGACGAGGCGCGTCGTCCAGCGGGGGCGCGTTGGAGTTCGCCAGAGACGTATGTGAGGGCCACGTTGGCGGCAATGCGATTATCCTAACCAACCGGCACTCGGTCAGAAGGAGGCCGTCTGCGCTCATTGACCT
>CAYYTU010000116.1:0-3516 GCA_964474655.1 uncultured Anaerolineales bacterium
ATTCGCCATTCGCCATTCGCTATTCGCCATTCGCCATTCGCTATTCGCCATTCGCTATTCGCTATTCGCTATTCGCCATTCAAATGAAATGCCTACTGGTCTACGACATCCCACATGATGGCACCCGGACGAAGATCGCCGACTACTGCCTGGACTACGGGCTGGATCGGATCCAATACTCGGCCTTCGCCGGTGACCTGGCGCCGACTCATCAGGAAGAGCTGATGCTCAAGATCGGCGACCAGCTCGGCGACCGTCCCGGCAAGATCCAGCTCTTTACCATCTGCCAACGGGACTGGAACGCACGTCTAGAGATCATCCAGAAAGATGAATAGCGAATGATGAATAGCGAATATTGAATAGCGAATATTGAATAGCGAATCAGTCGTTTGCCATTCGCCATTCGCTATTCGCCATTCGCTCAGGAGGGGACGATGAATAGGGATAACCTTGAAGAGCGTCGGTTCTTCACCGTAACCGATCTGAAGCAATACACCTATTGCCCGCGGATTGTCTACTATACCTACTGCTTGCCGCTCATCCGGCCGACCACATACAAGATGGAGGCCGGAGCGCGCGCCCACGAGAAAGCGGAGGGGCGCGAGCGGCGGCGCACCCTTGCGGCCTACGATTTGGAAGAGGGAAAGCGTCGATTTGACGTCTGGCTCAAATCGCCTATACTTGGGCTGACGGGGAAAGTTGACCTGGTGATCGAAGTGGAAAAAGACGAGCAGCGAGAGCTGATCCCCGTCGAGTACAAACAGACGCGGAAGCGGATTGGGAAACACATCCGGCTTCAATTGGCGGCCTACGGGATGATGCTGGAGGAGATGGAGGACGGCCAAGCGCGGCGGGCCTTCGTCTACTCCCTGCTGAAGCGCCGAGCTGAGGAAATTCGGCTGAGCGATAAACTGCGGCGCGAGGTAGAAGCGACCGTGAAACAGATGCACGAGATGGTAGAACGAGAGACGATGCCGGACCCACCGCGCTCGCGTCGCCAATGCGTCAATTGCGAGTTTCGCCGCTTCTGCAACGACGTCTTATGAGCCACACGCCTGCGCAAATGATGGGGGTTTGAGCACAGAAATCGATTTGCGCGGACAGAGACCAGTAGAGGTAGAAAAGATGAAGAAAACGCTTCACAAAAGCCGTTTTAGGGCGCTTACGGGAACCCCATGCTACCTCCCTACCGGCACATTTACAGCAAAATAGGGCCTTCACCGCACACGATCCGTTCGAGGATACTGAAAGTCTTTCACCAGCCTGACCCCGAGGCCATTCGCGAGGCCTTCACCGCACACGATCCGTTCGAGGATACTGAAAGTGGTGCCATTCCCCATTGCTGCAAATCATTTCCATCCTTCACCGCACACGATCCGTTCGAGGATACTGAAAGGCCAGTCATCCTGGCGCGGTCGATTCTTCTCGGCGTCCTTCACCGCACACGATCCGTTCGAGGATACTGAAAGTGACCTGCAACGCCATCACCTCGTGCTTCTTCATCGCCTTCACCGCACACGATCCGTTCGAGGATACTGAAAGGGCGAATCGGACGCCGCCGGGTTGAAACGCCAGCACCTTCACCGCACACGATCCGTTCGAGGATACTGAAAGCCACGAGCTGACAGAGTGTATAGTCCAGGTGATACCCTTCACCGCACACGATCCGTTCGAGGATACTGAAAGTGTAGTTGGCCTGGCCCAGGCCCCAGAACTGATGACCTTCACCGCACACGATCCGTTCGAGGATACTGAAAGCTGGGCGACTACAGAATGATCCAGGGCCCGGAGCACCTTCACCGCACACGATCCGTTCGAGGATACTGAAAGTGCCCCCGCAACTGGAGGCCTTGGTCGACGCCGGCGCCCTTCACCGCACACGATCCGTTCGAGGATACTGAAAGCCGCATCGTCGCGGACGGTGAGATCGGGCTGCTGCGCCTTCACCGCACACGATCCGTTCGAGGATACTGAAAGTCGTGGCCCAACGGATAGGGCACCTGGCTTCGGACCACCTTCACCGCACACGATCCGTTCGAGGATACTGAAAGTAGACGACGCCATCTACCCGCCGGCGTTGCATCATTGCCTTCACCGCACACGATCCGTTCGAGGATACTGAAAGTCTCTTTTACTACTTATCTTATGTTTCCGCCTCCCCGCCTTCACCGCACACGATCCGTTCGAGGATACTGAAAGCTTCGACCGCCTCGTCCGGCACCTCAACGCCGATATCCTTCACCGCACACGATCCGTTCGAGGATACTGAAAGGCTTGGTACGCGCGGCGTTTAGCGCCTCCTTGGTCTCCTTCACCGCACACGATCCGTTCGAGGATACTGAAAGCCCTATAGATTTTACGTGATGCTCCCTGCGTAAAATCCTTCACCGCACACGATCCGTTCGAGGATACTGAAAGTCTCTCGCCGGCGTACACGTTGACCACCTGATGGTGGCCTTCACCGCACACGATCCGTTCGAGGATACTGAAAGTCAGGTGGTGGTCGGCGTACTGCCCCACGTCGTACCCCTTCACCGCACACGATCCGTTCGAGGATACTGAAAGCATCATTAGCCATCTTTGCATTTGTCACCGCATCATTCCTTCACCGCACACGATCCGTTCGAGGATACTGAAAGATCTTGTATCCCGGTGCCGCGGCAACGAACGGTAGTCCTTCACCGCACACGATCCGTTCGAGGATACTGAAAGTTAAGGTCAAACGCACGCTCAATGTCACTAATGCTACCTTCACCGCACACGATCCGTTCGAGGATACTGAAAGCCTTCTATACCGTATCCGAGTGCAGGGCTACAAACGCCTTCACCGCACACGATCCGTTCGAGGATACTGAAAGCCCTGGGGCCGCCCTGGGGCGGGTTGTTATTTTACCCTTCACCGCACACGATCCGTTCGAGGATACTGAAAGAAGCGCTCCGCTTCGATTTTATCATTGCGGATTAGATCCTTCACCGCACACGATCCGTTCGAGGATACTGAAAGATTAGCCGAACTGGGCGAAAAATTGCAGATGATAGCACCTTCACCGCACACGATCCGTTCGAGGATACTGAAAGACGTCCCATCGCACGATACTATCCTCGTAGTAAAACCCTTCACCGCACACGATCCGTTCGAGGATACTGAAAGGTTGATCCCGCCGGCGACTGGAAGGAGATCACTGAGCCTTCACCGCACACGATCCGTTCGAGGATACTGAAAGTCGCAATATCGGTAGCGAATTTTTGTCAGAAGGGGAACCTTCACCGCACACGATCCGTTCGAGGATACTGAAAGTCCATCGCCTTGACCAGATCGGTCAGGGTATTGGCCCTTCACCGCACACGATCCGTTCGAGGATACTGAAAGCCACTCCAGCGTCGCGCCCGCGCTGCGATCGTCTGACCTTCACCGCACACGATCCGTTCGAGGATACTGAAAGTGCGCTCAAGGTCTTCAAGGTCGCGCTGGGCGTCAACCTTCACCGCACACGATCCGTTCGAGGATACTGAAAG
>CAYYTU010000116.1:3616-7299 GCA_964474655.1 uncultured Anaerolineales bacterium
CCTTCACCGCACACGATCCGTTCGAGGATACTGAAAGACGAGACTGGGGTTACGGTTGCGGTGGCACTCAATGACCTTCACCGCACACGATCCGTTCGAGGATACTGAAAGATCCGTCCCGCCCTCCAGTACGTGACGCCAGTTCAACCTTCACCGCACACGATCCGTTCGAGGATACTGAAAGTCCGCAGATGGGGCAGCCGTTATCGTTGGACGCGGCCTTCACCGCACACGATCCGTTCGAGGATACTGAAAGCCCTGGGCTTTCATCTATCGGAATCGGGTCATTGACCTTCACCGCACACGATCCGTTCGAGGATACTGAAAGATGCTAGGCCGTGAGGCGCTTGGCCTCATCGGCGATCCTTCACCGCACACGATCCGTTCGAGGATACTGAAAGCAATTATTACCGATTTCGTCTGTCAAAACTCATCACCTTCACCGCACACGATCCGTTCGAGGATACTGAAAGTCACAGAAAAGCGTGACCGCGTGGAGGCCAGGCAGTCCTTCACCGCACACGATCCGTTCGAGGATACTGAAAGATCCCCCACTGGCGCGCTCCAGCCATCCGGCCCGTGCCTTCACCGCACACGATCCGTTCGAGGATACTGAAAGTGATCCGCCTGAATGGAGCGAAGAAGATGTGGAAGACCTTCACCGCACACGATCCGTTCGAGGATACTGAAAGTGTCGCAATCCACGTCCTCGGCTGTCCACGTCTTCGCCTTCACCGCACACGATCCGTTCGAGGATACTGAAAGTCGTGTCCACCGAGGGTGTGGCAGTGGGAGGCCCGGGCCTTCACCGCACACGATCCGTTCGAGGATACTGAAAGGACCATAGAACTGCACCAGGCCGCGGTGGACGGCCCACCTTCACCGCACACGATCCGTTCGAGGATACTGAAAGCTCGACAATGTGTAACCGTGCCTTGCGCTTTGCCACCTTCACCGCACACGATCCGTTCGAGGATACTGAAAGAGGGTTTGTCGGAGGTTATAGGTCTGATCCTGGTTACCTTCACCGCACACGATCCGTTCGAGGATACTGAAAGTTGCTGCCAACGCCATCGGCCGGCGTCGCCGGTTCACCTTCACCGCACACGATCCGTTCGAGGATACTGAAAGTTGCTGCCCATTGAGCCAAGTACCCCCAGCGAGATTTCCTTCACCGCACACGATCCGTTCGAGGATACTGAAAGTTAATCAGGAGAGCCGGAGCACCGTTTCCGCCCTGCCCTTCACCGCACACGATCCGTTCGAGGATACTGAAAGAGTATCCGGCAGAGGGGCGGGAGTACACGTACTACGCCTTCACCGCACACGATCCGTTCGAGGATACTGAAAGGGGGCCAGGCTGAAGGCCAAGATTCTTGTTGTAGATGCCCTTCACCGCACACGATCCGTTCGAGGATACTGAAAGTGTATTTCCTTCTATTACAGCTCCTATTCTACTGTTTCCTTCACCGCACACGATCCGTTCGAGGATACTGAAAGAAACAGTAATCGCAGACGCAGACACAGAAGGGTAGCCTTCACCGCACACGATCCGTTCGAGGATACTGAAAGGCGGCGAAGGGCTCCAGGCAGCGGTGATAATCGCTCCTTCACCGCACACGATCCGTTCGAGGATACTGAAAGAACCACCGATGCTAATATCGTTGCACTATACGAATACCTTCACCGCACACGATCCGTTCGAGGATACTGAAAGTTCTAGTGGCATCATTTACCCTGAACCTCATCTCACCTTCACCGCACACGATCCGTTCGAGGATACTGAAAGCTCTGGTGACTCCAAGCATCTTTATAGCCAGGTGTCCCTTCACCGCACACGATCCGTTCGAGGATACTGAAAGTGGTGAAGGCTAAGGCGGCGCTGCACGGCCTCCCACCTTCACCGCACACGATCCGTTCGAGGATACTGAAAGCGTTTATCCGATGCCAGTGGATAAACCGTGGGTAGGCCTTCACCGCACACGATCCGTTCGAGGATACTGAAAGTGGTGAAGGCTAAGGCGGCGCTGCACGGCCTCCCAACCTTCACCGCACACGATCCGTTCGAGGATACTGAAAGTCTTCCCACCCGCACGACGGGCAGAAGAGGAATTCCCTTCACCGCACACGATCCGTTCGAGGATACTGAAAGTTCATCACGCTGGCATTGATCTCCTGCATCAATGACCTTCACCGCACACGATCCGTTCGAGGATACTGAAAGGCTGGCGCGGTAAAATAGGCGGCGGTGCTCCACGACCTTCACCGCACACGATCCGTTCGAGGATACTGAAAGTCTATGGGCGACTTGTACCGCAACCAGCGCAGTGATCCTTCACCGCACACGATCCGTTCGAGGATACTGAAAGCCGGGTTGGAGTAAAGCTTGATACATCGCTCAATAGCCTTCACCGCACACGATCCGTTCGAGGATACTGAAAATTAGGAACTCAGACACGCCAACTTTTTCACCGCCCCCTTCACCGCACACGATCCGTTCGAGGATACTGAAAGTGGCTGTGCTGGATTCGAGGCCGCCCTTCGATTGTGCCTTCACCGCACACGATCCGTTCGAGGATACTGAAAGCTGCAGCACCTCCGCTTTCTGGCAATCTATCTTCAACCCTTCACCGCACACGATCCGTTCGAGGATACTGAAAGTCGACGCGCTGCTCCTCACGGAGCATATTGACGCGGCCTTCACCGCACACGATCCGTTCGAGGATACTGAAAGGTGATATACCGGCGCTGAAGCAATCGGACGGTTACATCCTTCACCGCACACGATCCGTTCGAGGATACTGAAAGGTCCGTGAGGTCGGTGCTCAATTTGTTTCGGATGGAGCCTTCACCGCACACGATCCGTTCGAGGATACTGAAAGCGAATCCAGGTATTAAAGGCGCTACTACGCTCGCGCCTTCACCGCACACGATCCGTTCGAGGATACTGAAAGTTACACGGTGGTGCGGTTCCTAAGCGCGTCGTGGCCTTCACCGCACACGATCCGTTCGAGGATACTGAAAGTCGGAAATTACTGATTAAGCAAGGAGGAAAATAATGGCCTTCACCGCACACGATCCGTTCGAGGATACTGAAAGTGGCCAGGGCGTGGCAGAGGGGCGACGAGGAGAAGCCCTTCACCGCACACGATCCGTTCGAGGATACTGAAAGATGCGCGATATAACTTCTTGCTTTTCACGTCTGCGCCTTCACCGCACACGATCCGTTCGAGGATACTGAAAGTGCTGTCAAGGGGGTGTGCTAGAACCCCCTCTACTCTCCTTCACCGCACACGATCCGTTCGAGGATACTGAAAGTGACTATGCTGTATGATGCGCACATGCGCATAGCACCTTCACCGCACACGATCCGTTCGAGGATACTGAAAGAAGAGCCGCAAGGACATCTGGGAGCAGGGGATCCAGCCTTCACCGCACACGATCCGTTCGAGGATACTGAAAGTTTGACGTCACAGTCCCCGACGAGCCGGTGATTGACCTTCACCGCACACGATCCGTTCGAGGATACTGAAAGCCATCCAACCGCGTCCACGATTAGTGAGCAGTAGCCCTTCACCGCACACGATCCGTTCGAGGATACTGAAAGCTGGATTTGGTGACAAGTCTTTCGGACCATAGTAAAACCTTCACCGCACACGATCCGTTCGAGGATACTGAAAGTT
>CAYYTU010000117.1:0-7208 GCA_964474655.1 uncultured Anaerolineales bacterium
GCTGGACGTCTGAGCCTGGTCGCCCAGATGCTGGATCGGGACGTCATACTGGCCCGCTATCCGTGGCTGAGGCCGTCCGCGGGTGAGGAGCGCGTCGTGATGGGCGACGACCTCGACGCGGCGCTCAGCACGGTGCTTTATCTCCATACCCACCCGGACGCGCGGCTGGTTGGACTCTACCGAGACTACACGACGGTCCATCACGCCGCGGACTTGAGCTGGGAAGAGGTGCTGGACGCCGTCTGGCTCGATCTCGACATTTACCATCCGCGCTGTCGGTCGCTGGGACATCACATCGTGCGCCTCACGTCCGGCGACGATCTGCCGGGCTTCGCTACTAGCTGCAACCTGAACGAGCTGGTGGGCCGCTGCGTCGAGCGCGACTTCACGCAGAAGTATCCCCTGGGCACGATCCACTTCCTGATGTGGCTCTATGCGCTCGATGTGCCGGACACGCCGTTGGCCGAACCGTTGATCTGGCTGGCGGATTCGGCCTACATCAACGGGCAGTCGGAGTCGCTGCGCGCCCGGCGGGATCCTATGACCGGCAAGTGGTACGGGAAGCGGTGCTCGGGTTTCCGCTGGAACGTGGGTCGTTGGCTCTATCGGCAGATGCCGCTGCCTTCGCTGCAGGATGGCTTTCAGCGTATCGATCGGCGGGCGTTTGAGGAGCGCGTGGCTGAGCTTCAGGAGGTGCTGAAGCAGGCGGGTTTTCGGCGAGGCGGCGGGCAGCGGGCCTCGCGGCATCTGGGGCTGTTCGGCTATCAGTGCCAGCCGCCGCGCGGCGTTGAGGTCGCCGGTTACGTGCGCCGGTTGCTGCGCTTTGTGGCGGAGCAGACCGGCTGGACGTTCGCGCCGCGCCAGATCTCGCCGCTGGACGAGCTGGCCGCCGTGTCCGGTCGCCGCGGCAAGGCCAGCGTCGATCAGATCAGGCCGGTGAGCCTTGAGTCCTTCCTGCGCGAGCATAGGGTCTTTTCGTTCGTTTTCCAGTATCGCGGCGAGATGAATTTCACCACGGGGTTGGGCGCGGGGGATGTTTGACGCCTGGTGGGGCGGTCGTATAATTCGCAATGAGCGAGGTCTGTGAGACGGTTGGATGTTGTGCCTGGCATTGTTGAGGCGGATTTGAGCATTGGGAGGGCTGGATCGATGAGTGAAGACGTGACTAACGGCGCGGGTAATAGTAATGACGAGGGGATGAAAAGAGCTTGGCGGATCATTCATGTGCTCGTGATCATCAACTTTGTGCTCCAGATCTTCTACGGATTCTACATGGTCTTTTTCGCCATCGGCGGGGGAAAATGGCCGTTGTTTGCCAAGGCCGTCAACACGCCGCTCGAAGTGATCCTCAAGCGCCGGCTGTACTCGGTGGAGACGTGGGTCGCCATCGCCGGCCTGGCGGTCTATGTGGCCATCACGGAGATACTGCCCAAGAAGATCACGGTTCAGCAAGAGAGGGAGGCGTAGATCCCCCAAGTTGGGATCTTGGCGCCTCTGCGTCTTTGCGTTGGCTTTACTATTATTGCCCCGGCTCGTCCGGGTTAGGAGTGTGTTTAGATGGATCGCTCATTTGACCTGTTACTGATCAACGGCATCGTCGTCACCGGCGACGGGATGCGCCGCGCCGACGTGGGCGTGCGGGGCGAGACCATCGCCGCCGTCGAGCCGGATCTGCCGCGCGACGCCGCGGATGAGGTGATTGACCTCAATGGCAAGTATGTCTTCCCCGGCGTCATCGACGTCCACGTCCATCCCGTCTATCTGGATAGCGTCGAGGATTGCTCGCGGGTGGCGGCCTACGGCGGTACGACGACGCTGCTCCACTTCGCCTACGCCCGCACCGGCGACAGCCTGCTGGAGAACGTGAAGGCGATGAAGGCGGATGGGCTGGCGAACTCGCGGCTCGACTTCGGGCTCCACGGCGGGCTCTTCGAGGCCCCCAAACAGATCGACGAGATTCCTGATGTGTTCGAGTTGGGCGTCCACACTTTCAAGTTCTTTATGCCCTATATTAAAGAGGGCTGGACCACGGATGATTACCATCTGATGAAGGCCATGGATATGCTCACCGAGCTGGGCGGGATGGCCATGGTCCACGCCGAGAACGGCGGCGCGGTCGATTACCTGGAGGACAAGTACCTGAGCGGGCCCGACGCCTCGGCCGAGTATTTCGTCGCCACCCATCCGGCGGCGATGGAGGAGGAGGCCATCTTCCGCGCTATTCGCATGGCCGAGGTGACCGGCTGCCCGCTCTACATCCCGCACAACACCACCGCCCGCGCCATCCGCCACATCCGCGAGGCGCAGATGGCGGGTCTGTCCGTCTTCGCCGAGACCTGCCCCCAGTACCTGACGCTGACCGAGGCGATCATCGCGGAGCGCGGGGCGCTGGCCAAGATCGGCCCGCCGATCCGCAGCGCCGAGGATCGCGCGGCGCTGTGGGACGCGCTGGCCGAGGGCACAATCCAGGTGGTGGGCACCGATCACGCGCCCAAGCACAAGGACGTCGACGGCGACTTCCTGAAGCAGCCCTTCGGCTCGCCCCAGATCGAGACGCTGCTACCGCTGGTCTATGATGGCGGCGTCAACAGCGGGCGCATCAGCCCGGTGCGCGTGGCGCAGGTGCTCTGCGAGAACCCGGCCCGCATCTTCGGGCTCTATCCGCAGAAAGGCACCATCGCCGTCGGCTCCGACGCCGACCTGGTGGTCTTCGACCCGACCCGCGAGTTCACCATCCGCGCCGAAAACCAGCACACCAACGCTGGCTACACGCTCTACGAGGGACACACCGTGCTCGGCTGGCCGGAGATGACCTTCCAGCGCGGACAGCGCGTGCTGTGGGAGGGCGAGATCGTGGCGCAGCCGGGACACGCAGAGTTTCTACCGACGGAGGTGCAACGTTGAAGACACGATTATTGACCGGAAACGAGGCCCTGGCGCTGGGCGCGCTGCGTGCTGGGGTGAAGGTGGTGACCGGCTACCCCGGCACGCCGTCATCGGGGGCGCTGGGCAGTTTGATCGAGATGGATTTGAACGACGGGCGCCACATTGAATGGAGCACCAACGAGAAGGTGGCCTTCGAGATCGCGGCTGGTGCCGCCTGGGCCGGCCAGCGGGCGCTGTGCACGATGAAGATGTCTGGCCTGAACGTGGCCTCGGATGCCGTCTTCTCCATCGCGCATTCAGGCGTCAACGGCGGGCTGGTGATCTACGTGGCCGACGATCCGGGCGCTCACGCCGGTATGGTGGAGCAGGACTCGCGCGGCTACGCGCGGATGATGGATCTGCCGATGCTGGAGCCGACCACGGTGGCGGAGGCCTACGCGATCATGCCGCTGGCCTTCGAGCTCTCGGAGCGCACCGGGAGCCCTGTCTTCGTCCGCTCGGTGACTGCCATCGCCAACTCCCACGCGCCGGTGGCGCTGACACGGTCAGAGACCGACCAGAGCCACGAGGATCCGCTGGGGCCGGTCTCCGTCCGTGCCCCGATCGTGGAGCGCGACATCACCAAGTACACCAAGGCCGGCTCGGCCATCGCCCAGGCCCAGCACCGCGACGTGATCGCGCGGCTGGCGCAGGCGGGCGAGCTCATCCGCGAGATGGAGCTGAACGAACTGCAGCTTGCGGACCAGCCCGGCGGCCTGGGCGTCATCGCCTCCGGCGTGGTGGCGTCCTATCTCGATGAGGGTTTCGAGATCGCCGCCGAGTTCGGCTTCGAGCGCGAGGCCGCTTCCGTGCTGCGCGTGCGATCCACGAATCCGACCCCGCTCGAGGAGGTGCGGGCGCTGCTGGCCCACTGCGAAGGCGTGACAAGGCCCGCGCTTCTGGTGCTGGAGGATCTGGAGCCCTACATCGAGACGGATGTCATCCTCGAGGCCCGCCGCGTCGGGTTTGAGGGGCGCATCGTGGGCAAGCTGGATGGCACCTTTGAGTGCGTGGGCGAGTACGGCGTGGCGCATGTGGTGCGCGGCATCGCCGAGGCGCTGGACCTTAATATCCCGCAGGAGCGGCTGCACGGCGAGGGGGCCGAGGAGCTCGCTGCCGCCCGCCCGATCACCGTCTGCGCCGGCTGTCCGCATCGCGGCACCTTTATGGCCATCAACCAGGCGCTGCGCAACCTGCGGCTGAAGCGCGACGAGGTGATGGTGACCGGCGACATCGGCTGCACTATCCTGGGCATGAACCCGCCCTTCGAGACGGTCTATAACGAGGTGGCGATGGGCGCCAGCATCAGCCTGGCCCAGGGCTACGTCCACAGCGGGCTGGAGACACCCGTGATCGCCACCATCGGCGATTCGACCTTCTTCCACGGCGGCATGCCGGGGCTGATCAACGCCGTGCAGCACCAGGTCGATCTGACGCTGATCGTGATGGACAACGGCTGGACCGCGATGACGGGCATGCAGACCAACCCGGGCACCGACGCGGTGTTCCAATCGCCGGGCAATCGGCGGATCGATCTGGCCGAGTTGATCCCGGCGATGGGCGTGGAGCACTTCTTTGTGATCGACCCCTTCGACTTTGACGAGGCGACGGCCATTATCGAGAAGGCGCTGGAACTGCCCAGCGTCAAGGTGGTGCTGGCGCGGCAGGAGTGCGCGATCCAGGCCCAGCGGCGCGGCCTGAAGGCGGGCCTGACCCGCGTCGACGCCGAGGCGTGCACGCTCTGCAAGCGCTGCGTCGTGGTCACCGGCTGCCCGGCCATCAGCCTGGGCGAGGAAGCGATCGTCATCGACCAGTCTCTGTGCTACGGCTGCGGCCTCTGCGCCCAGGTCTGCACCTTCGATGCGATTGAGAGTGAGCGATAGAGCGATAAAGCGAAGCAGCGAGAAAGCGATAGGATGAGTGTGAGATGAATCGTTCTTTACGGGATACGGATGACGTTTCAGGTTTCACGTTTGACGTTTTCCTCGTCGGGGTCGGCGGGCAGGGTGTGCTGACCATCGGCGACCTGATCGCCGAGGCCGCGATGGAGGCGGGGTTGCCGGTCAACTTCTATCCCACCAAGGGCATGGCCCAGCGCGGCGGCAGCGTCAAGGTGCAAGTGCGCATCGGGCGCCAGGTGGTGGGGCCGGAGATGCCGGAGCGCAGCGCCGATCTGGTGATCGCGATGGAGCGCTCGGAGGCACTCAAGGCGGTGCGGTACGTCAAGCCCGGCGGCGACTTCGTGCTCTACGGTCACGTCTGGGAGCCGACGAAAGTGATGCTGGGTAAAGCCGACTACCCCACGCTGGAGCAGGTGCGCGAGAAAGTGGAGGCGGCGGGATGCAGGATGCACTACCTTGCACCTGAAGCGTTGCCGACACACGACGGGCGGCGCGTGCCGGCGAACGTCTACGTGCTGGGCGCGGCGCTGGGCCACACCACGCTGGGCGACTTGCTCGATCCGGAGGAGGTGGTGGACATCGTGACGCGTCGTTGGGAGAAGTACGCGGCAATGAACCGGGCGGCGTTCCGCGCGGGGCTGGAGGCATCCGTCGTAGGGGCGTGATTGGCAAAAACCACCAGCGGGCTATAATCGATATGGGTGCGTTTCAAATGAGTTGAACATTCGTTTGTAGTATGCGCTTCAGCGCGCTTTTACGGCGATAAATCGCCTACTACGAACCGGCTTTCAACTGAGATGATCTACACCCAATTGACTTCGCCGTCTGGCTGTTGGATGTGGAGCCTGAGGCGATCCGGCGCGTCCGCCCGCTGAACGTCGAGTTGCCGGCCGACACCCTGCGAAGCGACACCGTCTTCCGGGTCACGTTGGCCGATGGGTGTGGCACGGTGCTGCACATTGAGTTTCAGGGCCGGCGCAGCGAGCGTCCGATGCCGCTGCGGATGCTCGATTATCTCAGCACAGGAGGCACTTGATGAGGAAGACCGAGTTCGCATATTGGTGGCTTTGACCAGTTTGATGCAAGACGAGGAGGTGCTGAAAATGGCCGAGCAGCTTGTGAGAAACATCAGTCAGGATCCTATCCTGGACACACCCTTCCTGTGCCGTATCCGGGCCCAAGGACGAGAAGAGGGGCGCGAGGAGGGTTTGACCAAGGGGCTGTCAGAGGCGATTTTGGACATCCTGGTGGCTCGCCTGGAGCCCTCGGTGCAAGTCTACCGCCGGATTGAACGTCGACTGGATAACATTACGGATGAGGCAGAACTGCGCGCCCTGCTGGAGATAGCACGGATGACATCGCTGACGTCGAGCGTGCGTTGGAATCTCGACAGGATTGACGCGCTTATCGCTTTCCCCAAACCAATGGAGTGTCTATGAGCCTACAATATCTCTTCTATCCCCGCGGCGTGGCTGTCATTGGCTCGGCGTCCGAGGGCAAATTGGGCTACGAGCTGATCCGCCAGATGTTGGACGGCGGCTACGAGCACGTCTTCGCCGTCAATCCCAAAGCGCAGGGGGCGCTTGCTGCGCCGGGCTACGACGCCGTGGCGAAGATTGAGCGGCCGGTCGACCTGGCCGTGATCATCTCGCCGCCCTCGACGGTGCCGGGCGTGCTGGAGGATTGCGGCGCGGCCGGCGTCGAGGCGGCCGCCATCATCACCGCTGGCTTCTCCGAGGTCGGCAACCGCGAGGCCGAGGAGGAGATCCGGCGCGTGGCCCAGCGGAGCGGCGTCCGCTTCGTCGGGCCCAACTGCGCGGGCATCGTCAACACCGCGCACGACCTCTACCCCACGCTGGAGACGCGCCCGCCGGCCGGCGCCACGTCCGTCGTGGCCCAGAGCGGCGCGGTGGGCGGCGTCGTGCTGGCCTGGGCCAAGCAGTACGGCCTGGGCATCGGCAAGTTCGTCAGCTATGGTAACGGCGCTGACCTGAACGAGATCGATCTTCTGCACTACCTGGCCGACGACCCGGAGACGGAGGTGGTGGCGCTCTACATCGAAAGCGCCAGCGACGGCCCGGCGTTTATGGAGGCGCTGCGGGCCTGCACGCGTCGCAAGCCGGTGGTGGTGATCAAGGCCGGGCGCACGCAGGCGGGCCAGCGGGCCACGCTCTCGCACACCGGCTCGATGGCCGGGGCCGACGCGGTCTACGAGGCGGCGCTGAAGCAGTGCGGCGCGCTTCGTGTCCACACCATCGAGGATCTGTTCGACTTCTGCAAGGCCTACACCAATGTGCCGCCGCTGGCGGGACGGCGGATCGCCATCGTGACCAACTCCGGCGGGCCGGGCGTGATGGCCGCCGACCGCGCCGAGGAGGTCGG
>CAYYTU010000118.1:0-7169 GCA_964474655.1 uncultured Anaerolineales bacterium
CAATAATAGCCTCCCGATCATTTGATTCGAAGCGACCCCACTGACACGTTGTTACGCGCTTGCCCGTCATTTTGCTGCTCCGACGTATAGCGTGACACGAGGGTGGGCCGTTCAGTACGCCAGGTATCCCCCATCAACAGGAAGGGAGATCCCTGTCACGTAGCTCGCCTCATCCTCCGATGCCAGGAAGATCGCTGCTCCCACCATCTCATCGGGCTGGGCCGGCCGGTTCATAGGGATCCGTGCCAGCACCTTGTCTCGCAGTGCGGCAAACTCTTCCTTGTGCATGAAACCTGTACCAGTCTCAGTGAGCCCCGGAGCAATTGCGTTAACGCGGATGCCGTGCTCAACCAGATCTAGAGCCATTGCTTTGGTAAGCATCTTCACCCCGCCCTTCGCCGCCACATAGTGGGGGTAGTTCTGTTGAGCCACTTCATCACATATAGAAGAGATATTGACGATAGCACCGCCTCCTTGGCTTGCCATATGCCGAGCAGCGGCTTGCCCAGTCAGGTACATCCCTTTGAGACTAACATCCAACACGCGATCCCACTCATCTTCGGGCAAGTCCAGGAAATTGCGAGTAGTCGAGATACCGGGTCCGGACACGACGACGTGAATACGGCCAAGTAACTCAATGGCCTCCGAAAAAAGCGCATCCACTTGATCCTTCTTAGCGACATCGACTTTGACAGCAAATGCCTCGCCTCCAGCGGATTCGATAGTCTCGACCGTTTTCTGTGCGGCCGCCAGATCGATGTCCCCAATCACAATGCTTGCTCCCTCCCTGGCGAATCCTATCGCGATGGCACGGCCGATGCCGCTGCCTGCGGCGGTGACAATAGCATTCTTATCTTGAAGTCTCATAACAAACGTCCCCTTTCAAATCGAACCTGAAACAGCGAAACTGCTCAAGTGACTGACTTACGTTTTGGTAGATTGGCCCGCAGCGGGGTCCTTCGCTTCGCTCATTCTCCTTCCGCCAAACTATGGATGACAGGCTCCATAGCCCTGAGCTGCTCTAGTGGAAGATGGCAAAGAATCCTGTGGTCGCCGGCGATGTCCTGCAAGGGGGGCTCTTCCTCCTCGCAGATCTTGCCTCCTTCAGGCAGCTGGTGCCTCCGCGGACACCGGGTGTGGAACCGACAACCTGTTGGGGGATCCAGTGCACTTGGAACCGTGCCCTCAAGCCGGATGTGCTCCTGCCGGACGGCGGGATCCGGAATAGGGGCCGCGGCCAAAAGAGCTTCTGTGTACGGATGGTAGGGAGGGGCGTAGATCCTCTCCGCGGGACCAAACTCCACGAACTGCCCTAGATACATAACGGCGACGTAATCCGAGAAGTAGCGAACAACACTCAGGTCGTGAGAGATATAGACCATGGTGATGCTGTGCTCGGTCTGAAGATCCAGCAACAAGTTCAGGATGGCGGCTTGCACCGATACATCCAGCGAGGTGACCGGTTCGTCGCACAGGACCAGCTCGGGATGAGTAGCTATCGCTCGGCCGATAGCTACCCGTTGCTTCTCGCCTCCACTAAGCTGACGCGGGCGACGATGGTAGTAACTTTCGTCCAAGTAGACTGCGTTCAGTAGTTTGTTGACCTCTTCTTTCAGATCGCTTTCGTCCGGCTTCTTGAACTGCCGCAATGAGCGGGCAATCTGATAGCCGACTGAGAAGGATGGATTGAGTGTCGAGTCTGGGTTCTGGAAAACCATCTGCAATTCCCTGATGACGTCCATGTCGCGAGCCTCCACGGGCTTCGAGATATCAATTTCAAGGAACTTCACGTGGCCGTCAGTCATCGATTCCAAACCGACCACCGTCTTGGCCAACGTGCTCTTTCCACAGCCTGATTCTCCCACAATGCCCAATGTCGCTCCGCGCGGTAATCGAAAACTGACGCCGTCTACCGCTTGGACGTAACGCTTCTCACCCAGTCCTAGCAAGCTCTTCACCGATTGGCTTTCTTGCTCGTAGTACTTCCTCAGATAGTGAACTTCAAGGGTAGCTATTCTGTCGCTCTGCCACAAACTGGATGAAACGGCGCGTTCCCGTTCGCGCGGAGCTTCCCATCCTTTTGGTTCTGGCAGATGCCACGCATCAGAGTGGCAGCGCACATAGTGGCCCGGACTCATCTCCCGTAGAACCGGCGCTTCCGTGGGGCATTTCTCCCCTGAGCATTCGCAACGAGGCTCAAACAGACATCCTGCCGGCACGTCGTTGGGCGATGGAACTCGACCCGCGATTGGGCGCAAATGGCTGGATTCCTTGCTCGACCCTAGCCGAGGGACACAGCGCGTCAGCGCTGCAGTGTAGGGGTGAGCCGGATCAGCAAAGATATCCTCCACGGATGCGTTCTCCACGATCGTGCCCACGTACATCACGCCGACTCGGTCGCAGACTTGCGCAATGACTCCAAGGTTGTGACTGATATACAGAATAGCTGCATCGAACTCGTGACGCAACTCATCAATGAGATCCAGAACCGCGGCTTCCACGGTTACGTCAAGAGCTGTGGTGGGCTCGTCCATGATGAGGAGTGCCGGGTCATTGAGCAACGCCATCGCAATGATCACTCGTTGCTGCTGTCCTCCTGAGAGCTGATGAGGATAGCGCTGCATAATAAGCTCAGGGTCGGGCATGTAGACGCGACTTAGCACCTCAATGCATCTCTGCCGCGCTTCTTCTATGGTCACATCGCTGTGTGTGGTCAGTACCTCAGTGAGCTGAGTGCCGATCCTCAGAGTGGGGTTGAGTGCCAACATAGGATCTTGAAACACCATCGAAATGTCATTCCCTCGCAGCGCGCGCAACTCTTCCTCAGTCCGCCCAACCAGGTTGCGTCCCTGAAAGATGATCTTTCCTCCAGCAATGTATCCATTCCGTCCTAGTGAGTTGACGATGCCATAGGCTACCGTGCTCTTGCCGCATCCTGACTCCCCGACTATGCCGAAGCTCTCTCCTTGGTAGATCTCAAAAGAGACATCTTTCACAGCATTGACTGTTCCGCTACGTGTCTCGTATGATGCGGCTAGGTTCTCCACTTTGAGAATCGGTGTCTCGCTTCGTCTATTTGCTCCCATTTCACTTCCTTCAGATGTGATCACTGCCAGGCAAGATAGCCAGCTTCACTCCGCCAGGCTTTCTTCAGCGGGCACTGGGCCTATCCGTATTTCCCCAACTCCTTATCCAGGCCATCCGCTACCATATTCAGACCCACAACCAGAGACGAGATTGCCAGCGAGGGCCACAGAACAGCCCACGGGTTGCTCCATATGAACCGTCGGGCAGAGTTGACCATGTTCCCCCAGTCGGGGGTGGGCGGCGGAAGACCCAGACCAAGAAAACCGAGCGTGCCGATGGCGAAGATCGTATATCCTATCCGTAACGCCGCATCTACAATCAAGGGCCCCCTTGCATTAGGCAGTATCTCGACAAACATAATGTACAGAGATCTCTCTCCCCGGAGCTTCGCGGCGGAGATGTACTCTCGAGTACGGATATCCAAGGTCAGACTTCTCACAAGACGCGCTATGCCCGGGACACCAGAGACGGTAATGGCAACAACCACATTGATAGCAGACGGCCCTACAGCCGCGATGATCACCAAGTAGAGCAGGATCCTCGGAAATGCCATAATTGTGTCCACAATACGCATGATGACATCGTCAATCCAACCGCCATAGTAGCCGCCCAGAAGTCCAATGGTTGTGCCGACCAAGAGGGCAAAGAACACAGAGGTAGGCGCCAGTGCAAGGACAACTCGACTTCCATAGACCAGATGAGACCAAATATCTCGACCTTTGTGATCTGTGCCTAGCCAGTGTTCAGCAGAAGGGCCCTCATTTACCGCTGTGTTGTCTTCCTCCAAGGGAGGATGCATCGTAATCAGAGGTGCGGCAGCTGCTGCAAACACCCAGAATAACACAATGGCGAGTCCAACCACGGTGATCTTTTGCGCTGTCACTATGGATAGGGCATCAAGCAGCCTCCCCCTCTCTTCCGAAGACGCTTCAGTCCGCCTTTCAGCCACAACTGCTGTCTGTTTGCTATCGGTAGTCATCGTTCTTTCTCCTCAGGGTCTTGATTTCGTGTGCGTGGGCATTGACTCTCCAAGAGAAATTCATATTCAAGACGTTCAACGTAAACCAGCCGCACCAACTGTCTGGCGATCTACTGTATGGGATCGCACCGTCCCCGCGGCTTTCTTGTGGGTCGTCCCGAGAGCCTCAACATTCATGAAGGAAGATGGTCAGCTTGCCGATCAACCCTTGATCGGCCCCAACAAGTTATGTAGGTTCTCCACCCATCCCAGCCTGTCCGCTGAATCACTACTGTTCCCCATAGCGAATACGGGGGTTAAGGAAGCTGTAGGCGATATCCCCGACCAGCTGAGTGCTCACGGCCAACACGACCATCACCATCGCCCCAGCCTCAATCGCGAAGACGTCCTTCGAAAGCGCTGAATCATACAGGTACTTCCCAAGTCCCGGGAAACCAAAGATCGCCTCAACTACCACGATGCCCCCGATAAGCCAGTTCACGTGAAGCAGAATTACCGTGAGAGGCGCAATTAGCGCGTTGCGCAACATATGCTTGAGAACAATAGTGTGGTAAGGCAACCCCTTGAGTGAAGCCGTTTGGATGTAGGGTTCTCTCATCACCTCAACGACGCTGGATCGAGTGATCCGCAATACATAGCCTAGCTCGATCAAGGCGAGAGTCAGAACCGGCAGTACGAGCATCTCAGGGTTCTCAAACAGAGCAGAATCACTTGCATACACCGTTGCCCCCGGCAGGAGCCCTAGCCAGGAAGAGAGAACGAGTACGAGAACGACCCCGGTTGCGAAAACCGGCGTCGATGTAGTAATGAGACCAAAGAGTGAGAGGAGGCGATCAAGGAATCCACCATTGTTCAGTCCGGCAATCACTCCCAGCGCCACTGCCACTGGCATGATTGTGATGAATGCGATGCCCGCTAGAACGAGGGAGTTACGCAACCGACGGACAAGTACCGGACCCACGGGCCGGCCGGTCTTGATTGACCTGCCCGGGTCCCCCCGCAAGAATCCCTTATTGAGAGGGATGTACTTCACACCTCCCCCTTCTTTGGCTATCCAGCCTCCCATCCCAAATTCCCACGCACTTACCTCACCGGCTGACGAGTAGAGTACCTCATAGGATAGCTCGGTAGTCTCTTGGACGGGAATGCTCACATCCTGAAACAAGGTGTAGTATACATACCCTTGTTCCTCGGTGACGCGTCCAGTGATTTCAAACACGGCTGCTCCTTCGGTCCCCACACCCGCCTCTTTGCCTTCGACGACTGCAGCTGCAAGTTCCCCTTCACCACCGGCTCCCGACGCGAAGAATTCACCGCTGAAGTCGTCTTGGGTTGGGGTAAAATGCTTCATCCCCGAATCCACAGCATCTTCCTCAGTGATCCTTGCTTCTTTGAGAAACACGCTCACGTGGAAAGGGAACGCCATAGTCCCACCCCGATAGTCGAGGCCCAGGAGTATCTCGTCGATTGTCTTCCCAGTCAGAGGACTCAAGTCCAACTGTCTGGTGACCCATTCATTGGCGGGGAGGAGACTACCCACCGGGGTTCCTCCGTCTGGCCACGCTGGGCGGCCTTCGCGGTCTTCCAACTTGAAGTCGCTCAAGGTAGTTCCATCGGAGAAGCGCAGATCTATGCCCCCCGTTGGGACCACTTTGGCGGTTCTCACGAACTTCACCGCCCGACCCTCTTGATCGACTGCCCAGACATACTGGTTTCCCGAATCGCCCTTACGCCATCGCTCATTGTCGATCGACTCTCTGATTGTGCCATCTGGGAATCGGTGAATGGCAACGAGATCTCGCTCCTCCATTTTCCATCGTACTAATCCGTCGTCTTCTGCCGCCCACCACGAAGCGCTTCCTCGGTCGTCTTTGACCTGCACTAGCTCCAGTCCCGTGATACGTTCAGCTTGCCAGTCAGTACCTAAAAGCCATGAAACGTACCGAACGTAGAACGGGCGGTCAAGGCCATGCTGAGCCAGGAAGGCCGCTTCCTGTTCCGCTGTCGCGAACTGACCCAAGACGTTGCGAGCGAGGTTGCCAGGAGCCATCTCGACCAACACGAAGACGATAACTGACACGATGAACATCGTGAGAAGCATCAGGGCTAGGCGCCGGGCAATGAACTTGATCATATTTACTCCTCCAAGCCATCCTCAACTATGTCGCGCCTGGGAGCTTTCCCGAAACATGTACCGGTTGAGGCTGTGTCCAATGTCACTCTCTTGTCGTGTCGAAGCCCCCCGCATGTATGAACCGTCGCCGGAGAGCTGTGGAGACCTTATGGGGGGCTGAGGACAACCCACCTTCCTAGTACTGCCTGGGGACAGACCACCAAATGGGGGGAGCTTGAGATGCCCCCCCCACGGAAGCAGATCCTAAGCCTCCTCGGCTACCCAGACATCGGTCAGGATCTCCCACATCATCGGGTGGACAGGCATGTTGCGGACTCGATCGTTCTTGATGCGCCAGACATTCTGGAAGTACGCAACTCCAACAGAGCCTCGCTCCATCTGAATGTCCTCCAGCTGGCACATGATCTCACGTCTTTCTTCCACATCGAGAGTAGCACTGGCTTGGGCGAGCAACTCATCGAACTCCTCGTCAACCCAATGTGTCTCATTCCAAGCCACTGGATTCCCTTCCCGGTCAGAAGTGTACGCGAGTGCAAAGACCATGGTGGCAAGTGGCCTGTGGCTCCACGCTGTGATCCCCAAGGGAATCTCGGTCCAAGCATCCCAATAGTCTGATTCAGGCACCGGCTCAACTCTGATGTTGAAGCCACCAGCCTCAGCATCGGCTTTCAGAGTCTCAGCATAGGACACTGTATCTGGATGACCTGAGGAGACTCTGATGACAGTTTCAAGGCCATCTGGATAACCCGCCTCTTCCAGGAGCGCCCTTGCTTGCTCGGGGTCGTACTCCGGTATCGGCTTCTCACAGTAAGCTGGGTGAATGTCCGTCGTGTGTGTGTCGTGCCCCACGCTCCCCTGCCCGTAGAGCGCCGTGTCGAGGACGGCTTGTCTTCTCTGACAAAGCTTCAAGGCTTTCCTAACCCGGTTGTCCGTCCACGGGTCAACGTCTGCCCTCATCCTCAATACAGC
>CAYYTU010000119.1:0-7128 GCA_964474655.1 uncultured Anaerolineales bacterium
GCCACCGACACGCTCTTCACGGGGCACGGTCAGAACGGCGAGACGACCGTCCACGTCTACAACCAGGCCACCTATCACAGCGAGAACAACACCTACGCCGGAAATTCCGACGTCCCGCTCTTCGTGGTCTCGCAGGGGACGGCGGATCTCAACCGTAACATCATCTGGGAGAATGGAGACGATCCTACGCTTCAGGGGAGCATCGATAGCTACTGCAACGACACCGAGTCGGGGATTCTGACGGGATCGGCGGACTTCAGCGAGGATCCTCAGTTCGTCGAGACGGCGCGGGGTCTCTACCGTCTGGGCTCCGGTTCCCCCGCCATCGACGCCTGCGCCCCGGGGATCTCAGATCGCGGTTTGGACGGGCGCCAGCGCGGGATCATCATCAGATCCGGACAGACGCTCATCAACTACGATGTGGGCGCCTTTGAGGCGCCGCACCGGGCCCATCTGCCCCTTGTCATGCGAAACTATTGATGAGCTACCGCCTGTATCGCGAGATACATCCAATCCAGCGGTTCAACGACATTCCAACTTTCTTACCAATACGAGTCGGTGGCGCAGCTGCGGGGCAGTATGAGCCAGCAGAACGTGGCCAGCGCGGAGGATTGAGGCTTGAGCACGGAAAAGCAATCTATAAGGAGGATGACCGATGAGTAAGCGTGGATCGAGTGGACAGGGAGCCAGTCTGAGCCAGGTACAGGGTATTCTGCGGTTGATGGCCTGGGTGCTGGTGTTTATCGTGTGTGTCGTGGTGATCGGGCTGCCGCTATCGGCCGTCTTACCTCGTTTGATCGGCCTGGGGGCCGGGGGCGTGGTGGGGATTTTCTTGGCCTCTCTCGTCAGCGGCACCATCTACGTATTGCCCGAGTTCCAGCGAGCGATCATGTTGCGTATGGGGCGTTACGAGGATACCAAGGGGCCGGGTTTCTTTATGGCGATCCCATGGCCGCCGTTCTACCAGAGCGTGGCCCAGATCCTCGATATGCGCGTGCACAACCGACCGGTGAAAGCGGCGGAGACGCTGACATCGGATAACGTGCCGGTGGATTGTCAGGCCGTGATCTTCTACCGCGTCGAGGATCCGAAGCAAGCCTCGTTGGAAGTCAGGAATTACGAAGAGGCGGTCTTCGGCGCGGCCAACGCGGCTCTGAAGGACATCATCGGCTCGCTGAGCCTGACCGAGCTGCTGAGCGAGCGAGAGAAAGTCGCCAACCGGCTGGAGGACATCGTCGATAAGTCCGTGGTCGAGTTTGGGGTCGATATCACGTCGGTGGAGTTGACGGACGTGCAGGTGCCCCAGGGACTGGTCGAGGATATCAGCGCCCAGGCCCAGGCCGAGCGAGAGCGGGATGCTCGCGTGGCCGAGGTGGAACGGATCACCGAGGTCGCCGATATCTTCGAGGACGCCGCCCAGCGCATGAGCGATCGGGCGATGCATCTATATGAGCTCCAGGCCTTGCAGAACGTGGCCAAGGAAAAGGGAGCCCGGACAATCGTCTGGGGCATCGGGGCCGATCGCGAAGGACAACGGCTGACAGCGGCCTCGGCGGGCGGTGCACCGGACGAATAAACGAGTAAAAAGAGCCCATTGGGATGAAGCACTGAGACAATCAGAGGAGGTTTAGTTCCATGGCGAACGAAGACGTTACTTCTACGACGGCAATGAAGGAACGACGTTGTCCCTACCACTACGCGATTAAAGAGCTGGAGGATACGGCCTACCGTCTGAGCGGCGAGATCATCGAGATGACCACTCGCGCTGGCTCCGGTCATCCGTCGAGCTCGCTTTCGGCGATCGACATCATGACGGCTCTCTACTTTGGCGGCATTATGTGCTACAAGCCGGGGGAACCGGGCTGGCCGGATCGGGATCGTTTCATCCTGAGCAAAGGACACGGGTGTCCGGCGCTGTACGCCGTGCTGGCCGAGGCGGGATACTTCGACGCTGCCTTGCTGGAGACGCTACGGAAGATCGAGAGCCCGCTGGAGGGGCATCCCGATATGCGGGTGCTGCCGGGCGTCGAGGCGTCGACCGGTTCGCTGGGGCAGGGGCTTTCGATCGGGTTGGGCCACGCGCTGGCCGGAAAGGTGAACGGACAGCCCTATCAGGTCTACGTGATGATCGGCGATGGCGAAGCGAACGAGGGGCAGATCTGGGAGGCCGCGATGACGGCCGCCAAGTTCCAGGTGGGGAATCTGACGGCCATCCTGGACTACAACAAGTTTCAGCAGTCCGGGGCGGTGCGCGAGGTGATGCCCACGCTGGAGCCTCTGGTCGATAAGTGGAGCGCCTTTGGGTGGGACGTGCGCGAGATCGACGGTCACAATATGGAGGCGGTTATGGAGGCGTTGCGGGCCATCCGCACTATCGAAGATCAGCCTCAGGTGATCATCGCCCATACGCTGAAAGGGCGCGGTCTGTCGGCCTTCGAAAAGGACGACGTCAACCGGAAGCACGGCGTCCCGCTGACGGAGGAGGAGGCCCAGGACGCGCTGGAGGAGCTGCGCGAGATGAAGTACGTCAGCGCCTATGCCGAAGCGACGTTCGAGCCGGAAATCACGCCAGAGGATAAATACGGGGAGATCTAACGATGGATATTGGAAAGAGCATCGGACTTGAGTACGGGTTGCCGATTCGGAACGCCTTCGGGGAGACGCTGCGCGAGATAGGGCACGAGAATCCCAATCTGATCGTGCTGGATGGCGACGTGGGCAACTCGACGCGCACCAACTACTTTCGGGACGACTTTCCGGATCGATTCTTCAACGTCGGCATCGCCGAGAGCAACATGATCGGCGTCGCGAGTGGGCTGTGGGCGGCTGGCAAGGACGTGCTGGCGGCCAGTTTCGCCTGTTTTCTGCTTTGCAATGCCTACGATCAGATCCGGATGTCGCTCGCTTTCCCCAGGGCCAATGTGAAGCTGGTAGGATCGCACAGTGGGATCAGCATCGGCGAGGACGGTCCGAGCCAGATGGGGATCGAGGATATCGCGCTGGCGACGTCGCTGCCGAATTTCACCGTCGTGGCGCCGGCCGACGAGCCGTCGATGCGGGCCGCGACGCGGGCCATCTTCGAGTATGAGAGGCCCTTCTACCTGCGCAGCGGGCGGCCCCGGGTCCCGCTCGTGTACAGGGACAGTGGCGATAGTGCTATCGACTTTCAGATCGGCCGAGCGAACCGGCTGCGTGACGGCGACGACGTGACGATCATCGCCTGCGGCTTGATGGTAGCCGCGGCCCTGGAGGCGGCTGTGGAGCTGCATCAGGATGGCATTGAGGCCCGCGTGCTGGATATGCACACGGTGAAGCCGATCGACGAGGCGGCCATCGAACGCGCGGCCCGGGAGACCGGGGCCATCGTGACCGCGGAGGAGCACGTGTTGAACGGCGGGCTTGGCTCCGCGGTCGCGCGGGCGGCCGCCAGCCTGCATCCAGTGCCGATGGCGTTCGTCGGCATTGATGACACATATGCCGAATCCGGCACGCCTCAGGAGTTGTTGGAGACGTACGGTTTGACGCCGGGCGACATCAAGGAGGCCGTCAACCGGACGCTAACGCGGACGTGAGGCTGCCCGTAGGTCAGCCATTTTGAACGCGGCGAGTCACTGAGAAGCCACAGAGGTTCACAGAGGAGGTTTTCTCTGATACCTTTCTTCACCTCCAGGGAGGCGCTGCCCGTCTCGTCGCTGGCTGGAGCGCCTACTGCACGGCGGAGGCCGGGCTGAACCACTTCGTGCGCAATCTGGCGACCGAAATCGACCAGCGCGGGCTTTCGCTCCGCGCCCACACCCTCTACCCGGGCATTGTGGACACCGCGATGCAGCGGCAGATCCGCGGCAAGACCGAGGAGGATTTCCCCCGGGCCGATCAGTTCCGCCGTTATCACGAGCATAACCAGCTGCGCCCGCCGGAGGAACCGGCGGCTCTCGTCTGGTGGCTCGCCACGCCGATGGCACGCGCGTTCCACGGCCAGCCGGTGAGCATCGACGATCCCGACATCCGAAAGCGTATGGCCGATGATCTAGGCTTGCCCGTCTTCGGCGGGCGCGAAAGCTGATGTACTGGCGATGACCACGTCGACCATCGCGGTTGAAATCTGGTTCGTAGTAAGCGATTTATCGCCGTAAAAGCGGCCTGAAGCGCGCGCTACAACATCTCTCAACCTATTACATCCAAATAAGAAGGGAGAAGCATTATGAGTGATCACAAAGGTAACGATCATCACGCCCAGATGGTGGCCGATTTTCGGCGCCGCTTCTGGGTCTCGCTGACGCTGACGATCCCCATTCTGGCGCTCTCGCCGCTGCTGCAACAATTCCTGGGGCTGGAGGAGGCGATCAGCTTCCCCGGCGACAACCTGGTCCTCTTCGCCTTCGCCACCGCCGTCTTCTTCTATGGCGGCTGGCCTTTCCTGAGTGGGCTGTACGACGAGCTGACGTCGGCCCAGCCGGGGATGATGACCCTGATCGGCGTGGCGATCACCGTGGCCTACGGCTACAGCAGCGTGGTCGTCTTCGGCCTGGAGGGCAAGGTCTTCTTCTGGGAGCTGGCGACTCTGATCGACGTGATGTTGCTCGGTCACTGGATCGAGATGCGCTCGGTGATGGGCGCCTCTCGCGCGCTGGAGGAACTGGCCGAACTGATGCCCTCGGAGGCCCACAGGCTGCTGGAGGACGGCAGCCTGGAGGATGTGCCGATTGAGGCGCTGACGGTGGGCGACCGCGTGGTGGTCAAGCCCGGCGAGAAGATACCGGCCGACGGCGCCGTCGTCGAGGGCACCACCTCGGTCAACGAGGCGATGCTGACCGGCGAATCGAAGCCGGTGCCCAAGGAGGAGGGCGGCCAGGTGATCGGCGGCTCCATCAACGGCGAGGGCTCCATCACGGTCGAGGTGCAGAAGACGGGCGAGGACTCCTATCTCTCGCAGGCGATCCGGCTGGTCGAGGAGGCCCAGCAGAGCAAGTCGAAGACGCAGGATCTGGCGAACCGGGCCGCGGTCTGGCTGACGGTCATCGCGCTGACCGGCGGGGCCATCACCTTCGGGCTCTGGCAGTTCGCCTCCAACCGCGACTTCGTCTTCGCGCTGGAGCGGAGCGTCACGGTGATGGTCATCACCTGCCCGCACGCGCTGGGCCTGGCGATCCCGCTGGTGGTGGCCGTCTCCACCGCCATCTCCGCCCGCAACGGCCTGCTGATCCGCAACCGCACCGCCTTCGAGCGGGCGCGGAACATCCAGGCCATCATCTTCGATAAGACCGGCACGCTGACCAAGGGCGAGTTCGGCGTCACCGATACGCTCGTCTTCGATGACGCGATGAACGCGGAGGAGTTGCTGCAGATCGCGGCCTCGGTCGAGGCGCGCTCCGAGCATCCCATCGCCCAGGGCATCGCCGCCGCCGCCGTCGAGGAGAAACGCCCGGCCGAGGACTTCCGGGCTATCCCGGGCAAGGGGGCCGAGGCGACAGTCGAGGGACACGACGTGAAGATCGTCAGCCCCGGCTACCTGCGGGAGCAGGAGATCGCGGTCGACGATGAGCGCATCGACGAGCTGACGTCACAGGGCAAGACCCTCGTCTTCGTGCTGATCGACGACGCGCTCAAGGGCGCCATCGCCCTGGCCGACATCATCCGCCCCGAATCCAAGGAGGCCATCGCCCGCCTGAAGGCGATGGGCGTCCAGGCCATGATGCTGACCGGGGACAACGAACAGGTGGCCCGCTGGGTGGCCGACGAGATCGGGCTGGACGACTATTTTGCCGAGGTGCTACCGCACGAGAAGGCGGAGAAGGTGAAAGAGGTTCAGTCGCGCGGGCTGGTGGTGGCGATGACGGGCGACGGGGTCAACGACGCGCCGGCCCTGGCCCAGGCCGACGTCGGTATGGCCATCGGCGCCGGCACCGATGTGGCGGTCGAGACAGCCGACATCATCCTGGTGCGCAGCAACCCGCTGGACGCGGTGGCGATCTTCGATCTCTCCCGCGCCACGTACCGCAAGATGGTCCAGAACCTGGCCTGGGCCACCGGCTACAACGCCTTCGCGATCCCGCTGGCGGCTGGTGCGCTCTATAGCTACGGCATTCTGCTCAACCCGGCCGTGGGCGCGCTGCTGATGTCGCTCAGCACGGTGATCGTGGCGATCAACGCGCGGTTCCTGGACGTGGAGGATGCTCAGACGTAGCGACAACAAGACTTGAAGTGAAAGAAGGAGGAACGATGGAGACATATCGCGTAGTCTTTCACATCGACGAAGGGGACATCGCGCGGGCGAATATGGTGTTCCACAACATCCAGAACCTGCTCGACGACCTGGGCGCGGATAGCGTCGAGGTCGCGCTGATCGCCAACGGGGAGGGCGTCAAGGCGTTGCTCAAATCGCCGAACGTACACCATCGGCAGGTGAAGAAACTGGCCGATCAAGGCGTCCAGTTGCTCGCCTGCAGCAACAGCCTGCGCTTTCTGGGGCTGGATAAGCATGATATACTTGAGGTGGTTGACGTGATTCCCGCTGGCGTCAGTGCGTTGACCAAGAAACAGGCTAAGGGATGGGCCTATATTCGGCCCTAAAAATATAATAGTAAAGGAGAGGCAAATGCATATCTTAATCTGGCTAATCAGTGGGATCATCGCCGGCTGGCTCACGGGCCAGATCGTGCGAGGAGAGGGGTTCGGTCTCATCGGAGACCTGATCATCGGGCTATTGGGCGGGCTCATCGGCGGCTGGCTGTTCGGCTTGCTGGGCATCGCCACGACGAGCTGGGTCGGTGAGATCGTGGCCGCCGTCGTGGGAGGCGTGGTGCTGGTCGCTATCGTCCGTACCCTGCGACGGGCATAAGCCCTCGCCGACGAATGAATTCGACGGCTAACACGGAAACCCCGTTGAAAACGCACTTCTCGTAGTAGCCAGCGGTTTATGAACTTTAAGAAAATAGTTCGGTAATAAAGCTCGCGAGAGTACTCCCGCCAAGCAGTGAATCAGATAAGCCCTCATCCCTCTAGCCCCCTTCTCCCCAATACTGGGAGAAGGGGGAACACGGCACTATTGCCCCTTCCCTCTCCTAGAATTGGGAGAGGGAAGGGGTTGGGGATGGGTGAGGGCTATTACCGAATTAAATTTTTAATCTT
>CAYYTU010000120.1:0-7018 GCA_964474655.1 uncultured Anaerolineales bacterium
GACGCGGAGATTCTGGACTCTACCGGCGCGCCGGTTCCGATTGAGGCTATCCTAAGCCCAATCGTGAAGGAGGGAGAGGTAGTTGGCGTTCAGGGGTCGGCCCGTGATATCGGCGGGCGCAAGTATGTGGAGGAGGCCTTGAGGCGGCGGGCCCGGGACTTGGAGGCCATAAACGAGCTGGCGATCACCCTGACTACCGCACCGTCTGGGGTCGACCTGTTTAATCTGCTCGCGGAGGAGCTGAAGAGCATCACCGACGCGCTGGGTGTGAGCGTATCCGTCTATAATCCCGACGAGCATGTTTTGGTTGTCAAACACGTCGCTGCTGAGGGGTGGGTGATCTCCCGCCTGGACGAGCTGTTGGAGCGGGAGATTGGGGGATTGCCGATGCCCGTGAGCGAGGAAGCATATGCCGCTATGATACATGAGATGGTGAGGCGATTGCCCGATCTCCACACGACTACCTTTGGCGTGATCCCTGAGCCCATCTCCGCAGCGGTCCAGCGGGTGCTAGGCATAGATCACTTCATCGGCCTGGCGCTGGCTGAGGGGGATGATCTGATGGGAACTGCTATCATCGCGATGCCCGAGGGGCAGCTCCCGCCGACCGACGAGGTGGTCGAGACTTTCACCCGCGTGGCCACCGCGGCGCTGCAGAAGCGGTGGGCGGAGGAGGCGCTGCGCGAGAGTGAGGAGCGCCTAGATCTCGCCGTACGCGGCGGCGCGCTGGGCACCTGGGATTGGAATATTCAGACCGGCGAGGAGCAGTTCAATGAGCGGTGGGCGGAGATGTTGGGGTACGACTTGGAGGAAATCAGGCCCCATATGAGCGCCTGGGAGAGCCGGGTCCATCCCGACGACCGCTCGGAAGTGTACGATAAGCTAAACGCTCACTTGGAGGGGAAGACGCCAATCTACGAGGTCGAGTTCCGTATGCGGCACAAATCGGGTGAGTGGGTGTGGATTCTCAACCGCGGTAAGGTTATTGAGTGGGCTGAGGAAGGGCGGCCACTGCGGGCCTGTGGGGTTCATCTGGATATTACTGCTCGCAAGCGGGCGGAGGAGCAGCTGGAGCACTACGCCGCCGAGCTGGAGCGCAGCAATCGGGATCTGGAGCATATTGGCTACGTCATCTCTCACGACCTGCAGGCGCCGTTGAGGACGGTGCAGAACTGGCTGAGGCTGCTGGAGAAGCGGTACCGAGGCAAGCTGGATGAGAGGGCTGAGACCTATATCGACTATGCCGTGGGCGGCGCCGAACGGATGGAGGCTATGATCAAGGCCTTGCTGGAGCTATCGCGGGTGGAGACGCGAGGCGAGCAGCTGACGCCGACCGACGTCGATGCGGTGGTGGAGTGCACCTTGGATTCGCTGAAGCAGATGGTCGAGGAGAGTGACGCGCAGATAACGTGCGATCCCTTGCCCACCGTGATGGCGGACGAGGTGCAGCTGGCCCAGGTCTTCCAGAACCTGGTTGCTAACGCGATCAAGTTCCGGCGCGAGGGAGTGTCGCCGCGCGTCCATATTTCTGCGGAACGCGAGGGCGATGCGTGGATATTCTCAGTGGAGGATAACGGCATCGGCGTTGATCCGGAGCAGGCCGATCGTATCTTTCAGATCTTCCAGCGGCTCCATACGGAGGAGGAGTACTCTGGCCTGGGTGTGGGGCTAGCGCTCTGTCAGCGCATCGTAGAGCGTCACGGGGGGCGCATCTGGGTCGAATCGGAGGTGGGAGAGGGGAGTACGTTTTACTTCTCGCTACCCGCGTAGGGAGAAGGGCGTACGGGGAACTTAAAGCCCTCACCCTCTTCTCTTGTCCGGCGTTGGAAAAGTATCTGAGAGTGGGGTGAGGGCGCTTCTGAACTTCCACTGGTCACAGGGGGTCGGAAGATATGGCGGGTCGGAACGAACTTAACTTGACTCCTGCACTTTTCAAATTTTGAAGAGCAGAGCTTCAGAAGTCTTAATGCGAACCCAACTTGGAAGTAAAGCGTTATTTTGCATCCAAAATCCTCGACGGTGACTTCCGAAGTCTGGAGTCGCTAAATTGCAGGAGTTAAGCTTAAGGGAGGTTGTACTATGTCAGCAAAATGCCATTCTCTCCCTCGTATGTATCGGCGTCGTCAGCGTTGAACCAGACGCCATCCTCCGTCACGTAGCGATAGGCGTAGCGTTCATCTTTATCCAGCGTGACCACGGCGCTATAGGTCGCGTTGTTGCGGTGGATGAGCGGGTTGGCTTTTGGGTCCCAATCGTTGAAGGTCCCTGCCACATAGGCGTGGGCCGCGTGCGGGTGCTCCTCCGGCAGGGCAAACGAGATTTTGACCTGATCACTTCCTTTGACGTTCCGTCTGCGTAACATCATCCCTCCTTGGTTTATGTGATAGTCTGCTTGTCGACATACGGTACAGATAGACTGACTATACCATACTTCTGGCAAATGTGAACCGAAGGCATCGGTTCCTCCGAGCGATTGCATCAGGTCAGATGACAGATTGAGACGATAGTTGTTTATCTTTTCCTCTCGAACGGCTCGTGTACAGTGGAGGTCAGTCCAGGCAGGACTGAATGATGACTTGACACGATCGCCAAAACCCTGTATAATCCTGGGCGTGTTGCGGGGTAGAGCAGTGGCAGCTCGTCGGGCTCATAACCCGGAGGTCCCAGGTTCGAATCCTGGCCCCGCTACCTCATAGCGGGCGCTGGTAAAGCGCCCGCTACACTTATGGCGACGTAGCTCAGTGGTAGAGCAGGGGACTCATAAGCCCTTGGTCGCGTGTTCAAATCACGCCGTCGCCACTCATAACAACCCTTCCTGAGCCATCCTCGCCACAGCCGAGAACTCGTCGTGCTTGCGCCTCAATTCTTCTCGCTTGAACACAGCGTAGAACTCCCTCCCATATAGGTCGACGTGCCTCCGCTGAGGAGCTGGCCGACGCGGACAACGAGCGTACCTATTGCGTCTGTTACTTCGGTGGCGCCCCGGCCAGCCAGATGCTGTATGCGCTGGCGACCGCCCGCCGGCTGACCGAGCGCGGCCTGGAGGTGGGCCGCATCGCACGCTTCATCGCCCAGCTCAACTCCACGATCCCCTACGCGCTGCTGGGCTTCGTATCACACTTTCTCTTTCCGAATTTGCCGCACACGTCGATGCGCCACGCCGAGGAGGCTGCTCGCTCCGTCAAACGCAAGCTGAGACCAAAGCGCTCATCGCCGACGGAGCACGAGGGGCAGGTAGATGGTACCCGGCGGGGTTTGTGGCTCATTTCGAGCGAGCAGGGCGAAGGTGCTCAGGTGGTCGATGGTGGCTATCAGCTGACGCTGCGTTGGGTAGTGTGCTGTCGGTGTGATACCGTCCGTGGTCCAGTCGGTTCCGTCCCAATAGTAAAGCGCCAGTGACGCTTCGTTCTTCCCCTCCATATCGGCCTGGGTGTAACCGATGGTCACGGTAAGTGGTGTCTCAAAGGTTAGGCCTTCTTGTAGGATGCCGTCGCGGTAGGCGTTAAGTTCGAAGGCTCTCCCGGCGAAGGCGAAGCCGGGGGGGGCGTGGGTGATGGTCGTTACGGAGCCATAAGCCAGCTCGGCCGGTTCGGATAGAGCGCCCGAGGGAACTGCGATGACGATAGAGGTAGGTTCGTCGGCGAGCGTGATCTCTGTCCCTGTCGCTGGATTGATGACTGTTACTCCATCCGCGGCGATGGCGGTCACCGTGGTTGTGCTTGAGGCTGTCACGCCCTCGGTCCCTTCGACCTGGACGATGTTGACCAAGGGGCCGGTGTAGTCGGTTGCCACGGTCACGACTAGCCTGGTTGACCAGGCTTCTCCGGGCGCCAGGGACGTATGCCAGGTGCGCGTATCGGCGGGTGTGACGTGAGCAGGGGGCACGTTGGTGATGACCGTCTCCATCACCAGCCCGCCGACGTTCGTGACGCCGAGCGTGTGGGTCAGCGGTTTGCTGGCTAGTGCCGGATTGGAGCTGGCGTGTTGGGTCACCTGGAGATCTACTTTCAACTCGTCCGCGCCGAGATCGTAGCCATCGCTGGTGGGGCGAGGATCGCCATCCATATCATCCGTGACGCTGATGGGCAAGGCCATATCGACAGCTGGGCTTTCTGGGCGAATGTGGTAATCGCCTTCGTCCGGCGCTACGAAGGCTGGGTCTCCCCGATGATTATTTGCCTCGGTGCCGGTGATGACCGCGCCCGCGCCGTCCCAATCGGACGTGTTGTTTCCCCAAAGCGTGCCCTCCAGGCTGACGACGTGTTCTGCGGTGGCGACGATGCCGGTGGTATGGTCTGTCAGGATCGTGTTGGTCAGGGCCACGGTGCTTAAGCTCTCGCCTCCGGTGACGTGAAGCCCCTCATCGCCGTTGCGGGCCAGCGTAGTGTGGAGCAGGCGTGGCGATGTGTTCTGGACGTAGAGCCCGTCTCCCGCGTCACTGGCCTGATTGGAGGCGATCACGTTGTTGACCATCTGGATTTCGCCGTAGGCCAGATGGCCCCCTCCGCCGTTTCGGGCTTGATTATCGAGGATGACGTTGCGGGCCAGGTTGGCGCTGGATTTCCAAAGGTAAAGCCCGCCTCCGTCTTGATCGGCGCTGTTGGCCTGGAGGCTATTGTCGCTGATCGGAGCGTCGCTCCAGTAGGCGTAGAGGCCGCCGCCTCCCTTGCCGGCGTGATTGGAAGCGATCTCATTCCGATTGATTATCGTCTCGCTTTCGCGCAGGTAGATACCGCCGCCGTCCTGCTCGGCCTCATTGTGGGCGATCGTGTTGCCGTGCAGCGCGCCAGTGCTCTCTTCCAGGTAGATACCAGCGCCCCGGCGGGCCGTGTTGCTGACGATGTGGTTGTGGCTGATGATGGGGCTGGCTTCGATGGCATAGATGCCACCGCCGACGTTTCCACCCGGTTGTCCGCTGGCGTCGCCGCCGGTGAGCCAAAGCCCCTCAATGGTGGGCGTGATGGGGGAGCCGGTCGGTTGGCCCGTGATGTGAACCGCGCGTCCGCCGCCCTGTGCGTCGATGATGGTGAGGTTAGCTTCTGGATCGGCCGGCTCTTTGAAGGCGGCGCTGTAACCGCCGCGAATGATGACGCTCTTGTCGACGTAGATGCCGGTGTAAGTGCCGGCGGCCACTTTGATGGTGTTACTCGCTTCCACCGCGTCGATGGCGGCCTGGATGGCGTCGAAGGTGCACGTGTGGCCGTTGCAGACCGTCACCTCCTGGCCCGGCGAAAGCTCGGTGATGGTGAGAGCGTGCGTGGTGGTCAGGGTGCCGCCGGTATTGGCGGCGGTAAGGGTGATTCGTTTGGCCCCTGCAACGTCCCAGGCGAACGTGACGGAGTCGGTCAGACCGCTGGTATGCGTGATCGGCGCCTGGGCTGTGGCTCGCCAGACGTAGGTGATCGGCTGAGCGGCGGTGATGGGGACGACGCTGGCTACGAACGTCCGATCGGTGCCCACCAGCCCGCTCACGGGACCGTCGATAGAGGTTTCGTTCGGCGGTACCGCGCGCTGGAGGGCCTGGGCGAGGTTGAGCTGCCCGGCGCCGAAGTAAACGTCCCAGCCCTTCTTGTCCTCGTTCGGCGGGCCAATCTGGTCGTCGGCGGTCGTGCGCAGGATGTGGCGTGACTCTTCTATGGTGTAGCCCGGATGGACCGAGTGGATCAGGCCCAGCGCGCCGGCCACGTGGGGGGCCGCCATTGAGGTGCCCAACATATAGGTGTAGCTATCGTCCCAGTAGGTGCTGAGGATCGATTTGCCCGGCGCTACCAGGTCGATGTGATCGCCGAAGCAGGATTGCTCCCAGCGGGCCCCCTTGCGGTCCGTGGCGCCGACGGCGATGGTTTCGGTGTAAACAGCCGGGTAGTAGGGCGTCGAGTTGCCTTCGTTCATCATCGAGACGACCACGGGCACGTTCGATTGATAGGCGTAGCGGATGGCTGTGTGCAGCAGAGTCGAATCGAGGTCACCCCCCATGCTCATATTGATCATGTGAGCGCCGTTATCCACTGCGTGCTCAATCGCGCTCGCCCAGTCCGTATAGTACCCCAGGTTGTCGCTGTTGAGTGCTTTCAGGGGCATCACGCGGCAGCGGGGGCAGACGCCGGCTATGCCGATGGCGTTGTTCGTGGTGGCCACCGCTATGCCGGCTACATGCGTGCCGTGACCGTTGTCATCTTGCGGGATGGTGGTGTCGCTGATGACGTTATAGCCCTCCACGATCTTCCCCGCCAGATCAGGATGATCCAGGTCGATGCCCGTATCAATGACAGCCAGCACCGTGGACGGAGAACCGCGTGAGATATCCCACGCTTCCGGTGCGTCGACGTCGGCCTCGGGCGTGCTGTCCATCTGTCCGGTGCTGTGCAAATTCCATTGATCCTCCAACCGGGGGTCGTCGGGCATCCAGGCCCCGTGGCCGATGGGGTCTGGTTCGGCGTGTTCGATTTCCGGTGTGTCGGCGAAAGCCGCGACGGCTTCGTCCAGCTCAGCCGAGCCAGCGATTGTTACGACGTATAGGCGAGAAGCTCCCAGATTCTCCTTAAGCTCCACGTCGCCGCGGTCTAGATTGAACACAGGGGAGAGAGAGTGAGCGTTGAACTCGCTCATCGTTTGGTTGAGGGCGGTGTTCAGGGTGGATAGATCGCTGGGCTTGTGGGTTGTTTGGATGATTACCTGCTGGGATGATGACGTTTGGGATGTCGGGGCCTCTGGCCTGCGCGGGTGTGATTGCGGTGACGGCGCTGCTGCTGAGAGGATGAGCGTCGCAAGCAGTAATAGAGCGATTACTTCCGCTTGACGCAAATACTGTTTGAGGCTTGCCATCTGCGTACCTCCAATCATCTGATAACAAAATGGTAGCATTGAGCAGCCCGTTTGTCTATAGGACTTTCGTGGGATTATCTATGGGGCTTGGCGTGATGCTCGAAGCAACCGACGAGGCCGGTTTAAGCTGAGGCGATTGGGCGTATTTACAAGTTGGGGGAGGACAGACTTCGGACACGCTTTGTCAACTTCC
>CAYYTU010000121.1:0-6939 GCA_964474655.1 uncultured Anaerolineales bacterium
CCTATCTCAGGTTCTCTGGATGCAAGATTGGCCTTTTGCTCAATTTCAACGTTAAGCTGCTGAAGAATGGTATTCGCCGTTTCATTATGTGATCTCTCTGTATAGCTTTGTGTCTTCTCTGTGCAACTCCGTGTAAATCCATAAGACATAGACTTTCTCTGTGTAGCTCTGTGTTTTCTCTGTGCAACTCTGTGTAAAGGCGTAAAACGTAAGGGCACGCAATACGCAAGGAGCCGTTATGTCTGAATTAGACGCCAAAGTCACCGACATCTTCGCCGGCAAGGTCGTGCGCAAAAACTTCGTCCGTCAGGTCAAGGTCGGGGCCAACGTGCCGGTCTACGTGCTGGAATATCTGCTGGGCAAGTACTGCGCCACCGACGATCCGGCGGCCGTCGAGGCCGGGCTGCAACTGGTGAATTCCACGCTGGCCGACAGCATCATCCGCCCGGACGAGGGGATGAAGGCCCAGTCGCGGGTCAAGGAGCGGGGCGAACAGACCTACATCGACAAGGTGAAGGTGCGCCTTTCGGGCCGCAAATACTGGGCCGAGGTGGTCAACTTCGGCAATCGCTATCTTCACATCCCCGATACCTTCGTGCGCAAATACGAGCGCCTGCTGGAGGGCGGCGTCTGGGCCAAGGTGACCATCCAGTTTCGCGGTGAGGAGGAGGTCGGCGGCAAGGTGCGGCCCTTCTTCATCACCGACTTCCAGCCGATCCAGCTGGCTTCCTTCAGCTTCGACGATTACTGCGACGCGCGCTCCGAGCTGACCACCGACGAGTGGCTCGACTTTATGGTGCGCACCATCGGCTTCGATCCGTCCCATTTCGAGCGCCGGGTCAAGCTGCTGATGCTGATGCGGTTGGTGCCGATGGTGCAGCGCAACTTCAACCTGGTCGAGCTGGGGCCGCGGGGCACCGGCAAGTCCTACGTCTACCGCGACCTCTCCCCCTACGCCATCCTGATCTCCGGCGGCAAGACCACGGTGGCCACCCTCTTCTACAACCTGGCCCGGCGCACGGTCGGGCTGGTGGGGATGTGGGACGTGATCGCCTTCGACGAGGTAGCCGGCATCAGCTTCCGCGACAAGACGGCGATCCAGATCCTCAAGGACTATATGGAGAGCGGCAGCTTCAGCCGCGGGCGCGAGGAGATCGTGGCCGAGGCCTCGATGGTCTTCGTGGGCAACATCAACCAGCCGGTGGAGATGCTGACCCGCACCAGCACGCTCTTCCATCCGCTGCCGGAGGACCTGCAGGATATGGCCTTCATCGACCGCCTGCACTTCTACCTGCCCGGCTGGGAGATGCCCAAGCTGCAGCCCGAGTTCTTCACCGACCACTACGGCTTCGTGGTCGATTACCTGGCCGAGGCGATGCGCGAACTGCGCCGCCGCAACTACACCGACGTCTTCGACCGGTACTTCAGCCTGGGCGGCCACCTCAACACGCGCGATGCCCGCGCCGTGCGCCGCACCGTCTCCGGCCTGGTCAAGCTGCTCCACCCGGCCGGCGATCCGAGCAAGGACGAGGTCGAGGAGTACCTGACGCTGGCCCTGGAGGGCCGGCGGCGGGTCAAAGAGCAGCTCAAGAAGATGGGCGCCTTCGAATACTACCACACCTCCTTCTCCTACTTCGACACCGAGACGATGCAGGAGCGCTTCGTCGGCGTGCCGGAGGAGGGCGGACAGGGGCTCATCAGCCAGGATCCGCTGCCGCCAGGCAGCGTCTACACCGCCGCGCTGGCCGAGGGGGATACCGTGGCCATGCACCGCGTCGAGATCAACCGCATGAGCGGCAGCGGCAGGCTGCGTATCACCGGCAGCCCCGACCGCCCGATGAAGGATTCCATCCTCACCGCCTTCGACTACATCAAGGCCAACAAGACCCAACTGGGTATTGAGCGCGATATCGACAGCTACGACTTCCACGTCCAGATCGTGGACTTGATGCAGAGCAAGGGCGGCTCACAGGCCGGCGTGGCCTTCTTCGTGGCGCTCTACTCCCTGCTGCAGGACAAGCCAGTGCAGCCGAGCCTGGTGGTGCTGGGCGAGATGACGATCCAGGGCAACATCATGCCACTGCGCACGCTGACCGAGCCGCTGCAGATGATTATGGACAACGGTGCCAAGCGGGTCTTGATCCCGCTGAGCAACCGCCGCCAGATGCTGGAGGTCCCGCCGGACGTGCTGGAGCGGGTGGATCCGATCTTCTACTCGGACCCGCTGGCCGCGGCGCTGAAGGCGCTGGGGATGAGTTGATGCAACGGAGATGATCGGCGCCCCTCAAGTGCTGGTCACCTGAATTGAGAAATTGAGAATGAAGTGATGCAATCATAGACGAGGAGTAATCAGAATGGATGTCTCTCTTGCCCGACCCGCTGAACTGACCTGCCCCGAATGCAACCAATCCTTCAGCGCCGACGTCTGGCTGATCGTGGACGCCGCCGCGCGTTCTAGTGATCCAGCAGGAGAAAACTGTGGGCTCCTTTAATAAGAAATCATGCTCTCCCGACCCAGAGCAGCTTCTACAGACAATTGCGACCTTCATCCAGGCTGAATCGTGGAACGAATCCCAACGTATCCTGGAACAATATCCTGAACTCTTGACCGATGAAGCCAATGCGCTGCTAGGCCAGTTGACTGAGACGCAAGAAACGGAAGGAGCACGCCAGACGGTAGAGACCCACCGCGCCCTGCTGCGCCGCTGCCGCGAGGTGGGCGTGGAGCGGGCCTTCGCTGAAAGGATCAGTGTAAAAGGCAGCGCCTCGGCTATCCCTGATCAATTCCAATCTGATCTCCTTCAGGCCCAGGAAGCCGAACAACGCTACCGCCGCAACGGTGACCGGGACGCTCTGGATCGGGCCGTTGCAGCCTGGGAGCGCATCTTGGACCATCCCACCTTTAGCGCAGCTCCCAAGCGTTTCCAGATTGCCGCCCTCAACAATGGCGGGGGCGTCTTCCTGCGTCGCTACTGGGCTGTAGGACGTTTGCCAGACCTGAACCGGGCGCTCCGTTGTTGGGAGCAGGCGGTGGAGCAGACCCCCAGCGGCTCGCTCGACCTGCCCGGCTATCTCAACAACCTGGGCACTGGGCTGAGTGACCGCTACGCCCGTACGGGGGAGTTGGCGGACCTGGAGCGGGCGATCGAGGTGTACGAACAGGCGGTGGAGCAGACCCCCAGCGGCTCGCCCGACCTGCCCGGTTATCTCAACAACCTGGGCACTGGGCTGAGGAATCGCTACGATCGGACGGAGAAGCTAGATGACCTAGCACGGGCGATTGAGTTCTACGAGATAGCTTGTCAAAAGGGGCAGGATACGTCGAGCGAGGCCTCCTTGGGCGCTGCTCGCAACTGGGGGGACTGGGCTTCCAAACGGGAGGCTTGGGCCGAGGCCGGGCGGGCCTACGGCTACGGCATGACTGCCATTGAGCGCCTGTATCGCGTCCAGCTCACCCGCCGGGCCAAGGAGACCTGGCTGCGGGAGGCCCGCGGTCTGCCCGCCCGCGCCGCCTACGTCCGGGCCCGCGCCGGCGACCCAACCGATGCCGTCCTGGCCCTGGAACGGGGCCGCGCTCGCCTGCTGTCCGAGGTCCTGGAGCGCGACCGCGCCGACCTGAGCGCGCTGGAGGAGGCCCATCCCGACCGTTACGCCGTCTACCGCCGCGCCGCCGATCGCATCTCTGCGGTGAGCGGGCAGGAGCTGCATCCCGATGAGATGCCGCCGGATTTCGACCTGACAGCGGAGATGCGCGCCGCTCACGCCGAGCTGGATGCCGCCGTCGAGGCCATCCGCGACCTTCCCGGTTACGCCGATTTCCTGACCGCGCCCGACTGGGAGGACGTCGCCGAAGCGGCCACGCCGGAGCATCCCCTGGTCTACCTGGCCGCCACGCCGGCCGGCGGGCTGGCGCTGGTGGTGGCGCCCCAGACCTCCGAGGTTTCGGGCGAACAAGTTCGCACAACCTCGGAGGTCTCTGCCCTCTGGCTCGACGACCTGAGCGAGGAGGCGCTGCGGGAGCAACTGATGGGCCCCGCCGACGACCCTGAGCTAGGCGGCTACCTGGGCGCCTACAATGACTGGCGGCGCACCCCCCGCGACGAGGCCGCCCGCGCCGCCTGGCTGGAGGCCATCGACGAGACCACCCGCTGGCTCTGGGACGTCGCGATGGGGTCTATCGTCGAAGAAGTCGCCGTCGGAGACGCCTCCCACACTACCCTCATCCCGGCCGGCCTGCTGGGCCTGCTGCCCCTTCACGCCGCCTGGACCGAGGATCCTGACCAACCCACCGGCCGCCGCTACGCCCTGGACGAGATAAACTTCGCCTACACGCCCAACGCCCGCGCTTTGGACGTGGCCCGCGAGCGCGCCGCCGGGCGCGACGCTGAGGGGCTGCTTGCCATCGACGAGCCCCAGCCGGTCTCCGCCAGCCCGCTGCCCTCCTCGTCCTGGGAGACGGCCGCGGCCTGCGACCACTTCCCCGACGAAACGACACACCTGCTGGGCGGGGAGGCCGCCACGAAGGAGGCTGTGCTGGAGGCCCTGCCCGATTATCCCGTGCTCCACCTCTCCTGCCACGGCTTCGCCAACCCGGCCGAGCCGCTGGAGAGCGGCCTGCTGATGGCCCACGACGAACTGTTATCCCTGCGGGACGTGCAAGCGCTGCGGCTGGAACGGGCGCGTCTGGCGGTGCTTTCCGCCTGCGAGACGCGCCTCCCCGGCACCGACCTGCCTGACGAGGTGATCGCCCTGCCGACCGGGCTGGTGCAGGCCGGCGTGCCGGGCGTGGTCGGCTCGCTCTGGTCGGTGCTGGACCTGAGCACGGCTATGCTGATGGTGCGTTTCTACGACCTCTGGCGCGGCGACGATCTGCCGCCAGCCGAGGCGCTGCGCCGGGCCCAGATTTGGCTGCGGGATACGACCAACGCCCAGAAGGCGGACTACTTCGGGACGGAGTTACCCGAACTCAACAGCACCCGCATGCCGGAACCATTGGCTGATGCGCTCTTCAAGCAGGCGGCACTAAGAAAGCCTGACGAACGCGCCTTCGCCCATCCCTTCCACTGGGCCGCCTTCGCGTTTACGGGTGTGTGAGCAGGCGAGGCAGCGATAGAGCGAGTCAGCGATTCAGCGAGTCAGCGATTCAGCGATAAAGCGAGGAAGCGAGAAAGCGAATGAGCGATTATGGGGAGGTATGGAATGAGAGATGAGAACCTGAACGAGACCATTTTGCAGGCCGCCGAAACGATCCGCGATGAGGACGAGAACTTGCGAGGGGACTTGGAGGCCCTGCTCGCCGAGGCCGGCGAGACGCCGGAGGAGCGCCGCCGTGCCGCCAACCGCGCCCTGGATCTGCTGATCCGTCATCCAGAGGCCTGGGAGCAGCTCCGGGAGCAGTTGCCGCCCGAAACCTTGGGCTCAGAGGTGATGGTGGCGCGCTTCTTCGAGCCGCTGCCGGGCGGGGAAGGGGAGGTGGCGGCCGGGACGCTGATGGTCTGCCCCGAGGACCCGTCCCACTGCCGCAAGCGGCTCCAGCAGAAGGGCCAGGTGCTCTTCTGCCCCCAGCACGGCGTGCGCCTGGTGCCGCAGCGCGAATAGACCGTAGACCTGTCAGGTCTGCCAGACCTGACAGGTATGAAGACGGACGTGGTGCTGGACTGGTTCGGCGGCCGCGCGGGATTCGTGAGCGCACACGACACAATGGATTTTGTAGACCTGTCAGGCCTAGCTCTTGGGGAGGTTCCTTCAGGCCCCCGAGGCGACCCGAAGTACGACGGGGTGAAATAACCGGTAAGTAAGAGGCAGGAGGAGAGCCATGCTAGAATCATTCTGGAAGCAGGTAGGTGGGAATCTGGCCGACAAATGGACGGCACAAGCGCTGCTGCCGGCCTTCGCCTTCTGGGGAGGCGGGCTGCTGGCTTACGCCTGGCGTCACGGCTGGAGTACGCCGACCACCTGGTGGAACGCCCGTGCGTCCCACGAGCAAATAGCGCTACTGGTCGGCGTCCTCATCGTGGTCGCCTTCTCGGCCGCGGTGATGGAACGCCTGCAAGGGACGATCATCCGGCTGGCGGAGGGCTACTGGCCCTGGCCACTGCGTTGGCTGCGCTTCCTCCTGGCCCGTCTCTGGCGCTGGTGGATGGGGCGGAAGTCCGACCGATGGAACGCGCTGGCCGAAACGTGCGACGGACAGCCGGAGCTCCTGCCGCCTCAGGAGCGCGCCGAGTACGCCCGGCTGGACGCGGCGCTGGCACGTTTCCCGGTGGACCCGGGGCGAGCGATGCCGACCCGGTTGGGCAACGTGCTGCGCGCTGCCGAGGAGTATCCGCAGGTGCGCTATGGATTGACGGCCAACGTCTGCTGGCCGCGGCTCTGGCTGCTGCTGCCCGAGGGTGTGCAGGAAGACGTCTCGGCCGCCCGCGAGCGACTCAACGCGGCGGCCCGGCTCTGCGGGTGGGGCGCGCTCTTCTGCGTCTGGACGGTCTGGGCCTGGTGGGCGGTCCTGGCCGGGCTGGCGTTGGCGTTCCTGGCCTATCGGGGCATGATCCTGTCCGCGTTGATCTACGGCGAGCTGGTGCGCAGCGCCTTCGACCTGCATCGCTTCGCGCTCTACGAGCACGTGCGCTGGTCGCCCCCGCGATGGGCCGACGATGAAGTAGCTCGGGGGAAACATCTGACCGAGTATCTCTTCCGCGGATTGACGAAAGAGCCAATTCACTTCGAGCATCCAGAAGAGTGAGCCCCAGAGGCTCCTCCCCCTATTTCTCGCATAATGTACCTTATACGTTGACTATTGACCGTTTTGAGGGTAAAATCGGGCCTCTGAGGGCCTCTAAGTGCCCTAAAACTCTGCGCATAACGCAAAATCACCCGGAGGCACCCGATGAAACAACACCTGAAACCGTTCACCGAGCACCTGCAAACCCAGGACCTCAGCCC
>CAYYTU010000122.1:0-6785 GCA_964474655.1 uncultured Anaerolineales bacterium
CGCTTGCGGTAGGGCCAGTCTGTGAACTCAGCCGCAGTTGGTGAGTACTCGCTTGGCGAGTAGTCATTTGGCGTCAGCGGCCCAGATTTGAGGACTGGTTGAAAAGTTAGTCCAGGACAAGTCCGAGGATTCCTGTAGAAGCCGCGGCGTGAGCAGCTAACGGTGTACATAAGTTTCCCGACCAGGATAGAGCGGCAAGCCAAGTTCTTACCTCAGAGGACTCTTACCTCTGAGTACAGTAGTTGAGACCGGTGTTTTTGGAGGCATTGTAGTCGGCATCAAGCGAGTAGCCGAAAGATTGACATACGAATCCGACTGATAAGCCACCCGGATATCGGCGTCGGTGGCCTTACAAATGCTTGAAGCCTGCGGAAGGACCAAGTGTGCATTTGGTGTTGGGTGTGCTGGCTGCCGTTCTGCATCCTGTCGCGGATATGGTCAAGCCGTTCAAACACGATGGTATCTACATTATGGTGAAATGCCTCTTGGACAATGGCTTTCGACACGCAGTGGATTTGGTCTTCGGCGAAGCAGATTTCTCGTGTTCATAGATTGGATAGTAAGTGACGTGGTGCATTCTTGTTTGTTGTAGTTCTTGCGCTCTCCCTCTCAAGCAACCTCAAGTACCATACGACAGGCCTGGCTAAACTGCCGGAGCATTCCAAGCACGTCGTCTTGGCGGTCTGAAGGAATGTCCAGTTTGCCTTGGATGGTTTTGGTTACGTATTCGCTCGCATGATATGATCATAGAACAAGCGTTCTGTTAAGCCAAACAGACGCGACTCCTCCGATAGGGGGAGGAGTCGCTGGAAAAATTCGATGAAACGCCGTAATGAAGTCAGCACTTAGCCTGGCTTCACAGGCCTCTGTTCTCAGAAGTCTGCTGGAGTCTCAGTTTTTCTGTGAAGGCATTCCACGTCTAGAGCCAATCTACCCACTCCTCCACACCAACCTGCCCCAAGTCGTGCACCAAAGCAGTCCGCTCCCTTTCGGCAAGAGGTATCAATGGAGGCCGAGGCTCCCATCCTGAGGTGCCATATCGCTTCGAGAGTAGATACTTGATTGTAGGCGGGAATGGCATGTATTCTTCAAGGACAGCTCGGGCAGCAGTGAGTCGCTCTTGTAAGTGTTCCACTTCTACCTTCTCTCCAGATTGGAAGGCCCGATAGACGGACACATTTAGCGGAGCCAGTACGTTGACGGCGGCAGTGATGCAGCCAGCGGTGCCAAGATGTAACCCCTCAAGTAGTAGTCGATCGTTGCCAGCAAATATCCGTAGCTGGGGGAAACGAAGGCATAGTTCCCTCAAGTGATTTGGGTCGCCACTGCTATCCTTGACCCCTACCACTCGGTCAGGTGCCACAGTCAACAAACCCTCCAGTAGGTCGAAACTTATCGCCACGTGGGCTACTTGTGGGATATGATACAGCAGCAACTTTCCACTCTCGGGGACCGAATCGTCCAACAAACGCCGATAGTAAGCCAACAAGCCCTCAAGGGGGACACCCTTGTAGTAAAAGGGAGGAACAACTATGGTGGCATCGACTCCAGACTCATAGGCGTAGCGTGTGAGGGTTATGGTGTCCCTAAGGCTGGCACAACCGGTGTGAGCTATCACCGCCAGGCTGTTCTTTGCAGCCTCAACCCCGACATCAATAATGGTCTGGCGTTCGTCCAAGCCCATCGATGGACCTTCCCCAGTGGTCCCCATGAGCAACACCCCGTTGCAGCCGTCCTGGCTCATCGTGCGAATATGACGCTGCAAATTGTTCAGGTGGGGACGACCGTCCTCGGTTAAGGGAGTAACAACAGGTGGAATAACACCCTTGAGATCAAACTTGGAAAACATCACATCTCCTCTCTGTGCGTAGCATACTTGCGGTCCCATCTCGACAAGGAATATGCCTTCCCTGTGTAAGGGGCGCAGGATTAGAGATTCTTCGATTGCAGGTCGCTGCCCGACAAGAATCTAGAAAGCGGCCAATACTACAACTGCTAACGACCAAGTGATCAACAAAGCAAGCGCGTATCATCTTGTTGAACTGATCAGAATGCTGGTGTGGCTTGGATGATCCCTCGCAGGACAGCAAAGCACGGTTGTAGTACTGGCACGCCTTTTTAGTCGCCTCGTTGTATGTGTCTATGCGCCGTCGATCAGTGCCTTAGCAACAGACACAGCTCGGCTTGCATCCGGAGCAAAGGCATCGGCTCCAATCTCCTGGGCAAACGTGTCGGTGACTGGAGCGCCCCCGACCATGATTCCCACATTCTTCCGAATCCCCATTTCTTGCAGGACCTGGATGGTCAAGCTCATATTCTCCATAGTGGTAGTCAACAAGGCCGACATTCCCACTAACTGAGCTTGGTGTTCCTTTATCGCGTCGGCGAATTCTTCCGGACTAACGTCGGTGCCAAGGTCAATGACCTCGAATCCGGCACCCTCTAGCATAATGGCTACGAGGTTCTTGCCGATATCGTGCAAGTCTCCCTCAACCGTTCCGATCACCACTTTGCCCGAGACATCTACGTCAGCATCGGTCAATAGCGGTCTGAGACGTGCCATACCCGCCTTCATAGAGCGAGCAGCAACCAACATTTCGGGAACGAATATCTCTCCATTCTCAAAGCGGGAACCAATCTCCTTCATAGGAGCAATCAGGCCCTTGTCCAGGATATCCTCTGGAGAGATGCTCTGGTCAAGTGCTCGCTGGACTGCAAATTCGACCTCATCTTGGTTTGCAGCAATCACCGATTGGTAAATAGTTTGCAGCATGTCGTTCACAAACCCCTCCTAAGGTTCTGTGCTTTCAACAAATCTCGACGACCGGACGTACGATCGCTCGTCTGGTTGGTTCTCTGGATAATCGCGTGCGTAGCTCTGACAGGTCTGAGAGAGTCATATGTCAGCCAATCCAGTCTGTAGCACTGTAAATGACATCCTGGACATATAGTCGGGTTACTTACAGACCTGTCAGATCTCTTGACTGGCGAAACAATCGCTAACTGGCTGTGATAGCTTCCTTTAGTGCCGCGAGGAGGATCAACACGTTTTCTGGCTTTGATGAACATCCCATCAGGCCAATGCGCCAGACGCGGCCCTGGAGTTCGCCAAGTCCTGCAGCAATCTCGATGTTGAACTTGTCGAGCAATCGCTTGCGCACTTTGGATTCGTCCACCCCGTCCGGGACGATCACGGTAGTCAGCGTAGGCAGTCGATACTTCTGCTCAACATGGAGATCGAGCCCCATCTCTTGCAGTCCATCCCACAGCATCTCAGCATTGGCTCGATGACGGGTGAAGCAGGTCTGCAATCCTTCCTCTAGTACCAATCGTAGCGCCTCTCGCAAAGCATAGTTCATGGAAATCGGAGCCGTATGGTGATAAGTCCGTTCCTCACCCCAGTAGTGTTCAAGCATACTCATATCCAGATACCAGTTGGGAACCGTGCTTTGACGAGTATGGAGCACATCGATTGCTCGCTCGCTAAACGTAAGGGGAGCAAGACCAGGGGGACAAGAAAGGGCCTTCTGAGTACCGCTGAATGCTGCGTCGACGCCCCACTCGTCGATTCTGACCGGTACGCCACCGAGTGATGTCACACAGTCGACCAGGAGCAACCCGTCGTTGCGATGAACGATCTCGGAGATTCCCTCAAGGGGTTGAAGGGCCCCGGTAGATGTCTCAGCGTGGACAAGGGCAACCATCTTCGCGTATCGATCTTTGAGAGCTTTGTCTACTTCTTCTGGCGTGAACACCTCCCCCCAAGGCCGCTCGATCGTTTCTACGTCGGCTCCATAGCGGCTTGCCATGTCAGCGATACGATTTCCAAAGTAGCCATTTATGCAAACCAGGACTGGGTCATCTGGCTCGATCAGGTTGCAAAGAGCGGCTTCCATACCGGCGCTACCGGTGCCAGAAACAGGCACCGTCAGATGGTTGTCCGTCTGGAAAACCTGACGCAGCATCTCCTGGATTTCGTTCATCAATTCTATGAATTGCGGATCCAAGTGCCCGACAAGAGGATGGGCCATAGCACGCAGGACGCGAGGGTCCACGTTACTCGGGCCTGGCCCGAGAAGTATGCGCTGCGAGGTATTCAAGTCTCGGTAGTTCATTCAATCTGTCTCCTTACTGACTTCGAGGACGATCCCTGACTCTGTCTGTCAGGTCGGGATGCACTAGTTTCTCCTCCATTGGGAGTCGCTGTGCAGAAACGATGTCAGTGCTCTCTAGCGTTACTGTTCAACAATCTCCCTGATTGCTTCGTTCTGTTCTTTGCTGAGTAGGTTATCTGCCGGCTCAGAAAGCACCTCTTCGACGTATGCTTGCGCGCGCTCGCGCAAGGGAGTAGCTCCAGCCTGTTCCCAACCATCATAGTTCTGTCGGTCAAGCAGATGCGGATAGAAGTCCTCCTTATAGTGCTCTGCGGTGTTCTTCGTTCCCAGGAAGTCGCTTCCTTCGCTTGCCACCTTTCGAATAGTGTCCAGAGCAATCGTGTCTTGATTGATGGTTAAGGACTTCATGTACGACTTGATCCAGCTGATGATCTCGTCACAGATGGCCAGCTGCACCAAGGAGCCGGTAACGCCATTGTCCATATAGCCTACATCGTGTACCAGGTGAGCACCAGATTGAGCCGATGCCATCAGCGTCAGGGCAGCTTCCAGAGCGGCTTGAGAATCGACGGTCTTGGAACCCGTGACCCCGCCAATGCCGAATCCCGGCAGGCCGTAGTAATGGAGCATGTCTTCGTTGAATCCTCTGATTTCGGGGGCCGCGTGTTGGCCAACCATATGCTGCATGTCGAAGGTTCCGCCGGCGCACGCATCTCGGATGAAGGGCGTCCCTTCGCGAATGAGCTGACTTAGCACCAAGCCCGCAAGTGTTGCGGCATTCTGGACAACGAGGAATCCGGCGCCGGTTTCCGGTGTGCTGATGCCTCGCGTGACCAAGGCGGCACGATAGGTGAAGGGAAGCCCCTTGCGGGAGAGCCAAATGAGTTTCTCGATGCTCTCCGGATTGTGGCGCAGGGGATTTGATATGTTGATATAGCAGGCAGCAAACGGACGTTGGCGCAACGCCTCGGCCCCTCCAGCCACGGCTTCCGCCATAGATACTTCCTTCTGGGCGATGGATAGATCGGTGGTTACGAACACGATCGGTTTATTCGTGTACTGCAGCATCGCCTCCATCTGCAAGAGCTCAGCTTTCTCTACCGGAACATCCTTGGGCAAGAAGCCGCTCATCAAGAAGTCCAGATTATCCAGATTTTCGACTAGGCGAGTGAGCTCAACCACATCTTGGATCTTCGGATTACGTCTCTCGCCGCTACGATGATCGATGATATAGAGCAAATCGGACCCGTTCCCGAAATAGGAGCAGCGTCCCTCAAGGCGAATAGATGGCTCTCCGGACTGGTCGAAGAGCGTGAGGCGCTTAGGAGCTCGCTGCAATGCCCACTCCACCCGCCAACTGGGAATGCGGACGCAATCATCATCGACGGTTGCCCCGCCCTTCTCGAAGATCTCAAGGGCTTCCGAATTCCGGAAGCGGATACCAATTTCCTCCAGGAGCTGCAGTGTCGCTTGATGCAAAGTATCTAGTTGGGAGTCTGTCAGTCTCCTGTAGAATAACGTGTCTAATGATAGGTCGTTCACTTTGTTCATCTGTCCTAACTCCTCAATTTGGCTGTCTTGCCTAGTCAATGATGATGTGGCCAAGACGACCCAGCCGTTCTTGCTGTGCCCCCACCATTGCTGCAAGGGGATCCGCTGGCTATCGGTTCGACCAATTGACTGCGATCACGTCCGCCAGCCACTCAGTAATGATCTCGACGCAAGTCTCTCCCTTCTCAGGGGTCGCGAGCGAGGGATCACCGACAATGGGCGACTCCCCAGCCTCCTTCCAGTAGTCCTTTATGGGTATGAAGACACCTCCTCCGACGAGGGGAGAGTAGGCGAAGGGAGGGAGTGCTTCTTCGTCGATTCGCCCTTCTCCAATGACTTGTGAAGAGGGAGACATATCCTCTGTTACCTCGGGGAAATGAGCTTTGGGTGCCCTTTCCATCTGAACGAGCTCGGGGATGACCGCCATCATATTGGATGTGTTTATCTCTCCCCCGTGACCATCTGGTCCTGTGGATTCCGAGAACTCGGAAACCCTAGCCTGCATGGCTGGCACCCAGTTCAGCACCATCACTTGGGCCTCGGTCTCGTTCACCAGTTCCTGGGACGCTTCCATCATGGGAAAGTAGTCACCTCCGTGCCCCAAAATCAAGGCGAACTTCTGGAATCCCTGGTGATGGAGACCCAAACAGATTTCTTTGATCACTGCCTTGAGAGTCGGCGCCGAAAGGCTGCACGTCCCGGGGACATCTCGATAGTACACCGACATCCCGAATGGGATGATCGGACCGGCTACTGCTTGATAGCCTCGTTTGTCAAGCTTGAAAACGGTTCTTTTGGTGAACTCAGTAACTTGGAAGGTGTCACAACCCAGAGGTATGTGGCCTCCATGGGACTCAACGGAACCTACTCCTATGACCACGGTGTCTGTCCCCGCGTCCAGTGCATCTTTGACTTCTGCATCCGTCATTTCGGGCATTGTCTTTGGCCCTTGGACGGTGTAAAGCTTCTTCCTCACATTTGCCCCCTTCGAATCTGAAATCCAATCCGCTATGCGTGCGGTTAGTCGTGCTCGTTTCTCTTATCCTAGCACGTGTCAATTCCCGTCTGTTGCTCTATGGATCGATCCAGTATCTCCTTTCTCAATAGGTGCAATAATAG
>CAYYTU010000123.1:0-6782 GCA_964474655.1 uncultured Anaerolineales bacterium
AGTTTTGTACTCTAAGTTCGAGCCCAAGTTGTGTCAAAGTCGTTGACACATACCATATCTTGAGGGCGAACCAATCAATGTTGATAAAGATGGGTATGGGCGTTTCATAATCGATTTAACCGACTATGAATAGCTGAGGTATTTTAACCTAGGTGATTAGTGCCCTCATAACAGTCTGGGGTAAGGTAGGATTCGAACGAATAATGAATATTCTGCAACCAATACTGGTCACAGGTTCTATTCGCTCCGGTACCACTTGGGTAGGCCGAATGTTAGCTGCATCTCCATCCGTGGGCTACATTCACGAACCGTTCAATCCATGGGATAGTGAGAAGAAGCTAGGCATATGTAGCCCACGCGTACCTTATTGGTTTTTCTACATCACCGAGGAGAATGAAGACGCCTATCGCAAAGCGATCAAGGAGACCCTTGAGTTCCGCTACAATCTGTTTGGCGGGCTGAAGGGGATTAGATCTTGGGAAGACGTGAAAAGGGTAAAGCGGGAATACAGTGAGTTCCACACCAATCGCTCTCGAAATGTACGCCCTCTTATTAAGGACCCTTTCGCCATCTTCTCCGCTGAATGGTTTGCAGAAACGTTTGATATGGAAGTGATTGTCCTAATCAGGCACCCAGCTGCAGTAGTCAGTAGCCTGAAAAGGTTAAAGTGGGGATTGCCTTTTTGGCATCTTTTGGAGCAACCTCGGTTGGTGCATGACCACTTGCGACCGTTCAAAAAGAGGCTGAACGAATTCAAGGACGGAGAGCAAGATATTATCGATCAAGGAATTTTGCTCTGGAACATTCTTTATCATGTAGTGAGCCAATACCGCGATAAGCACAAAGAATGGATTTTTCTGCGGCATGAGGATGCCTCACGAGCTCCTGTACGGCAGTTCCAGGCTTTGTTTGACAAGCTGGATTTAAGTTTCTCGCCTACCGTCCGGTCAGCGATACAAAGACACTGCGCGCCCTCCAACCGCAGCGAAGTCCCGGTAGAGTGGTCCTACTCCCTGAAACGCGATAGCCAATCGCTGATATGGAATTGGAAGGAAAGACTTACAATGTCTGAAATTGAGAGAGTTAGAGAAGGGACTCGGGATATAGCGAAAGAGTTCTATTCAAATGGCGAATGGTGATAATCTTTCTCTATGGAGAAAATGGCATCTCAATGAGGATCTGCAAATACAAAATGGCGTTGTAATTACAGCCATTCTATTGTTGACCCTCGCCCTTCGTCTTTGGGGCATTGATTTTGGCTTGCCCTACACTTATCACCCCGATGAGCCCGGAATCGTTAACCGCGCTGTACGATTTTTCAGAACCGGAGATCTGAATCCGCGCTGGTTTCACTATCCCACGTTTTATACGTATATTGTCTCCGCTGTCTATTTGGGGTGTTATATGCTGGGACTCTGGGGAAGAGGGTTTGCCCAGCCCAGTGATATGCCATCTCCAGGATGGTTGGTGATGGGTGGAGGGCTTCCTGAGGTTCCTGAGCAATTCTTGATCGCGCGATTGGTGACAGCGGGGTTGGGCATGCTCACTGTGGGGCTGTCCTACTACATCGCGAGGGAGCTTCGGGATCGTAAAAGTGGGTGGATGGCCGCCCTGTTTGTGGCAGTCTCCTCATTGCACGTGGCGAACTCTCAATTCGCTACCACGGACGTTCCAATGGCATTTATGGTCACGCTAAGCTTGGCCTGCTGCGTCCGGCTAGGGAAAACCGGTGGTTGGCAGGATTATATGCTTGCAGGTTTGACAGCAGGGCTGGCAGTTTCGACAAAATATAATGCTTTCCCTGTTCTTGCCTCTCTTGCCATAGCACATAGTCTTCACTCGTACCCGAATTTAGCAAATTGGCCTCTCCTCCTTGGTTTTGGCGCTGCTTTTGTAGGCTTCGGGTTAGGAACACCATATGCTTTTGTCGAGACCAATGCGTTCTGGTCAGACATTGTCTTTGAATTGAAACACTATGCGAATGGTCATGCGGGATCTGAGGGACAGGACACGTGGTGGTGGATTCTCCGTGTCCTTCTCACGAAAGAAGGCCTTCTGCTACCGTTGGGAGCTCTTGGTGGCCTCTCTGGTGCGTTAAAGCGTACAAATAGTAAGACCCTGCCTCTCTCTATATTTGCCCTACTTTACTATGGCACGATGGCGCGTCAGGTGGTTCGATTCAGTCGCAATCTAGTGGTCCTTGTCCCTATATTAGCAGTCCTTGGAGCTGGCTTCATCAGATTCGTCCTTCAGCAGATTCATCCTTGGCGGTTTGCGAACCTTGCCCGTGTGGGGATGGCTGTGGCAATCGTCGGGAGTCTTATGGTTTCGTTAACAAAGGTGATCAAAAGAAACCACTTATTATCTCAGAAAGATGTGAGAACAGTTTCTGCCGAATGGATTGCCTCACAAATCCCAACCCAAAGCCGCATTGCGGGTGAGTCCTATGCCCCGTCTCTGAACCCAGAAGTTTACGATGTCGAGTACTTCGACCGCGCGATTAATCACAAGCCTGAGTGGTATAAAAAGCAAGGGGTTGATTATTTGGTGCTTAGTTCTGGAATGTATGGGCGTTTCTATGCGCAGACGGAGAAGTATTCCCAGCAAGTCACTCAATATGAGGAGATTTTTCAGACATTTGAAGAAGTGGAGAGGTTTACAGGACCAATGATGGGATATCAAAAGGGCGAGATCGTTATCCTGAGAGTCGATTAATGACAAAAGGGATTAAGAAGTGGCTTGGCGAAAACAAAGTGGAGATCGAGCCTGACAACCGACCATCTACTGTCCTTGAATCTGTATGGTGGTCATTGGCAGCTGCGCTGACGGCTTGGAGTCTGCTTGCTGTTGGGATAGCACAGTTGAATCTTTTTCAGAGTTGGCCCCTTCTAGTTGTGAGCCTAGTTGCCTTTGCATTAGGCTGGGCTTTCTGGCGATCCCGATTTAAGAAGCCTCGTTTCCAACGACGGGAGTTGCTGTTCCTTCTGCTCATCATTGCCCTTGGTCTTCTCCTGTTTGCCTGGCCGGCAGAACACTTCCCGCAGATGGGCGATGCGTCCATCTATCCCAATACGGCTGCCAAGCTGATCGACACCGGTGGCCTTATCTACCACTACAACCCTCTCAACGGACTCTCCTCGCAGCAGAAGGTGCTATTCTATGTTCCCTCGAATGAGCAACTCCCTTACATCAATATTCAATCCTATGAGGGGCTCCTGTATGGTGCCTATTATGTGATGAACCCCGACCAGAATACGATTGTCGCATCGCGCTCCCCGTTGGTTATCGTTTGGATGGGACTATTCGGTCTGCTGAACGGGGCGCGGGGGATGCTGTACGTCCCCCCTCTCTTTGGCGTGGCTAGTTTGATCACCGTCTATTTTCTTGGGAAACGTCTATTTGATGCAAGGGCTGGAGCGCTATCCACACTATGGCTCATAGTAAGCTTTCCTCAACTACACTTCTCACGCACGCCATATGCAGAGGTAGTTGGACAATTCTTCGTTCTAACAGCTCTCTATGCTTTAGTTACTTACCTGCAGGCATCGCGACTTCACTACGTCCTTCTGGGTGTTGCGGCCTTAACGGCAGGCTTTGCAGCTCGGCTTGATGTGCTTCTTGCTATACCAGTATTAGTTCTTTTCCTTGTTTTGCTAATTTTGCGAAAGGATTGGCGGGGGGTTACCACAGGAATCTTGAGTCTTGTAGCGGCAATAGGGTTCACCCTGTGGACAGTCAATCGTCCCTATGTAAGCGCTACAGCCGAGCTACTTCTGATTGGGCAACTACGTTTTCTAAGTCAAGTTACCCCTTACCTCGCAGTTGGGCTTGGGCTAGCGGGATTGCTGGGAGCAGTTGTTCTTATGCAAATTGTGCGCCCACACACCTTCTCCTACTTGAGAGTATTGACCTGCCGCGTGCTATCAATCATAGTCGTTCTGGTTGTCGGCTATGCCCTACACATCCGACCGCTGATGCCTGAATACGTTGCAACACAGGGAAAAGTAATCGCCACTCACAATGAAGAGCTGATGGCCTTGGCAGCACAGTATATGAGCTACCCGTTTTTTTGGCTTGCGGCGCTAGGAATGTTACTTCTACTTTGGCAGCGCCAAATCCGGCGCGAGCAAATGCTTTTCGCCTTTTTTGTGGCCTTCTTTGGAACAGGGTTCTTCTGGAAGTACACGACAGCTAGGGTTTATCCTGTGGCCCTACGCCGATTGGTGCCAGAAGTATTGCCGGGCTTCGCTTTGCTCGGGGCATTCGCCCTGAGTCGTTTGAAAAGCCGAGGGCAAAGGTGGAGATGGATTAGTATAGCCCTGGCGGGATTGGTGATGGTTTTGCTTCTGAGCCTTTCAGGCCGATATTGGTTTCATCAAGGGGCAAAGGGCGCGTGGAACTTCATCGGTCGGCTGTCAGATAGACTCCCCCCTGATGGCGTGGTGATCTTTGAGCCCCGGAGCGAGGATTCTATCGTAGGTTGGTTCGCTGCACCTCTGTGGTCCTTTCATCAACGCGATGCGTTGCTGATGAACAGCGCTGACCTTGACAGCGAAGTTTTGTATGATGCAGTATGCTTCTGGCAAAACCAAGGAAGAGATGTCTACGTGATCTCTCAACAGAACCCTGCAAGCTGGTGGCCTGGAAACTTCAAAGGTCGTAAGGCGGGCGAGATAACGTGGAACTCCAGCATAATTGGTCAGTCCCGCAAATTCCCACCGTATATCTGGCGGTTTGCGTTCAGATTCTCAATATCCCAGCTTGGAGAGATCTCCTGCCCTGAGGATTAAGGTGGGTGCTCAGAATGAAGCAGTCTCTAAGGTCTGCCCTGAGTCAGTTGACGATACAGGTGCCGGTGGTACAATTACACTCCTTTCATTAAGCGTTGTTGCCGTCGAGGAAACTCCTGGAGCGTCTTCTGTGAAGTTGATAATACAGATCCCTTGCTATAATGAAGAGGTTACTTTATCTCAGACAGTACGCGATTTACCTCGCACGCTCCCCGGCGTGGACGAAATCGACATCTTGGTGATAGACGACGGCAGCACCGATCGCACCCTGGAGGTCGCACAAGAGCTAGGTGTTGATCACATCGTTCGTCTGAAGCAGAACCAAGGTCTGGCCTACGCCTTTATGGCGGGGATAGAGGCAGGGTTGGAGGCTGGTGCTGATGTCATTATCAATACCGACGCCGATAATCAGTATCGGGGCGAGGACATCGAACGCCTCATCCAGCCGCTTCTGAATGACGAAGCCGACATTGTCGTCGGCGACCGCGGCGTGGCGGCGCTGGAACACTTCTCGCCGCTCAAACGGCTCCTGCAGCGCCTGGGCAGCTGGGTGGTGGAGAGAGCGGCCGGCATCCCCATTCCCGACGCCACCAGCGGCTTCCGCGCCTTCACCCGCGAGGCAGCGCTCCGGCTGACCGTGCTCAGCGATTACACCTACACGCTGGAGACGCTCATCCAGGCCGGGGCACGCCGGATGAAGGTGGCCTACGTGCCCATCCGCACCAATCCGCAGATCCGTGAATCACGGCTCATCAGCAGCATCCCGGCCTTTCTGATGTTATCGGCGGTCACGATCCTCCGATTTTACATTATGTACCGCCCCCTGCGGGTCTTCCTGAGCATAGGAACAGCAATGATCGGTGGCGGTGTTATCCTGGGCCTTCGCTTCTTGTATTACTTCCTGACCGGCCCAGGAATCGGCAAGGTCCAATCCCTTATCCTGGCCGCCATTCTCACCATCGTGGGCTTTCAGATCTGCTTGATCGGTCTGATGGCCGATCTGGTACGGTTAAATCGGAAGATGATGGAGGAAACCCTGTATCGCGTGCGACGGATGGAGCTTTCGACAGGAAGTGAGAAGCAAAGAGCAGAAAACGGGAGGGAGCGTTGAGGTTCTCTCCGCAAAGGCGGTCTCGGTGGATAAGACTTCTCCTCGTATGTTTCGCGGTCACTCTCTTGTTGCTGACCGGCTGTTCCGACGTCGTGGATCAAGATCAGCCCCATCGTCAGGCAGAGCTGACCTCGACCTTAGCCCCGGGCCGAACTGTGGGGCAGACCTTCGTGGCCCGTCACGCCGGTCTGAACGGCGTAGAACTATGGCTGGCGCCGGAAGACGAGGCGCGAGGTATGCTCACGCTCCATCTTCGCAGCGCCCCTCAAACCGAGACCGACATTGTCACCGCAACGCTACCCCTGGCACAGATAAGTGCTCCGTCCTTCCATCGCTTCTCCTTTCCACCGCTTCGCGATTCCCACGGTCAGTACTATTATGCTGTCCTGGAGCTGTCCGGCGCGGGGCAGGTGCGCGTGGGCAGCGGGCCCGGCGCCGCCTATCTCGACGGCGCGCTCTATCGCGATCACGAGCCCCAGGATGCCCAGATGGCCTTCCGGCTGACGTATGATCCTCGCCGGATAGCGATAGACTTGATGCGCGCTTCGCTCCGTGGGGTGGGGCTGCTGGCGGTGGCCGGCCTGCTCTACGTCGTGCCGGGGTGGGCGCTGTTGACTTGGCTTTGGCCCGAGAGTCTCTCTTGGGCCGAGAAACTCGGGCTCAGCACCGGGTTGAGCCTGGCGCTCTATCCGCTCCTGCTCCTCTGGACCGATCTGGTGGACCTGCACCTGGGACCGCTGTATGCCTGGCTCCCGATGTTGGGTGGGATTGCGGCGCTACTATGGCGGTACCGCGCTTGGCGACCGCGCCAGGGCTGGAAGGCGCTACAGAGATGGGCTGCCTCCGAGGCGCTTTGGCCCGACGTGACGCTGATCGTCGTC
>CAYYTU010000124.1:0-6759 GCA_964474655.1 uncultured Anaerolineales bacterium
ATACAAAGCAAAAGCCTCGGCACTCTGCGAGAGCCCGAGGCTATGACCAAGGCGGGATCGGGCCGCCTCAGTGGCACCTATTTTAGTACATGGCCCGCCCGCCGTCAAGCACGGCGCGGCGGGTTTTGTGTATTATATCCCCTGAAGCGATAGGACGGACAACCCACAGATGAATCCTCAAATAGGTCAAGTGATCACCGCTCCCTTTCTCTCGGCCCCAGCCGAGATCAAAACCTTCGAGCCTCGCTCCGGCTATTACCTGCTGGAAGTCGTCCTCCAGGACGACCACCACACCTTCAAGCCGCTGCGGATCACCGAGGATCAGCTGGCCCAAATCGAGACCTTCGACCGGCGCGCCGTCGACCTTGCAGAGAACGCCGAGGACTTCTTCTTCCTCATTGAAGCTCACCGTATCCGCCTGGCTTACCAGTTTGACCCTCAACTGGCCGTCAGCGTCTCCCAGGTCGATCCCCTGCCCCACCAGATCGAGGCCGTCTACCACTACGCGCTCCAGTCTCCGCGCATTCGGTTCCTGATCGCCGACGACGCCGGCGCCGGCAAGACAATTATGGCCGGGTTGATCTTCAAGGAGCTGGAATACCGCCGCCTGGCCCGGCGGGTGCTGATCGTGGCTCCGGGCCACCTGAAGTACCAGTGGCAGCGAGAGATGAAGGAACGCTTCCAGGAGTCTTTCGCCATCGTGGACCGGGCGCGAATGGAGTCGGCCTGGGGCGAGAACGTGTGGGAGGAGCGCGACCGCTGCATCACGTCCATCGACTTCGCCAAGCAGGACGAGATCAAGGGCACGCTGCGCAGCACGCACTGGGACCTGATGATTGTGGACGAGGCGCACAAGATGAGCGCCTACGCCTACGAGAGCCGCAACCGGACCAAGATTGACAAAACGCAGCGCTACCAGCTGGGCGAAGTACTCTCGCCGCGCACCAATCACCTGCTTTTCCTGACCGCCACGCCACACCGGGGCGACGAGCAGAACTTCCGCCTCTTCCTCGACCTGTTGCGGCCCGGCTTCTTCGCCAAGCCGGAGCTGCTGCAAGAGTCGATCCAGAACAAGGACAACCCGGTCTTCGTACGGCGGCTCAAGGAGGATATGAAGCGCTTCGACGGCACGGACATCTTCCCCCCGCGTCACGTCCACACCGTGCCCTTCCGGCTGACCGAGGCCGAGGCCACGCTCTACAACGGGGTCACCCGCTACGTCCAGGACTACTTCGACAAGGCGAAGGAGAACCGCTCCATTTCCTTCGCCCTGATGATCCTCCAGCGCCGGCTCACCTCCAGCACCCACGCTATCTACAGGTCGTTGAAGCGCCGACGGGCGCGGCTGGAGGAGCTGCTCGACTTGCCGGAGCAGATCCGGCAAAACCGGGAGGACTACCTCCGAGCTCAAGACATCAGCGAGGAGGAGCTCCAGGATATGGCCGCGGAGGAGCGGGATGAGATCGAGCGCCGCCTGGAACACCTGACCATCGCCGAGAACATTGAGGACGTGCGGGCCGAGATCGAGCAGCTTGAGGGCCTGATCGAGCAGGCCGAGCGGGTGCGAGCCCAGGAGGTGGAGAGCAAGCTGGTCGGCTTACGGGACAAGGTGCTGGCGAACATCGGCGACCGCAAGCTGCTCATCTTCACCGAGTTCCGCGACACGCTCGACTACCTGGTAGAGAAACTGCGGGCCTGGGGCTACAGCGTGGTCACCATCCACGGGCAGATGAGTATGGACGCCCGCATCGAGGCCGAGCACGCGTTCCGGGACGCAGCGCAGATTATGGTGGCCACCGAGGCTGCCGGTGAGGGCATCAACCTCCAGTTCTGCTCGCTGATGGTCAACTACGACATTCCCTGGAACCCCAACCGGCTGGAGCAGCGGATGGGACGCATCCATCGCTATGGACAGAACTACGAGGTCCACATCTGGAATATGATCTCCCGCGACACCCGCGAGGGACAGATCCTGGATCGGCTGTTTGAGAAGCTGGAACGGATGAGGGATGCGCTGGGCTCCGACCGGGTATTCGACATCATCGGCGAGGTCATCCCCGGGGCGCGGCTGGACGATTTGTTGAAGGACGCCATCTTCAACCAGCGGCGGATGGACGAGATCGAGGGCACAATCGAGGCCGTGGATCGGCAGAGCACGGAGCAGACGCTGGAGCGAGTCTTCTCCATCGGGTTGGCCACGCGCCACATCGACTACACCGGCTTGTTGAAGGAGACGCTCACCGCCGAGGAGAACCGGCTGGTGCCGGAGTACGTGGAGGACTACTTCCTGCGTGCTTTCCGTCGCCTGGATGGTGACGTCGAGCGGCGGACTGACGGCACCACCTATGCCGTCACGTCGGTGCCCTACGATCTGCGTCGCTGGGGCAAGGACTACGACTTCAAGGTCACCTACGGCCAGATCTTTCGGGAGTATAAGCGGGTCACGTTCGACAAGGCTTACGCTCGCGAGCACGCCAAAGCCGAGTTTGTCGCGCCGGGCCACCCGCTGCTGGAGGCCGTCAACCAGGAGATCCTTACCAACTTCGGCGACGGGCGCGAAAATGTCGCCGTCTTCGGCGATCCCGAAGGCCAGCGCGAGGGCATCTTCTGGTTTGTGGAGGGGGAGATCGGGGACGGTACCGACCAGCCGGCGGCCAAGCGGGTCTTCTGCCTCTACCAGCCCGTCGACGGAGGTGCCATCCGCCAGGTCAACCCGGCCATCTTGTGGGATCACGAGCCGCTCGACGAAGCTGAGCCACCGTCCGACGTCGCGGCGCTGTTGCGCGATCGGGAGGCCGTCGAGGATCACGTGGTCACCGAGGTACTGTTGCCCTTCCGGGAGGAGATCGCGGAGCGGCGGGAGCACCAGACGAAGGTCAAGGCCAAGTACGGGCTGCGCTCGCTCGACTACCTGATCCAGGAATCGAACCAGAAGATCCTGGACTACCAGGCCCGTCAGGCGGCCGGCGAGCAGGTGGAGCTGCCGCTGCTGAACGAGCAGCGCAACCTGGAGGAGTTACAGCGCCGACGGGAGGAGTTGAAGCGCGAGATCCGCTTGGAGCGCAACCTGACCATCGGAGAGCCGCGCTTCCTGGGCGCGGCGGTGGTGGTGCCGCTGGCGCCTGAGCCGGAGGGGATGGCCTACGAGCAGCCCGAGCCCGAGACGGTTCCCGCTGGGGATGAGCGGGCCGCCTACGGTGCCCGTATGCGGCGCGATGAAGAGATTGAGGCAGTGGGTATGCGCGTGGCGATGGATTACGAGCGCAAACACGGTTGGCAGCCGGAGGATGTGTCCGAGGAGAATCACGGCTTCGACGTGCGCTCTGTCCGCTACGCTGATGATGGTACTCTTGCCGACATCCGCTATGTCGAGATCAAGGCGCGAGCGCGGTCGGGAGCGGTGCGCATCTCGGCCAACGAGTGGAAGAAGGCACGGCACTTCGGGGACAAGTTCTGGCTCTACGTGGTGACCGAAGCGGGAACCGACGAGCCACAGCTACACCGATTACAGAATCCAGCGGCACGATTTCGCGTGGGAGAGGACATTTTCGCCACCGGCTATATCATCCAGGAGGGAATGTGGCGGGAGAGAACAAGGAGTGACTAAGTTGAAATCTACACAGGCGCAGACAGAAACAGACATAGTCGGAGATCGCCGCCGAGACGCACTTGATCCGCGCCAGGTAACCGCGTGGCGGGCGATGAGCCCGGCACAACGTCTGGAGTTGGCCTTCCAGGCCTACCAGTTTGCGCTGGATGCGGTGCGCACGAGCGAAAGGGAGCGGCATCCCGATCTTGCTCCGGAGGAGTTGGCCTGGCGCGTCACACGGCGCATGCAGGGCGATCCTACGTTGGGCCGGTGAGACGATGGAGCAGGTGAGGGACTACGAACTGAAGGCTTTCTTCACCTACGTGGTTCAGGTACTGGAGCGGCTGGACATCCCGTATATGGTTGTAGGCGGCTTTGCGGCCATTTTCTACGGTCAGCCCAGGCTGACCATTGACGTGGACATCGTGGTGGATATGAAGTGGCGCCACATCAAGCCCTTCGTGGCCGCTTTCACCATTCCGGATTACTACGTGAGCGAGGAAGGTATTCGTGATTCCTTGCAGCGCCAGTATCCTTTCAACGTCATCGAGCCGACGACGGGGGCCAAGGTGGATCTGGTGCCATTGCCTCGCGACCCGTTCACCCGGGAAGCCTTTGACCGCCGCCAGCGGCTGGCGTATGACCAAGAAAGTCATTCAGCAGTGTTCATCGCGCCAGAGGACATCGTTGTGGCCAAGCTGGCGGCCTACGATAAGACGGAATCGGACAAACACCTGCGGGATGCACAATCCGTTCTGGTGATGCAGTGGGACGAGCTGGATCTGGATCTGATACGCCGCAGCGCTCGCCTGGCTGGGGTGATGGAGCATTTTGAGAGGTTGTTAGAGGCAGCACGGCGAGAGATTAGGAAATGAGAGGATCCCATTCCCGCGCCCGCTCCGGGGCGATTCGGTTGTCGGCCAACGGTCGCTCCACTTGCCGCTTCGCTTACAGAAGAAGGCACGCCACTTCGGCGAGGCCTTTGCACAAGAAGGGAAGCGCAGCGGCTCGTTCTGGCTCTACGTGGTGACCGAAGCGGGAACCGACGAGCCACAGCTACACCGATTACAGAATCCAGCGGCACGATTTCGCGTGGGAGAGGACATTTTCGCCACCGGCTACATCATCCAGGAGGGAATGTGGCGGGAGCGGGTGGAGCAGTGAGTCGCGACGTGATACCGCGGGCCGGGTTGGCATATCTTGCTTGACAGAGAGTGACACATCGTATATGATGTCCTTCGTGATACGTCAAGCAAAAAAAGGAGGTCTCAGTTTCAATGGCACGCTATCCATTAAATCTGCCGGTTCAGTTGAAGAAGGAGGCCGAGCAGTGGGCTGCCTCTCAAGGCGTCTCGCTCAACCAGTTCATCATGTGGTCGGTGGCCGAGAAAGTCGGCGCATTGCGTCACAACCTCAACGACCCTGACTTCCCCCAAATCACGTATCGGCGCGGCGCGGCGGCGGTTCCCACCCCTGTGTTGCGCGGCACCGGTATTCGAGTACAGACGATCGTGGTGGCCGCCCAGCAGTGGGGGCTCACTGTGGAGCAGATCGCTGCTGAGTACGACCTGACCGAATCCCAGGTCGAGGAGGCACTGGCTTTCTACGAGGCCCATCGGGCCGAGGTCGACGCTGCGCTGGAAGCAGAACAGACTTTGGAAGAGGCGCATGCCTGAATTGCGGCTCCATTTGGATGCCGACGCTTCAAGCAAGGCCCTGCACGAGGCCCTGGTGGAGCGTGGTCACGACGTGACCCGTACCCCCACTGACTGGATGGAGCGCGATGCCAGCGACGAACGACAGCTTTTGGGGGCGACCGCTCACGGGCGTTGTATCTTCACCTTCAACGTGCGGGACTTCATTGCCCTGGCTAAGCAGTACCCGCGACACGGAGGCATCATCCTGGCCGCGCAGGCGAGCTGGGCAATCTCCAGTCTCATTGCGGCCCTGGATCGTTTACTCTCTGAGACGGAGGCCGAATCTCTGAACGGACAGGTGCGCTGGTTGAACGAGTGGCAAGAGTGATAAGAATAGGGAGGCAAAATTATGGGCAAGAAAAGACGAAGCAGGCGACGTTCCCGAAGGCCGGTGCAGCCCCGCGCACGGGCTGGCGGCGTCCACCTGACGACACCCGAAGGCGATGAGATTGCCTTCACCAGTGCGCACTACCGACACGCCGGTCTGGAGGATGTTCGCTCAGCTCTGCAAAAGGCCGACGACTTTGGGCTTGATGAGGAATTGAAGCCGGAATCAGACGGATCATACCATTTTCCGTGGTTTGAAACTCGATCAGAAGCTTCCCAGTCGTTCGCACCCATCGGCCATCGCGTGTTGGCACACCTGACACTGGCTCCGAGAACGTTGGACGTAGAAGCGAGCTCGCAGCAGCGTCTGGATGATTGTCGCCAGCGGTTGGAGCAACTGCTGGGAGATCGCATCCATCTGGTGGAGACCAAGGCCAAGCGTGCGGAGCAGGCGCTTCGAGAAGAACCCTCGGCCGAACCGGAGGAGCCGTTCACACCCTCGCCGGAACTCATCGCCGAGATGGAGGAGAAGATGCTGCACCAATGGATCGATGAGTCTATTCCAGCCCTGGGCGGCTTGACGCCACGGGAGGCGGTCAAGACGCCGGAAGGCCGTCAGAAGGTGCTGGAGTTGATCGAGTATTCTGTGCAACTGCAAAAGAGGATGCCTCAAAGCCCGGGATTCTTTGCGCCCGATTATCGCAAGGTCAAGAAGATGCTGGGTCTGGAATGAGTATGAACAAACGCCTCATCGAATACAACCTGCCCCTGGCCGACATCTCCGAGGCCTCGGCCCGCGAGAAGTCCATCCGCTGGATTTCGATCTGTTGGAGAACGCCGATGCTCGCTGCCTAGTCTGCGAGCAGGTGACCAAGGCGCAGGACGTGCGGCGATTAGCACGGGAAGAAAAGATGGGGCAGGTCTGATAGCTGTGGTCTTCCATCATCCCGATCAATACGGCAAGTGGTATCGCTTGGCAACGCCGGAGAATGAGCGCGTCTTCGCCGAAGCCGAGGCGGCACTGGAGCTGACCTTTATCCGCCATATCGCCACCGACTTCTTGGTGCGCCACCTGCTCCAGGACGCCAGCAGCGAGGCCATCGACAAGGAGGCCCAGTTCTACCTCACCTACCGCTGGACCTACCT
>CAYYTU010000125.1:0-6623 GCA_964474655.1 uncultured Anaerolineales bacterium
TCGCGGGGGAAATGGTCTCTGTCCACCAACAAAACGTCGGCGCCAGACCGAGCGAGCTCAAAGGCCGCCGTTGAGCCGCCCGGCCCGGCGCCGACGACGAGGACGTCACATTGAAGATCTGCGTCCATCGGGCCGATGGTGTCCACTATTTCATCACGAGCGGGAGATAGACTTTCATCGTTCGCTCCTCGCGCTTGAGTTGCTCCCACACTTCCAACACGTCCTGGCCCACGAACCGGTAGGGATCGACCTTTTCCCACTCCCGCACGATGTCGTCGTGGATCTCGTCGCTGCCGTGCTCGGCCACCCCCATCAGCGCCTCTCGCGCAGCCTCGATCAGGTCCGGGGTAAGCGTGACCGAAGGCCCCTTCCCCAATCCGGCGCGGAAGACGGGCGCGAAGGCTCGGAAGCCGTTCAAGGCATCGACGCGCAGATCCTTATGCGTCGCCAACAGCCAAGCCACCTCGCCCTGGTGCTCGTAATAGATGTCCACCCAGCGCTGTCCGGGATCCTCAGTGAAGACCTCGTCGCGCACGGCCCGCAAGTCACTCAGAATGCTCGTTCCGTCGTCGGTACCTTCGACGGCCACGCCGGCCGCACACGGTCCCGTCGACGTGCAGTCGGCATCCTCGGGAGCGGGCGGGTCATCCGGCGTCTCGGCCTGCAAGGCTTGATGGGCATTCACGCGACCATAGCCGTAGTAGGTGTCGAAGCCTCCCTGCCCCAGATCGTCGGCCGACTGGCGCAGGATTTCCCGCACCTGTCCATTGCTGAGATCAGAGCGCTGGGAAAGCAGAAGCCCTACGACGCCAGCCACGTGGGGCGAGGCCATCGAGGTGCCGCTGAAGGCGTCGTAGCCATTGTTGGGCACTGTACTGAAGATTGAGACGCCCGGGGCCACCACGTCCAGCTCGTCGCCGTAGTTGGAGAAGTAGGCTTTGTGGTCGTTGTGATCCGTGGCCCCCACAGCGATGACCGGAGCGTGTTTGGCCGGGTAGCCGATACTGCTGCCGCTGTTGCCGGCGGCCGCCACAATGACCACGCCCTTATCGTAGGCATAGTTAACGGCATCGGCGATGGTCTGAGAGCAACTGCGGCTCCCCAGGCTCATATTGATCGCATCGGCGCCCTGATCGGCCGCGTACCGAATGGCCGCAGCGACATCGTCGGACGATCCGCTCCCGCGATTGCTAAGTACCTTGAGAGGGAGGATTTGGGCCTGCCACATCACCCCGGCCACACCGACGCCGTTGTTCGTCTCGGCCGCGATGGTGCCGGCCACGTGCGTGCCGTGGCTGTGGTCGTCCATCGCGTCGTCGTCATCGTTGACGTAATCCTGGTCGATGTCGGTGCGCACGCGTCCATCGTCCAGATCCTCGTGGTTATAGTCCACGCCGGTGTCGATGACGGCGATCATCGTCTCGGTGACGCCAGTGGTGATCTCCCAGGCTTCCGGTGCGTCGATGTCGGCGTCTTCCTTCCCACCGGTCTGTCCGGTGTTGTCAAGGCCCCATTCGTAGCGCAAGAGAGGATCCGTCGAATCAGGCGGTGCACTACCGTTCTGCGAGGTGTACCACTGATCTTCTTGGGGAACACCATCACCGCTCACCTCGGCGAAACTACCCGGCACCGATGGAGCAGTTGTGCCTCCTTCCCATATAGCGTCCATAAACTGGAAATGGAGGTGCGCAACGCCGTTTGACATCCCTCCCGACTTTCCGAGCTTCCCCACCAGTTCACCTTGCTGAATTGATTCCCCGACTTGAATGCCATCATCAATCTGCTGAAGATGGCCGTAAAGACTGTACTTGGGGGAACCATCCGCCTCGGGGTGTTCTATCACGACATAGTATCCCCATCCGTCGGCATCGTTTTTTGCTACCTTGACTGTGCCATCAGCAACCGCCACAATCGGATGCCCTTCAATTGTGCCGTTAACATCCTCGCTGAAATCCCAAGCGTACTGAAACTTGCCCGAATGTGTGGGAGTGTCATTGTTTCCTTGAATAACGTAAAGGCTGTCGCCGGCCGGCCAGGGCAAGTGATAGCTTTCTGTATCGTCACTTATCGGCTCAGCGAGCCTGCCAGCCTCGTCTCCCATAATGTGATAGGTGTAATTCGGCTCGGCGTACTCGACGTAGGCATCGGCGCCGAAGACCGCCGCCGCGGCCAAAACGTCGGCTGTTTCCGGTAGATCCAGCTTGTAGATACGCTCCAGTCCCTGCTCTGAGCTCGCAACCTCAGCGAACAGCGCATCGGCGGCTGCTACATCGTATTCCTCAATCAGCTCATCCAGTGACGCGATGCCCGTTTGCACATCACCACCCGCGGTGGTGAGGCTCACTGATGAGCTAAACTTGACCAGTATCTCGCCGGCTACGTAGTCTTCGGGCGTCGGCGGCTCTGCTCCCTCGCGGGCCCGCGAGGCACCCGCGCTGGGGATCAGCAAGGTCAGCAGAAGAACTATACACAACACCTTGAACAATACACGCTGTTTCATCACAGACCTCCTCGTTCTATAGAGCTACGGCTCACCACGCGTTTCGCATGGTCAAAGGTAAGTAGACCTTCTCTAAATCCGAATAGACGCTTGTTCCACCGCCGAACGTGCCCAGCCAGACTTGTCCCAGCGCATCCTCAGCGACGGCTCGAATGTGGGTGGATAAAAGCGTATCGCCACCATACGTTCGCCAAACGTCATCCCCTTTATCGCCTATTCCATCCCCATAGTCTAGAGTGCTCGCGCCCCCTCCGTCAGTGCCGAACCAGAGATTACCATCTCTATCCTCCGTGACGGCGTACACCGAATCGTAAGCCAGGCCATCCGCTTGTGTGAAACGATACCAGTTCTCGGAGGACGAACGCACGTTGACCCCTTCCAGCGCCAGGGCGAACCAGACGTTTTGAGCTTTATCCACGACAATTCCCTTCACGGTGTCGAAGGCCAACTCGCTGTTGCTCGTATCGAAGGTGGACCAACTGTCATCGCTCTTGTCGAAGGGCGAGCCAGCGTGATCCAATCGCGCTGCGCCACCGTGGGTTCCCACCCAGACCCTGTTGTTAGACCCAATGGCTACCGCTGCAACGTAGGGATCGGGGACGTCACTGTTAAGCGGCGTGAAGGTCCCCCAGGTATCATCTCCCCGATAACTCAGATAATCGCCGATCTCCAGGACGTTCACCCCGCCGTCGAAGTAACTGCCGCATCCGATCCAGGCCCGTCCAGCGGTGTCGATGGCAATAGCGTTGACGCGATCGTTCACCAGGCCCGAATCACTGTCGTAGGTGACTACCTCGTCATCCCAGGTGTCATCCAGCGCGCCACCAGGATCCAGGATGGTTAGCCCAGCCGCCGTCCCGATCCACACGCGCCCCTCATCATCCGACGTCAAGGCCAGTATGCCGTTGGCGGCTAAACCATCTTCTGTCGTGTAGGTCCTCCATTCATCATCCAGCTTGTTGCCCGGCGTAACGTGGTGCTGCAGCAGGCTCAGGCCCTGGTCGGTGCCCAGCCAGACGGCGCTCGCGTTCGCTCCAGCCGCCGCGTAGACCGTGTTGCCAGCCAGATTCTCTTCGCTCTCGTAGGTCGCCCAGCGGTTGTCACCGCCTGCGAATGGCGAGCTCCCGTACTTGAGTTGGCTGACCCCCTCCTTGGTCCCGATCCAGATGGTACCACTCCCCGACGCTGCTACGGCCCGCACGGCATCGTGGGCCAGCCCGTCGTAGGTGGTGAACGTGGCCCAGGCGTCGTCGCCAGAAGCGAAGGGTGTGCCATTGGCATCCAGCACACTGACGCCAGCGCCAACCTCACCGTCGTTCGTCTTCCAGGTGGTGCCGACCCAGATATATCCGTTCCTGTCAATTGCCAAGCAGGATGTATCATCCGCGGCGAGACCATCGTACTTGTCATAGGTAGCCCACCGATCGTCGTCCATATTCTGCAGCGTGCCGTTGTAATCGAAGGCATTCACCCCATCTTGCGTGGCAATCCACAAGGTACCGTTCGCTACCTCAAGGGCGGTGATGCCATTGTCGACCAGGTCGGAGTTGTAGGTCGTGAATGTGGACCATACACCGCCGTCGTAGGTACTAAGACCGCTCTTCGTGGCGATCCACACCACGCCACGGTCGTCGACCACGATGTCACGAATGGCGTCGTGCGAGAGGTTGCTGTTGGAGGCCGTGTAGGTCGTCCAAGTGTCGTCTGATTTGTCGAACGGCGTGCCGTTGACGTCCAACACGCTGATGCCGTAGCCTTCCTCATTGCCTTCGTCGTCGATGTAGTTAGTGCCAAGCCAGATATCGCCGTTATCATCCACGGCCAAGGTCGAGACGTAACGCTTCACCAGCCCATCGCTCTCCCGGAACGTTTTCCAATCGTCATCGCTTTGGTCAAGCGGGGTTCCATTGTCGTCCAGCAGCGTGCCGCCCTCATAGGTGGCGATCCAGTGACGCTGATTATCGCCCGGATCGGGAACGATATCGACGCCGGCGTAGGTACCCAACTCGGTCAACGTCAGCCAGTCACCGCCCGGCGCGCGCACGCTGATCCCTTGGGCATTTCCCACCCATACGTGACCGTCGGCGGTCACGTCCAATGTGAAGATGGAGCTATCCGCCAGCCCATCGGCGACGGAGAAGTTAGTCCAGGAGCCTGTTTGGTCTTGAGCCTCTCCAGGAGTAGATGGTTCGGCTCTAGCAAAGTGGGGAGAAAGAGACGCTACCGTGACCAGCAGAACGAGGCCCAACGTGACGCTGGCTCTTCTACTGAGATGGCACACAGCGGCAAGGATAGACGCTATTCCGAAGATGTTATTCTGTTGGTGAGTGTGCATAATCCACCTGTATTGGGTAAAGATGTGGCGCTGTCGGTGCAAGGGGTCCCGTTTCGCCAATGTAGAAGGTGCAAGACTTGAGGTTCAAACTATATCTGAAGTATACCATCCTCGCCCCAGGAATCAAGCTCAAATAGTCCGCTAATCGCCTTAATGGCGTATCACCAGCGGAAGATAGACGGTTCTGAACGAGAGCGTCAGGTCCAGATCAGTGACCTCCGGCGGCACGCCCACCAGCGGACTGACGGCCTGGGGATAGCTTCCGCCTCGACCACCACGTACCAGCAGCCCTCGGCCACGTCCCAGCCGTACCGCCCGTCGCTGCCCGTCACCTGCGGGTTGACGGTCGGGCTGATTAGCTGCGTGCCCTCCACCTCGGTGTTGACCCAGGCGCCGTCGTCGATCTCGGCGGGTTCCAGGTCGCTCCAGTCATCGCCCGGCCGCGTCTCGACCGTGCGGCAGTCGTTGGTCTGCCCGTCCTTATCGGGCAAGGCGTAAGGCACGCGGTAGAGGCTGACGGTGGCGCCGGCGACGGGGTTGCCCGCGCCGTCCGTGATCTGACCGCTGGGGTCGTAGAGCGCCACCTGTCCCACGCCCACCTCCGTTGGGGTCGTGTCGCACGTGTAGCTCACTTTCATCGCGTGCGAGCCGGACGTGCTGGGCAAGTCGTCGGGGATGTCCAGCGCCACGCTGTACTGATCGCCGCCCGCGTGGGTCATCGGGAATGCCTCCGAGCCGACCACGAGCTCGACGTCCGTCGGTGCGGTGCCGCCAGCGCAGGTGATCTCCCGCGTGATGGTCACCACACTGCCCCAGCTGCTGCGAATGGTGACCTGACCGGTCTCGCGGTCCACGGCGGTGCTGGCCTCGCCGCTGACGTCGATCTGGGGCGGCGGGAAGGCCTCCAGCGCCGCGTCAACGCTCGTCGTCTGATCGGCGGTGACGGTGACATCAGTCGCGTCGTCGAAATTGCTCTCGTCGTCGTAGTGCTCGCTGCGATAGCGGCGGCTCCTATCGGCGAAGAAGATGCGGTAGGTGCCCACCGGCAGCTCGAGCGCGTAGCTGCCGTCGGCGCCGGTGGTCGTGGCGCCAGCGTAGCGCCATTCGCCCTCAGCGGATAGATAGGCCATCACGGAGATGTCCTTGATCCCGGCGCCATCGTCGTCGCTCGTGACCTGCCCGCTGACCGTGCCGGTGGCGTCCTGCGTGGCGGTGAAGTCCTGCCCGGAGGCGTCCGGGGGCACGCTGACGGTGCGCGTGGGCGGCGAGAAGGTGTAGCCGAGCTTGAACGGCGTCAGGGTGTAGTCCCCGGCCTCCAGCCCGGTCAGGGCGTATTGGCCCTGGTCATTCGTCTTGCTCCAATCGCCGTGACCCGTGGAGACGAGCGCCCAGTCGAGCAGGCTGCCGGTGCTGTCGCTGATGGTACCGGTGACGGTGTAGGTCTCGGCCGTGGTCGTCAGGCGCAGGATGAGGCCGTCGTCCCCCACGATGCGGCCGGTGTCGCTGTCCACCATCGAGATTGCGTTGAGACCATAATTGGTGGTTTGAACCAGTTCCCACGTGTTGCCATCATAGTACAGAATCTCGCCATAATCCCAATCACCGCCCACGGCCCAGCCCTCGTCGGAGGAGAGCATTTCGACATCACTCAAGTAGTCCGTAGCAGGATTGGTAACGGTAACCCATTCGGTGCCGTCGTAGTGAAGAATCTCACCATAGTAGCCAGAGTCATAATCCCCGCCCCTGCCCACGGCCCAGCCCTCGTCGGAGGAGAGCATTTCGACATCA